>NZ_JBDPLH010000017.1:0-49860 GCF_040187885.1 Roseateles cavernae
CGCCGTGCCGTAGCGGGCCTGCAGGATCTGGTATTCGCCGTCGTCGTCACGGCCCCGCTGCGCGCTCGCCGTTGCGGCCAGCATCAGCATCAGCACCAGGGCGGTCCAGCCCTGACGCAGGATTGTTGCAAGACTCAAAATTTGCTCCCTTTGTGAGTTGTTTCATCAACGCCGCAGCCGCATGCGCGGTTGTCCGCCGGCACGCGCCGGCCTTGTTTGAATTTGTTTCAGGCGCTGGTGATCCAGCCTTCCAAGGGGTCGATCGCTGGCGGCAGGCCATAGCCCTCACGGTCCTGTGCCCAGGCCGCCTGCATCAGGCACAGCACCGCATCGAGCCGGTCGCCGCTGGCGTCGGCCACCAGCGCATCGCGCTGTGCATGGCTGAGCTTCAGGCGCAGCCCCAGCCGGCTGCGGCCCTGCTCCAGCGCTTCGAGCAGGTCCTTGCGCGCGATCAGGCGCTCGTCGCTTTGCTTGGCCTTGTCGTCGCTCTTGTAGGAGCGCCGCGCGATCAGCTCGCGCGCCAGCAGGCCGGGATAAGCCTCCAGCGCGACGCGACTCGCATCACCCGGATGAAGGCCCGGTAGATGCACACCGGCGCCCAGCAGCAACGGCACGCCGGCATGCAGCATATAGGCCACCGGCGGGTTGACCCATTTCATAGCCGGCGAGGCGCCGGCCGGCCCGTCGGTGGCGCGATGGGCAAACTTGGCGCCAACCGGGCGCGCATCACAGAAGGCCGCAAACTGCGCGCGGATCTCGGCGCGCGTCAGCGCCGCGTAGTGCGCGATCAGCGCCGGCCATTGCTGCGGCCAGTTCAAGGTCTGCACCAGCTCGCGCGGCAGGCCGAAGGGAAAGTCAAAGCCGCCCAGCCAGGGGCCGGGGCGCTGCAGGAACTCGCCGAAGGCCGGCAAGCTGTCCAGCGCCTCCAGCCGCTCCAGCAGCAAGACCTGGCCCCGGCGTCGGCCCAGCGCGACGGTGATGGGTTTGCGCCGGGTCGGCGCGCTGCTGAAATCGACGCCCAGCAACAAGGGATCGGCAAGAGGGGCGCTAGAGTGCATGGTCAGCACTGTAACCAGCCGCGGAGAGCGACACGATGACGAACGAGGACAAGGCCGAGATCACGGTCGAGGACAGAGGTGCTCCGCTGGTCGAGCGCCTGGTGACGACCGAGCACAAGCTCAGCATCGGCAAGAAGACGCTGGAGTACAGCGCCACCTGCGGCACCTTGTTGCTGCGCGAGATCGAGATCAAGGAAGGCGAACACAAGGGCGAGAAGACACGCGCCAGCGTCTTCTTCATCGCCTACACGCTGAAGAATCCCAAGAAGCCCGAGAACCGTCCGCTGAGCTTCAGCTTCAATGGCGGGCCGGGCTCCAGCAGCGTCTGGCTGCATCTGGGCATCCTCGGCCCGCAGCGTGTGCCCGCCGATGAGATGGGCCACTGCGGCGCGCCGCCCTACGGCCTGGTCGACAACGAGTTCAGCCTCCTGCTGGAGTCCGACCTGGTCTTCATCGACCCGGTCGGCACCGGCCTGTCGCGCATGGCCGAGGGTCAGAAGGCCGCCGAGTTCCACGACTACCAGCGCGACCTCGATGCGGTCGGCGAATTCATCCGCCTCTACCTGACGCGCTGGGGCCGCTGGGCCAGCCCCAAGTACCTGATCGGTGAGAGCTACGGCACGACCCGCGCGGCCGGCCTGGCCCGCCATCTGCAGGAAAAACATGATGTCCATCTGAACGGCCTGATGCTGGTCTCGCTGGCGCTGGACTTCCAGACCCTGAGCTTCGACGCCGGCAACGAGCTGCCCCACCCGCTGTACCTGCCCACCTATGCCGCCACCGCCTGGTATCACCAGGCGCTGCGGCCGGCGCAGCAGAAGAAGCCGCTCCAGCAGATCGTGGCCGAGGCCGAGGCCTTTGCCAACGGCGACTACTGGCTGGCGCTGATGCAGGGCAGCCGCTTGACGCCGGCCGAGCGCGCCCATGTGGCCGATCAGGTGGCGCTGCACACCGGACTGAGCGTCGACTATGTGCTGCGCTGCGATCTGCGCCCCACCGAGTTCCGCTTCTTCAAGGAGCTGCTGCGCGCGCGCGGCCAGACCGTGGGCCGGCTGGACAGCCGCTTCCTGGGGCTGGACCGCGACGACGCCGGCGAGCATCCCGAGGACGATGCCGGCATGAACAATCTGATCGGCGCCTATGCCACCGGCATCCACCGCGTGCTGCGCGAGCGCCTGGGCTGGAGCGGTGATCAGCCCTATCTGCTGCATGCGCCGCTGTGGAAGACCTGGGCCTGGAAGGGCTACGAGAACAAATACCTCAGCGTCGGCGACAGCCTGCGCCGCGCGCTGCAGGCCAACCCGGCGATGCGGGTCTATGTGGCCAGCGGCTATTACGACCTCGCCACGCCGCATGCGGCCGGCGATTACACCTTGGCCCATCTGGGCCTGCGCGAGCCGTTGCAGGGCCAGATCCGGGTCAGCTACTTCGAGGCCGGCCACATGATGTACATCCACCAGCCTTCGCTTGCGCGCATGGCCACCGAACTGCGCGAGTTTGTGCGCGCCGGCTGATCCGCCGGGCCTCAGGCCAGCTTGAACACCGAAACCGAGCGTGCCAGCTCGTCGGCCTGCATTTGCAGGCTTTGCGCGGCGGCCGCCGACTCCTCGACCAGGGCGGCGTTCTGCTGCGTCATCTGGTCGAGATTGGCGATCGCCTGGCCGATCTGGTTGATGCCGGTGCTCTGCTCGCTGGTGGCATTGCTGATCTCGGAGACGATGCCGCTGACCCGCTCGATCGCCCCCATGATCTCCTGCATCGTGTGACCCGCGCGCTCGACCAGCTGGGCGCCGTTCTCGACATTCTGGCCGCTGGCGGTGATCAGGGCTTTGATTTCCTTGGCCGCCTCGGCGCTGCGCTGGGCCAGGGTGCGCACCTCGCCGGCCACCACCGCAAAGCCGCGCCCCTGCTCGCCGGCACGCGCCGCTTCAACGGCCGCATTCAGCGCCAGGATATTGGTCTGGAAGGCAATGCCGTCGATCACCGAGATGATGTCGCTGATCTTGCTGGACGAGGCCGAGATGCGGCCCATGGTGCTGACCACCTCGCCGACCACCGCGCCGCCGCGCTTGGCCACCTCGGCCGCGTTCAGCGCCAGCTGATTGGCCTGGCGGGCCGAGTCGGCGTTGTGCGTGACGCTGGCGGTCAGCTCCTCCATCGCCGAGGCGGTCTCCTCCAGGTTCGAGGCCGCCTGCTCGGTGCGCATGCTCAGGTCCTGGCTGCCCACCGCCACCTCGCGAGAGGCCGTCGCGATGCTGTCGGTGGCGCTGCGCACGCCGCTGACCACCGAGCTCAGCGAGCCCTGCATCGCCGCCACACCGCGCATCACGGCGGCGGTCTCGTCGGCCCCGGCCACATCGATGCGCTCGCTCAGGTCATGGCGCGCGATCTGCTCGGCGCTCGACACGGCCGCCTTCAGCGGCTGCAGGATCGAGCGGATATTGAAGAAGGTGTAGGCGCCGATGACGGCAATGGCCACGATCATGATCAGATTCAGCGCCAGGCGGATGCGGCGCTCCTGCGTCGCCAGGCGCTGCACCTCCTCGGCCGAATGCTGCTCGATCAGCTCGGTCATCTCGCCGAGCTGCTTGTCGAGCGCACGCACCGGCCCCTTGATCGGCTCGGTGGCCTTGTTGGCCGCGGCAGTGTCGGCAAAGGCACTGGCCGCCACCTCGCGATGGATGCCCTGGAAGCCGTTTCTATAGCCCTCCAGCGACTGCAGCATCTGCGGCGGCAAGACCTTGATCTTGGGCGCAATGTCGAGCTTTTCGATGGACTTCAGGCCCTGGGTGACACGCTCGTAGGCGCCGTCCCAGTCCTTCTTGTAGCGCGCCACCGCAGCGGCATCGCTGAGGTTGATCAGCAAGTCCTTCTCGTAGCGGCGCAGATTGCCGACCCCGGCGCGGATCTCGGCCAGCACGACCAGGGAGGCCACATCATTATTCTGATAGTGAGAGAACTGCTCGCGGGCCTCGGAGAGGCTCCACAGCCCGCTGCCTCCGATCACCAGCATCGCCAACATCGAGAGCGCGGACAGGGCATACAGCCGCGCGCGAATCGTGAATCGGTGCAGAGCCAGCATGGGACCTCCGGAGCACCCAACGACAGGTGTGCGAATAGCGTACTGCGACGCCCTCAGGAAGGAAAGGCCCGCCGAGCAACAAGTCCCGGGTTCAGGGGAGTCGCCGAGGGGTCAGAGCTTGCCCCAGAGCTCGGCCATGCAGGCCGCGAAATCACCCCGGATCCGCGCCTCGGCCGGATGGCGGCCCTGCTGCAGCTGCGGCCGGCCCGCCACATAGACGTCCTGCCAGGCCCGCTCCTGGCTGGCAAACACCAGACCGTCGAGCAGGCTCGCCGCCGGCAGGCCCAGCAGGCCCGAGGCCTGGGCATCCAGCACCAGGAAGTCGGCCCGGGCGCCCGGCACCAGCCCCCAGCTGTCCAGCCCGGCCGGCGCCGCGCTGCCGCGCCGGCAGGCCTCGAACAGGCGCGCGGCGGTCGAGGGCTCGCGGCGCGGCTGCGCGGCCACATTGCGCTGTTGCAGGCCCAGGCGCTGGCCATACTCCAGCCAGCGCAGCTCCTCGACCCAGCCGCGCGTCACATGGCTGTCCGAACCCAGGCTGATCGGTGCGCCGCTGGCGAGCCAGCCCGGCAGATCGCACAGGCCGTCGCCCAGATTGCCCTCGGTACCGGGACAGATCACGACACCGGCGCCGCTGGCCGCCACCGCATCGATCTCCTCGGGCAGGCTGTGGGTCGCATGCACCAGCTGCCAGCGCGCATCGGGCGCGAACTCGCTGCACAGCCAGGCCATCGGCCGCTGCCCGGTCGCGGCCAGGCAATCGGCCACCTCCTGCTGCTGCTCGCTGATATGGATGTGGATGGGCAGGGCTTCGTCAGCGACCAGCTGCTGCAGCCGGCGGATGTCCTCGGCATGGGCGGCGCGCAGCGAATGCAGGGCCACGCCGGCATTCAGCAGCGGCCGGCCGGCGCTGTTGAGGCGTCGGCTGGCGGCCCAGACCCAGTCGGCGTCGCTGGCGAAGCGGCGCTGGTCGGGCCGCAGCTGCGGCTGGGCAAAACCGGCATGGGCATACAGCACCGGCAGCATCGTCAGGCCCAGCCCGACCTGGGCGGCCGCATCGGCCAGCGCCCAGCTCATCGCCAGCTCGTCGCCGTTGCTGGGGCCATAGGCGCTGCCGTCTTCGCGGTGCTGCAGATAGTGGAACTCGCAGACCTGGGTGTAGCCGCCCTTCAGCAGCTCCAGATAGAGCTGGGCCGCAATGGCCTGCAGCTGGGCCGGCGTGATGCGCAGTGCCAGCCCGTACATGCGGTCGCGCCAGCTCCAGAAATCATCATCACCGGCCTCGCGCCGCTCGGCCAGGCCGGCGAAGGCGCGCTGGAAGGCATGGCTGTGGGCATCGACCAGGCTGGGGATCACCGGGCCGTCCAGCCGCAGGGCATCGTCCGGCGCCGGACGACCGGCTTCGAAGCCGCTCCAGTGCCCCGACGAATTGATATGCATCAAGACCTGACCCTGCCAGCGCCCGTCAAGCCAGGCCTGCGGCGCCCAGAACTGCTTGGCACCGGTCTTCATGCTTTCTTCCAGCTCAGCAGTTGCAGCAGCAGACGGCGCAGCAGCGGCTGCACGCCGGCCGCGGCGGCCTCGTCATAGGCATAGGGCGGCTGTTCCTGCATATAGCAGCGCCAGCACATCTCCAGCTGCACCGCATGCTGGCCCAGATCGGGTCGGCCGTAGTGGCGGGTGATGTAGCCGCCCTTGAAGCGGCCATTGACCACCTGGCTGTAGTCGCCCTGCCCGGCCAGCACCTGGCCCAAGGACGCGGTGATGGCAGGGTCGCAGGAGCGGCCCTCGGCCGTGCCCAGGTTCAGATCGGGCAGCTGGCCCTCGAACAGCCAGGGCAGCTCGGACTTGATGCTGTGCGCGTCGAACAGCAGGGCATAGCCATGGGCCGCCTTGAGCCGGTCCAGCTCGGCCTGCAAGGCCTCGTGATAAGGCCGCCAGTAGGTCTCGCGGCGGCGCAGCTTCTCGGCCGCGTCGGGAGCCTGGCCGTCCAGATACAGCGGCTCGCCGCTGAAGAAACGGGTCGGGCACAGCTCGGTATTCGATGCCCCCGGATACATCGGCGTGTCCTCGGGCGGGCGGTTCAGATCGATCAGAAAGCGCGAGTAGTGCGGGACGATCAGGCCGGCGCCCAGCTCCTGGGCGATGCCGCCATAGAGCCGCTCCAGATGCCAGTCGGTGTCCTCGGTCTGCAGCGCACGCGGCTGGTAGCGGCCGCGCTGGTCCTCGGGAATGGCGGTGCCCACATGGGGCATGCTGATCAGCAGCGGCGTGCTGCCGCGCTGCAGAGTGACAACCTTGCTGCTCATCATCGTATCTTTCCGGCCCGCACCGCCCGGCGCAGCGGGTTGCGGCCAAAGTAGTAAGCCAGTTCATTGGGATGGGCGATGTCCCAGGCGCAGAAGTCGGCCCGCTGGCCGGCGAGCAGCTGGCCGCGGTCATCGCCCAGACCCAGCGCGCGCGCGGCGTTGACGGTGACGCCGCGCAGCGCCTCCTCGGGCGTCAGGCGGAACAGGGTGCAGGCCATGTTCAGCATCAGCAGCAAGGACAGGGTCGGCGAGGTGCCGGGGTTGTGGTCGGTCGAGATCGCGATAGGCACGCCGGCCTCGCGCAGCGCCGCCACCGGTGGCAGCTTGGTTTCGCGCAAAAAATAGTAGGCGCCGGGCAGCAGCGTGGCCACCGTGCCGCTGGCCGCCAGCGCGGCAACGCCCTCGGGGCTCAGATACTCCAGGTGGTCGCAGCTCAGGGCCTGGTACTCGCAGGCCAGCTGGGTGCCGCCCTGGTCGCTGAGCTGCTCGGCATGCAGCTTGACCGGCAGGCCCAGGCGCCTCGCCGTGTCGAAGACACGTCTTGTTTGTGCGGGGGTGAAGCCTATGCCCTCGCAGAAGGCATCGACCGCATCGACCAGCCCGTCCTGCTGCAGCCTGACCATCCAGTCGCAGACGGCCTCGACATAATCGTCCTGCCCGCCCTGGAACTCCGGCGGCAGGGCATGGGCACCCAGATAGCTGCAGCGCACATCGGCGCCACGCAGCCGGCGCGCAACGCGCAGGCTGCGCGCCTCAGATTCCAGGCTCAGGCCGTAGCCGGACTTGATCTCTATCGTCGTGACCCCCTCGGCCAGCAAGGCATTGAGGCGACGCTGGGCCAGCGCCAGCAGCTCATCCTCGCCAGCCTCGCGGGTGGCGGCTACCGTCGAGCGGATGCCGCCGCCGGCCCGCGCGATCTCCTCGTAGCTGGCGCCCTGCAGGCGCAGCTCGAACTCGCGGGCGCGCTGGCCGCCGTAAACCAGATGGGTATGGCAATCGATCAGGCCCGGCGTCACGACCGCACCGCCGAGATCGTGCTCGGCGTCGAAGTCCAGGGTCGGGATCTGCTCGGCCTCGCCGACCCACAGCAGCCGCTCACCCTCGGTGACCAGGGCACCGTCTGCTATCCAGCCCCAGGGCTGATCGCCGGCCATGGTGGCCAGCCGGCCATTGCGCCACAATACCCGGCTCATGCTTGTTCTCCCGCGTCGTCCTTCAGGACCAACCACCAGGCCGTGCCCGGCGTCGGGCTGTTGAACGCGCAGCGTTGCGCCACCGGTGCCTCGCACCAGGCCAGGCTCATGGGCGCCAGATTCATGCTGCGGCCCCCATGGCTCAAGACGCCGTCCCAGGCGGTGAACAGGCCCAGCCATTGCACGCCCTCGGGCAGCAGCGCACGGTCAGCCGGCACGACCTCGACGCGGCCACGGCCCCGTCTGTGCATCAGATTGAAGTCGCGCGTCATGCCGTCCAGCAACCGGCAGTCGGGCGCCAGCGCGCCGTCGAAGGCCAGCAGCCCGTCACCGCAGCGCAGCTCGCGGCCCAGCAGCTCGACGCCACCACCCTGCAGCACGCCGAACCAGCGATCGATGCCGGGAAAGGCCGAGAACGGCCCGTCCGCCTCGATATCGGCGACGCTGATACGCAGCAGCCATTGATCCGGCCGCGGCCAGGCCAGCAGCTCGCGGGTCCAGCCGCCCCCGTTCTTCCAGCGCTGCGGCGCCAGGTCTTGTGCGGAAACCGTGCTCCAACTCATGCTTGAAAACTCCCTTCGAGCAGGTAGCGAGATCCCGGATGGGTCAGTCGCACCGTCGTCACGGTCAGCCCGCGGCTGAAGGTGCGACGCTTGACGACCAGGCAGGGGTCGCGCTTGCCAATGCCCAGCAGCCGGGCTTCCAGTTCGCTGGGCAAGGTCGATTCAATCGTATACCGAGCCTCGGACAGCGGCGCCACTTCCAGCAGATAGTGGGTCGGCGTCACCGTCGCGAAGTCCAGGCCCAGATAGTCGGGCGCGCAGGCCGGGTTCACCAGCCGGTCCTCGCACTGGATCGCGACGCCGTTCTCCAGATGGACGATGACGCTGTGGAACAGCGTGGCGCCGGCCTTCAGGCCGAAGTCGGCCGCCTGCTCGGCCGTGGCCTTGAGCCGCTCCAGCAGGTGCACGCGCGACTCATGGCGGTGGCCGCGTGCGGCGATCTCGTCATGCACATCGCGCACCGTCAGGGTGCTGGAGATGCGGTGCAGCTGGGCCACGAAGGTGCCGACCCCCTGCACCCGCTCGATCATGCCCTCCTGGCTCAGCTCGCGCAGCGCGCGGTTGACCGTCATGCGGCTGACGCCGAACTGCGCCACCAGCTCGGCCTCGGAGGGCAGCAGATCGCCGGCCACCCAGTGGCCGGACGCGATGTGCTCGCGCAAATGATTCTTGACCTTCAGGTACTGCGGCGCCGGTGCGCTTGTGCTGCTTGCCATGTCGCCCATCCTACTTGACTGTACTTGTATAGACAACTAAAGTTCGCGACATTCCTTCCAGCCCCAGGAGATCCGCATGAGCTCGCAAGCCCGCACCGTCCGCGCCCCCACCGGCACCACCCTCGCCTGCAAGAGCTGGCTCACCGAAGCTGCCTACCGCATGCTGCAGAACAATCTGGACCCGGCGGTGGCCGAGAACCCCGACGCCCTGGTGGTCTACGGCGGCATCGGCAAGGCCGCCCGCAACTGGGACTGCTTCGACGCCATCCTGGCGTCGCTCAAGGCGCTCGACGAGGACGAGACCCTGCTGGTGCAGTCGGGCAAGCCGGTCGGCGTGTTCAAGACCCATCCGGATGCGCCGCGCGTGCTGATCGCCAACAGCAATCTGGTGCCGGCCTGGGCCAACTGGGAGCATTTCAACGAGCTGGACCGCAAAGGCCTGATGATGTATGGCCAGATGACGGCCGGCAGCTGGATCTATATCGGCAGCCAGGGCATCGTGCAAGGCACGTACGAGACCTTCGCCGAGGCCGGCCGCCAGCACTTCGGCGGCTCCATGGTCGGGCGCTGGATCCTGACCGCCGGCCTGGGCGGCATGGGCGGCGCGCAGCCGCTGGCCGCGACCTTTGCCGGTGCCTGCTCGCTGACCATCGAGTGCCAGCAGTCGCGCATCGACTTCCGCCTGAAGACCCGCTATGTCGACGAGCAGGCCACCGATCTGGACGATGCGCTGGTCCGCATTGCCAAATACACCGCCGAGGGCAAGGCCGTCTCCATTGCGCTGCTGGGCAATGCCGCGCGCATCCTGCCGGCCCTGGCCGAGCGCTGCAAGGCCGGCACCGCCATCAAGCCCGATCTGGTGACCGACCAGACCTCGGCCCATGACCTGATCAACGGCTACCTGCCGGCCGGCTGGAGCGTCGAGCAGTGGAAGGCCGCCGCCGCCGACCCGGCCCAGCATGCCGAGCTGAAGGCCGCTGCGGCGAAGAGCGCCGCCGAGCATGTCAAGGCCATGCTGCTGTTCCAGGCCATGGGCATCCCGACCGTGGACTACGGCAACAACATCCGCCAGGTCGCGCTGGACCAGGGCGTCAAGAACGCCTTCGACTTCCCCGGCTTCGTGCCCGCCTATGTGCGGCCGCAGTTCTGCGAGGGCCGCGGCCCCTTCCGCTGGGTGGCGCTCTCGGGCGACCCCGAGGACATCTACAAGACCGACGCCAAGATCAAGGAGCTGTTCCCGCATCACGCCGGCGTGCACCGCTGGCTGGACATGGCCAAGGAGCGCATCGCCTTCCAGGGCCTGCCGGCGCGCATCTGCTGGCTGGGCCTGGGCGAGCGCCATATCGCCGGCCTGGCTTTCAACGAGATGGTCCGCAAGGGCGAGCTGAAGGCGCCCATCGTGATCGGCCGCGACCACCTGGACAGCGGCTCGGTCGCCAGCCCCAACCGCGAGACCGAGAGCATGAAGGACGGCTCGGACGCCGTCTCCGACTGGCCGCTGCTGAACGCGCTGCTGAACACCGCCGGCGGCGCCACCTGGGTCAGCCTGCACCATGGCGGCGGCGTCGGCATGGGCTACAGCCAGCACAGCGGCGTCGTGATCGTCTGCGACGGCAGCGAGGCGGCCGACAAGCGCATCGCGCGCGTGCTGTTCAACGACCCCGGCACCGGCGTGATGCGGCATGCCGATGCCGGCTATGAGCAGGCCCAGGCTTGCGCCAAGGAACGCGGCCTGAACCTGCCGATGCTGAACAAGTAAGGAAGAGAAGAATGACGATCAAGACTCTGGAAATCACCCCGGGCGAGCTGACGCTCGATCAGCTGCGCGCGATCCGCAATGGCGGCATCACACTCAGCCTGCACGCCAGCGCCGCCGACATCATCCGCCGCAGCGCCGCCGTCGTGCAGGCCGCCGCGGCCGGCGACGCGCCGGTCTACGGCGTCAACACCGGCTTCGGCAAGCTGGCCAGCACCCGCATCAGCAAGGAAGACCTGGCCACGCTGCAGCGCAATCTGATCCGCTCGCACTGCGTCGGCGTCGGCGCGCCGCTGGCACCGTCGGTCGTGCGCCTGATGCTGGCCACCAAGGCGGCGTCCCTCGCGCGCGGCTTCTCCGGCGTGCGCGAAGAGGTCGTGCAATGCCTGCTCGACGCCTTCAACGCCGGCCTCGTGCCCTATGTGCCGGCGCAAGGCTCGGTCGGTGCCTCGGGCGATCTGGCCCCGCTGGCCCATATGACCCTGTCCTTGATGGGCGAAGGCGAGATGCTGGTGGACGGCCAGCGCCGCCCGGCGCTGGCCGAACTCGAGAAGGCCGGCGTCAAGCCGCTGGTGCTGCAGGCCAAGGAAGGCCTGGCCCTGATCAACGGCACCCAGACATCGACCGCGTTGGCGCTGGAAGGGCTGCTGCGCTTCGAGCTGGTCTATGCCTCGGCCATCGTCTCGGGCGCGCTGAGCCTGGACGCCGCGCGCGGCAGTGACGGCCCCTTCGATCCCCGCATCCATGCGGTGCGCGGCCAGCCCGGCCAGATCGAGGCCGCGCAGGCCTACCGCCAGATCCTGGCCGGCAGCGAGATCCGCGCCTCGCATCGCGAGGGCGACGAGCGGGTGCAGGACCCCTACTGCCTGCGCTGCCAGCCCCAGGTCATGGGCGCCTGCCTGGACCAGGCGCGCTATGTGCGCGATGTGCTCTTGCGCGAAGCGAACGCGGTCACCGACAACCCGCTGGTCTTCGCCAATGAGGACGGCAGCGCCGCCATGGTGTCGGGCGGCAACTTCCACGCCGAGCCGGTGGCCCTGGCCGCCGATGCGCTGGCCTGCGCGATCGCCGAGGTCGGTGCGATCGCCGAGCGCCGCATCGCGATGCTGATCGACACCAGCGTCTCCCGCCTGCCGCCCTTCCTGACCGAGAACGCCGGCCTCAACTCCGGCTTCATGATCGCCCATGTGACCGCCGCCGCGCTGGCCAGCGAGAACAAGAGCCTGGCCCACCCGGCCAGCGTGGACTCCATCCCCACCAGCGCCAACCAGGAAGACCATGTGTCCATGGCCACCTTCGGTGCGCGCCGCCTGGGCCCCATGCTGGACAACACCGCCCACATCATCGGCATCGAGCTGCTGGCGGCCTCGCAAGGCATCGAGTTCCTGCGCCCGCTGAAGAGTTCGCGCGCGCTGGAAGAGGTGCATGCGCTGGTGCGCAGCGCCTGCCCGCCGATGCCCGAGGACCACTATCTGGCGCCGGACATCGAGCGTGCGACCGAGCTGGTGTTTGCCGGCGAGCTGGCACGACTCGTGCAAAGGGAAGGCAGCATCGTCGTGCTGCCCTGAGCCTGCCCAACAGCAGGGAGCCGGCCGTGTGCCGGCTTTTTTTGCGCCCACCCCGGGTGAATCCCGAGGACGCAAACGCAGCGGCACGCACCATGATGGACACCCCTGCCACGGAGAACCGCTGACCATGAAGAAGACGCTGTCGCTGCTTGCCCTTGCCGCTTCGCTTGCCACCGCCGCCCAGGCCCAGGAGACCAAGGTCGGCGTCGGCATCTCCGGCTGGACCGGCTTCGCCCCGCTGACCCTGGCCAAGGAGGCCGGCATCTTCAAGAAGAACGGCCTGGACGTCAGCATCAAGAAGATCCCGCAGAAGGACCGCCATCTGGCGATCGCCTCGGGCGATGTGCAGTGCGCGGCGACGACGGTCGAGACCTGGATCGTCTGGAACGCCAATGGCGTGGCCACCACCCAGATCTTCCAGCTCGACAAGAGCTACGGCGCCGATGGCATGATCGTCAAACCCGGCATCGCCAGGATCGCCGACCTGAAGGGCAAGACCGTGGCCGCCAGCGCGCCCGGCACCGCGCCCTATTTCGGTCTGGCCTGGATGCTGAAGAAGAACGGCGTCTCGATCAAGGACGTCAAGGTCGTCAATCTGGAGCCGCAGGCCGCCGCCAATGCCTTCATCGCCGGCACCGGCGGTCTGGACGCGGGCATGACTTACGAACCCTATCTCTCCGGTGTGCGCGCCAAACCCGAGGCCGGCACCATCATCGCGACCACCTTGGACTATCCGATGGTGATGGACACCTTCGGCTGCACGCCCAAGTTCCTGGCCGAGAACCCCAAGGCCGCCAAAGCCCTGGCCGACAGCTATTTCGAGGCCCTGGAGCTGATCAAGAAAGACGCCAAGAAGAGCTTCGAGATCATGGGCGCCGACGTCAAGCAGACCGGCGAGGCCTTCGAGAAGAGCCAGGCCTATCTGCGCTGGCAGGACAAGGCGGCCAACCAGAAGTTCTTCGCCGGCGAGCATGCGGCCTTCAGCAAGGAAGCGGCCGAGCTCTTGCTGGAGGTGGGCATCATCAAGGCCATCCCCGACCTGAGCAAGCTGGCCGATACGCGCTTCATCCAGTAAGCGCAGCATGCGTCCACTGCAAGCGGTATCGCCCGGGGCCCGCGTGGCCCTGGGCCTGTCCTTCTTCGTGCTCTTCATCGCCGTCTGGGCCCTCGCCACCTTCGGCGGCTTCGTCGAGAAGACCTTTCTGGCCGACCCGCTGAGCATGCTTCGTTCAGGCTATGTGCTGCTGACCGAGATGGGCTTCGCGGCCGACATAGCCATGACGGTCTGGCGCGTGCTCGGCGGCTTTGTGATCGCCGCCGCGCTGGCCCTGCCGCTGGGCGTGCTGATGGGGGCTTACAAGCCCATCGAGGCCTTCTTCGAGCCCTTTGTCTCCTTCGCCCGCTACCTGCCGGCCTCGGCTTTCATCCCGCTCTTGATGCTGTGGGTGGGCATCGGCGAGGCGCAGAAGCTGGCGGTGATCTTCATCGGCAGCTTCTTCCAGCTGACCCTGATGATTGCGGTGACGGTGGGCAATACCCGACGCGACCTGGTCGAGGCCGCCTACACGCTGGGCGTTTCGGACGCCGGCCTGCTCAAGCGCGTGCTGCTGCCCGGGGCCGCACCCGAGATCGCCGAGATCCTGCGCATGGTGCTGGGCTGGGCCTGGACCTATGTGATCGTCGCCGAGCTGATCGGCGCTTCCAGCGGCATCGGCCACATGATCACCGACAGCCAGGCCCTGCTGGCCACCGACCAGATCATCTTCGGCATCATCGTGATCGGCCTGATCGGTCTGGTCAGCGACTACGCCTTCAAGGCCGCGAACCGCGCGCTGTTTCCGTGGGCGCAGCTAGGTAAATGAACGATAACAACATCCTGTCCGTGCGCGGCGTCTCGCGCACCTTCGTCACCGCCGGCGGCCAGCAGACCGTGGCCCTGCAAGCCACCGATCTGGACGTGGCCGAGAACGATTTCGTCACCATCCTCGGCCCCTCGGGCTGCGGCAAATCGACGCTGCTGCGCATCGTCGCCGGGCTGGATGCGCCCAGCGGGGGCCAGGTCTTGCTGGACGGCCGGGCCGTCACCGGCCCCGGGGCGGATCGCGGCATGGTGTTCCAGAGCTACACCCTCTTCCCCTGGCTGACGGTGCTGGACAATGTCTGCTTCGGCCTGCGCGAGCGCGGCATGGCCCGCGCCCAGGCGGTCGAGATCGCCCAGGGCTTTCTGGCCCAGGTGGGCCTGGCCAGGTTCGACAAGCACTACCCCAAGCAGCTCTCCGGCGGCATGCAGCAGCGCACCGCGCTGGCCCGGGCGCTGGCCAACCAGCCGCGCATGCTGCTGATGGACGAGCCCTTCGGCGCGCTGGATCACCAGACCCGCGAGCTGATGCAGGAGCTGCTGCTGGGCATCTGGGAGCGCGAGCGCAAGACGGTGCTGTTCGTGACCCACGACATCGACGAGGCCATCTTCATGGGCTCGCGCGTGGTCGTGATGAGCGCCCGGCCCGGCCGCATCAAGAGCGATCTGCCCTCGCCCTTTCCGCATCCGCGCCACTATTCGATCAAGACCGCGTCCGAGTTTGCGGCGCTCAAGCGCGAGCTGACCGAGCAGCTGCGCGTCGAGGTGCTGGCGGCCCAGGCCTGAGCGGCGCGTCGTCCGTCGGCCACCGCTGCGGACTGTCCTGCTGCGGCTGCAGCCTGTCGCAGCCGGCTCGCCGGCCGCACGGCGGCGGGCCACAGTGCACGACCGTCGCAACCGGAGCCCTGCCATGGCCAAGTTCCTGATCCACTGGATGCTGCTCGCCTTCAGCCTCTGCACATCCTTCGCGGCGCAGGCCAGCGGCCCCCTGGTCGATGCCGCCTGGCTGCGCCAGGCGCTGGCCGCCGGCACGCCGCCGCTGCTGCTCGACGCCTCGCCGACCCGCCAGCATGGCGCCGGCCACATCCCCGGCGCGGTCAGCGTGGACTTCTACAGCTACGGCGCCCGCGAGGTGGACGCTGCGACGATGCAGGCCCGCATGCGGTCCTGGGGCATCCGCCATGCCGGCGAGCAGCTGATCGTGATCCATGACCAGGGTGGCACGATGCTGGCCACCTGGCTGTTCTACGAGCTGCACCGCCACGGCGTCGCGCCCGAACGCCTGCGCCTGCTGGACGGCGGGCTGGCGGCCTGGAAAACGGCCGGCGGCGCCGTCGTCACCGAGGCCACGCCCGCGCCCCCGTCCGGCGATGTTCGCGTGGGCGTGCTGCGCGAGGAGGTCCGGGCACGGCTGCCCGATTTCCTGGCCGGCGCCGGCGACCCGGCCGGCCATGCGCTGCTGGAGGCGCTGGATCCGCCCTACTACTACGGCGGCGCCAAGTTCTTCAGCCGCGGCGGCCATGTGCCGCATGCGCTGCTGACGCCCACCGACGACTTTTTCCGGCCCGACAAGACCTTCAAGCCGCGCGCCGAGCTGGAGGCCTTGATGGCCCATCTGGGCGTGCGCCGCGAGCAGCAGGTCTACAGCTATTGCGGCGGCGGCGTGGCCGCCAGCGTGCCCTATTTCGCGCTGAAGTTCCTGCTCGGCTACCCGCGCGTCGCGCTCTACCAGGGCTCGCAAAAGGAATGGCTGGAGGACCCGCGCGGCCTGCCGCTGTGGAGCTATGCGGCCCCGGCCCTGCTGCGCGATGCCGACTGGCTCAACGGCTTCAGCAACACCATGCTGCGCACCTTCAGCCACAGCCCGATCAGCATCATCGATGTGCGCCCGGCCGAGGCCTATGCACTGGGCCATCTGCCCTTCGCGCTGAGCCTGCCTGCCGAGCGCTTCCAGCAGGACCTGGCACGCCCGGAACGCCTGGCCGCGCTGCTGGGCCCGGCCGGCGTCGACCCGGCGCACGAGGCGGTGATCGTCTCCGAGGGCGGGCTCAACAAGCGCTCGGCCCTGGTGTTCGCGCTGCTGGAGCAGCTGGGCCAGCGCCAGGTCTCGCTGCTGCTGGACTCGGTCGATGACTGGGGCCTGCGCGGCCTGAGCCTGAGCAAGGAGCCGACACGGGTCGGTGCAAAGAAGCCGGCGCTGGACCCGACCATCGCGCCGGTAACCTACCAGGCGGCAGCGCGCACGGTGCTGCTGCGCGGCGCCGAAGCGGCCGGGCCGGGTCTGCCCCGGGTCTATCTGGCCCTGGGCGCGCAGGCCCCCAGCCCCGCGCTGCCGGGCAAGACCGTGCACCTGCCCTATGGCCAGCTGCTCGACGCCGGCGGTCGCCCCAAGCCGGCGCACGAACTCTGGAGCCTGCTGGCCAAGGTCGGCCTGCCACGCCATGCGCAGATCATCAGCGTCGGCGACGATGTCGGCGAGGCTGCGATCGGCTACGTCCTGCTACGGCTGATGGGCTTTGCCGACGTCAAGCTCGGGGGGCTGTAGCCGCGCGGCGGGGCATCGGCCGGCATTGCACAATGCCAGCCTGATGCCGATCAAAGCCCTGCTCCATCGCGCCGCGCTGCTGGCCTGCCTGCTGGCGATGGCCCTGCCTGCCTGGGCCCAGCAGGTCTATTTCATCAACCCCGGCCACCGCGACGAGACCTTCTGGCGCCAAGCCGGCGAGGCCATGCAGGCGGCGGCCGACAGCCTGGGCATGGGCTTCAGCCAGGACTTCGCCGAGCGCGACCCGGAGCGCGCGCTGGCCCTGGGCCGCGCCGTCGCGGCACGGCCGGCGGCCCAGCGGCCCGACTATGTGCTGCTGGTCAACGAGAAAGCCACGCTGGTGGCCAATGCCCGGGTGCTGAGCGCGGCCGGCATCAAGAGTTTTGCCGCCTTCAGCGGCCTGCTGCCGCAGGAGCAGGCGCGTTTTGCGCCGCGCCGCGCGCCGCTGCAGCAGTTGCTGGGCAGCCTGCAGCCGCAGGCCGAGGATGCCGGCTATCTGACCGCCAAGGCCTTGATCGCGCGCGGCCTGCGCGACGCGCCGCGCGGCGCCGATGGTCGCCTGCACCTGCTGGCCCTGGCCGGTGACCGCATCACGACGATCTCGCTCGCCCGCAATGCCGGCCTGCTGAAGGCGCTGGCCGAGCACCGCAGCGAGGTGGTGATGGATGCGATGCTGGCGACCGACTGGAAGCGCGAGCTGGCCCGCCAGCACAGCGAGCGCCATCTGCAAAAGCATGGCGAGACCGCGCTGATCTGGTGCGGCACCGATCTGATCGCCTTCGGCGCGCTGGACGCGGCCCGCGCCGCCGGCCGCCGGCCCGGCCGGGACCTGCATGTCTCGGGCATCAACACCTCGGCCGAGGCCATGCAGGCGCTGGTGGACGGAGAACTCAGCGCGCTGGCCGGCGGTCATTTCCTGGCCGGCGCCTTCGCGCTGGTGATGCTGTACGACCACCACCGCGGCCGCGACTTTGCCGCCGAGGGGCTGACGCTGGAACACTCGATGTTCATCGGCTTCGATGCCGAGCGCGCCCGGCGCTTTCTGGCCCGTTTCGGCAGCAGCACGCCGGCCCTGGACATGCGGCCCTTCAGCAAGGCGCTGAACCCGCAGATCACGCACTACCGCTTCCCGGTGCAGGCGCTGCTGCTGCCCTGATCGGACGCAGCGTCTCAACAGGGCGCTCTAGTAGCGTCCTGTGGCCCCCGCCACCCGCAGATAGACATAGGCCGCCCAGGCCACCAGCGCGCGGCGCAGCACGCCGCGCAGCCCGCCGCCGCCGAGCTCGCGCATGTCGACGCGATGAGACACCGCCAGCGCGGCCTCGAACTCGGCCGCCACGCTGCGCGCAAACGGCGCGTCGTGCACCACCACATTGGCCTCCAGGTTCAGCAGCAGCGACAGCGGGTCGATATTGGAGCTGCCCACCGTGGCCCAGTCCTCGTCGACCACGCCGACCTTGGCATGCAGATAGGCTGGCGTGTACTCGTAGATCTGCACGCCATGGCCCAGCAGCTCGGCATACAGGGCCTGGGCCGCCATGCCGGCGATGCGGTAGTCGAGCTTGCCCTGCAGCAGCAGGCGCACCCGCACGCCGCGCCGCGCGGCATCGCGCAGCGCGCGCCGGAAGCCATGGCCGGGATAGAAGTAAGGCGTGATCAGATCGACCTGATCACGCGCCGCACGGATCGCGTCGATATAGCTGCGCTCGATGGTGCGGCGCTGGCGCAGGTTGTCGCGCAGCACAAAGGCGGCGCAGACCGGCGGCAGCTGTTGCTCGCGCTGCCGGGCCCGTTGGCGGTTGCGCGGCATGCGCAGGCGCCGGGCCAAGCGGCGCAGCCGCGCCACCGGCTCGGGGCTGCGCACCAGCGCGCGCAGCTCCTCGCCAAAATCGCGGCCCAGCCAGGCGCGCGTCCAGACCGCCCGCGCCGCCTGCGCCACCGGCTGCACCGCCGGGCCGCAGACGCTGACCGCATAGTCCAGCCGCGGCTCGTCGGTGGGGCCGTGGTTGAGGTCCATGCGGTCGTCGATGATGTTGATGCCGCCGACAAAGGCCTGCACGCCGTCGACCACACAGAGCTTCTGATGCAGGCGGCGCAGCTGGCCCGGTTGCAGCCAGCGCCACCAGCGGTCGATCGGCCGGAACACCGCCAGCGCGACGCCGGAATCCGCCAGCTGCTCGCGCAGCCAGGGCATGCTGGCCTTGGAGCCGAAACCGTCGACCACCACCCTGACCCGCACATTGCGCGCCGCCGCCGCGCACAGCGCCGCGGCCAGCTCGGCGCCGGCCTTGTCGTGATGAAAGATATAGGTGGCGACCCAGACCTCGTGCGTGGCGGCATGGATCGCGGCGATCTGGGCCGGGAACAGCTCGTCGCCGCCGCGCAGCAGGCGCAGCTCGTTGCCGCCGCTGAACTCCGGCAGCGCCACCGCATGCCAGCTGATCAGCGGATCGGGCTCTGCGGTGTCCGGGGTCGGCGCGCTGCTGCTCACGCCAGTTCAAGCTCTGCCAGCAGCGGCAGATGGTCGGACATGCGGGCCCAGGCCGGGCCCTTGGGCACCTGGGTCGAGACGCAGCGCATGCCGCGGGTGTAGATGCGGTCCAGCGAGAAAAAAGGCACGCGCGAGGGGAAGGTGGCCTGGCGGCTGCGGCCCGGCGAGATCGCGCGCGTCAGCCCGTTCTCGCGCATCGGCGCATCGAGCTTCTCGCCCCAGTCATTGAAATCGCCGGCCACCACCAGCAGCGCCTCGGGCGGCACATGGTTGGCGATGAACTCGGCCAGGCGCTGCACCTGGCGCACCCGCCCTCCATGCATCAGGCCCAGGTGTGCGACCACCGCATGCACCTCCAGACCATGCCACTGCACCGGCACATGCAGGAGGCCGCGCTGCTCGAAACGATGGTCGGACACATCGTGGTGGCCGATCTCGCCGATCGGCCAGCGCGACAGCAGGGCATTGCCGTGCTCGCCATGCTTGGTCACCGCGTTGGTGCGGTAGGCCACCTCATAGCCCTCGGGCGCCAGGAACTCGGCCTGGCCCTGCTCGGGCCAGCCGAACCAGGTGCGCTCGAACTGCTTGGCCTCGCGGTGGTGGAAGTGGCGCACCTCCTGCAGAAACACCAGGTCGGCATCCAGCGCCTCGACCCCCAGGCCCAGGTTGTGGATCTCCAGCCGCTTTTGCGGCCCGACGCCGCGCACGCCCTTGTGGATGTTGTAGGTCGCGACCCGCAGATAAGGGCTCAGGATGCTGGTCTGCGGCGGCTGGACCGAGTGCTTGAAGGCGGGCTTGATCATCGGGCGGCGTCCTGCTCCAGGAAGCGCGGCAGCTGCAGCACCGCCTCGGCATTGGACGGCGAGAAGCACAGGTCCGCCGCCTCGCGCCAGGGCAGCCAGCGATACTGCAGATGCTCGCGCGGCGCCAGCGTCACGGCGGTGCCGGCCGACACCGTCAGGCCGAACACATGCTCGGTATTGCGGGTCACGCCGGGCGCATAGCGATGCCGCCAGACCGGGTAGATCTCGTAGACATTGACCAGGCCCCAGTCGCGCAGCTCGCCCCCGGCAATTCCGGTCTCCTCCAGCACCTCGCGCCGCGCCGTCGCATCCAGCGCCTCGTCGGGCGCGTCCAGCGAGCCGGTCACGCACTGCCAGAAGCCGGGCTTGTCGGCCCGCTCCAGCATCAGCACCTGCAAGTCGGGTGTATGGATCACCACCAGCACCGATTCGGGGATCTTGTAGGGCCGGGCCAAGGCTGCGTTGTCGCTCATGGGGCAAGCATAGCGGAGCGGCATCACCCGCGCGCCAGGCCGCGCAGCACCCGCTCGGCCGCCAGCGCCAGCCGCTCGCGCAGCGCCGCGGGCGCCAGCACCTCGAACTCGACCTCCAGCACGATCAGCCAGTAGACCAGCGAGTCGAGCGCATGGGCGCCGCATTGCAGCAGGCAGCGCTGCGCGTCGCCGTCGATCGCCTCCAGCCGCGCGGCGGTGGCCGGGATGCAGGCGACCATCTGGGCCAGCGGCGCATGCAGGATCACCCGGGCCTGCTCGGCATGGGGCGAGAGCACCACGGAGCGCGCGACAAAGGCGCGCAGATCACCGCCCTCGGGACCGGCGCGCGGCGCGAAATGTGCGCCGAGCGCCGCCGCGCCGGCAATGCGGTCGATGCGGAAGGTGCGCCAGTCGCTGCGCCCCCGGTCCCAGGCCACCAGATACCAGCGGCTGCCGGTGTGGACCACGCCCTGAGGCTCGACCTGGCGACGGCTGGGTTCGCCCTTCGCATCGACATAGTCGAAGGCCAGGCCCAGCTGGTCGCGGCAGGCGCCGGCCAGATCGGCCAGCAGGCCGGCATCGACGCTGGGACCGACCGAGTCCATGGCCTGCACCGCCGAGCGCAGTGCATCGGCGCGCCGGCGCAGCCGTGCCGGCATCAGCTGCTCCAGCTTGACCATGGCCTGCAAGGCGGGCTCCTCGATGCCGCCGACCCGACCCGAGGCGGCGGTGCGCAGCGCGATCGCGACGGCCAGCGCCTCCTCGTCGTCCAGCAGCAGCGGCGGCATCGCCTGGCCCGGCCGCAAGGCATAGCCGCCGGCCACGCCGCTGCTGGCCGCCACCAGATAGCCCAGCTCGCGCAGCCGGTCGATGTCACGCCGCAGCGTACGCGGGTGCACGGCCAGGCGCTCGGCCAGTTCGGACCCGGCCCAATGGCGGCGGGCCTGCAACAGGGAGAGGAGCTGCAGCAGTCGGGAGGAAGCACTCAGCATCCGATCACTGTAGCTTTGATTGAGGGCCGAATCTGTCCGCAATGACTCCTACAGTGACCGCAGTCGTCGGCGCTGTGCCGACGCCCATCAAACCACTTGATCAGGAGAGCACACCATGTCCATCGTTCTGTACTGGCACCCGATGTCCAGCGCCACCCCCGTCGCCTGCGCGCTGGCCGAGCTGGGCCTGCCGCATGAGCGGGTCAAGATCGACATCCGGGCCGGCGAGCAGCATCGCCCCGACTATCTGGCGCTGAACCCGAATGGCAAGGTGCCGACGCTGACGGTGAACGGCGCGCCGATGTTCGAGGCCCTGGCCATCCAGCTGTGGCTGGGTGAGACCTACGGGGTCGAGCGCGGGCTGTGGCCGGCGGCCGGCACGCCCGAGCGGCTGCAGGCCCTGTCCTGGTGTGCCTGGGCCTATGTCAGCTACGGCGCGCTGCTGACACGCCTGCATGTCGCGACCATGGGCGAGCAAGCCCTGCGCAGCGGCGCCCATGCCGACGCGGCCCGCACCGGGCTGCATGAGCTGCTGGCCCTGCTGGACGCGCGGCTGGCAAGCCAGCCCTGGATGCTGGGCGACGCGTATTCGCTGGTGGACCTGCTGGTCGGCTCGGTGATCGGCTACAGCGTCTATATCGGCGCGCCGGTCGCCGCCCACGCCCATGTGCAGCAATGGCTGGACCGGGTCCAGGCCCGGCCGGCGATGCAGATCGAGGGGCTGTGAGGGTCGCGGCCCTCGCTCAGCGCTGGCGCTGACTCCACAGCACGCCGGCGACGATCAGCCCCATGCCCAGCAGGCTGACCGCCTCGGGCCGCTCACCGAACAGCGGCAGGGCCAGCAGGCTGGCCAGCACCGGCGTCAGCGCGCCCATGCTGGCGCTGCGCTGCGCGCCCAGCCGAGCCACGGCATAGCCATAGCTGAGCGTCGAGACCAGGCCAACGCCGATGCTTTGCAGCAGCACTTGCAGCAGCAGCTGTTCGTGCGACAGCGTCGGCAATACCAGCGGCCCCTGTGCCAATTGCCAGACCAGCCAGGGCAGCAACAAGGCCAGCGACACCGTCGAGATCAGCGCCGCCGCCTCCAGCGGCGCCAGCCGCGCCTCGCGCAGAGCCAGGGTGTAGGCCGACCACATCAGGCTGCCGAGCAGGAACAGGCCATAGCCCTGGGCCAGGCCGGCCTGGCCGGATTTGAGCGCCAGCATGGTCGCGACGCCGGCCGCGATGCATAGCAGGGCCGGCCAGCGGGCCAGGGCCTGGCGGCCATGCAGGGCCGCCGCCAGCAAGGCGGTGAACAGCGGCAAGGTGCCCGGGATCAAGGTGGCGCCGTCGGCCACCGGCGCATGACGCATGCCCCAGCCGGCGATCAGGAAGTAAGGCAGGCCGGCGCCGGCGACGATCAGCAGCCACAGCCGCGTGGGCAGTGCCGCGAAACGGGCGCGCCGGCGCCACAGCAGCGGTGCCAGCAGCAAGCCGGCCGGCCCGAAACGCAGCAGGGCCAGCTCGGCCGGCGGCAGCGCGGCGCGCGCGCCGGCACGCAGCGAGATAAAGAAGCCGGCCCAGATCAGCAGGGTCAGGGCCAAGGCGGCCCAGCCGACCAGGTCGGGGCGTGCGGTCGGGGTCGAGGGGGAGCCGATCAGGCCCGGGGACGCAGGAGAAGACATCAGCAACAGGGGTAGGGAACAGGCTCAATTTTCGAGCGCCTCCCCTGGTGGTTTCAGCCCATCTCAGCCATGAATTGACCTGATGAAGGCTTGTTCAGCCAATAATTCGCCATTCATTGACTGATTCAAGCCATGGACCGTATCGACACCCAATTGCTGGAGCTGCTGCAGCGCGAGGGCCGGCTGACGATTGCCGAGCTGGCCGAGCGGGTGGGCCTGTCGCAAAGCCCCTGCGCGCGCCGGCTCAAGCGCCTGGAAGACGGGGGCCTGATCGCCGGCTACCGCGCGGTGCTGGATCGCAAGGCGGTGCAGCTGGCGACCACGGTGTTCGTCAATGTGCGGCTGATGCACCACCGCGAGGATGCGGTCCAGCAGTTCGAGGCCGCGATGCAGGCGATGGCCGAGGTGATCAGCTGCCATGTGGTCTCGGGCAGCCACGACTATCTGCTCGAGGTGGTGGTCGGCGAGCTCAGCGACTACGAGCTGATCGTGCGCCGGCTGCAGGCCCTGCCGGTGGTGCAGGACATCAACAGCAGCTTCGCGATCCGCAGCGTCAAGAGCGGCGCGCCGCTGCCGCTGCGGGTGCGTTGAGCCCGCTCAGCTCTCGCGCAGCGCGCGCTCGATGCGCGCCGCGCCGGCGCGGATCTGGCCGGCCAGATCAAGCAGCTGCTGGCGGTTGATCACCTCGCCGGCCAGCAGCTCGCTGATGCGCTCGGCATGGCCGGCCAGCGTCGCGAGCTCGCCCAAGGCCAGCCGCTGCGGCTGGGCCTTGCCGACCGGCGCCAGCGAGGCGAGCAGCCGTGCCAGCAGCGCGGCCAGACGCTCGGCGCGGCTGATGTCGGCGCGCGACCAGGCGGCCCCGCCTTCGCGCTGCAGCCATAGCAAGGCCACGACATGGCCGTTCAGGCGCAGGCCCAGCTCCAAGCGCGCCCGGCCGGCCGCATCGGCAAGGGCCTCGTCCAGCTCGGCACGCCAGGGATGCTGCTCGGCGCTGCCGCACTGCAGGGCTTCGTCGGCCCGCGCCATCGCCTCCAGATAAGCGGGCATCCGGCCAGCCTGCAAGGGCCGACTCGTGGCCACACCGTCCAGGCCGTGATAGAGCCCGTCGCCATCACGCTCCCACCACAGCTGCAGCTGCTGCAGGCCCAGCGCCTCAATCAGCTGCGGCCGCAGCCGCGCCCAGGCGCGCTCGAGATCGGCCGCGCCGGCCAGTGTCCAGACCTGGCTGGACAGGCTCAGCAGCAGGGCATCGGCGCCCAGCGGGTCGGTATCGAAGCGGGCCAGCGCCTCCAGCTGGGCCGGCAACTGACCCTGGTGCAGGCTGGACTCCAGGCGCTGGCGCTGCTGCATATGGTGCCAGCTCGGGCCCAGCTCGCCCTGCTCGCGCATCAGCTCGCCCAGGCGCCCGTGGGCCGCCGCCTGCAAGGGCCGCGACTGCAGGGCCTCGGCCAGGGTCAGGGCTTGCCCGGCCCAGCCCAGCGCCACATCGCCGCGCTGCAGCTCGGACAGCAGCAAGGCCGCATTGGCCTGCAGCCAGCGGTAGCCGCAGCCCTGGGCCAGGCTCAGGGCCTGCTGGGCCAGGCTCAGGGCCTGGGCCAGGTCGCCGCTGTCACGGGCGCAGCGCGCGTGCTGGTAGGTGGCCTCGGCGCGGTAGTCCCGGTGGCCGGCGCGGCGGGCGGCCGTCAGCGCCTCGTCGAGCTCGGGCAGCGCCGCCTGCGGTCCCTGGGTGGCACGCAGCGAGGCGGCGCGGTTCAGCGCGATCTTGGCGCGCATATAGGGGTCGCGCGGCAGCTTCGCGTAATGCAGCTCGGCCTGGTCCAGCACCCGGCCGCCGCGGGCCCAGTCGCCCAGCGCATAGCAGAGATGGGCCAGGCCGATGCGAGCCAGGCAGGCACTGCGGGCGTCATCGCTGGCCCAGTCCAGGGTCTGGCTCCAGGCGGTGCAGGCCTGGCTGTAGTCACCTCGCTGGTAATGCAGCCGGCCCAGCGCCTCGCTGAGCTCGGCGGCCTCGGCCAGCGCGCGCTGCGCCTGCGCCTGCTGCAGCGCCTGCTGCAGCTCGGCCTGCAGCTCGGCCGCGCGGCCCCAGCGCTCCAGCACGAAGACCGCGCCCAGCAAGGCGGCGCGGGCGCGGCAGGCGTCGCGCTGGCGCATCGCGGCGCGCAGCTTGGGCAGGGCCAGCGCCGGATGGCGCATCACGATGCGCTCCCAGCGCGCCCTCTCGGCCAAGCCCAGTGTGGATCCCAGATCGGTCTTGTTCATGCCTGCTTCCAGATGCGAGGGGCACAGCATAGCCGGGACAAAAAAGAGCGCCCTCGGGCGCTCTCTCCTTCATCCGCCGAGGCTAGCGCTTCAGGCCGGCGTCACGCCGGCAGCATTGCGCAGACGGATGTGCAGCTCGCGCAGCTGCTTCTCGTCGACATTGGACGGCGCACCGGTCAGCAGGCACTGGGCGCGCTGGGTCTTCGGGAAGGCGATCACGTCGCGGATCGAATCGGCCTTGGTCATCATCGTGACGATGCGATCCAGGCCGAAGGCCAGGCCGCCGTGCGGGGGCGCGCCGTACTGCAGCGCGTCCAGCAGGAAGCCGAACTTCTCCTGCGCTTCCTCGGGGCCGATATTCAGCGCGCTGAACACCTTGCTCTGCACCTCGGCCTTGTGGATGCGCACCGAGCCACCGCCCAGTTCCCAGCCGTTGAGCACCATGTCGTAGGCCTTGGCGATGCACTCGCCCGGGCTGGTGGTCATCAGATCCTCGTGGCCGTCCTTGGGCGCGGTGAAGGGGTGGTGCACAGCGTTCCAGCGGCCGCCCTCCTCGTCCTGCTCGAACATCGGGAAGTCCACCACCCACAGCGGCGCCCAGACATCGTTGAACAGGCCCGTGCTCTTGCCGAACTCGCTGTGGCCGATCTTCAGGCGCAGCGCGCCGATGCCGTCGTTGACGACCTTGGCCTTGTCGGCACCGAAGAAGATCAGGTCGCCGTCTGTAGCGGAGGTGCGGCTCAGGATGTCGGCAATCGCCTGGTCATGCAGGTTCTTGACGATGGGCGACTGCAGGCCTTCGCGGCCCTTGGCCACTTCGTTGACCTTGATCCAGGCCAGACCCTTGGCGCCGTAGATCTTGACGAACTCGGTGTAGCTGTCGATCTCGCCGCGGCTCATCGCGGCGCCGCCGGGCACGCACAGCGCGACGACGCGGCCGCCCTTGGTGGTGGCCGGGGTCGAGAAGACCTTGAAGTCGACATCGCCCATCACATCGGTCAGCTCGGTGAACTCGAGCTTGACGCGCAGATCGGGCTTGTCCGAACCGAAGCGGTGCATCGCTTCCGAGTACTTCATCACCGGGTAGTCGCCCAGCTCGACGTTCAGCGCCTTGCGGAAGACATGGCGGATCATGCCCTCGAACATCGCGCGGATTTCCTCTTCGGTCAGGAAGGAGGTCTCGATATCGATCTGGGTGAACTCGGGCTGGCGGTCGGCGCGCAGGTCCTCGTCGCGGAAGCACTTGGTGATCTGGTAGTAGCGGTCGAAGCCGGCCACCATCAGCAGCTGCTTGAACAGCTGGGGCGATTGCGGCAGCGCGAAGAACATGCCGTCATGCACGCGGCTGGGCACCAGGTAGTCGCGCGCGCCTTCCGGCGTGCTCTTGGTCAGCATCGGCGTCTCGATGTCGACAAAGCCCTGCTCGTCGAGGAACTTGCGCACCTCCATGGCCACGCGGTAGCGCAGCATCATGTTGTTCTGCATGTAAGGGCGGCGCAGATCCAGCACGCGATGCGTCAGGCGCGTCGTCTCCGACAGGTTCTCGTCGTCGAGCTGGAAGGGCGGCGTCACCGAGGGGTTCAGCACTTCCAGCTCCAGGCACAGCACCTCGACCTTGCCGCTGGTCAGGGCCACGTTCTCGGTGCCGGCCGGGCGCGCGCGCACCTTGCCGACGATCTTCAGGCAGAACTCGTTGCGCACATCGGATGCGATCTTGAACATCTCGGCGCGATCGGGGTCGCAGACGATCTGCACGATGCCTTCGCGATCGCGCAGGTCGATGAAGATCACGCCGCCATGGTCGCGGCGGCGGTGGGCCCAGCCCATCAGGGTCACGGTTTGGTCGAGCAGCTTCTCGCTGACTTGGCCGGCATAACAGGTTCGCATGGTGTTCTCCGAAATCTTTGGGGGCCGCTGGTGCGGGCGCGGCCGGGGGTCATGTCTTGTGGGGCGCTGGCGGGGTTTCTCGGTCAGGAACCGGTCACCCTCAGGGCTGAGCACTTGCCGGGGTGCTCAGCCCGGTCAATTTCGGGCCACTCCAGGCTCGGACGGCGGCACCACACCCATCGAGATGATGTGCTTGAGGGCGGCGTCGACGCTCATGTCCAGCGGCCGCACGCTGGCGCGCGGCATCATCAGGAAGAAGCCCGAGGTCGGGTTGGGCGTGGTCGGCACATACAGGCTGACATGCTCTTCGGCGAAATGCCGGGCCGCCTCATTGCTGGGCCGGCCGGTGACGAAGGCAATCGTCCACGAGCCCTGGTGCGGGTACTGCACCAGCACGGCCTCGCGGAAGGCATTGCCGCTGCTGGAGAACAGCGTGTCCGAAACCTGCTTGACCGAGTTGTAGATGCTCTTGACGATGGGCGTGTTGGACAGCAGGCGGTGCCACTGGCGGAACATCCACTGGCCGAAGATATTGGTCACGAACACGCCGGTCAGCAGCAGCGCGGTCACCAGAATCACCAGGCCCAGGCCCGGGATATGACGCAGGGTCTCGATGCTGGCATGCAGGGTCTGCGGCAGCAGCGCCTGCGAGGCGCTCAGCAAGGCCGCGAACACGGCATCGATGATGCCCAGCACCCACAGCAGGACCCAGACGGTGATGGCCAGCGGCAGCCAGACCAGCAGGCCGGTGATGATGTATTTCTTCACAAGGCTCCTCGCGGGCCTGCGCCGGGCTCAGTGACTGGCACAGGAGCTCCCGCAGGTGTGCGTGCTGGCGGCCGGCTCGCTGCTGGCCGCCGCCGCCGGTGCGGAGGCGGCAGCGGTCGCCGCAGGCGCGGCCGCGCCGCCCTTGAAATCGGTGGCGTACCAGCCCGAACCCTTGAGCTGAAATCCGGCCGCCGTGACCTGCTTGCTGAAAGTCTCGGCGCCGCAAGCCGGGCAGACGCTCAGCGGGGTGTCGGAGAGCTTTTGCAGCACGTCTTTGGCGTGACCGCAGGCACTGCAGCGGTAAGCGTAGATCGGCATGGTGGGTCTAAACCGTTGATTAAAAACGAGAAATTATAGAGGGCCCGCTCATTGGACGGGCCAGGCCCTCATTGGCCGGCCAGTTTATGGTGCGCAGCATGCACGTTCTTGATGGCTTGCGGGCCCAGCGAGCCGATCAGCATGCCGACGATGCCAGCCAGGAAGCCGGCCAACTGGGCCGGGAAGCTCTCGCCGGCCGGCGTCAGCATGAAGAGCAGCCAGGTCAGGATGCCCAGCACGATCGCGAAGATCGCGCCCTGGGTGCTGGCACGCTTCCAGTACAGGCCGAACACCAGGGGCACGAAGGCACCGACCAGTGTCACCTGGTAGGCGGCCGACACCATCTCGTAGATCGGCGTGCCCTGCAGCGCGATCGCGTAGGCGCAGACGCACAGGCTGAAGATCAGCACCGCGATGCGCATGGTGCGCAGCTCCTGCTTGTCGGAAATGCGCGGGAAGACCTGGCGCCAGATGTTCTCGACAAAGGTCACCGAGGGCGCCAGCAGGGTGGCCGAGGCCGTGGACTTCAAGGCCGACAGCAGCGCGCCGAAGAAGAGCACCTGCATGATGAAAGGCATCTTGTCCATCACCAGCGTGGGAATCACCTTCTGCGGATCCTCGGCGATCAAGCTGGCGGCCTGCTCGGGCATGATGATCAGCGCGCTGACGACGATGAACATCGGCACGAAGGCGAACAGGATGTAGGCCACGCCGCCGATCACCGGCCCGCGCGTCGCCGCGTACTCGTTATTGGCCGACATGACGCGCTGGAACACATCCTGCTGCGGGATCGAGCCCAGCATCATCGTGATGGCCGCCGCGATGAAGAAGACGATGTCATGGAAGCTCGGCTCGGGCAGGAACTTGAACAAGTCCTTGCTGACGGCCAGATTGATCACCTTGTCGGCGCCGCCCGCCAGGTCGGCCGCGAACACCGCGATCAGGGCCAGACCGACGACCAGGATGATCATCTGGATGAAGTCGGTCACGGCCACCGACCACATGCCGCCGAACAGCGTGTAGGCCAGGATGGACACGGTGCCCAGAATCATGCCCATAGGAATGCTGATCGCGCCGCCCGACAGCAGGTTGAACACCAGACCCAGGGCCGTGACCTGGGCCGAGACCCAGCCCAGATAGCTGAGGATGATGATCAGCGAGCACACCACCTCGACCACCCGGCCATAGCGCTCGCGGTAGTAGTCGCTGATGGTCAGCAAGGTCATGCGATAGAGCTTGGCGGCGAAGAAGATGCCGACCAGGATCAGGCAGGAGCCGGCGCCGAAGGGGTCCTCGACCACACCGCCCAGGCCCGACTCGACGAACTTGGCCGGGATGCCCAGCACGGTCTCGGCGCCGAACCAGGTGGCAAAGGTCGTGGTGATGATCATCACCAGGGGCAGATGCCGGCCGGCAATGGCGAAGTCCGCCGTCGTCTTGACCCGCTTGGCGGCCCACAGACCGATGGCGATGGTGACGAGCAGATAGACAAAGACCAGGGTCAAGAGCATGGCGGCAATCCTTGCAACGGGAGGGTCAGGGCGGGCGGCATTATCCCTAAAACACGGGAACCGGGCCGCCAGCCTTCAGCAAGAGCTGTGCCGGCCTCCGAAACGCTCAATCAGCCGGCGGCTTGGGCGCCACCAGGGGCAGCAGCAGCTCGAAGCTGCAGCCCTGCCCGGCCTCGCTGTGCACGCTGATCTGGCCGCCCAGCAGCGAGTGCACGATGGTGTAGCAGATGTGCAGGCCCAGGCCGCTGCCGCCGCTGCCCAGCTTGGTGGTGAAGAAGGGGTCGAAGACCCGGCCCAGATGCTCGGGCGCGATGCCGGCGCCGTTGTCGCTGAAGCGCAGCCGCAGCTGAGCGCTGCCCAGCGCCTGTGCCTGCAAGACCATCAGCCCGCCCGGGCGCTCGCCGAAGCCGTGCAGCAGCGCATTGAGCACCAGATTGCTCAGCACCTGGCCCAGCGGGCCGGGATAGCTGTCCATCACCAGGCCCTCGGGCACCTCCAGGCGCAGCTGGTGCTCGTCGCGGCGCAGGCGGTTGGCCAGGGTCAGCGCCACCTCCTCGCAGACCTTGCGCAGCTCGAAGCGGCGGCGCTGGTCCGAGGTCTGGTCCACCGCCAGCTGCTTGAAGCTGGCCACCAGCCGGGCCGCGCTGTCCAGGCTGCGCACCAGCAGCCCGGCGGACTCCTGGGTGCTGGCGCAAAAGCGCTCCAGCTCGGAACGCCGCAGCGTGCCGTTGCCGGCCTGCTCGGCAAAGCGGCGGCTGTTGTCGTCCAGCGTGCTGGCCACCAGCAGGCTGTTGCCTATCGGTGTGTTCAGCTCATGGGCCACGCCGGCCACCAGCGCGCCCAGCGACGCCAGCTTCTCCTGCTGCACCAGCATGGTCTGCGTCAGCTGCAAGCGCCGGTAGGCCTCGGCATTGTCCAGCGCCACCGCCGCATAGGCGCCCAGCGTGCGCAGCATGTCCAGATCGGTCTCGGTATAGGCCTCAGCGCGTTCGCTGAGCACACTGACGACGCCGACCACCTGCTGCTTCAGCAGCATGGGCACATACAGGGCCGAACGCGCCTGCCCCGGCTCGGCCCCGCTTTGCAGCTGCAGCCGCTGCTGGCCGACACGCTGGCGCGTCACGGCGTCGAGTTCGCGGTTGTCGCGATCGAGATCGCCGATGCGCAGCTCGCGCGCGCCCAGCACGCATTGGGTGGCCGGCTGCTCGGCCGCGTCGAGGCTGCGCTGATAGGGCTTGAAGCGCTCGCCGCGCTGCATCACGAAATCGAAGTCGATGCGCCGCTCGTCCCAGCGCACCAGGCCGATGCCGAAGGCGCCGGCGTCCATCAAGGCCTCGACATGGCGGTACAGGGTTTGCGAGATCGCCTCGGCATCCAGCGAGGCGGTGATCTGGCGCCCGATCTCGCTGAGCAGCGCGATATTGTGGCGGGCCCGCTCGGCGCCGCGCTTTTCCTGCTCCACCTCGGCGGTGCGCTGCGCCACCTCGCTCTCCAGCCGCAGCTGCGCAGCGCGCAGCGCACGCAGGCGCAGCCGCCAGGCCAGCGCCAGGGCCGAGAGCAGCAGCAGCGCCATGGCCACGCGAAAGCCGGCATGACGCCACCAGGGCGGCGTCATCTCCAGACTCAGCAGCAGCCGCTGTGGCCCCCAGACCCCGTCCGGGCTGGCCGCTTTCGCATACAGGCGGTAGCGGCCCGGATCCAGATTCGTGTAGGTGGCCAGACCCTCGCCCGCCGCGCCCTCGATCCAGTCCTGATCGAAACCTTCGAGCCGCCAGGCATAGCGCGACAGGCCGTGCTGGTAGAAATGCAGCGCACTCAGCTCGAAGCTGAGCATGGCCTCGCGGTGGCTCAGCGTCAGCTCGCGCAGCTCGGCCAGCGGCGTCTGCAGGCGCAGCGGCGCCGGCTCGCCCGGCCGGGGCTCGGCCAGCAGCGAGCGATTGAACACGCGCAGATCGGACAGCTGCACCGCCGGCCCGGTCGGGTTGTCGCGCAGCGCCTGCGGATGAAAGTGCAGCAAGCCCTGGGCGCCGTAGAACAGGCTGCCATCGCTGCCCTGGGCCGAGGCGCCGAAATTGAAGGCACCGTCAAAACGCCCGCTGCGCGAGGGATAGAGCCGTGCCTGGCCACGGTTGGGGTCGAGCCGCAGCAGGCCCTGCGGGCTGCTCATCCAGAGTGCGCCGTCGGCAGCGGCCTCCAGATTGTTGACCCAGCCCTTGGGCATGCCCGCCACGCCGCGCCAGGACTTCAGACGCCAATTGCCGCCCTCCTCGATCAGCTGATACAGCCCCAGCTGGGTGCCCAGCCAAAGGCGGCCGGCGCCGTCCTGGCGCAGGCTTTGCACCATCAGTTCCTGCGGTGCCGGCATCTGCGCATCGGGCCGCAGCGGCTGGACAAAGCCCTCGCGCCGCTCGTCCCAGAGCTGCAGCCCGCCCTTGCTGCCCACCCACAGCCGGCCCTCGCGGTCCTGCAGCAGGCAGTCGATCGTGTCGTGGCTGAGCGCTGGGGCCGCCGAACTGCTGCGGAAGGTCCGCAGGCTGCCATCGGGCGAGAGCCGGTGCAGGCCGGCCGCGCTGGCGGCCCAGAGCCGGCCCTGGGCGTCCAGCAGCATCGCACTGATCGACAGGCCAGCCGGCGAGCTCGTGCCCAGCTCGATGCGGCGAGCCCGCCGCCCTGGCAACTCCAGCAGCCACAGCCCGCCCTCGCCGCCCACCCACAGCCCCTTGCCGGGCTGCTGCAGCAAGGCCTTGATATGGGTGATCGGCAGCTGCGCGGCGCTCAGCCGCTCGACCGCGCCGCTGGGCAGGTGCAGCCGGTTCAGGCCTCCGCCATAGCTGCCGACCCAGGCATGCCAGGCGCCATCGGGCAGCACCGCCTGCACCTGGGGGTGCGACAGGCTGCCGGGCTCGCCGGGCACCGCCAGATAGCTGCGAAAGCCGGCGCTGCCCAGATCGGCCAGATTGAGCCCGCCGCCCCAGGTGCCGACCCACAGTACGCCGCTGCGGTCCTGGTAGATCGAGGCCACACCGTCGTGGCTGAGGCTGTGGGGCATGGCCGCGTGGTGGCCGAAGTGCTCGGCGGCCGGCGCGCCGGCGCGCCAGCGCCACAGGCCCTGGCTGCCGCTGCCTATCCAGATCGACTGCTCGGCATCGCGCCGCAGCGCGTAAATCGTGTCGCCGGGCAGTCCCAGCCGGCGCGGCAGATCGCTGATCTCGCCGCTGCGGGCATCGAGCACCTGCACGCCGGCATGGGTGCCGACCCAGAGCCGGCCCTGGCCGTCGAGCGCCAGGCTGCGCACCGCCGGCGCACCACCGTCCGGCGCCGGCGCCAGCGGCCATTGCTGGCGCGGTCGGCCGTCCGGCCCGAGCCGCAGCAGCCGCGCGCCCAGCGCCACCCACAAGCCCTCTTCGCCATCGGCAATCATCGCGCGCAGCGGCTCGGCCGCCCCGCCAGGGCCGGGCGGCAGCGCCACCAGGCTGAAGCGGCCAGTAGCCGGATCGAAACCGAACAGGCCGCCGGTGGCCGCGACCCACAAGCGCCCTTCGCGGCCGGCCAGCAGGCCCAGCACCCGGCGCTGCTGCGGCGCCAGGCTGGCCGGCAAGGCGTGGCGGCGCAGCCGGTCGGTGGCCAGATCGATCTGGTCCAGCCCCGCGCCGGTGCCTACCCACAAGGTGCCGGCCGGCGCCTCCAGCAGCGCATAGACCAGCACATGGCTGAGCGTGGCCGGGTCGGCCGGGTCGGCGCTGAAAACGCGGGCACGCCGGCCGTCGTGGCGCAGCAGGCCGTCGGTCGTGCCCAGCCACATCAGGCCACGGCTGTCCTGCAGCGCGCTGACCACGGCCTCATCCACCAGCCCCTGCGCGGCGCGCCAATGGTCAAAGCGCAGGGTTTGCAGCGCGCCGGCCCAGGCCGGCGCGAGCAAGAGCCAGCACAGCACGGCACCAAGCCAGGCATGGATGGTGGGGAGGCGGCAAGGCGTCAGCACGCCCTGAGCCTAAGCGCAAAGCCGAGCCGGGCAACAGCGGTGTAAGCCCGCTTGTCCGGCGGTTTTCGGTGCTTTTTGAGGCGCCCTGGCTCAGCTCAGCAGACCGCCGCGCACCAGGATCTGGGCCAGCACCAGGCCGAAGGTGAAGCCGATGCCGGTGTAGAGCACCGCGCGCAGCAGCCAGTTGGTGCGGCGCTGCTCGCGCAGCAGGGCCAACAGCAGCTGGCTGTCCTGCGGGCCGGCCTGCTTCTTCAGGCTGTCATGCAGCAGCCGTGGCAGCTCGGGGAAGAGCTGGGCATAGCGCGGCGCCTCCTTGGTGAGCTGGTTGACGAAGGCGCGCCAGCCGACCTGCTCGTTCATCCAGCGCTCCAGAAAGGGCTTGGCCGTGGCCCAGAGGTCCAGATCGGGGTCGAGCTGGCGACCCAGGCCCTCGATATTCAAAAGCGTCTTCTGCAGCAGCACCAGCTGGGGCTGGATCTCGACATTGAAGCGGCGCGAGGTCTGGAACAGACGCATCAGCACCTGGCCCAGCGAGATGTCCTTCAGCGGCCGGTCGAAATGCGGCTCGCAGACGGCCCGCACCGCGCTCTCCAGCTCATCGACCCGGGTCTGGGGCGGCACCCAGCCCGAGGCGATATGCAGCTCGGCGACGCGCTTGTAGTCGCGCCGGAAGAAGGCGATGAAGTTCTGTGCCAGGTATTCCTTGTCGACCTCGGTCAGCGTGCCGATGATGCCGAAGTCCAGCGCGATATAGCGGCCGAAGGTGGCCGCGTCCAGGCTGACCTGGATATTGCCCGGGTGCATATCGGCATGGAAGAAGCCGTCGCGGAACACCTGGGTGAAGAAGATCGTGACGCCGTCGCGGGCCAGCTTCTTGATGTCGATGCCGGCCGTGCGCAGGCGCTCGAGCTGCGAGATCGGCACGCCCGACATGCGCTCCATCACGATGACCTCGGAGCTGCACAGCTCCCAGTGCATCTCCGGCACCATCACCAGATTCAGGTCGGCCATATTGCGGCGCAGCTGGGCCGCGTTGGCGGCCTCGCGCACCAGATCGAGCTCGTCATGCAGATAGGTGTCGAACTCGGCCACCACCTCGCGTGGCTTCAGGCGCCGGCCATCGGCCGAGAGCCGCTCGACCCAGCCAGCCACCGTGCGCAGCAGGGCCATATCGTCTTCGATGATGTCCAGCATGCCGGGCCGCAAGACCTTGACCGCAACCTCGCGGCCGTCATGCAGCACCGCGAAATGCACCTGCGCGATCGAGGCACTGGCCACCGGCTCGGCATCGAAGCTCTTAAACAGCTGCTCGACCGGCTTGCCGAAGGCCTTCTCGACCAGGGCCTGCGACAAGGCGGCCGGGAACGGCGGCACATTGTCCTGCAGCCGCGAGAGCTCGGCGACGATGTCGGCCGGGACCAGATCGCGCCGGGTCGACAGCACCTGGCCGAACTTGACGAAGATGGGCCCCAGATGCTCGAGCGCCAGGCGCAGGCGCACGCCGCGCGGCTGGTCCCAGTTGCGGCCCACCGAGATCAGGCGGCGCAGCAGGCGCAGGCGGCGCTGGCGGAAACCCGAGAGCGCGAGCTCGTCGAGCCCGAAGCGCAGCACCGTCCAGACGATGACCAGCAGGCGGGCGAAATACCTCATGCGCCGCCGCGCCCGGAGGAGCCCCCGGGCATCAGGCCGGCCGCGCCGCGCGCCAGCGTGGCCAGCCCCTGAGCCGCCGCGCGGCCCCAGCGCGCCAGCTGATGCGCCGGCATCGCGCCGACCAGCTGGGCCAGATCGTCCTCGATGTCCCAGCGCAGATTGTCCATCAGCCAGCTGATGTCGCCGGCCAGCGCCGCGTCGCCCTGCACCGAGACCTGGGGCCGCTCGCCGGTCAGGCTGCCCAGGGCCAGCAGGGCCGGGTTGGAGGCCTCGAGCTCGATGCGCAAGGCCTCAGCCGGCGCGGCGTCAAGCCGCTCCAGCAGGCCGGCACGAGTAATGCTAAGCACCAGATCGGGAGCCGGCGGCAGCAGCGCCGGCCAGCCCCGCAGATGCACCAGCACGGCGCGGCCGGCATGGGGAGCCAGGCGGGCCGTCGCGGCCGCCTCGCGCCCGATGACATGATTGAGCAACAGGCAGATGCGATCCTGCACGGCCGGGGCGAAGAGGTGGGACCAGTCTTGAAGCATGTTTCGGATTGTAGGCAGGCGCGCGGACCCAGCGAGTTAGGGGGGTGAGGCGCGAGCGGCGTGTCACAGGAATTGAGGGAGAATTCGCGGTCCGTGATCTGACCATGGGAGGCAGATTGCGGGCGCGTGAGTTGGCGGGTATTGCATTTCGCAAGGCCCAAACCTACGCCCAGGAGCAAAAGGACGATGTTCGAGGATCGCAGTTACAAAAGAACTTTCTATAGCGCACCGCAATCGGTCGAATCCTTGATCGCCGCTTTTCTGGAGCCCGGCATCATTGTCCTGAGCTATCTGCTCGTCAACGCCTTCTTCGACGAACCGGTATTGCGCTCCACACTGACGCTGTGCCTGCTGATATTTGCACTGACATTTCCGGGCCGCAATCGTTTTGCCGAGCATCCAGCCAGCGCCGGCATCGATGTGCTGAGCTCCTGGCTCATGCTGCTGGCGATTCTGGCGCTGTGCGGCTATGCCACCAGCTCGATGGGTTATTTCGAGAACGAGGTGCTGCTGTGGTGGGCCATCATCACGCCGCTGGCGCAGATGGTGGCCGTCGAGATCGGCCGGCGCCTGCGCCGCTGGATGGGCGCGCGCCCCGAGGCGCGGCGCTCCGCCGTGATCGTCGGCGCCGGGCCGCTGGGTGCCAAGGTGGCACGGGCGCTGCGCGATGGCAGCGACAGCGGCATCGATTTCCTCGGCTACTTCGATGACCGCCAGGACGAGCGCCTGCACCCCGACGCCAGCAACCGGCTGCTGGGCACGCTGGCCCAGGTCAGCGAGCAGGTGCGCGCCCTGGGCGTGCGCGAGGTCTACATCACCTTGCCGCTGGGTTCGCAGCCGCGCATCGTGCAGTTGCTGGAGCAGTTGCAGGGCACGACCGCGTCCCTCTTCTTCGTGCCCGATGTGTTCGGCATTTCCATCATCCAGGGCCGTCTGCAGGACATGAATGGCGTGCCGGTGGTGGGTATCTGCGAAACCCCGTTCACCGGCACCAACGAACTGATCAAGCGCATCAGCGATATGGTGCTGGCCAGCCTCATCCTGGTGCTGATCTCGCCCATCATGCTGGCCCTGGCGATCGGCGTGAAGCTGAGCTCGCCCGGCCCCATCATCTTCAAACAGCGCCGTAACGGCCTCGATGGCGAGGAGATCATCGTCTACAAGTTCCGTTCGATGCGCGCCATGGACAACGGCACGGTGGTCAAGCAGGCCACCAAGGGCGACCCGCGCATCACCAAGTTCGGCGCCTTCATCCGGCGCACCTCGCTGGACGAGTTGCCGCAGTTCATCAATGTGCTGCAGGGCCGCATGAGTATCGTCGGGCCGCGCCCGCATGCGGTCGCGCACAACGAGGAATATCGCCAGCTGATCAAGGCCTATATGGTGCGCCACAAGGTCAAGCCGGGTATCACCGGCTGGGCCCAGGTGAATGGCCTGCGCGGCGAAACCGACACGATAGACAAGATGAAAGCCCGGGTCGAATATGACCTCGAATATCTGCGCAATTGGTCGCTGGGCCTGGATTTGCAAATCATCGTGCGCACCGTGCGTCTGGTACTTTTTGACCGCCACGCTTATTGATGGCGCGCCGCGCGGCACCGAATTGAATTGAGGATTGGATGAATATGGCGCAACACCGATATACCCTGCTGGCCGCGAGCCTGCTGTGCGCGCTGCCGGCCCTGGCCCAGCAAAGCCCTTACTACCTTGGCGCCTCCTTGGGTGTGACCCATGTGTCGAATATCTACCGCAGCACACCGGGCCAGCCGAGCAATAGCGACAACGTCACCACCGCCACCCTGCTGGCCGGCCTGGACCAGCGCATTGGCCGCCAGCGCCTGTTCGGCGATGCCTCGATCCGCGCCAATCACTATGAAAACAACAGAACGCTGCGTAACAACGGTTACGCATTGAATGCAGGTGTTGATTGGCAAACGATAGAGCGGCTGTCGGGCCAGCTGAGCGTCAACTCGAACCGCAGCCTGGCGCAGTTCAATCCCGGCAATGGCGCGCCGAACATCACCAAGAAGAACATCGAGCAAACCGACCAGGCCCGCGCCTCGGTGCGCTACGGCCTGGTGTCGCTGCTGTCGCTGGACGGTTCGCTGACGCACCGCCGGCGCGACTACTCGGCCAGCGAGTACGACCGCTATGACTACAGCCAGAACGCCGTCTCGCTGGGCGTCACCTACCGGCCCAGCAGCGCGCTGAGCCTGGGCGTCGCGGGTCGCTACACGGACGGCAAGTACCCGCATTTCAGGCCGGTCACCAATGGCTTTGAGGCCGATGACTACACCCGCAAGGACATCGACCTGACCGGCACCTGGGTGGCCAGTGGGGCCAGCACGCTGACGGGCCGGCTGAGCTTTAGCAAACGCGACGCCAGCCAGGCCTCGTCGCGCGACTTCTCCGGTGGTACCGGCAGCATCAGCTGGAAGTGGCAGCCCACGGCCAAGCTGCTGATCAACAGCAATCTGATGCGGGACAGCGGCGATGAGACCTCGTTCTCGACCAACGGCCTGATCAGCGACTACAGCCGTATCACGACCAGCGCCTCGGTCAATGCCAGCTACGAGCTGACCGGCAAGATCATGCTCGACGCCGGCCTCAGCCTGGCCGACCGTGACCTCACCGATCCCTTCCTCAACACGCAACTCAAGTCCGGCGACAAGACCACCACGCTGAGCTTGGGCGGCCGCTGGGCGGTGAACCGCAGCACGACCCTGGGCTGCCAGCTCAACCGCGACAAGCGCACCGGCCTGTCCACGCTGTCCACGCCGTACAGCGCCAATAGCTACGGCTGCTACGCGCAGCTGATGGTGCGCTGAGGGATCGCAGCAATGAGCCAAAAAATCCTGCTGACCGGCGCGACCGGCTATATCGCCTCGCACACCTGGCTGGCCCTGCTGGCGGCCGGGCACGAGGTGGTCGGCGTCGACGACTTCTCCAACAGCTCGCCCGAGGTGCTGAAGCGGCTGGCCCGGCTCGGCGGCAGCACGCCCGAGTTCGAGCGCGCCGATGTCTGCGACGCGGCAGCGATGGAGGCGGTGTTCGCCCGCCACAAGCCCGCTGCGGTCGTGCATTTCGCCGCCTTCAAGGCGGTCGGCGAGTCCACCGCGATGCCGCTGGCCTATTACCGCAACAATCTCGGCGGCCTGGTCAACACCTGCGAGACCATGCGCCGCCATGGCTGCGAGCGCATCGTCTTCAGCTCCAGCGCCACCGTCTACGGTGCGCCCGAGTCGCTGCCACTGCGCGAAGACGCGCCGCTGTCGGCCGTCAACCCCTACGGCGCCACCAAGCTGATGGGCGAGACGATTCTGCGCGACCTGGGTGAGGCCGAGCCGAATTGGCAGACCGCCGCGCTGCGTTATTTCAACCCGGTCGGCGCGCACGAGAGCGGCCTGATCGGCGAAGACCCGCGCGGCATCCCGAACAATCTGATGCCTTATGTGACCCAGGTGGCCGTGGGTCGACGGGCCGAGCTGCAGGTCTTCGGCAGCGACTACGACACGCCGGACGGCACCGGCGTGCGCGATTACATCCATGTGAGCGATCTGGCCGAGGGCCATGTCGCGGCGCTGCGCTTCCTGCTCGACGGCCGCGACTCGATCACCGCCAATCTGGGCACCGGCCGCGGCTACAGCGTGCTGGAGGTCGTGCGCGCCTTCGAGGCAGCCAGCGGCAAAGCCGTGCCCTACAAAATCGCGCCGCGCCGCCCTGGCGACGTGGCCGCCTGCTATGCCGACCCCACGCTGGCACGTCAGCTGCTTGGCTGGGAGGCCAAACACGACCTCGACCGCATGTGCGAGGACAGCTGGCGCTGGCAAAGCATGAACCCCAAGGGATACGAAGAATGAGCACGATCCAAGTCCAACCCGTCATCATGGCCGGCGGCAGCGGCACGCGGCTGTGGCCGCTGTCGCGGGCCGGCTACCCCAAGCAGTTCCTGGTGCTGGAGGGCAATACCAGCCTGTTCCAGCAGGCGGCCACCCGGCTCGCCGCGCTGGCCGCGTCCGATCTGGCACTGGCCGGCCCGCTGATCGTCGGCAACGAGGAGCACCGCTTCCTGGTGCTCGATCAGCTGCGCGAAACCAGGGCCGAACCCAGCGCCGTGCTGCTGGAACCGATGGGCCGCAATACCGCACCGGCGATGACTTTGGCCGCCTTGCAGGCGATGGAAGGAGGCGCGGACCCGGTGCTGGTGGTGACACCGGCCGACCAGACCGTCACCCAGCCCGCGGCCTTTACCGCCGCGCTGCAGCAGGCTGTGCGCCGCGCCGCCGACGGCGCCATCGTGATCCTGGGCATCACGCCGGACCGGCCCGAGACCGGCTATGGCTATATCCGCGCCGAGGCGGCCGGCGCCGGCCTGGCTGTGGCCCAGTTCGTCGAGAAACCCGATCTGGTCACCGCCGAGGGCTATCTGCGCAGTGGCAGCTACTACTGGAACAGCGGCATGTTCGTGCTGCGCGCCAGCACCTGGCTCAAGGCCTTGCAGCGCTTCCGCCCCGACATCCTGGAGGCCACCCGTGCCGCCTTCGCGGCACGCAAAGAAGACGACAAGTTCGTGCGCCCGGGCAAGGCCGAGTTCGCCGCCGTGCCCAGCGAATCGGTTGACTATGCGGTGATGGAGCGCTGCCCCGGCAGCGACATTCCACTGGCCATGGTCGAGCTCGATGCCGGCTGGAATGACCTGGGCGCCTGGGAGGCGGTCTGGCAGGTCACCGCCAAGGACGCCGACGGCAACGCCAGCCGCGGCGACGCCATCGTCAAGGACAGCCGCAACACCCTGGTGCACGCGACCAGCCGTCTGGTCAGCGTGGTCGGCCTCGATGACATCGTCGTCGTCGAGACGGCGGACGCCGTGCTGGTGGCCGACCGCAGCAAGAGCCAGGACGTCAAGAAGATCGTCCAGCAACTCGATGCCAACCAGCGTGGCGAGCAGACCCTGCACCGCAAGGTCCACCGCCCCTGGGGCTGGTATGACAGCATCGATATGGGCGAGCGTTTCCAGGTCAAGCGCATCATGGTCAAGCCCGGCGCGACGCTGAGCCTGCAGATGCACCACCACCGCGCCGAGCACTGGATCGTCGTCTCCGGCACCGCCGAGGTCACCAACGGCGACAAGGTCATTCTGCTGACCGAGAACCAGAGCACCTATATCCCGCTGGGCCAGACCCACCGCCTGGCCAATCCCGGCAAGCTGCCGCTGGAGATCATCGAGGTGCAGTCCGGTTCCTATCTGGGCGAGGACGACATCGTGCGCTTCGAAGACACCTATGGCCGCAAATAAGCAAGCAATTCAAGAAGTGAGCAAGACATGACCCTCCTCGTCACCGGCGGCGCCGGCTTCATCGGCAGCAACTTCGTGCTCGACTGGCTGCGCCAGTCCGACGAGAAAATCATCAATCTCGATGCGCTGACCTATGCCGGCAATCTCGAGAACCTGGCCAGCCTGCAGGGCGACGCCCGCCATGTGTTTGTGCAGGGCGATATCTGCGACCGTGCGCTGATCGACACGCTGCTGGCCGAGCACCGCCCGCGCGCCATCGTGCATTTCGCCGCAGAGAGCCATGTGGACCGCTCGATCAGTGGCCCCGGCGCCTTCATGCGCACCAATATCGAGGGCACATACACCCTGCTCGAAGCCGCGCGCGCCTACTGGAGCCCGCTGCCCGAAGGGGAGAAAGCCGCGTTCCGCTTTCACCATGTCTCGACCGACGAGGTCTATGGCTCGCTGGCCAAGGACGACCCCGCCTTCGCCGAGACCAAGACCTACGAGCCCAACAGTCCCTACTCGGCCAGCAAGGCCGCCAGCGACCATCTGGTGCGCGCCTGGCACCATACCTACGGCCTGCCGGTGCTGACCACCAACTGCAGCAACAACTACGGCCCCTATCACTTCCCCGAGAAGCTGATCCCGCTGATGATCGTCAACGCACTGGCCAGCAAACCGCTGCCGGTCTATGGCGACGGCCAGCAGATCCGCGATTGGCTCTACGTCACCGACCACGCCAGCGCGATCCGCGCCGTGCTGGCCGGCGGCAAGCCCGGCGAGGTCTACAACGTCGGCGGCTGGAACGAGAAGGCCAATATCGACATCGTCAAGACGGTCTGCGCCCTGCTCGACGAGTTGCGCCCCGATGCGGCAGGCCCCTATGCCCGCCTGATCACCTACGTCACCGACCGCCCCGGCCACGATCGCCGCTACGCGATCGACGCCCGCAAGATCGAGCGCGAGCTGGGCTGGCGCCCGGCCGAGACCTTCGAGACCGGCATCCGCAAGACCGTGCAGTGGTATCTGGATCATCCCGACTGGGTCCAGCATGTGCAGTCCGGCAGCTACCGCGACTGGGTCTCCCAGCAGTACGGCGCCTGAGGAACGACACGCATGAAGATTCTGCTGCTGGGCAAGAACGGCCAGGTCGGCTGGGAGTTGCAGCGCGCCTTGGCGCCGCTGGGCGAATTGGTCGCGCTGGACCGCCATCAAGGTGCCGATCTGGCCGACATCGAGGCCTTGACCGCCACCGTGCGCGCCCAGGCGCCGCAAGTCATCGTCAATGCGGCCGCCTACACCGCCGTCGACAAGGCCGAGAGCGAGCCCGAGCTGGCGCGCCAGATCAATATGCTGGCCCCGGCCCGGCTGGCGCTGGAGGCCAAGGCCCTGGGCGCGCTGCTGCTGCACTACAGCACCGACTATGTGTTCGACGGCAGCGGCAGCGAGGTCCGCGCCGAAGATGCCCCGACCGCGCCGCTGAGCGTCTATGGCCAAACCAAGCTCGATGGCGAACAGGCCATACGCGCCAGCGGCTGCCAGCACCTGATCCTGCGCACCAGCTGGGTCTATGCGGCGCGCGGCGGCAACTTCGCCAAGACCATGCTGCGCCTGGCCGCCGAGCGCGAACAGCTCAAGGTGATTGCCGACCAGATCGGCGCGCCCACCGGCGCCGACCTGCTGGCCGACCTCAGCGCCCACATGATCCGCGCCACCCGTGCCCAGGCCGCGCTGGCCGGCACCTACCACGCGGTGGCCAGCGGCGAGACCAGTTGGCATGCCTATGCGCAGTATGTGATCGAGTTCGCCAGAGCGCGCGGCAAGCCCGTCAAGGTCGCGCCCGATCAGGTGCTGGCCATTCCTACCAGCGACTACCCGACCCCGGCAACGCGCCCGCTGAACTCGCGCCTGGCCAACGCCAAGCTGCAGCAGCGCTTCGGCCTGGCCCTGCCGCATTGGCAGCAGGGCGTCGAACGCATGCTCCACGAAATACTCTGAAGGGAATTCTGATGAAGAACCGCAAAGGCATCATCCTCGCCGGTGGCTCCGGCACCCGGCTGCACCCCGCCACCCTGGCGATGAGCAAGCAGTTGCTGCCGGTCTATGACAAGCCGATGGTCTACTACCCGCTGTCCACCCTGATGCTGGCCGGCATCCGCGACATCCTCCTGATCAGCACGCCGCAGGACACGCCGCGCTTCGAGGCCTTGCTGGGCGACGGCCGTCGCTGGGGACTGAACATCAGCTACTGCGTGCAGCCCAGTCCCGACGGCCTGGCCCAGGCCTTCATCCTCGGCAAGGATTTCATCGATGGCGCGCCCAGCGCCCTGGTGCTGGGCGACAACATCTACTACGGCCATGACTTCCAGGGTCTGCTGAGCAACGCCACCGCGCAGACCAGCGGCGCCAGCGTGTTCGCCTACCACGTCACCGACCCCGAGCGCTATGGCGTGGTCGAGTTCGACGCGCAGCAGCAAGCCCTGTCCATCGAAGAAAAGCCCAAGGCCCCGAAAAGCAATTACGCGGTCACCGGCCTGTACTTCTATGACAGCCAAGTCTGCGATATCGCCGCCGCGATCAAGCCCAGCCCGCGCGGCGAGCTCGAGATCACCGACGTCAATGCGCAATACCTGAAACAGGGCCAGTTGCAGGTCGAGATCATGGGCCGCGGCTATGCCTGGCTGGACACCGGCACCCACGACAGCCTGCTCGAGGCCGGCCAGTTCATCGCCACGCTGGAAAAGCGCCAGGGCCTGAAGGTCGCCTGCCCCGAGGAAATCGCCTTCCGCTCCGGCTGGATCACCGCCGAGCAGCTCGAAGCGTTGGCCAAGCCGCTCTTGAAGAACGGCTACGGCCAGTACCTGCAAAAACTCCTGAACGACCGCGCCTTCTGAGCGGCTACCCGATGAAGATCACCCCCACCTCCCTGCCCGAAGTCCTGATCGTCGAACCCAAGGTCTTCGGCGATGCCCGTGGCTTCTTCACCGAGAGCTGGAACGAGGCCGTCTTCAACCAGGCGGTCGGCTACGACGTTCGCTTTGTGCAGGACAACCACTCGCGCTCGGCCCGTGGCGTGCTGCGCGGCCTGCACTACCAGCTGCCGCCCCATGCCCAGGGCAAGTTGGTGCGGGTGGTCAGCGGCGCGGTCTTCGATGTGGCCGTGGACATGCGCAAGTCCAGCCCCAATTTCGGGCGCTGGGAAGGCGTGGAGCTGACGGCCGAGAACCACAGGCAGCTGTGGATACCGCCGGGCTTTGCCCATGGCTTCCTGGTGCTCAGCGAGACGGCGGACTTTCTCTACAAGACCACCGACACCTATGCACCACAGGCCGAGGGCTGCGTGCGCTGGGACGATCCGGCCATCGGCATCCAATGGCCCGCCACCGGCGTCGCGCCGTTGCTGGCCGACAAGGATGCGAAGGCGCCGCTGCTGGCCGAGGCCAAGTACTTCGACTGAAGGCTGTGGGGCGGGGCCCTCCGGTCGCCCTCGCCCGATGCCATGATGCTCGATACCCAGCGCCTTCGCCGGCCATAGGCCAACGCGATAGCAGCGGCCCCATGGGCCGCCAGGTTAGCGCTCAGGCGCGCGCATCGCCCCAGCGCAAGGGTGTGATCTCATCGCCCACATAGCTGGTATGGCCGCTACGGTCCACGCAGTACTGCGGCGACATGATCATCTCCTGCACCAGCATGCCCTCGCCGATGCGGGTGTGCTCGATCAGCACCGAGCGCTCCACCGTGCAGCCGCCGCGCAGATGCGAGCCGTGGCCTATCCAGGTCGGGCCCACCACCTTGGCACCGGCCTCGATGCGCACGTTCGAGCCGATATACACCGGCCCCTCGATCTGCACCTTGTCCCAGTCCACCGAGGTGTTCAGGCCCACCCACACCTGCGGGCGCACCTCGCGGCCCGGCACCTGCAACTGCGCCACCTCGCCGGCCAGCACCCGCTGCGTCACGGCCCAATAGTCCGCCACCCGGCCGATATCGATCCACTCGAAGGGCCGGTTCTGCGCATAGAAGGGCAGGCCCTTCTCGACCAGCAGCGGGAACAGATCGCTGCCGATATCGAACTCGAGGCCCGGCGGGATCAGGTCCAGCACCGCCGGCTCGAAGATGTAGATGCCGGTGGAGGCCAGGGTGCTCTTGGCCTCCTCGGGCTTAGGCTTCTCCTGGAAGGAGGTCACCCGGCCGTCGGCGTCGGCCACGACAATGCCGTAGTTCTTGGTCTCCGAGCGCGGCACATCCAGGGTCACGACGCTGGCGATCGCACCCTTGGCCTTGTGCTCGGCCAGCGCGGCCTCAATGTCCAGGTCGATGATGGCGTCGCCGCACAACACGATGAAGGTCTCGTCAAAGAAACCACCGAAGTCCTGGATCTTGCGCATGCCGCCGGCCGAGCCGACCGGCTTGCACACCACCTCGCCCTGCTCCCGCACGCCTTCGTAGCTATAGCCCAGCTCGACGCCCCAGCGCTCGCCGTCGCCGAAGTAGTTCTCGATCTTCCAGTGCATGAAGGCCACATTGACCATGATCTGCTTGACGTCGTAGCGCGCCAGATGCTCGATCAGATAGGCCATCACCGGCTTGCCCAGGATGGGCACCATGGGCTTGGGCGTGTGCTTGGTCAGCGGCCTCACCCGCGTGCCTTGGCCGGCAGCCAGAATCATTGCTTTTGCCATCGGGAACTCCCTTCAAACAATTCAGAAAACAGGGGCAAGCAACGCAAGGCCAACCTCATCAGGACGCCACAGGGCTGGCACTGCGGCCGATGCCATAGTGCTCAATGCCCAGGTTCTTCATCAGGGCCGGTTCATACAGATTGCGTCCGTCAAAAATCACCGGCTGCACCAGCGCGGCCTTGATGCCGTCGAAGTCAGGCGTTCGGAACTCCTTCCACTCGGTCACCAGGATCAGTGCCTCGGAGCCCTGCAGCGCATGCTCGGCTCGCTCGCAGAAACTCACACCCTGCACACCCTCCAGCAAATGGCGCGCCTCGCTCATGGCCACCGGGTCGTAGGCCGCCACTGCGGCACCGCGACGGACCAGTTCGTCGATGATGACCAGCGAGGGCGCCTCGCGCATATCGTCGGTATTGGGCTTGAACGCAAGGCCCCACATCGCAAAGCGCTTGCCGGTCAGGTCCTCGCCGAAGCGCGCCACGATCTTGTCCACCAGCACCAGCTTCTGGCGATCGTTGGCGGCCTCCACCGCATTGAGCACATGCAGATTCTGCGCATGCTCGCGGCCGATGCGAATCAGCGCCTTCACATCCTTGGGGAAACAGGAACCACCGTAGCCGGCACCGGCATAGAGGAACTGGAAGCCGATGCGTGGATCCGAGCCGATGCCACGACGCACCAACTCGATGTCCGCGCCCACCTTCTCGGCCAGCAGTGCCAGCTCGTTCATGAAGCTGATACGGGTGGCCAGCATCGCGTTGGCTGCGTACTTGGTGAACTCGGCGCTGCGCAGATCCATCACCAGCAGGCGATCATGGTTGCGGGTGAAGGGCGCATAGATGGCACGCATCATCAGCGTGGCTTGCTCGTCGTCGGAGCCGACAATGATGCGGTCGGGCCGCATGAAGTCCTCCACCGCAGCCCCCTCCTTCAGGAACTCGGGGTTGGAGACCACCGAGAACGACACCTCGACGCCGCGCTTGGCCAATTCCTCGGCAATCGCCGCCTTGACTTTGTCGGCCGTGCCCACCGGCACCGTGCTCTTGTCGACGATGACCTTGTAGTCCGTCATGCGGGCGCCGATCGAGCGCGCCGCCGCCAGCACATATTGCAGATCGGCCGAGCCATCCTCGCCGGGCGGCGTGCCCACGCCGATGAAAAGGATGGTGCCGTGATTGACGGCCAGATCCACATCGGTGGTGAACTGCAGGCGGCCGGCCGCTACATTGCGGCGCACCACCTCCAGCAGCCCTGGCTCATGAATCGGGATCTCGCCCGCATTAAGCACCCGGATCTTCTCCGGATTCACATCCAGACAGACCACATGGTTGCCCATTTCGGCCAGACAGGCCCCGGTAACCAAACCCACATAACCGGTACCAATAGCGGTGACCTTCATTCACAACTCCCTAAAATACAAATCGATCAATGCTAGGTGCAGCCCGTCGCACCCTTGTGACAGCCACATCGTCCCCGATGGATGGCGGCCAAGCTCGGGAGTTGGCGACGAGTTTGTAACGGCATTTCACCGGAACGGCGCGCCGATACACCATGCCGTAGCAAGACTGGGGCCTGCCAGCCGACGCAACAGGCCTGAGCGTCGCCCTCAAACCTTGAAATAGTCCCGGTACCAGGAGACAAAACGCTGCACGCCCTCGGGCACCGGCATCGCCGGCCTGAAACCGGTCCATTCGGCCAGTTCCTCGACATCGGCATGGGTGGCCGGCACATCGCCGTCCTGCAGCGGCATGAAGTTCTTCACCGCCTCGCGGCCGATGGCCTTCTCGATCGCCTCGACAAAGGCCATCAGCTGGATGGGCGCGTGGTTGCCGATATTGAAGACGCGGTACGGCACATTGGAGCGCGCCGGGTCGCTCTTGACGGCGTCGTACTCGGGATCAGCCGTCGCCGGCCGGTCCAGCACCCGCACCACGCCCTCGGCGATATCGTCGATATAGGTGAAGTCGCGCACCATCTTGCCGTGGTTGAACACGTTGATGGGGCGGCCTTCCAGGATGGCCTTGGTGAACAGGAACAGTGCCATGTCCGGCCGGCCCCAGGGTCCGTAGACCGTGAAGAAGCGCAGCCCCGTGGTCGGCAGGCCGAACAGATGGCTGTAGGTGTGGGCCATCAGCTCATTGGCCTTCTTGGTGGCCGCATACAGGCTGACCGGATGGTCGACGCTGTGATGCTCCGAGAACGGCATCAGCGTGTTGCCACCATAGACGCTGGAGCTCGACGCATAGGCCAGGTGCTGCACGCCGCTGTGGCGGCAGCCCTCCAGGATATTGGTGAAGCCGACGATATTGCTGTCGATATAGGCGTGCGGATTCTCGATCGAGTAGCGCACGCCGGCCTGGGCGGCCAGATGCACGACACGGTCGAAGCGCCCCTCGGCGAACAGCTTGGCCATGCCCTCGCGGTCGGCCACATCGAGCTTGACGAACTCGAAGCCCGGCTTGCCCGTCAGCCGCGCCAGCCGGTCGTGCTTGAGTTGCACATCGTAATAGTTGTTCAGATTGTCCAGGCCCACGACCTGATCGCCCCGCGCCAGCAGCAGCTGGCTCACATGCATACCGATAAAGCCGGCGGCGCCGGTGACAAGAACTTTCAACGCAATCTCCCAATACCCGAACCGACCAGCTCGCAGACCCATCACCGACAAAGCCCCAAGCGCGCACGATATTCTCGCCCAGCCCGGACCTCACCTGTCCGGTACCTGAGCGTGGCCCCCTATTTCGAGGGCAGGGGAGCGGCGTGGGCGCAGCCAGGCCCTGAAACCGCAACCTGAGGATCCCGGCAGCGGTAGTAATTCACCGGCGTTGCAATGCCTTACCCCTTGGTACGCCCAAGCGTGCTCGATCTCACTGAATGCATAGACCCGACTGCCGAAAATACCTACAACAGATCTTCCGCACGACGACGGGTGCTGTAAGTCTCAACTTGGGTAGTACGACCATGCTGCAACAGCTCCTCAGCGCCTCGCTGATTCGCACGGCCTCCCTCGCCGCCCTCTTTGCCACCTGCGTGGCGATCGCCGCTTACAGCGGCGGCGGTGACGCCGGGACCGGCCCGGTCGCTGCGCCGCGCCAATCCACGCCGAACACCTCTGCCACATCGGTCGCCAAGCCCGCTGCCACGACGGCCACGGCGGCCAGGGTGGTAGTTCCCGTTGTCACGGCGCCTGCGACCGCCTCGTCCGAGAGCGGACCGACCCTGCTGACCCTGCGCGCCCATGCCGACGTGGCAGGCGGCGTCGGCGCGATGGTGTCGCTGCNCGCCGTGGTCTTCGCCAACCCCGGCAGCGTCGGCAGCACGGACCGCCAGCTCAATGTCAGCTATCTGATCGCCGGCTCGACCTATCTCACCCCGTCCTCTTCCGGCGTCAGCTACACCGGCGGCAATCTGTCGGCCGCCTGGCCCAGCGCCAATCTGACCGACACCGTGACCCTGCGAGCCCATGCCGACGTGGCAGGCGGCGTCGGCGCGATGGTGTCGCTGCGGGTGGACGGCGTGGTCACCGACAGCGTGGAGGTGCGCGCCACCCAGCCCACCGACTACGCCCTGGCCGTGCCCACGCTCAAGCCCGGCAGCCTGGTGGACGTGGTCTACAGCAACGACGCCAACGTCAACGGCGTGGACCGCAACCTCTACGTGCAGCAGCTCAGCACCGCCGACACCGCCGTGCTGCCCACCGCCGCCATCGTCAGCTACGACAAGGGCGACGGCAACGCCGCCTTCGACGGCCAGAACGTCATCGCCGGCATCACCAGCGTCTACGCCAACGGCGCGCTGCGCCTGGCCTGGCCCGCACCCAACCTCACGGATCGCCTCACCGTGCGCGCCAGCGCCACCAGCGCCGGCGGCAGCGGTGCGCTGATGGTGGCCCGCGTCGACGGCATCGTCGTCGGCTCGGCCCTGGTGTCGTCC
>NZ_JBDPLH010000018.1:0-42299 GCF_040187885.1 Roseateles cavernae
CGGCGCGGCCGGCGATGCCGCCTACGTCTCGATGAAGGGCTACCAGAAGGCCACCGTCATCATCGACATCACGAACGGCGCCACCGTCACTGGCGGTGCCGTCACGCTCAAGCAAGCGACCGCCGTGGCTGGCACGGGCGAGAAGGCCCTGGCCTTCAACCGCATGCTGGCAAACATCGACGTTGCCGCCAGCCAGGCAAAGGTCGAAACCGCCGTGGTCAACAACACTTTCACCTCGGACACGACCAACGGCAAGCGGCTCCAGTACATCCTCGAAGTGAACGCGGACACGCTGGACGCCGACGGCAACTTCGACTGCTTCCGCGTCGATGTGGCCTCCATGGCGAACGCCACCGGCACGGTGACCTACATCCTCTGGGGTGCCCGCTACAGCGGCCTGAGCCCGACTGCCAACTGAGCTGGCCCGTACTGAGCTGACGACGCCGGGCGCATGGAGCGCGCCCGGCCTATGCCCACCTTTCTGGAGATTCGACCATGACCACAACCGTCGTGCTGCTGCGCAACGTCCCCGGCGAGAACGGCAAGCCCTGGAAGGCGGGCGACACCAAGACCTGCAGCGACGACTTCGCTGACATGCTGATCGGGCGGGGCGATGCATACGACGCTTCTGGCGCTCGGAAAGATGTGGGCCCGGTGTCAGGGGCTGGGATTCGGCGCGGCCAGACCCTGAAGTCCTGCTGGCAGGGCAAGATGATCAGCCTCGCCACTGCCGGCGCCAACCACACGAGCATCTATTACCGGACGCTGGAGGCGCACACCGACAGGATCCGCATCGGCATCCTGAACCCGGTTGCCGCCATCCTGACCAACGTCAAGGTGAACGTCGGCACCTCGAACACGCTGCCAGGCCTGAATGCCGCTCTTGGCGGCTCCAGCACCAACATCTCTGGCGGCACTCAGGTCACGTCAGCAGCGTTTGACGTGGCGGCCGGTGTGTCAGCCGACGCGCCCGGTCTCACTTGGTCCCCCTGGATCGACATCAGCACTATCGACCGCATCGATGGCGGCACGCTGCCACTTGTCCGAATCCTGGTGGAAATCCCAGGGGCCAGCAACGCAAACCGCCCGGCCCTGTCCGTGGCCAGGAGCCGCAGCGGTTGGGAGAACCCCGCCAACGTCGGTGGCCGGGTCATGAAGTGCCGCTCTGAAGCGCAGCTTGGCGCCACGACGCCGGGTGTGCTGGGCTCCACGGCCTACGCCGACGACACCATGCCGATCATCGTTGAGTACGCGCCTCGCGTGGGTCAGGGGCTCACGTCGACGCACTTCGGTGACTCGCTGCAAGAGGCCGTGGACTCCGACATTGAAGGCTACGGCTGGCAGTACATGGCGCGGGAGCGCGTGTCCACGCTGACCAGCCCGGTCGAGATTTGCAACCTGGCAGCCGCCAGCACCACGACCACGGAATTTCGCGCCCGCGCCGAGCAGCTCCTGCCCTTGCTTGCGCCGGAGCTGGTGGTGTGCGCTGTCTTCACGCCCAATGGCATCGTCGCCCCCAACTTCACGGACACGGGTAATGCTCGGCTCATGTACCGCAATACTCAGGCCATCAAGGCTGCTTGCGCGGCGGTCAACGCCACCTTCGTGGGTTGGTCAGGCGTGCCGATGCTGGCGGTGGCGCCGGACATCACCACGGGCTACAAAGACCTCAACGCGGCCGGTGCCACTTCGCTCAACGCCTACATGGCTGCCGTCCTGAGCACTTCGCCGGTCATCAACGCATACGGCCCGCTCTCAGGCGCGGCCGACGCGGACGGCCAAGTCACGCTCAAAACGGGCTCGGCAGCGGGCAATCTTCACATCAACGCCAGCGGCCACAACCTCGCGGCAGCGCCGTTTGAGACGTTCCTGCGGGCGAACCTGCCGCGCTAATTCCCATCCCCTCCGCGACCCCGATGCCTTACTCGTCGCCCTTCGGAGGCTTGGCCTTCGTCAGCACGGCGCGCGCCCAGTCGTCGCCGTGCTGCTTGATCTTGGCCTTGAGCGCACCGGTCATGCGCAGCGTGTGGCGCTCGGTGAGGGCTGTCTCGGGTGGCGCTGGTGGGCGGCCAGGGGGGCGTTTCGTTTCTTTCATGCCGCGAGTTTACGGCAGACAAATAGTGCTTGCAAAGCCGTATTTAATGGCAGACAATAATTGCACTGACAAACGCAACGGAGCAGACGACATGGACAAGACCGCAGCCGAACTGATGCAAGACCCGAAGGTCGTCGCTTACCTTGACCAGCTTGCTGTGCAGATCGTTCGCGACGGGTTCAAGGAAGGCGACGACATCACTGCCGCCACCGAAGTTGCCCACGCCAAGCGCCGCAAGTTCGCGACAGAACTCCTCAACCAGAGTACCCGCCGCGCCCAGCTCGCCAAGCGGGCGCTTTCCACGCCGGTGTTCATCGCCGCGAACGTGGCCGTGTTCAGGCGCGGCCTGCGCGACGGGCAGATCTGAGGTCTTAAGCGCCGCTTAACCACTGGGCCAACCGTCAAGCGATCCTTGATGGTTGGCCGCCTCCTGAATTCCATCCCCTCCGCGAGCCGACCATGATCGAACGACTTGACCCCAGCAATCTCGCCGTGCCAGCCGGCCGCGAGGCCGACATTGAGGCGCACATCCGCAGCGACTACCTGATCCGCAGCGGCATGTGCCCGAACGGCCACGGCCTCATGGGGCCGAGCGACTTCGGGCAGGAGTGCCCCAAGTGCCACTTCAGCTGCAACACGCTGCCCGAGCTGACCGCTCAGTAGTCCCTGAATCCAAGCCCTTGCCGGTACACACCCATGCCCACCCGCCTATCCCACCCCGGCGCTGAGCCTGTCACCGTCGCTGCGGCCAAGCTGGCCGCCAGCATCGATGCCGACATCACCGCTTGGGACACCGACATCGCCGGCCTGATCAGCGCGGCGCGTGAGTCGGCCGAGCACATGACCGGCCGCACCTACCGCCGCACCGTGTGGCGCGAGGAGCTTGCGGACTGGCCGGCTGTGACCGATGCCATCCGTGTGCACGGCGCCAGCGCCTGCGCGATCAGCTACTGGACCGGCAGCGCCTGGGCCACGCTCGACGCCGCCGCGTATGTCTATGCTCCGGGCGGCATTGGCAACGTGGGCACCTGCGTCGCGCCCTCGCTCGCGGCGGGCAGCTGGCCCGCGCTCGGCGCTGTGGCGCTGGGTCCGCGCGTGCGGGTCGACATCACCGCCGGGCCGCCCGTGCCCGAAGAGGGCCAGCCGGTGGTGGTGCCGGCCCAGGTGGACCGCTACATCAAGGCGCATGTCTCCGCATGGCGCAAGAACCCCGAGGCCACCGCCAGCGCCTCCCTGGCGGCCAACCCGCTGCTCGCCAGCCTGCTCGACGCCGAGAAACTCTGGGTCTGACCGATGGCCACCACCAACCGCATCTACTCCGCCGGCCAGCTCAAGCACCAGGTGCAGATCCAAGCCCGCGCAGCGGGCGAGGACGGCTTGGGCGAGGCCGATGGCGCCTGGGTCAATGAGGGCGCGCCGATTTTCGCCGCCGTCTTCCCGGTGCGCGCCGCCGAGCGGCTGCAGGCCGGCGCGGTGCAAGAGACGCTGGAGATCGTCGTCATCGTGCGCTACCGCGCCAGCATCACCGCCCGCAAGCGGCTGCTGTGGAAGGGCCAGCCCTATGACATCCAGGGCGACCCCGTGCCTGTGGACGGCGGCACCGACTGGCTGGAGATCTCGGCGATCAGCGGGGTGCGTGATGGCCGGTGAGTTCGATCTCGCCTGGCGCGGGCTGGACGATCTGAAAGTCCAGCTCAAGGCCTTGCCCGCCAAGCTGCGCATTCGAGCACTGCGCAACGCGCTGGCCGCCGGGGCCCGCATCGTGCGCAACGCTGCCCGATCGCAGGCGCCTGTACTGCGCAAGCCAGACAAGCGCCGCAAGGCGGGCACGCTGCGCGAGGCCATCCGGGTGCGCACCAGCAAGCAGGCCAAGGCCGAGGGCAATGTGGGCGTGTTCGTCAACGTCAAGCCGCTGAGCAAAGGTCAGATCCTCAGCTTCAAGAGCGAGGCAGGCAAGGCCGGCGCCAGCAACCCGGACGACCCCTTCTACTGGCGCTGGCAGAACTACGGCCGCAAGGGCAGGGCGGCCAGCGCCGCCACCGAGGGCCGCAAGGTGGCCCGCAAGCAAGGCGACCGCAGCCGCATCGGCGGGCTGCTGCGCTTCGTGCGCGGGCGCCGCGCGCTGCGCGCCGTAGGCCCGCTGCCGGCGCTGCGCTTCCTGGAGGCGGGTGCCGCCAAGCTCGGCGAAGCGCTGCGCCGCATCGAGCGCGTGCTGGGCCCCGCCGTGCAACGCATCGTAGACAGACAGGCCAACCAATGAGCACCAGCCACCAAGACCTCCGCGCCGCGCTGCTCGCCTTCCCGGGCCTCACCGCCCTGGTCGGCCAGAGCGTGCATATCGACTTCGCGCCGGCCGAGGCGCCGCAGCCCTTTGTTGTCGTCAAGGGCGATGGCATCGAGTACATCCGAGGCCTCGACGGCTCGCGCCACGGGCAGATTGAGCGCTTCGATGTCGAGGCCTGGGCCGACCGCCGCAGCGTGGCGGTGGCCGTCAGCGAGCAGTGCCTGCTGGCCCTGGAGGCCGCCAGCTACTGGCCCGAGTCCAAGCAGCCCGATGGCATCGACCCCGAGCTGCTGGAGCGCGTCTGCGTGCTCACGCTAGAGATTTAGGCCACCGCCACTCCCCAGCTCCCATCCCAGCCCGCCAGGCCTTGCGCCTGAGCGGGCTGGTTTTCTTCGTCCGTCACCACATCAAGAGGTCAACACATGAGCGAGATCATCAAGGGCCGCAACGTCCGCACCGAGCTGGCCGCCACCTTCGGCGAGCCCAAAACCATCACCGGCATCAGCAAGACCTCGCCCGGCGTGGCCACCTGCGTGGGGCACGCCATTCCCGCCGGCACCGTGGGCTACCTGCGCTCGCTGGATGGCATGGTGCAGCTGGAAAACCAGGCCGTTCGCGTCGCGTCCGTCACCGCTGATACCTTTGTTTTGCAGGGCATCAACACCACCAATTTCAGCGACTTCTCGGGCACCTGCGAATTCGTGCCCGCCGCCACCTGGGTGACGCTGGCCGAGGCCACCAGCTACGCCATCGGCGGCGGCGCGGCCGAGAAGCTGGACACCACCACGCTGATCGACGTGATCAAGCAGGAAGAGAACGGTCTGCTGGCCGCGCAGACCCTGGCGCTCAATGTCCTGGCCAAGACCACGCCCAGCGCTGCCATGCTGCAGGCCGAGGCGGCGGCACAGTCGGGCGGCAAGCTGCTGGTGCGCATCACGCTCAACGACGGCGCGCTGCGCATCGCCTACGGCGAGCCCGACCTGCCCGGCGAAGATGTGCAGAAGGGTGCGGTCGGCACCGGCGCCATGACCATCAGCGCCAAGGGCTTCATCCCCAAGCTGCCGGCCTCCTTCGCATGAGCGCCGAAGTCGCCAAGCTCCTTGCCCAGCAGCGCGCGCAGCGCGAGAGTTGGTGCGAGCTGCGGCCTGCTGGCGACGGCAAGCCGCAGCTTCGCGTCCTCCTGCTGCGCCCGCTGGAGGGTGAAACCCACCGCTTCACCCGCCGGCCCGACCAGGCGTACGCCTCTCTCATGCACGACCTGGTCTCTGACTATGCCGTGGGCTGGGAGGGGTTCAGCGCTGCCGAGCTGCTAGGCCCCGCCAACGGCAGCAGCGACCCGCTGCCCTTTGCCAGCGCGCTGTGGGCAGCCTTCTCGCTCGATCGCAGCGACTGGATCCTCGCCGCCTTCAACCACCTGGTGGCCGCGATCAACGCCCACAACGAAGCCCGCGAGGCCGCAGCAAAAAACTAACTGCCCTGCTGGACGCGCAAGCCGGCGTCCAGTTCGAGGGCGAGACAGGCCCGCAAGCCTCGCGCGACGACAACATGGCCATCCGCATCTACAACCTCCTCGCCAACGGCATGGGAGGGCTCGACTGGTCGGGCCTGCCCCTCTGGTGCGGCGCTCTGGGGGTGGCGGATGTAGAGGGCTTGCTGTGTCGCCTCGAAGTGATTCGGGGCCACCGGCCCCCGCAAGACCCGACCCCATCCGAGTAAGCCATGCCAATTGCCGTTCTAAGCATTGACCTCGAAGCCCGGCTCGGGAAGCTGGAGCAGGGCTTCAACAAGGCCGTGCGCATCGCTGAGCGCGATGCCGAGAAGACCCGCGCCGCGTGGGCGAGGGCTGGAGCTGCGGTGACCGGTGTTGCCGGCAGCATCGCGGGCCTCTTTGCAGGCTACAGCGTAGTCGGCCTTATCCAGGGAAACGTCGACGCCATTGATTCGCTCAACGATGTCGCTGACGCCACGGGCGCAAGCATCGAGAACATTAGCGCGCTGGAGGACGTTGCCAAGCGAACCGGCGGCACGCTGGAGACGGCCAGCAGCATCCTGCTCAAGTTCAACAAGGTGCTGGGTGATGCCGAGCCCGGCAGCGCGCAGGCTGATGCGCTGAGGCGCATCGGTCTCAGCGCGGCCGAGCTGCGCAAGCTCGATCCCGCTGAGGCTCTGCGCGTCGCGGCCGTCGCGCTATCGGGCTACGCCAACGAGGGCGAGAAGGCGCGCATGGTGCAAACACTCTTCGGCAAGAGCGTTGCCGAGGCGGCCCCGTTCCTGAAAGACCTGGCCGAGCAAGGCAAGCTCAATGCCAAGGTCACCACCGAGCAGGCCGAGGCAGCCGAGAAGTTCAATAAGAACATCTTCGCGCTGCAGGCCAATCTGAGCACGCTGGCCAAGACAGTCACCAATGTGGTGGTGCCATCCATCAACGGGCTGTTCGATAAGTTCGGAGACAACGGCATCAAGGGCGTGCTCGGGCTGAGCGCAGTCAAGGAAGAACTGGCTCGCGTGCGCGAGCTGCAGGGGGCGGCTGCCATTGCGGCAGCCAATGTGAAAGCCGCCGAGTTGAATGGGCTCAAGGCAATCATCTCGCCAGATGCCTACAAAGCCGACATCGCCAAGCGCCAAGCCGAGTATGAGGCGGCCTTCTCCCGCGCTGAGCAGGCCCGCCAGGCGTTCCTGCGGCTGACCGATGGTGCTGCCGGCGGTGGGCGTGGCTTCATTAACCCTGAGCTTGCCAAGCCCAACATCGAAGCCGAAGGCACCAAGGACAAGAAGACGCCCAAACAGACCATCGACGAAGCCTCCCAGGCGCTGGCCCGCTACGTCGAACAGCAGCAGCGTGAGCTGGCCCAGGCTGTCGAGCTGACCGAGCAGCAGCAGGCGCTGAATTTCCTGCGCGAGCTGGGCGCTACGGGCGAGATCCCGCAAGTGCGCGAGCTGGTGCTGGGCATGGCCCAGAAGGCCCAGCTGCTGAAGGACGAGACCGAGTTGCAGAAGGCGCTGACCGACGAGCTCAAGCGCCAGGCCGATGTGCAGAAGTCGCTCGACGATGCCATCGACAACTTCTCGGGCCGCACCGGCGACGATCTCAAGCGCGCCCAGACCGACCGCCTTGAGCAGCGCATCAGGACGGCGCAGGAGAAGGGGCAGGAGGCCTTCACCCCTGAGGAGCTGAACAAGATCGTCAAAGGCATCGCCGGCATCAGCGACGAAGTCAAAGACAAGCTCAGCGAGATGGACGAGTTCGCCAAGCAGTCTGCCCGCAACATTCAAGACAGCCTGGGCACCACGCTCAAGGCTGCGTTGAAGGGTGACTATGACGGCATCCTCGACCTCTGGGCTGACACCCTGCTCGACATGGCCGCCCAGGCCGCCGCGCTGCAGCTCAACAAGTACTTGTTCGGTGACTTCGGCAAGACCGGCGATATCGGTGGCCTCGCGCTCAAGGGCCTGCAGTTCTTCGGCATCCCCGGCTTCGCCAGCGGTGGCGACCACGCGGGCGGCCTGCGCCTGGTCGGCGAGCGCGGCCCCGAGCTGGAGTTCACCGGCCCCAGCCGCATCGTCGATGCCAACCGCACCCAGCAGCTGCTGCGCCCCACGCGGGCCGCAGCAGCGGGCAGCAGCACCGTCAACAACTTCAACATCAGCATCCCCATCCAGGCCGGCGTCACCCGCGCCGAAGTGGCGCAGCTGATCCCCACCATCACCGAGCAAGTCACCGCCCGCGTGGCCCAGGCCACGCAGCGCCCCGGCTCGCGCTTCGCCTTCGGCTGATCGCAACCCACCCCATGGCTGTCTACGACTACCCCGACACGCTCACGCCCCAGCGCATGGAGTGGCGCTCCATCAAGGCCGGCGTGCAGAGCCGCTCGCCGATCAGCGGCTTTGCTGACACCACCGAGTTTCCTGCCGAGCGCTTTGTGTGGATGCTTACGCTGCCTGATCGCCGGCTGGCCGAGGCCGGCGAGCCGCAGGCCTACTTCGGGCGCATCAGCGGCGGCATCGACCGCGTGCGCATGCGCCACTTCAAGCAGCCCGCGCCGCGCGGCACCATGCGCGGCGCGCCCACGCTGCACGCCTCGGTGGCGCGCGGCGCCCAGGCCCTGCAGATCGCCACCGCCGGCACCCTCAAGGCCGGCGACCTCTTCAAGATCGCCGGCCAGGTGTTCATGGTGTTTCAGGACTGCGCGCCGGTGGCCGGCGTGCTCACCGTGCCGCTGGTGCACCGCGTGCGCGCCGCGCTCGCGGCCGGCACCGCCGTCGTGTGGGATCGGCCCACCTTCCTCGCCATCATCCCGGCCCCCAGCTCCAGCATCAGCATGAGCCCCGGCAAGGCTGCCGGCATGACGGTCGAGCTGGTGGAGGTGTTCGCGTGAAGGCCGAGCTCGCCCTGGCTCTGCAGGCGCAGGGTGGCAAGCGCGGCGCGGTGCTGCTGGTGGAGATGCAGCTGGACACAGCGCTGTACTTCAGCAACGCGGCGGTGGACATCGAGCACGGCGGGCAGACCTACATCGGCGTTGAGCAACTGCAGGTGGAGCCGTTGCGCGAGCAGGCCGGCGAGGTGGAGGCCATGGGCTTCTCGCTGCCCGCCGTGCCCAACGCCTACCTGGCGCTCGCCCTGCAGACGCCCATCAAGGGCAAGCGCGTCAAGCTCTCGCTGGCGCTGCTGGACCCCGAGACGCAAGCCATCGTGCGCGTGCAGCAGCTCTGGGCCGGCCAGCTCGACCAGATGCCGGTGGAGTTCGGTCCCGACACCGCCGGCATCAGCGTCACCGCCGAACACCGCGCCATCACCTACGGCCGCCCCAAGCCCCTGCGCTACACCGACGCCGACCAGCGCCGCCTGTACCCCGGCGACCGTGCGCTCGAGTACCTGATCGACCAGAGCCAGAAAGAAGACATCTGGCCCAGCCGCGAGTTCTTCAAGCAATGACAACCACGCCCACCCCCACCCGCTACCGCGACTGGCAGAGCCGCCTGGCCGCGCTGATCGCCGAGCGCGAGCGCGCCGCCTTCGCTTGGGGCGCCAACGACTGCGCGCTTTTCACCTGCGACGGCGTGCTGGCGCAGACCGGCCACGACCCCGCCGCCGATGTGCGCGGCAGCTACAAGACCGAGGCCGGCGCGGCCCGCGTCATCAAGCGCCTGGGCGGCATGCGCGCCATCGGCGCCAGCCGCTTCGGCGCCGAGATCCTGCCCGCGCTGGCGCAGGTGGGCGATGTGGGCCTCGCGGTGCTTGAGGGGCGCGAGACCCTGCTGCTCTGCGGCGGCGCGCTGTGGCTGGGCCCTGGGCCCGGCGAGGCCGGACTGCAGCGTGTGCCGGCCTCGGCCATCGTCGCGGCCTGGAGGTGCGTGTAATGCCGCCGGTCCTTGTCGGCGCCGCGCTGCTGTATGGCGGCGCCATCAAGCTGGGCGCCTTTCTGCTCACCACGATCAGCTACGGCATCAGCAAGTACCAAGAGAGTCGGGCCCGCCGCCGCATGCGCCGCGACGCCAATGCCGCGCTGCAAGACCGCCTGGTCATGATGGCCACGGTGGACCGTGCCCGCAGCCGCTGTTATGGCCGCGTGCGCAATGCCGATGGCATCCTGTTCAAAGCCACCTACGGCCCCAAGAAAGAGCAGTATTGCCTCGTCATCGCGCTGGCCGGCCACGAGATCGACGGTGTGGAGCAGGTCTACTTCGGCGATGTGCCCGTCACGCTCGGCGCCGGCGGCCTGGTCGAAACCTCGCCTTGGAACGGCCAGACCTATGACACCGCCCCCGCCACCATTCCGGCCGGCAGCACCAGCGTCACGCTGAGCGATACACCGCGCAGCGGCAGCGTGCAGATGGTGGCAGAGACGCCGGACGGCGATGTGATCGTCACTCCTGGTGTGTCTGGGGCGGTAGTTAGCAACGCGAGCCACAGCGGATTTCTGCGCCGCTTTGTGTACCAGTTGACGGCGAACCGGCACAAGGCCCGCGTCACCTTCTGGAACGGCTCGCCCGAGCAAGACCTCAGCGCCAGCCTGGCGGTGGAGTTCCCCGGCCTGATCTCGCCGGGCGATCACCGCTTTGCCGGCGTGGCCTGCCTGCGCGTGGACATGGTCTACAGCCAGGACGCGTTCCCCAACGGCATCCCGCAGATCAGCGCGGTGTTTCGCGGCGCGCGCGTGCTGGATCCGCGGCTGAACCGCGCGCCCAACCCCGACTACATCGGCGCCGCCGTGGGCGGCTCTCTGGGCACCGGCCTGGGCATGAGTGTCACCGGCAGCGGCGGGCTGGCGATGAGCGTGGTCGGCGTGGGCGCGGAGGACGGGCAGGCCTATGCCGATGTGCGCATCGTCGGCGCGGCGGTGGGCGCGCCGGCCTACGCCGAGATCAGCTTCGCCACCGCCGGCAGCCGGCCCGCCGCCGCCGCCGGCCAGCTCTGGCTGGCAGGCCTGCACGCGCGGCAGATGGCGGGCGCCGCGCCCTCGGTGCCCAACCTCGTGATCACCGAGCGCGACGAGGCCGGCGCGGTGCTGCAGTCGACGGCCACGGGTGTTTTCATCACCGCGCCCACCGGCCTGAGCCGGGCGCGCCGCACGCTCAGCCGCACCCTCACGCAGGCCGGCACCACGCGCGTCGGCTGCCATCTGCTCTACCCGGTCAACGCGGGGCAGAGCATCGATGTCACGGTGCGCGTCGGCCTGGCCACGCTGAGCCAGACGGTGGATGCCATCCGCTGGACCGAGAACCCCGGCCTGGTCAGCCGTGACTGGTCGCTCTACGCCAACGGCGGCGGCTGCGGCCCTGACGACTTGCACGGCGACACCTTCACCACCGCCGCCAATGCCAGCGATGTGACGCACGCTTTCGAGAGCGTCAACCAGTCCGGCGACACCGTCACCACCGTGCGCCCCATGTTTACGGCCGGCATCGTCTGCGACACCTCCCTGAACCCGCTCGACACCCTGGCCGAGATCTGCGAGAGCATGGCTGGCGCGTATGCGTGGACGGGCGGGCGCCTGCGCGTCAAGGCCGGCGCCTACAGCGCGCCCGTGGCCACGATCACCGCCGACTGGCTGAGCGACAAGGGCAGCATCAGCATGGTCAAGGACGCGCCGGTGACCTCGCTCGTCAACGTCATCACCCCCACCATCGCCGACGCAGCCAAGAAATACATCGCCGCGCCGCTGCCGCGCATCGCGCCGGCCGCCTACATCGAGGCCGATGGGCAGGAGCACCCGCGCGAGGACGCCTATCTGGCCGTGACTGACGCCGACCACGCCGCCCATGTGGCCGGCGTGGGCCTGCGCGACAGCCGCGCCGCCCGCACCTACCGGCTGCCCTGCAACCTGCTGGCGCTGCCCAGCGATGTGTTCGACACCGTGGCGCTCAACATCCCCGAGATCGGCGCCACCGGCGAGGCCTTCGAGGTGCAGGGCACCGAGCTGGACTTCAGCAAAGGCCTCGTGTGGCTCAGCCTCAAAGCCACCGCCGCCAGCATCTTTGACCCCGACGCCCAGTTCCGCCGCGAAGACGCGCTCATCAACAACGCGCAGCCCAACCCCTTCGTGGTGCCCGCGCTGGCCCTGCTCCCGCCCGAGAGCGGCACCGCCCACCTGCTGCGCCAGGCTGACGGCACCATCATCTCGCGCCTGTGCGTCAAGTGGACCGCCGTTGACGATGAGGCGGTCATCAACGGCGGCGCGATCGAGATCCGCTGCGGCCGGCCCGGCACCGACCCGGCCCTGTGGCAGACCTACACCGCGCCGGGTGGCGATACGCAGCTGTACATCGATGCGGTGCAGGACGGCGCCGCTTATGCCGTCATCGGGCGCTGCCGCAACAAGCTCGTTGCAGGCGCCTGGACGGTGCCGAGGGTGCATGTGATCGTGGGTAAGACGGCGGCGCCGGCGCTCGTGGCTGGGCTCACCGCCGTCGTTGTGCCCGGTGCGCTGCGCGTGTCTCGCACGCCCAGCACTGAGGTCGACTGGGCCGGCACCATCTATCGATACGGCGCCAGTTTCGCCACCGGCACCACCGTGCCTGGCAGCAGCGACCGCAGTGGCGTCGTCTGGCCCTGGCCCCCGCTGGGCACCGTCACCATCTGGGCTGCTGATTTCGACAGCAGCGGCAACTTGGGCCTCGCTGTCAGCTACACCATCACCATCGGTGTTGAGCTGCTGATCGGCTCGGGCAACACGCTGGCCGGTGGCGGGCCGGCACTCAATGCAAACCCGGCCTGCAATGACCCGAGTGCCTGGGGGCTCGACAGCGGCTTGGTGTTTGCTGCTGGCGTCACCGGATCTGGTGTCATCGGCACGCATGCGCTGAGCCTGCCTGCGGGCAGCAGCTTAGACCGTTTGGCGTTCACCGCTGAGACGATTCCGATCAGCGCACTGCGTCGCTACGCGCTGACAGCCAACCTTTCAGTCGGCTCTGGCAACGATCGCAATATGTACCTGGTGGTGCGGATGTACCGCGCCGACGGTAGCGATGTGGGCGGTACGGGATGGGGCGGAACTTACTCTGGCTACACCTTCGGCGGACTCGTGCCGCCGGGCGGCTGGCATGTGCGCGGCGCTGACTTCGGTGCTGGCACCGCGCGTCCGATCCCGGCCGATGTGGCGTACTGCCGCATCGGCGTGTGGTTCAGGTATAGCGCCGGCAGTAGCACTGTGGGCCAGCTGGCGCAGGACGTGCGCTTGCGCGAGCTGCTCGGAGCGAGCGAGGTCATCACTGACAACCTGGTTCCGGGGGCTGTCAATGCACCGCTGACGGCCACGGCGGCATCGACCTTCTACTACCAGACCACAACGACGACCAGCGCCGACTTCGGCGGCGCGCCTTGCGCGCTGACTTTCATCAACACGTATGGTCGCCCCGTCGAGCTTGAGGTTTTTGCGTCCGTCAGCCTCTCGCTGACGGTGAATGAAAACTCTCCAGGGCCGATGGGCACTGCCCCTGGCCTGCGCGGTGGGCTCAGCGTGCAGTTGCGAGACGCCAGCGATGTGGCGGTCTCGAACCATGGCGATCAAAGTCCAGCCGTGATCGGCCCACTGAGCACGAGCGGGCAGAAGGTCGAAGCGAGCAAGGGCTCTGTGGTTCGGATCACGGTGCCTGCTGGCTATCGCATCAACGCTGCGATCTTCGCGGCAGCACAGCTGCAGCAATGGACGAGCGGCGACCTGCAGGCCCGCGACGCCATCCTGCACATCGGGGGGCGGCTGGCATGATCATCTATAGCTTCTTCGACCCCCATACGGGTGTCATCAGCGGCATGCGGTTCACCGGCCCTGAGCAGCACCTGGCCGCCAACACGCCGCCCGGCCTGGCCAGCGTGCCGGGCGCTCTGGACCCTGATAACCAGCGCGTCGAGTTGAGGCCTGACGACTTTGGCAACGCCGTCGTCGCTGTCGTTGTGGACTGGCAGCCCCCGCAGCCCCCAGAGACTGAGTGGCTCACCTGGGCCTGGGACGCCGAGCGCCGCCGCTATGTGTCCACCCCCAGCACAGCCGCGCTGGCCCGCGACGCCCGCGCCGAGCGCGACCGCCGGCTCGACGCCACCGCCCCCATCACGCTGCGCGCCTACCGCCTCGGCCAGCCCGTGCCGGCCGATTGGGCAGCCTACATGCAGGCCCTGGCCGACGTGCCCAGCCAGCCTGGTTTCCCCACGGCCATCGACTGGCCCCAACTCCCCAGCCCATGAACCACCTCATCCTGTGCATCGCGCTCGCCACCTCGGCCAGCGCGAGGGCGGAGCCTGCCTCGCAGCTCGGCGCCCATGTTCTGAGCCTGCACCAGCGCGGCGGCTACCAGGCCGCCACGATGGGCCTCTACCTGCGCGCCCCCGGCGGCGCCACCCTCGGTCTGCTGCGCAACAGCCTGGGCCGCAGCAGCGTCTATGCCGCCCACACCTGGCAGACCGCCGACCGCCGCTATGCGCTCACCGCCGGCCTGGTCGACGGCTACGCCGGCGGCGCTGTCTCGCCCCTGCTCACTGCCAGCCTGCGCCAGCCCATCGCCTCAGGCCTTGCGCTGCGCCTGGCGCTCATTCCCCGCCCGCCCGGTAAGGGCGGCAGCGCCGCGCTGCACCTCAGCGTGGAGACCGACTTCTAACCCGGCAACCAGAGAGATCCCACGATGCCAGACCACCGAACCGAAGTGCCGCAGTCCATTCAAGCAATCCCCAGCGTCGGGGCCATCCTGCTGTTCTTCACTGAAAAGGATGTGAACTGGTGGGCCGCGTTCATCGGCCTGCTCTTCATCTTCGTGCAGTTGCTGTATGTGCTTTGGAAGTGGCGGCGCGACATCCGGCGCGAGCGCGTCCGCGAGGCCTTGCAAGAAGACTTCGAGGTGACAGAGTGAGTAAGGCCCGCATCTCGGTCTGGCTGCTCACGCTCAGCGCTGCGGGCTTTGCGTCCTGGCAGGCGCACGAGGGCTGGACCGCATCGCCTGTCATCCCGACCCAGGGCGACGTGCCGACCGTCGGCCACGGATCCACGCGCTATGAGGATGGCACGCCGGTGCGCATGACCGACCCACCCATCACGCGCAAGCGCGCCGAGGAGTTGGCCCGCAACCTCAACAGCGAGGAGGAGATGCGCTTCAGCGCCTCCATCCCCCACGTCGATCTGCACCAGGCCGAGTTCGATGTCTACATGGACTTCACCGGCAACTTCGGGATCGGCAACTGGCGCAAGTCATCGATGCGCAAGCACCTGCTGGCCGGTGAGTACCGGCAGGCTTGCGATGCGCTGCTGCAGTGGCGCAAACAAGCTGGCCGCGATTGCTCGCTGTCGGCCAACTGGGGCCCCCAGGGATGCAAGGGAGTCTGGACGCGTCAACGCACACGGCACGAGAAGTGCCTGGCCGCCCAATGATCGCCCGCATCCTCGTGGCGCTGGCCAGCCTCGCGCTGGCGTTCGCGGCCGGCGCCTTCGTCCACTACCGCTGGGTGCTGGCCGAGGTGACGCAGCGCGCCCTGGACCAGTCCGAAGCCACCCGAAAGGTTGAGCATGACAATGCCGTCTCCACCATCATCAAGATGGACCGCTACAGCGTCACCGCTGCGCAGAACCAGCCTCGTGTGCTGGCCGCTCGCACTGACCTTGTCGGCGTGCAGCACAGTATCGACGCCATTGCCGCCGCAGCCCCTGCCTCAGCCTGTGGTCCTGACCCAAGACTCGCAGGAGTCCTTGAGCTACTCCGAGAGAGCGCGAGCCTGGTTGAAGAAGGCCCGCGACACCTTGAAGAGCTACGAGCCAAGCGCGACGCGCTGAGCCGCTGAGCCATGCACTGGCACGCCGAACCCTCGACCCTGCTGCTGCGCGGATATGACCAATCCGGCGGCTATGAGCTGCGCCTGCCCTACGGCGCCGTGGCCCATGTCAAGCTGCTCGGCGCGGGCGTGGCCTACATCGAGGGCGCCCTGCGCAGCGATGTAGGCCCCTGAGCACGACTGACTGGCGCGATGTCGCCCGGCTGCTGGTCGACCAGCACCAGGTCGAGATCATCGAGGCCATGCGCCACGGCCGGCGGGTCAGCTGGCCGACCGGGCGGGTGTGAAGTCGTCAAGAATCCAGCCGCTTCGGAGTGGAGCGGAACAGGGCGCCTTCCAATGGGTTGCCGGCTTCATCCAGCGGCCAGGATAGCCACTCGGCACGCGCCACCTCCACGGGGTCGAGATAGCCGCGGCGCATGAACATCTCGCGCGCGAAGGCCGCGATGTTCTGTGTATTCGAGGGCAGGGCGCCGAGGCGAAATAGTTCGTTGTAGCAGGCGGCCACCCAGCGGGCGTGGTCCTCGGGTGAGACGTACTGCACCTGCAGCACGGTCGACTCCAGGTACTCGGCCTGGGCGTCGCTATCCCAATCTGCAAGCCGCGCAAAAGCGGTATCCCATGCGAGCGTTTCGGCCTGGTCAAGCGCTGAACCAGGCGCCGCTGGACAGCCGTCGCGCCGCAGCGCTTCGTCAACGCCATCTGCGCCGCCCAGCTCGGCCTCCAGCACGTCGCGCATGGTCACTTCGTAGTCACCCGTGCGTTCGTACCCGAAGGGTGCGTTCAGGAGCTGCAGGGTGTAGGGCATGGCGGGTCCTCGGTGTGGGTTGATCGTACAGTCGAGCCATGTGCAATCTGTACCACATGAGCCCGAAGGGCGACGTCGAGCGCTACATCGGCCGCCAGGCGCGCCTGGCGCTGCCGGACTACCAAGCCACCCATGTTCAGCCCTTCGATACGGGCCTGTTCATCAGGCCGGGGGCCGAGGGTGAGCTGCAGGGCGTGATGGGGCAGTGGGGCATGATCCGGCCTGGTCAGAAGGCTCGCATCGAGATGAAGAAGGTGCCCTCCAGCCGGCCTGGCGCCGAGCCGCTGCTGCGACCCATGCTGAAGAACAACTCGCGCAGCGAAACCACGCACAGCTCGCCGGCGTTTCGAGATGCCTGGAAGCAGGGCAGGCGCTGCCTGATCCCGGCGACCTGGCTGCAAGAGCCGAACTGGGAAACCGGCCGGTGCGTCTGGTGGCGCTTGCAACGGGCCGATGGCTTGCCCTGGATGGTCGCCGGGATCTGGTCGGAGTGGGTCGACCCCGAGTCTGGCGAGCTTGTGCCTAACTACGCCATGCTGACATTCAACGTCGACTCTCACCCGCTCCTGAGGCGCCTGCACCGACCGGTGCTCGACCCGGCAACCAAGAAACCGCTGCCGCCTGACCAGCAGGACAAGCGCGGCGAGGCTCACATCGAGCCCGCCGACTGGGATTCGTGGCTTCATGGCGACGAGGCGGCTGCCAGGCGCCTGCTCGTGCCTCCGCCCGTTGAGATGTTCGACCAGGCGCAAGCGCAGGCGATGGATCGGGAACTGGAGTCGATGATGGGCTCGGGTGACGATATCGGGCAGGACGAACTGTTCTGACGCCAGCGGGCTCAAGTCGGTCGCTCGTGGTCAGGCAAGACCTTGCACCACCAGGCCTGCGGCACCTGCCGGCGCTCGTGATACATGCCGACAAACTCCAGGCCGACCAGCACGATGTCCTGCCCTGAGAGACGCTGCAGCTGGGCGTCGTGCAGTGCTGGTATCGGCGTCCCTGGCGCAATCAGCTCGTCGGTGACGGGGAGGAGTTGGACGGTGAGGGCTGAGCCAAGCCGGTGCGCTCTCAGAAGGGCGCGGCGAGGCGACGCCGCCAGGATTTCCTCGCGGGTTAGCTTTGCGCCATCGTGGCGCAGAAAAATTACATCGACCAACATACTGCGTATTTATACAGTATTCGACGAGCTGGGGGACTTTGGGGGACCGATGTCCCTGGGGCCGTTTGGGGGAGTGGCCCGAGCGAAGCAGTACACGACAGGGCAGAGGTCGGCGGAACGGACGGCCACAAGCCCAATCAAATCAATAACTTAAAAGCGACTGCAGAACTACGAACCAAGGGGTCGTGGGTTCGAATCCTGCCAGCCGCACCATAAACAAGAAGCAAATCGACGGCCTAGAGGCTCAAACCTCTAGGCCGTTTTTCTTTGCTGGGAATAGCCGCGCCCGGCAGCGGCTATCGCTTGTGCAGGCTCAGCGGGCTTTCTGGACCTGCTGCGACCATGACTTCGATCCGCTCTTGCCTTCGAGGAAGGGCAGCACGGTGCGGGCCATCTCCGGCGCGAAGAAGATCTCGTAATGCGTCAGGTCCGGCAGGATCGCCAGCCGATTGCGGGACATATGCTCGCGCCCCCAGCCGGCGTCCTTGAGCCCGCCGCCGAGCAGTTGGTAGAAGCGAACGATGTGCTCGGGGCGGAACATATCGCTGTCGCCGTAGACCAGCATCACCGGCATGGCCAGCTTCTTCACGTCATCGGACCAGTCGTAAGGCTTGCGCATCCACTCGCCCATCTGGTCGAGCAGTTTCGGAAAGTCCTCGGGCCGGGGCGCAAGCTTGGCATAGGACTGGTACATCGGCGTCCCCTTCATCGCCTCGGCCATTGCGGCACCCACCTGCGCCTGCATAGGCAGCATCTCGGGATAGAAGCCGTCCTGCGCATAGCCGCCCGACACCAGGACGAGGCGGCGCACCATCGCCGGATGCTGGGCTCCCAGCCGCAAGGCCACGCCGGCGCCGAGCGAATAACCGAGCACATCCACCTGCTTGTGCCCGAGCGCGCTGATCAAGCCCGCCATGTCGTTGCCCATATCGGGCAGGTCGATCTTTCGTTCGCCCAGGGCGGTACGGCCATGGCCGTGCAAGTCCACCGCGATGACGCGCCGCGACTTGGCCAGCATCGGCAGCACCGGCCCGAACATCTCGATCGAACCGAGGCCGCCATGCAACAGCAGCAGCGGCTCGCCCTTGCCGTGTATTTCGTAGTAGTAGTTGAGACCGTTGACCGCGAGGTGACCGCTATTGGCGATCTGGCGCTTGCTGGCGTGTGTGGCCGGCGTCGCTTGGGCGTGGATTGGCGCGAATGCCGCGGCGGCAATGCAGGCGATGCAGACGAGCAGCCAGACAAGGCCGGCAGGGGTCTTCAAAGAAAGGCGCATGAGGAGGTTTCCTTCAACCATGGTGACGAATGAGGCCTGCTTCATTGGTGTGACCGGAGATCTCCGAGATCGGGAATCCTGTCCGCGATGAAGTCGAGGTGCTTGCATCGGTACGACGATCAAGAAGGGCATAGATCGACATCGATTGATATCGATTGATATCGATTCGCGTACCGACACGTCCGAGCGCGCCAGCTAGCGTGTCAGCAACTCGATCTGTTCGGGCGTCAGCCCCAGTTCCCGCAGCAGCTCGCGCGTATGCGCGCCGGGTGTGGGGCCGGCCTGCGGCGCGCGGCCCGGCGTGCGTGAGAAGCGCGGCGATGCGGCCGGTTGCAGCTGCCCGTTGATGTCGGCAAAGTTGCCGCGAGCCCGGTTGTGCGGATGCTCGGCGGCCTCGGCCAGGCTCAGCACCGGTGCCGCGCAGGCATCGCTGCCTTCCAGCAGCGTCGCCCATTGGTCCCTTGTCTTGCTCCTGATGCGCTCGGCAACACGCTCGCGCAGCGTCGGCCATTGGCGTATGTCGTACTGCTGCGCGGGGTCGACATCGGCCAAGTCCATGCGTTGCAGCAGCTCGCGATAGAACGGTGGCTCGATCGCGCCCAGGGTCAGGTATTGCCCATCGGCGCATTCGAAGCTGTCGTAGAAGGGCGAGCTGTGCAGGAAGAAATTCTCGGCCGGCCGCTCGCTCCACAGGCCGCTGCCGCGCAGCGAATGAATCAGCGCGGTCAAGGTGCCGACGCCATCGACCATCGCGGCATCGACCACCTGGCCGCGACCCGAGGCCTTGGCCTCCAGCAGCGCGCAGACCAGGCCGAAGGCCAGGAACATCGCCCCGCCGGCCATATCGCCCAGCAAGGTGGCGGGCAAGCTGGGTGGCACGCCGGCGCGCGTCGCGACCGACAGCGCACCGGTCAGCGCCACATAGTTGATGTCATGCCCGGCGGACTGGGCCAGCGGACCGGTCTGGCCCCAGCCGGTGACGCGGCCGTAGACCAGGCGCGGGTTGCTGTGCTCGAAAGTCGCCGGGCCCAGGCCCAGGCGCTCCATCACGCCGGGCCGGTAGCCCTCGATCAGCGCATCGGCGCTGTTGACCAGGGCTTGCACCGCCTGCAGCCCCAGCGGATTTTTCAGGTCGAGGCAGATCGAACGCTTGCCGCGGTTCATCGCCTCGCCGGCGCCCAGGGTGCGCAGCGCCACCGGCCGCTCGATCACAATCACCTCGGCGCCCATATCGGCCAGCAGCATGCCGGCAAAGGGGCCGGGGCCGATGCCGGCGAACTCGATCACACGCAAGCCGCTCAGTGACCCCTGGCTCATCCCGTCTCCTGATGTTCTTTTGCACTGGCGACACAATACACGCCATGAGCAAGGCATTCACCAAGGAAAGCACGCAGGACGAGGACGACGAGGAGTTGGCCCTGCCCTCGCTGCCGCAGGGCACGCGCAACTACATGACGCCGGCCGGCTATGCGCGGCTGCGCGCCGAGTTCATGGCGCTGCTCGATGTGGAGCGGCCCAAGATCGTCGAGATCGTCTCCTGGGCGGCCAAAAATGGCGACCGCTCCGAGAATGGTGACTATCTCTACGGCAAGAAGCGCTTGCGTGAGATCGACCGGCGCCTGCGCTTTCTGACCAAGCGCCTGGACATTGCCGAGGTGGCCGATCCCAGCGCCCACCATGGCAGCGACCAAATCTTCTTCGGCGCCACCGTGACCTATGCGAATGCCAAGGGCGAGGAGCGCACGATCACGATCAAGGGCATCGACGAGAGCGACAGCCTGGCCGGCGAGGTGTCGTGGATCTCGCCGATCGCGCGCGCGCTGCTGAAGGCTCGCGAGGGCGACGAGGTGCAGCTGATGACGCCAGGCGGCGTCGAGCGGCTGGAGGTGCTGGAGGTCAGCTACCCTCCGCCCGCCACCTGATCAGGGCTTGATCCGCCAGGCCCGCAGCACCGAGGGCGAGCGTTTGAGGGTGCGCAGCACATCGGCCAGATGCAGGCGGTCACGCACGCTCAGCAGCAAGCTCATCTCGGCGGTCTCGCGCGCCTGCGATTCGTCGCTCATCGAGATGTGGGTGATGTCGGCCTCGGCGCTGCTGACGGCCTGGGCCACCTGGGCCAGTACGCCCTTGCCATTGTTCAGCAGCACGGCCACGCCGGCCTCGAAGGAGCGGGTCAGCTCGTCGGCCCAGTTGACCGCGATCCAGTGCTCGGCATCGCGCTGGAACAGGCGGCGACCGACCTGGCATTCGGCCGTGTGCACCATCAGGCCTTCGCCACGGCCCAGATAGCCCTTGATCTCGTCGCCAGGGATCGGTCGGCAGCAGGGGGCCAGACGCACCGAGGCGCCTTCGCTGCCGTCCAGCGTGACCTGACCCTGGGCCGGCGCATCATCGTTGGCAAAGCGGCCCATCGACAGCATCACCGCATCCGGCCGCTGGCCCTGTTCGGCCAGCATGCGGGCCAGTTTCTTGGCGACGATGGTGGCGATCTTGCGGCCCAGGCCGACCTCGACCAGCAGCTCGTCGACATGGCGGTTGCCGGCCCAGCGGGCCAGCTGCTGCCAGAGCTGGGCGGCCTCGTTGTCCTCGTCATCCAGGCTGGGCAGGGCCAGACCCTCGGCGCGCAGGGCCTGGGCCAGCATCTTCTCGCCCAGCTCGCGCGATTCGTCCTGCTCCAGGTTCTTCAGGAAATGGCGGATCTTCGAGCGCGCCCGGCCGGTGCGCACAAAGCTCAGCCAGGCCGGATTGGGGCGGGCACCGGCGGCGGTGACGATCTCGATCACATCGCCGCTGCGCAGCTCGGTGCGCAGCGGCACCGGCTCGCCGTTGATCTGGGCGGCCACGCAGTGGTCACCGACATCGGAGTGGATCGCATAGGCGAAATCCACCGGCGTCGCGCCCTTGGGCAGGGCCATGATCTTGGACTTGGGCGTGAAGACATAGACCGCATCGGGGAACAGGTCGATCTTGACGTGCTCGAGAAACTCGTTGGCGTCGCGCGTCTCGTCCTGGATGTCGATCAGCGACTGCAGCCAGTGCGCGCCCAGCTGCTGGGCGGCCTGGGCATCGCTGCGGCTCTTGTACATCCAATGCGCGGCCACGCCCTTCTCGGCGACCAGATGCATGGCCTCGGTGCGCACCTGGAACTCCACCGGCGTACCCAGCGGACTCACCAGCGTGGTGTGCAGCGACTGGTAGCCATTGGGCTTCGGGATCGCGATGTAGTCCTTGAAGCGGCCGGGCTGGGGCTTGTAGAGCTGGTGCAGCACGCCCAGGCTCAGGTAACAGGTCGGCAGCTCGTCGACGACGATGCGGAAGCCGAAGATGTCGCTGACCTGGGCAAAGCTCAGGTGTTTGTCCTTCATCTTCTTGTAGATCGAGAACAGGGTCTTCTCGCGGCCCTGGATCTCGACCTTGATGCCGGCCTCGGCGAAGGACTTGACGACATCGCGCTCGATGCGCGAGACCAGATCGCGTCGATTGCCGCGCGCCTTGCCGATGGCCTTGGACAGCGCGGCATGGCGCCAGGGGTTGATGAAGCTGAAGGAGAGCTCCTGCAGCTCGCGGTAGATCTGGTTCAGGCCCAGGCGATGGGCGATCGGGGCATAGATGTCCAGCGTCTCGCGGGCGATGCGGCGACGCTTGTCGGGTGCCATCGCCTGCATCGTGCGCATATTGTGCAGACGGTCGGCCAGCTTGATCAGGATGACCCGCACATCGCGCGCCATCGCCAGCAGCATCTTGCGAAAGCTCTCGGCCTGCGACTCTTCCTTGGTCGAGAACTGCAGCTTGTCCAGCTTGGTCAGACCGTCGACCAGCTCGGCGGTCGGGGCCTCGAAGCGCTCGATCAGCTCGGTCTTGGTGATGCCGCAATCCTCCATCGCGTCGTGCATCAGCGCGGCCATGATGGCCTGGGCATCGAGCCGCCATTCGGCACAGATGCCGGCCACCGCGATCGGATGGGTGATGTAGGGCTCGCCGCTGGCCCGAAACTGGCCCAGATGGGCCTCGTCGGCGAATTTATAGGCCTCGCGGATGCGCTTGATGTCCGATTTCGGCAGATAGGCGAGGCGATGCACCAGCGCGTCAAACGACGCCGCCTCGGCCTCGGTCGGCTCGGGTGCGGGGCGTAGGCCTGACAAGCCGGTGAGGGCGGCGGGCAGGCGAGCGACGGCGAATGATCTGAAACCCATGCCCCGAATTTAACGCAAGGCCGCCAGGCTCTCGGCCAGCAGGGCCGGATATGGGCTTCAGCCGGCGTCTCATTGCATGAACGGGTCCCAGAAACCGGCGGCAGGCTCGACCTGCTCGCAGATGTCCAGCGCCAGGCCGGCAGGGTCCAGGCATTGGAAACGGATCTGGCCCCAGGGTTCGCGCCGCGCCTCGTAGCTGATCGTGACGCCGGCCGCGCGCAACTCGGCCTGGGCCGCCATCGCATCGGCCACCTGCAGGGTCAGCAGCAGGCCCCGACCGCTGAACAACTCGGGCCCGGGCGGCATCGACGGGTGGTCGGCGCTCATGAAGGCCAGCGTGATGGCATGGCCCGATGCGGCGGGGCGCTGCACCATCACGAACCAGGTGGACGAGAACACCGTCTCGAAGCCGAAATAGCGCTGATAGAACTCGGCGCAGCCGTGCAGCTGGCTGGTCGTGACGAGGGGGTAGTGATCCAGAATCTGCATGGCTTCCACCTGTTTTAAATGCATACTGTCTGTATGTGAATTGACTTTAAAATACAGACAGTCTGTATGTCAACGGTGATGCCGAAGAAAAATACCACCCCCGCCCCGACCCCGGAGCCCGCGGCATCGGCCGCCTCCTTGGGAAAAAAGGCCCAGCAGGCGGCGGATTCGCGCGCGCGCCTGATTGCGCAGGCGCGCGCGCTGTTCCAGACCCAGGGCTATGCCGCGACCTCGACCGAGACCCTGCTGGCCGCCACCGGGCTGACGCGCGGCGCGCTCTATCACCACTTCCGCGACAAGAAGGATTTGTTCCAGGCGGTCTGTGAGCAGATGCATGGCGAACTGGCCCAGGCCATCGAGGCGGCAACGGTCGATGTGGCCGACGACAGCGAGGGCCTGCGCCTGGGCTCGCTGGCCTGGATGGCCGCCGTTGGTGAGCCGGGGCGCTGCCGGGTGCTGCTGATCGATGCACCGGCGGTGCTGGGCGATGCGCAGTGGCAAGCGCTGGATGCGCGCCATGGCTATGCAGCGCTGCAGCAGGGGCTGCGCGAGATGCGTCAGGCGCATACGGCGGCCGGCCTGCTGCAGTCCGACGCGCTGGCGGCGGCGCTCAACGGCGCGATGAATCAGCTGGCGCGCTGGAGCGCTGAGCAGGGGACCGAGGCGGCGCGGCAGGAGGCGGTCCGGGTGGTTGAGCAATTGCTGGCGGTGGCCACCCAGAAACAAGAAAAGGCGCCCTGAGGCGCCTTTTTGCGGGTGCAGCGAGGGCTGCTTAGACCGGCACCTTGCGCAGCATCTCGATGCCCACTTCGCCGGCGGCGATCTCGCGCAGCGCGGTCACGCCGGGCTTGTTCTTGCTCTCGATCTTGGGCGTGTGGCCCTGGCTCAGCATGCGGGCGCGATAGGTTGCGGCAAGCACCAACTGGAAGCGGTTCGGGATCTTGGTCAGACAGTCTTCGACAGTGATGCGGGCCATTTTGTTTCCAGTACGGGTGGTTCAGGGAAGATCAAGAGCGCGGAAGACGGCGGAGCGATTCCGGCGCTGAGCCGCGTATTTTAACCTTTGTGCGTGGACGATCGCTTTCAGGTCGAAAACAGCGGTATCAAACACCGCATTGACGACGACGAAATCGAAGCGGTGCGCCTGCGCGACCTCGATGCGCGCATTGGCCATGCGCCGCTCGATCACGGCGGCCTCGGTGTCGCCGCGGCGATTCAGGCGCTGCTGCAGCTCCTCCCAGGAGGGCGGCAGGATGAAGACCAGCACCGCATAGGGGAACAACTGCTTGATCTGCAGCGCACCCTGGAAGTCGATCTCCAGCACCACATCGTCGCCGGCCGCCATGCGTGCCTCGATCGCCGCGCGCGAGGTGCCGTAGAGATTGCCGTGCACCTCGGCCCACTCGAAGAAGTCGCCATGCTCGACCTTGGCGCGGAACTCCTCGGGCGTGATGAACCAGTACTCGCGGCCGTGCTGCTCCTGACCGCGCGGCGCGCGCGAGGTGTGCGAGACCGACACCGCCAGCTTGGCATCGAGTTCAAGCAAGGCCTTGACCAGGCTGGATTTGCCGGCACCGCTGGGGGCGGCGACGACGAAGAGATTGCCGGGGTATTCCATATCAGCCTGCTTATTCAATGTTTTGGACCTGCTCGCGCATCTGCTCGATCGCCACCTTCATCTCGACCGAGACATTGGTCAGCTCCAGCGCGGCGGACTTTGAGCCCAGCGTATTGGCTTCGCGGTGTAACTCCTGTATCAGGAAGTCAAGCCGCTTGCCGATCTCGCCGCCTTTTTTCAGCAGCCGTGCGATCTCTTCCAGGTGGGCGCGCAAGCGGGCCAGCTCCTCGGCCACGTCGATGCGGATCGCATAGGCGGCCGCCTCGTTGAGGGCGCGCTCGCGCAGCGCATCCTCGGGAATGCTCTGGCCCGCGCCGGTCGCGACCAGGGCTTCCTGCCAGCGCTCCAGAAAGCGCTGCTGCTGGCGCTGCACGACGGCCGGCACCAGCGGCTCGGCCTGGGTGGCCAGTTCGCGCAGCCGGCCGATGCGCTCCATCAGGATGGCGACCAGCTTCTCGCCCTCGCGCTCGCGCGCCTCGGCAAGACCTGACACGCAGCGGCGTGCGGCCTCCAAGGTGGCTTCGTCCAGTTTTTCGGTGACGCCGCCGCCCTTGCACCATTGCATGATCTCGTGCACCGACAGTCCCTGGGCCTTGGGCAGCCAGCCCTGCACGGTGGACTCCAGGCGGGCCAGCCGGTTGAGCTGCTCGGGCTGGGGCTGGGGCCAGGTGTTGTCACCCTCGCGCTGGGTGTTGATGCGCATCTCGACCTTGCCGCGCTTCAAGCCGGCGGTCAGCAGCTCGCGCAGCGCCGGTTCCAGGCCGCGCAAATCCTCGGGCATCCGGAAGCCAAGGTCGAGAAAACGCCCATTGACCGATCGGAGTTCAACCGTCACGCTCGCGCCGGTTTGAGTGCCGGTTTCACTATGGGAAGAGGGCTGCGAGCTGGCGCTGGCATAACCCGTCATGCTGTAGACTGGCATCTCGCAATCGGTGTAGCAATCAAAACGCGATTATGTCAAAGCCGAAACCGGCGCCCTTGCCTGCGGGTACGGTGGTAGGGGGCTACCAGATCATCAAGAAGCTGGCAGCAGGCGGATTCGGTGTTGTCTATCTGGCCGAAGACCCCGAGCACCACCTCGTTGCCCTGAAGGAATACCTGCCTTCCAGCCTGGCCGAGCGCTCGCCCGGAGAGCTGACGCCGCGCGTCAAGCCCGAGAAGCAGCCGCTGTACCGGCTCGGCTTGCGCAGCTTCTTCGAGGAGGGCCGTTCGCTGGCGCAGATCTCGCATCCCAGCGTGGTCTCGGTGCTGAACTTCCTGCGCGAGAACGAAACCGTCTACATGGTGATGAACTATCTGCAGGGTGACACCTTGCAGGACTTCATCGTCACCGCCCGCGACCTCAAGCGCGACAAGGTGTTTCGCGAGTCGACGATACGCAGCCTCTACGACGAGATCCTGCGCGGCCTGCGCATCGTCCACCAGCACAAGATGCTGCACCTGGACATCAAGCCGGCCAATATCTTCATCACCAACGACAACAAGGCCGTGCTCTTGGACTTCGGCGCTGCGCGCGAGGTGCTGAGCAAGGAAGGCAATTTCATCCGGCCCATGTACACGCCCGGCTTCGCCGCGCCCGAGATGTACCGCCGCGATGGCTCCTTGGGCCCGTGGACCGATATCTACGCGATCGGTGCCTGCATCTACGCCGGCATGCAGGGCTATCCGCCCAACGATGCGCCGCAGCGCCTGGAGAAGGACCGGCTGGCGCTGAGCCTGTCGCGTCTGCGCAATGTCTATTCCGACAACCTGATCGAGGTGACGGAGTGGTGCATGTCGCTGGATCCCTTGTCGCGGCCGCAAAGCGTGTTCGCGCTGCAAAAGGAACTGGCCCGAGAGACCGAGCGGCGCTACACCAAGCTGAGCTTCAGCGAGCGCCTGAAGCTGCAGCTCGAGAATCTCAAGACCGGGGCAAAAGCGTGAAATTCGGCATCTACCAGGTCAGCCGACGCGGTGGCCGGGAGAAGAACGAAGACCGCATGGGCTACTGCTACACCCGGGAGGCCGGGCTGTTCGCGCTGGCCGACGGCATGGGGGGGCACCCCGAGGGCGAGGTGGCCGCGCAGATCACCTTGCAGACCCTGGCGGCGATGTTCCAGCGCGATGCCAAACCGACCCTGGCCGACCCGGCGCGCTTTCTGGAAGATGCGGTGCTGATCGCGCACCAGACCCTGCTGCGCTATGGCGCCGACAAGAATCTGGGCGACACGCCGCGCACCACCGTGGTCGCCTGCGTGCTGCAGGGCGGCTATGTGTTCTGGGCGCATTGCGGCGACTCGCGGCTCTATATGGTGCGCGCCGGTCATCTGATCGCCCGCACCCGCGATCACTCCTATTCCGAGCTGCAGGAGGCGCTGGGCCGCAGCGCGAGCGGGGCCGAGCGCTTCAATCGCAATGTGCTGTTTACCTGCCTGGGCAGCCCGGGCAAGCCGATGGTGGACATCAGCGGGCCGCTGGCACTGGAGCCGGGGGATAGGCTGCTGCTGTGCTCCGACGGTCTGTGGGGCACGGTGGGCGACCCGGAGCTGGTGACGCAGCTGGCCGCACTGCCGATTGCCGATGCGGTGCCGGAGCTGGTCGAGCAGGCGCTGCGCAATGGCGGGCCGCGCTGCGACAATGTCACCGCGCTGGCCGTCGAGTGGGAGGGCGAGGATGAGCCCGAGGGCGCCATCTCCACCCAGGACCTCGGCGACGAGGGCTTCGCCTCGACGATACAGGCCGCGGCCGCCGCCATCCAGGCGCAGGAGCGCAAGCACGGCGAGCTGGACGAGGCCGAGATCGACCGATCGGTGCGCGAGATCAACGAGGCCATTGCCCAGGCCCGGCAGCGCAGCGCCTCCAAGCAAAAGTAGAACCTGAAGGATTTTCGATGAGCAAGATCAATGACGCGCCGCGTTCCGCCGGACGCGCGGCCGACGCGCTGCGCCCGGTGCGCCTGACGCGCCACTACACCCGCTATGCCGAGGGCTCGGTGCTGGTCGAGTTCGGCGAGACCAAGGTGCTGTGCACCGCCTCGGTCGAGGAAAAAGTGCCGCCGCACAAGCGCGGCTCCGGCGAGGGCTGGGTCACGGCCGAGTACGGCATGCTGCCGCGCGCCACCCATACCCGTGGCGACCGCGAGGCCGCACGCGGCAAGCAAAGCGGCCGCACCCAGGAGATCCAGCGCCTGATCGGCCGCTCGCTGCGCTGCGTGTTCGACCTGAAGCAGCTGGGCGAGCGCACCATCTCGCTGGACTGCGATGTGATCCAGGCCGATGGCGGCACCCGCACGGCCGCGATCACCGGCGCCTATGTGGCCGCCCATGACGCGGTCAGCTGGCTGATCGCCCAGGGCAAGATCAGCGCCTCGCCGATCAAGGATGCGGTGGCGGCGATCTCGGTGGGCATGCTGGAGGGCCGGCCGCTGCTGGACCTCGAGTACACCGAGGATTCGAGCTGCGATACCGATATGAATGTCGTGATGACCGGAGCCGGCGGCTTTGTCGAGCTGCAGGGCACGGCCGAGGGCGTGGCCTTCACCCGCGCCGAGATGAATGCCTTGCTCGACCTGGCCGAGAAGGGCATCCGCGAGCTGCTGGCCGCGCAGAAGGCGGCGCTGTCGGCATGAAGACGATCGTGCTGGCGTCCAATAACGCCAAGAAGCTCGCCGAGCTGCAGGCGCTGTTCTCCCCGCTGGGCGTCGAACTCGTCACGCAGGGCAGCCTCGGCATCCCCGAGGCCGAGGAGCCCTTCGACAGCTTTGTCGAAAATGCGCTGACCAAGGCCCGCCACGCGGCCCAGCTCAGCGGCCTGCCGGCGCTGGCCGACGATTCGGGCCTGGCGGTCGAGGCCCTGGGCGGCGCACCGGGCGTGCTGTCGGCCCGCTATGCGACGCTGTTCGGACGACCCAAGAGCGATGCCGAGAACAACGCCGTGCTGCTGGAGCAGCTGGCCGGCGTCGAGCAGCGCGCGGCCCGCTTTGTCTGCGCGCTGGTGGCGGTGCGCTCGGCGCAGGACCCCGAGCCGCTGATCGCGATGGGGCGCTGGCAGGGTCAGGTCTTGCCGGCGCTGAGCGGCGAGGGCGGTTTCGGCTACGACCCGCTGCTCTTCATCCCCTCGCTGGGCCGCAGCGTCGCGCAGCTCAGCGCGGCGGAGAAGAATGCGCTGAGCCACCGGGCCCTGGCCGCCGCCGATCTGGCGACGCAGATGCGCGAGACCTGGCACCTGGGCTGACGCGATGGCCGATGTGATCAAGCTGATGCGCCCGGGCACCCTGAGCCTTGCCGCCTTGCCGCCGCTGTCGCTCTATGTGCACCTGCCCTGGTGCCTGCGCAAATGCCCCTACTGCGATTTCAACTCGCATGAATGGCAGGGCGGCAGGGAGCTGCCGGCCGAGACCGCACGCGAGTATCTGGCGGCCCTGCGCGCCGATCTCGAGGTGGCGCTGCCGCTGATCTGGGGCCGCCCGGTCGTCAGCATCTTCATCGGCGGCGGCACGCCCAGCCTGTTCGCGCCCGAGCAGATCGCCGAGTTGATCTCGGACCTGCGCGCCCGTCTGCCGCTGGAGCCCGGCTGCGAGATCACGCTGGAGGCCAATCCGGGCACCTTCGAGCGTGACCGCTTCAAGGGCTTTCGCGAGGCCGGCGTGACGCGGCTGTCGATCGGCGTGCAGAGCTTTGACGATGCCAAGCTGAAGGCTTTGGGCCGGGTGCACAACGCCGACCAGGCCAAGGCCGCGATCGCCGAGGCGGCCGACTGCTTCGAGACCTTCAATATCGATCTGATGTATGCGCTGCCGGGCCAGAGCCTGGATGAGCTGGCGCTCGAACTCGATACCGCGCTGGCCTATGCGCCGCCCCATCTGTCGGTCTACCACCTGACGATAGAGCCGAACACGGTGTTCGCGACGCGGCCGCCCGAGCAGCTGCCCGACCCCGATCTGGCCAGCGAGATGCTGGACCTGATCACCGCGCGCACCGGCGCGCTGGGCATGGAGCGCTACGAGGTCTCGGCCTATGCCAAGCCGACGCACCGCTGCGCCCACAACCTGAACTACTGGCAGTTCGGCGACTATCTGGGCATAGGCGCCGGCGCGCACAGCAAGCTGAGCTTCCCGCACCGGGTGTTGCGCCAGGTGCGCTGGCGCGAGCCGGCCGGCTATATGGCCAAGGCCGCCGAGGGCCAGGCGGTGTCGAATGAAAACGAGGTCGGCCGCCGCGAGCTACCCTTCGAGTTCATGCTCAATGCGCTGCGCCTGCGCGAGGGTGTTCCGCTGACGCAGTACCTGGAGCGCACCGGCCTGCCGCCGTCCAGCATCGCCAAGGCGCTGGAGCAGGCGCGTGCCAAGGGCCTGCTCGAGGCCGATCCGGCACGGCTGACGCCGACCGCACGCGGCTTCGACTTCTTGAGCGACCTGCAGTCGCTGTTTCTCGACGCCTGAGCGCCGCGCCGGTCAAACCCGGTTCAGCGACATGCCCGAGGTGCTGCGCAGGCGCTCGATCAGGCGCGGTGCGATCTGCTGCAGCGGCAGCACCTCGTCGGCCGCGCCGGCGGCGATGGCCTCGCGCGGCATGCCGAAGACCACGCAGGTGGCCTCGTCCTGCACGAAGTTGTAGGAGCCGGCGTCCTTCATGACCTTCATGGCCTTGGCGCCGTCGGCGCCCATGCCGGTCAGCATCACGCCCAGCGCATTCGGCCCGACCACACGCGCCGCCGAGTGGAACAGCACCTCGACCGAGGGCTTGTGGCGGTTCACCGGCTCGCCGTCCTGAACGCGGGCGATGTAGTTGGCGCCCGAGCGCTCGACGCTCAGATGGAAGCCGCCCGGCGCGATATAGCCATGGCCGGGCAGGATGCGCTCGCCGTCCTGCGCTTCCTTGACGCGGATACGGCACAAGCCGTCCAGCCGCGCCGCATAGCTCTTGGTGAAGCCCGGCGGCATGTGCTGGGTGATCACGACGGCCGGGCAGTCGGCCGGCAGATTGATCAGCACGTCCTTGGTCGCCTCCGTGCCACCGGTGGAGGCGCCGATGAAGATGATCTTCTCGGTCGACATGCGGCCCAGGCTGGCCATCGTCACCGGCTTGGCCGGCGCCGCTGGCGCGCCGCCGGCTGTGGGCGCGGCTGCGGCCGGTGCCCGGCGGATATGGGCCTTGGACGCGATGCGTATCTTGTCGGTGATGTCGTCGGCCAGCTGGCGGATGCCGTCGGCCACGCCGATCTTGGGCTTGGCGACAAAGTCCACCGCCCCCAGTTCCAGCGCCTTCATCGTGACCTCCGCGCCGCGCTCGGTCAGCGTCGACACCATCACGACCGGCATCGGCCGCAAACGCATCAGCCGCTGCAGGAAGTCGAGCCCGTCCATCTTGGGCATCTCGACATCGAGCGTGATGACGTCCGGGTTCAGGTTGCGGATCATCTCGCGCGCCACCAGCGGGTCGGCGGCGGCGCCGATGCACTCCATATCGGGCTGGCGATTGATGATTTCGGTGAGGATGGAGCGCACCAGCGCCGAATCATCCACCACCACCACTTTGGTCTTGGCCATTTACTTCTCCTCGGGGTCGCGGGCTCAGAACAGATCGACGGAGCCGCCCGTGGCGACCACCGGCTGAGCCTTCTGGGCGGCGGCGCGGTCCTGCTGGACCAGCGCATCGGTATTGGTGGGGGCCAGGCGCTTGACCATGGCCTTGCCGCTGTGCGGCAGGAAGCAGACCTTGCGCGGGTAGACGTCCATCACGTCCTTGGAGACGATGGGGATGCGCTCGGTCTTCAGATAGTCGATCACGAAATTGGTGTTGCGCTCGCCGACATTGATGGTGTTCATGCCGGCAATCACCGCGCCGCCGCCAAAGATCTTGGCTTCCATCCGGCTCTTGGCCGCGCCGCGCTTCATCATCTCGTTGATCAGCAGTTCCATCGCGAACGATCCGTAGCGGCCCGAGTCGCCGGCACCCTCGGGCAGCATGAAGTGATTCATGCCGCCGACCATCGCATGCCGGTCCCACAGACAGGCGGCGATACAGGAGCCCAGCGTCGTCATCACCAGGATGTCTTCGTTGTCGACGAAATACTCGCCGGGCAAGATCTTGACGGCCGCGTTCTTGAAGTGGGCGTCGTAAAAGAAGAACGAGGCTTCGCCCTGCTTGCGCGTCTGCGCCTTCAGTTGCGCCACGCGCGCCGCGCCTGCACCGCTGGAGATCACACCGGCGTTGCCGGCTTGGGTCTGGGGCGTGCTCATCATTCTTTATCGGCCAGGGTGGGGAGTTCTTGAGCGGCGCGCGCTCAGACCTTTTCGTAGATCGTCTTGCCGCGCAGCCGGAACAGGTCGCGCGATTCGGTGAAATTCTCCGAATGGCCGACGAACAGCAGGCCATGGGGTTTCATGACCCGGTGGATGCGCTCCAGCACCTTGCGCTGGGTGGGCGCGTCGAAATAAATCATCACATTGCGGCAGAACACGATCTGGAAAGGGTCGCCCAGCGACCATTGCTGGTCCATCAGATTCAGGCTGCGGAACTCGATCCATTTCTGCAGCTCGGGCTTGACGCGGATGCGGCCCTCGTTGGCGCCGGTGCCGCGCATGAAGAAGTTCTTCAGGCGCTGCGGCGACAGGCCGCGCGCGTCGGCGTTGTAGACACCGCGCCGCGCGGTGTTCAGCACATTGGTGTCGATATCGCTGGCGACGATCTGCACCGAGGCACTGCTGCCCAGCGCTTCGCTGCAGCTGATCGCGATCGAGTAGGGCTCCTCGCCGGTCGAGGCGGCGCAGCACCAGATGCGCAGCGGCTTGCCGGCCAACGGCTTCAGGTCCTCGGCCAGCGCATGGAAGTGGTGGTCCTCGCGGAAGAAGGAGGTCAGGTTGGTGGTCAGGCAGTTGACGAACTCCTGCCATTCCTGATCCGCCTGCGGGCCGGTGGCCGCCTCCAGCCATTGCAGATAGCTGGCGAAGCTGCGGTGACCGGTATCGCGCAGCCGGCGCGAGAGCCGGCTGTAGACCATCGCATGCTTGCCGTCGTGCAGGCTGATGCCGGCGTGTTTGTAGATCAGCTGGCGCACCCGGTCAAAGTCAGCGCGGCTGAAATTGAACTCATGGTCGATGGCTTCGGTGGTTGAGGCGTTATTGGGTGAAGCGGCCATGGTTGTGATTGGATTTGTGCGCACCGCGCGCGCTGGATTGATTTTGCATCCGCCACCAGTGTCTGTGGTGGCCTGCTCCCAAGATAGTGTGAACAGCCGGGTGAACCCCTCACTATTTCCGCCCCTCTTCGGGATAACCCGCCTGCTAGACTGCCGCCACACCTTCGGGAGCCTCTTGGACTCAAGCCTACACCCCCCTTCGCTGATCGATGCTCGCGATCTGCAGCTGGACCTGGCCTTGCAGCTGCTGCAGCAGGCTGGTGCCTTGCTGCCCGAGGCCGAGCCCTACAGCGCCGTATGGCTGCAGGGCCTGCTGGACGCGCTGTGCGATCTCTCCAGCAAGGACGCGCTGACCGGCCTGGTCAATCGCCGCAGCTTCGAGATGTCGCTGTCGCGCGAGGTCGATCGGGTCGCGCGCTCGGGCGAGCCGGCGTTGCTGCTGATGGTGGATATCGATCATTTCAAGGCCGTCAACGACAGCTACGGCCATGTCGCCGGCGACATGGTGATACAGGCGGTGGCGCGCAGCATCGCGCAGACGGTGCGGCCGATGGACACGGTGGCACGGGTCGGCGGCGAGGAATTCGCCATCATCCTGCCCAACTGCCCCAGCACCTATGGCGCAACCGTGGCCGAGCGGCTGCGCGAACGCGTGGCCGAGCAGAAAGTCGAGGTGGCAACGGGCCAGATGCTGCAGGTCACGGTCAGCCTGGGCGGTGCTTTTGCACCGCAATGGGTGCGCTCCTCGTCCCTGCTGTGGATAGAGCGGGCCGATCGCCAGCTCTACCGCGCCAAGGCCGAAGGCCGCAACCGTGCCTGCCTGGAGCCGCAAACCGACTCCCTGGTCAGTGCCGAGGAAAAAGGCATGTTGTTCGCTGTAACGCAACAGGATAGTGAATGAATACAACAACACCTGCTGCAAACCCGTCCGGCGCCAGGCTGCGCCCGGGTGCCCGCACGCTGGCCGTCACAAGCGGCAAGGGAGGCGTGGGCAAGACATTCGTCACGGCCAATCTGGCCGCCGCGCTGGCCGCCCGCGGCCAGAAGGTGCTGGTGCTGGACGCCGACCTGGGTCTGGCCAATCTGGATGTGGTGCTGAACCTGCATCCCAAGCTGACCCTGCACGATGTCTTCACCGACAAGGCCACGCTGGATCAGGCCATCCTGCCGGCGCCCGGCGGCTTCTCGGTGCTGCTGGCCGGCTCGGGCATGGTCGAGTATTCGCGGCTGACGCCCGAGGTGCGCGACAAGCTCTTGCACATCGTCGAGCTGGTCAAGCCGCGCTTCGACTGGGTGCTTCTGGATACCGGCGCCGGCATCTCGGACGTGGTGCTGTTCGCCGTTTCGCTGGCCAGCGATGTGCTGGTGGTGGCGACGCCCGAACCAACCTCGCTGACCGACGCCTACGCGACCATCAAGGTGCTGGCCACCCAGCAGGACCGCCGCCATGTGGGCCTGGTCGTCAACCAGGCCTCGCGCGCCGGCGAGGGCAAGATGATTTGCGGCCAGCTGCAGCAGGTGCTGCAGCGCTTTGTCGCCGCCATCCCCGGCCAGAGCTTCAGGCTCGAGCTGCAGGGCGAGGTCAGGAACGATGTCTCGGTGCGCCAGGCGGTGCTCAAGCGCCAGCTGCTGCTCGAGCATTTCCCGGGCAGCGAGGCGGCCCAGGGCATCAAGGCGCTGGCGCTGAAATTGCTCGGCTGAGGGCGCGATGGACTCCGACAACACCCCGGCCACGGCCTTCGCGTGGGTCGGCGGCGAGGCGGCGGTGCGCCGCCTGGTCGACCGCTTCTACGACCTGATGGATCTGGAGCCCGGCTATACGCAGCTGCGCGCCGCGCATCCGGGCGGCCTGGACAACGCACGCGACAAGTTGTTCTGGTTTCTGTGCGGCTGGCTGGGTGGCCCCGACCACTACATCGAGCGCTTCGGTCACCCGCGCCTGCGCGCCCGCCACATGCCTTTCAAGATCGGCATCGCCGAGCGCGACCAGTGGGTGGCCTGCATGGCGCAGGCGATGGCCGAGTGCGAGCTCGATCCCGGCTTGCAGCAGCGCCTGACCGAGTCCTTCATGGGCACGGCCGACTGGATGCGTAATATCTGATCAGCCGGCCTGCTGCAGCAGCACCATCAGTGCTCCGCTGCCGCCATCGCTGGCCCGGGCCTGCACAAAGGCCAGCACCTCCTGCTTCTGCACCAGCCAGCGCCTGACCTTGGCCTTCAGCACCGGCTCGCGCCCTGGCGAGCCATTGCCCTTGCCGTGGACGACGCGTACGCAGCGCAGGCCGCGCCGCGCGCTGTCGTGCACAAAGCCACCCAGGGCCTCGCGTGCCTGATCGCGGCGCAGGCCATGCAGATCGATCTGCGCCTGTAGCGCCCAATGGCCGCGGCGCAGCTTGCGCACCACCTCGGCACTGATCTCGGGGCGGCGAAAGGACAGGGTCTCGTCGGTCTCCAGCAAGGTGTCGACATCGAAATCGTCCGACAGCGCCTGCTGCAGCGCCAGCCGCTCGTCGGCCTCGCGCTGCAGCGGTTCCGGGGCAGGGGGCTGGCGCTCGTGCAGCACCCGCTGCTGTGTCGGCTTGAGCGCGATGACATCGCCGACCGTCAGCTCGAAGATGCGCCGTTCCTGCTCCAGCAGCCGTGCCTGCGCCGCTGCCCGCTCGGCGCGCTCCTCGGCCAGTCGGCGCGCCCGCGCCAGCTCTTGCTGCAGGGTTTTGAGATCCTGCAGGCTGCGCAGCGACTTGCCGTTCATCACAGCAGGCCCCGCTCGGCCATCGAGATCACCTCGGCGCTGCCCACCACGAAATGGTCCAGCACCCGCATGTCCACCAGGGCCAGCGCCGACTTCAGTCCCTGGGTCATCAGCTCGTCGGCCCGCGAGGGCTCGGCCATGCCGGAGGGGTGGTTGTGGGCCAGGATCACGGCAGCCGCGCCCAGGTCCAGGCCGCGCTTGACGACCTCGCGCGGGTAGACGCTGGTCTGGGTCAGGCTGCCCCGGAACATTTCCTCCATCGCGATCAGGCGGTGCTGGGCATCGAGAAACAGCACCGCGAAGACCTCGTGGCCCAGGGCTGCGAGCTTGAGCCTCAGGTATTGCTTGACGGCCTCGGGGGCGTCGAACACCGGCCGCTGCGCCAGCTCCTGCAGCAGCGAACGGCGTGCGATCTCCAGCACCGCAGCAATCTCGGCGCGCTTGGCCGGGCCCAGGCCCTTGACGCGCGCCAGATCGGCCACGCCGGCATGCAAGAGGCCGCTGAAGCCACCGAAATCGTCGAGCAGCTGCTGCGCCAGCTGCAGCACCGGCAGGCCCTGGATGCCGGTGCGCAAGAGCAGGGCCAGCAGCTCGGCATCGGCCAGCGCCTGGGGGCCGCGAGCGAGCAACTTTTCGCGCGGGCGCGCGTCGGGCGGCAGGTGGTTGAGCGGCATGGCGGGCAGGGCAGGGGCGCGGGGCCTTAAAATCCGGCGAGTCTATCGAACAAAGTGCCATGAACCTTATCCAAGCCGGATCCTTTCTGACCCTGCATTACCGTTTGGCGGGGCCCGATGGCGGCGACCTGATCAATACCTTTGACGACAAGCCCGCCACCTTGTCGCTGGGGACCGGCGAGCTGGCGCCCGCCATCGAGGCGCGCCTGATCGGCCTGCCCGAGGGCACGCGCACTCAGTTCGAACTGGCGCCGGGCGAGGCCTTTGGCGAGCGCAATCCGGAGCTGCTGCAGCGCATCAAGCGCAGCCTGATGCGCGAGCTCGGCGATCCGGACGAGGAGTACAGCGTCGGCGACGTGGTGCAGTTCCCGACGCCCGACGGCCGGGGGGGCTATGGCGGCGTGGTGCGCGAGCTGGGCGAGGACTGGCTGCTGTTTGATTTCAACCACCCGCTGGCCGGCCAGCCGGTGAGTTTTGAAGTCCATGTGATCGGAGTGCTGTGATGAGCTCGATCGAACCCCAAGAAGTGCTCCTGGCCGAACCGCGCGGCTTCTGTGCCGGTGTCGACCGGGCCATCGAAATCGTCGAGCGCGCGCTCGTCAAGTTCGGCTCGCCGATCTATGTGCGCCATGAGATCGTGCACAACACCTATGTGGTCAACGACCTGAAGGCGCGCGGCGCGATCTTCATCGAGGACCTGGCCGAGGTGCCGCCCGGCGCCACCCTGGTGTTCAGCGCCCATGGCGTGAGCCAGGCGGTGCGCCAGGAGGCGGCCCAGCGCGGCTTCCAGGTCTTCGACGCGACCTGTCCGCTGGTGACCAAGGTCCATGTCGAGGTGGCCAAGCTGCATCGCGAGGGCTATGAGTTCATCATGATCGGCCACAAGGGACACCCCGAAGTCGAGGGCACGATGGGCCAACTCAGCGATGGCATCTATCTGGTCGAGGAAGTCGGCGACGTGGCCCATGTGCGTGTCAAGGACCCAGCCAAGCTGGCGGTCGTGACCCAGACCACCTTGAGCGTCGATGACGCCGCCGAGATTCTGGCGGCGGTCAAGCGGCACTTTCCGCAGGTGCGCGAGCCCAAGCAGCAGGACATCTGCTACGCGACCCAGAACCGCCAGGATGCCGTCAAGGTGCTGGCGCCCCAGGTCGATGTGGTGATCGTGGTCGGCAGCCCGACCAGCTCCAACAGCAACCGCTTGCGCGAGCTGGCCGAGCGCCTGGGCACGCCCGGCTATATGGTCGATGCGGCCGAGGATCTGCGGCTCGAGTGGCTGGAAGGCCGCTCGCGCGTGGGCCTGACGGCCGGCGCCTCGGCCCCCGATGTGCTGGTGCAGGCGGTGATCACGCGCCTGCGTGCGCTCGGCGCCACCGCGGTGCGCAGCCTGCCCGGCGTCGAGGAGCATGTGCGTTTCCCGCTGCCGCTGGGCCTGGGCGACAAGTCGATGGCCGAGCACAGCTCCTCCCGATCTTGAAGCGGGCGCCTATCGCATGACGCGGCGCCTGCACGAGGCGCCGTTTTGCTTTCATAGAATCGAACGAACACCAAGGACACCCCATGCTGGACATCACCCTGCTGCGCAAAGACCTCGACGCCGTGGTCGCGCGCCTGAACACCCGCAAGAGCCCGCAAGCCTTTCTCGATGTCGAGCGCTATCAGGCGCTGGAGACCTCGCGCCGCAGCGTGCAGATGCGCACCGAGGAACTGCAGGCGCGTCGCAACAGCCTGTCCAAGCAGATCGGCATGCTCAAGGGCAAGGGTGAAGATGCCTCGGCCGTGATGGCCGAGGTCGGCGGTATCGGCGATGAGCTCAAGGCCGGCGCCGAGCGCCTGGACGCGATCCAGCAGGAACTCAACACCATGCTGATGAGCGTGCCCAATCTGCCGCATGAGAGCGTGCCGGTCGGGGCTGACGAGAGCGGCAATGTGGAAGTGCGCCGCTGGGGCAGCCCTCGGGCCTTCGACTTCGAGCTCAAGGACCATGTGGACCTGGGCGCGGCCCTGGGCCTGGACTTCGAGCTAGGGGCCAAGCTCAGCGGCTCGCGCTTCACCTTCATGCGCGGCAAGGTCGCCAAGCTGCACCGGGCGCTGGCGCAGTTCATGCTAGACACGCAGACCGAGGCGCACGGCTACACCGAGTGCTACACGCCCTATATCGTCAACCGTGAAGTGCTGGAAGGCACGGGCCAGCTGCCCAAGTTCAAGGAAGACATGTTCTGGGTGCTGCGTGGCGGTGATGAAGAGGCGGCCGAGCAGTACCTGATCTCGACCTCGGAAATCTCGCTGACCAATACCGTGCGCGAGCAGGTGCTGGACGAGGCCGCGCTGCCGATCAAGCTGACCGCCCACAGCCCCTGCTTCCGCTCGGAGGCGGGCAGTGCCGGCCGCGACACTCGCGGCCTGATCCGCCAGCATCAGTTCGACAAGGTCGAGATGGTGCAGATCACCCATCCGGACAAGAGCTACGAGGCGCTGGAGGAGATGGTCGGCCACGCCGAGGCCATCCTGCAGAAGCTGGGCCTGCCCTATCGCGTGCTGACGCTGTGCACCGGCGATATGGGCTTCGGTTCGACCAAGACCTATGACCTCGAGGTCTGGGTGCCGGCGCAGAACACCTACCGCGAGATCAGCTCCTGCTCGAACTGCGAAGGCTTCCAGGCGCGCCGCATGCAGGCCCGCTTCAAGAACGCCCAGGGCAAGAACGAGCTGGTGCACACACTCAATGGCTCCGGTCTGGCGGTCGGCCGCACCCTGGTGGCCGTGCTGGAGAACTATCAGAACGCCGACGGCAGCATCACGGTGCCCGAGGTGCTGCGCCCCTATCTGGGTGGTGCCGAGGTCTTGCGCGGCTAAAAAGCCAGCAAAGTCTTGGAAACCGAAAAAAGTCCGCTATACTAGCGGGCTCAACTCGCAGCAAGCAAAACTTGCTGGGACACCAGAATTCGGAGAGGTGGCAGAGTGGTTGAATGTACCTGACTCGAAATCAGGCGGACGGAAACGTCTCGGGGGTTCGAATCCCCCCCTCTCCTCCAGAAGAAAGCGCTTGTAAATCAAGCACTTACAGACCCCGCCTAGTGCGGGGTTTGTCGTTTCTAGGCCGCCTTCGTGGCAGGCTTGTGCGGGGATTTTTGACCAATCTTGCCCATGGCGGCGGCCAGCGTGCCGTGGGTCAGGTGGGCGTATCGCTTGGTGCTGCGGGGGTCTTTGTGGCCCAGCACGGCCCCCACGGTGAACAGGTCGACCTCGGCATTGATCATCTCGCTGGCTGCGCTGTGGCGCAGATCGTGGATGCGGATGTGCTGCAGACCGGCCGCACTGCGGGCGCGCTGAAAGCCGCGCTGAAGCGTGCTGCGATTGCTGGCCAGCGGGAGCTGCGCGAGCACGCCCAGGCGCTTGAGCTTGGGATGGATGGGCAGCACGCGGCGCTCGCCGTTCTTGGTGTCGGCCAGCACCAGGCAATCCGATTGCACCTCGACGCGCTGCAGCTCGCCCATGCGCATGCCGGTGTACCAGGCGGCCAGGATCATCATGCGGACATCGCGGCGGTCAGCCCCGCGCAGCAGCTTGGCCAGCTGGTGACGGTCTGCGTAGACGTGGCGCTCGTTGCGCACCTGCGGCAGCTGCATGCGCACGGTGGGGTCGCTGGCGCAGATGCCGTGCTTGCGCCACGCCCAGCGGCAGGCGGCCTTGAGTAAGGCCAGGCGCACGCGGACGGTGGCGGCCGAGAGCACCACGCCCTCGCGCACGCCCTCGCGGGTGTTGGTGATCAGTGCGGCCACGGCGGGCAGCTCGGTGAGCGGCTTGCCGGTGTAGGCCCAGGCGATGGCAGCGAGATTCTCGGCGGCGCCCTTGTAGCTCTTGAGGCCGGTCTTGTCGCGCAAGTAGTGGGCGACGGCCGTGTCAATCAGGGCGTCTTGCTGCTCGACACCAGTGCCAAGGGCATAGAGGCGGCCCGACTCTTTGCGGTCGAAGGCATCGGCCTGGGCTTGACTCCAGCCCTTCGGAAGCAATCGGCTAGCTCGGTGCCGGCGACCCTCAATGACACGGTCGAACTCGTAGCGCCAGCGCTTGTTGCGGGTGTCCCATCGGATCGACATGATTTTTTATAGCCCTCCAGGTCGGCTGGGTCGAATCGTACAGCCCCGCCAAACTTGTGTGAGGGCAGCTCCCGGCGCTTGGCCAGGTCGTAAACCAGCCGCTGGCTGATGCCGAGCTGCTGGGCGACCTGGGCGGCGGTGAGCATGGTCATGGCTGGGCTCAGGCGGGATGATTTGCCAGCCGCAGCAGCACATCGGCATGACACAGCTCACCCGGCTTGCACCAGCAGGCAAGGTGCTTGCCCCGCAGCGGCGCGAGGAACAGGTGATCGCGATCGAGCTGGCCGCGCAGCCAGGCGGCATACAGATCGAGGCAGCGGCCGAGCGATGGGGGCTCATGCAGGGCCACCAGCGGGACACCTGGGCCGGCAGTGCCGTGCAGCATGGCGATCATGCTCTGGGTGGCGTTGAACGGATTGCCCCAGGGTGTGCCACGGCAGACCTTGACGGTGTTGGAGGGCCTGCGCCAGCCTTTGGTGCCGCGCAGCTGGATGCGGGTTGGCGCGCTCATCAGAACTGCTCCCACTTCGCCATCTCCAGTGCCTTGCGGCGAGTCTCGCGGTGTGCCGCGCCAAAGCCAGACGCCTCCCTCTCGAAGCGGGCAATGTCCTCGTTCGCCCGTTCGATGGCCTGCAGGAAGTACTGCTCAACCCACGAGTGATCAAGCACTGTCCGGCCCTCAGAAGTGCCGCGCTCGAAGATCCTCTCAGGCGTGCGGGGATCGAGCACGATGCACTCCACCGTGACGCCGCGCTCTAGGCAGAGACGCCGCACATGTTCGGCTTCCTTCGAGCTGGTGAAGCAGACACGGTCGCCATCCTTGAGGGATTCGACCATCGCCATGGTTCGGCCTGTTTGCCGGGCGCTCCGAAAGTAGACGCTTGCAACACCACGCATCGCTGCGCCGATTCCGAATTGATCCATCAGAACAACCTTTCCTGCCCGACCTCTTCAGCCTCGGCCGCGCTGGCTTGCAGCGTGCCGGCGAGCAGCTCGTCGGGGATGTCAAAGTAGCCCAGCACGCCGCGATAGCGGATGAAGGGCACGGGGCGGGCCTTCTCCATCACATGGCCGTAAGGGCCAGTGAAGAAGGGGCTGGGGTGCTGGGTGACGCAGTCGGTCAGCTCGGCCACGCCAACGATGCCGCCGAGCTCGTACTGCTGCGGCAGGTGCTCGCGCAGCGCGGGCATGTAGTCGAGCAGGGCCTCCNTCTCCATCACATGGCCGTAAGGGCCAGTGAAGAAGGGGCTGGGGTGCTGGGTGACGCAGTCGGTCAGCTCGGCCACGCCAACGATGCCGCCGAGCTCGTACTGCTGCGGCAGGTGCTCGCGCAGCGCGGGCATGTAGTCGAGCAGGGCCTCCAGGCCGGCCTGGTCGAACTGCTGGCCGGCGTGGATGGCGACGGGGCCGCGCACCTTGGTGGGCCAGGTGCGGTTTTCGACGGGCTTGAAGCCGTGCACGATGAGCCAGGCCCAGGGCTGG
>NZ_JBDPLH010000019.1:0-16858 GCF_040187885.1 Roseateles cavernae
GTGGTCAACGTGACCGATGGTGCCCACATTGACGTGCGGCTTGGTCCGTTCGAATTTACCTTTTGCCATTTCAAATCTCCAGAAAAGAGCATGCGCCAGTCTGTTGGTTTAGCGTTTCCATCGAACCCTTGATTCCCGCCGACTGGCAAACGGGAGAGCTTCGACGAAGACGAATAGGGAAAGCCGAGGCCACCGGGCCTCGGCTCAGTGCTTACTTGCCGCGTGCGGTGATGATGGCGTCAGCCACGTTCTTCGGAGCTTCCGAATAGTGCTTGAACTCCATCGTGTACGTGGCACGGCCTTGCGACATCGAGCGCAGGGTCGTCGAGTAGCCAAACATTTCCGACAGCGGCACTTCGGCCTTGATGGACTTGCCACCGCCGACCATATCGTCCATGCCCTGCACCATGCCGCGACGCGAGGACAGATCGCCCATCACGTTACCAGCATAGTCTTCCGGCGTTTCGACTTCCACGGCCATCATCGGCTCCAGGATCACCGGCGAAGCCTTGCGGCAGCCTTCCTTGAAGCCCATGGACGCAGCCATCTTGAAGGCGTTTTCGTTCGAGTCGACTTCGTGGTACGAACCGAAGGTCAGCGTGACCTTGACGTCCACCACCGGGAAGCCGGCAAGCACGCCGTTGGGCAGCGAGTCAATGATGCCCTTCTCGACCGCCGGGATGTATTCGCGAGGAACCACACCACCCTTGATCGCATCGACGAACTCGAAGCCCTTGCCGGGCTCCTGCGGCTCGACGGTCAGCACGACGTGGCCGTACTGGCCCTTGCCGCCCGACTGACGCACGAACTTGCCTTCGACGTCCGAAGCCGTCTTGCGGATCGTTTCGCGGTAGGCCACTTGCGGTTTGCCGACGTTGGCTTCCACGCCGAACTCACGCTTCATGCGGTCGACGATGATTTCCAGGTGCAGCTCACCCATGCCCGAGATGATGGTCTGGCCCGACTCTTCATCGGTGCGCAGACGGAAGGACGGATCTTCCTTGGCCAGACGGCCCAGGGCGATGCCCATCTTTTCCTGGTCAGCCTTGGTCTTGGGCTCGACGGCCTGCGAGATCACCGGCTCCGGGAACACCATCTTTTCCAAGGTGATGATCGATTCCGGATCGCACAGCGTTTCACCGGTGGTCACGTCCTTCAGGCCCACGCAGGCGGCGATGTCGCCGGCCAGAATTTCCGAGATTTCTTCACGCTGGTTGGCGTGCATCTGCAGAATACGGCCGATACGCTCCTTCTTGCCGCGAATCGGGTTGAACACCGAGTCGCCCGACTTCAGCACGCCCGAATAGACGCGCACGAAAGTCAGCTGGCCGACATAGGGGTCGGTCATCAGCTTGAAGGCCAGGGCCGAGAACTTGGCCTCGTCCGAAGCGTCGCGGGTGGTCGGCTGGTCGTCTTCGTCGGTGCCCGGCACCGGCGGCACGTCGATCGGCGAAGGCATNGAAAGTCAGCTGGCCGACATAGGGGTCGGTCATCAGCTTGAAGGCCAGGGCCGAGAACTTGGCCTCGTCCGAAGCGTCGCGGGTGGTCGGCTGGTCGTCTTCGTCGGTGCCCGGCACCGGCGGCACGTCGATCGGCGAAGGCATGAAGTCAATCACGCCGTCCAGCATGCGCTGCACGCCCTTGTTCTTGAAGGCGGTGCCGCAGAACATCGGCTGGATTTCAGCAGCGATGGTGCGGGTGCGGATACCCAGAACAATTTCCTCTTCGGACAGCTCGCCCGACTCGAGGTACTTGTTCATCATGTCTTCGCTGGACTCGGCCGCAGCCTCGACCAGGTTGTCGCGCCACTTCTGAGCATCGGCCTGCATTTCGGCCGGGATGTCGCGGTAGTCGAACTTCATGCCCTGGGACGCATCATCCCAGTAGATCGCCTTCATCTTGATCAGGTCGATCACGCCCAGGAAGTTCTCCTCGGCGCCGATGGGCAGCACGACGGGCACGGGGTTGGCCTTCAGGCGAACCTTCATCTGCTCGACGACCTTGTAGAAGTTCGCACCGGTGCGGTCCATCTTGTTGACGAAGGCCAGGCGGGGCACCTTGTACTTGTTGGCCTGGCGCCAGACCGTCTCGGACTGCGGCTGCACGCCGCCCACGGCGCAATAGACCATGCAAGCACCGTCCAGCACGCGCATCGAGCGCTCGACTTCAATCGTGAAGTCCACGTGTCCGGGGGTGTCGATGATGTTGATGCGGTGCTCGGGGCGGGCCAGATCCATGCCCTTCCAGAAGCAGGTGGTGGCAGCCGAGGTGATCGTGATGCCACGCTCCTGCTCTTGCTCCATCCAGTCCATGGTGGCGGCGCCATCATGCACTTCACCAATCTTGTGGTTCACACCCGTGTAAAACAGGATGCGCTCGGTCGTCGTGGTCTTGCCGGCATCGATGTGCGCAGAGATACCGATATTGCGGTAGCGCTCGATGGGGGTCTTGCGGGCCATGGTGTCACTCCAAATGCAGTGAGCCGCCAACGGGTCAGTAGTAACCCGAGGCGGCCGGAACGGGGAAGATTAGAAGCGGAAGTGCGAGAACGCCTTGTTCGCTTCGGCCATGCGGTGAACTTCATCACGCTTCTTCATGGCGCCGCCGCGGCCTTCAGCGGCCTCCAGCAGCTCATTGGCCAGACGCTGGGCCATGGACTTTTCACCGCGCTTGCGGGCCGACTCTTTGAGCCAGCGCATGGCCAGAGCCATACGACGGACGGGACGAACTTCCACGGGAACTTGGTAGTTCGCACCGCCGACGCGGCGGGACTTCACTTCGACCATGGGCTTCACGTTGTTCAGGGCAACCATGAACACTTCCAGCGGATCCTTGCCGATCTTCTTCTCGACCTGGTCGAGGGCACCGTAAATGATGCGCTCGGCGACGGCCTTCTTGCCCGATTCCATGATGACGTTCATGAACTTGGACAGATCGACGCTACCGAACTTGGGATCCGGCAGGATTTCGCGCTTGGGTACTTCGCGACGACGTGGCATGGGAATCTTCCTCTTGCTTCAGTTGGTGCGGGCATATGCCCGACGACCTTGGACGACCACCGACATCAGGGGCCACCCACTTACTCGGCTGCTGCATGCCTTGGGCACTGCACAAACCGCAAAAAATCTGGCGACAGCCTGGGGCCGCACCATGACAACCTGATGATTACTTCTTCGGACGCTTCGCGCCGTACTTGGAACGCGACTGCTTGCGGTCTTTCACGCCTTGCAAGTCCAGCGAACCGCGCACGATGTGGTAACGCACACCCGGCAAGTCCTTGACACGACCGCCGCGCACCAGCACGACGCTGTGCTCTTGCAGGTTGTGGCCTTCACCGCCGATGTACGAGATGACCTCGAAACCGTTGGTCAGACGCACCTTGGCGACCTTACGCAGCGCGGAGTTCGGCTTCTTAGGCGTGGTGGTGTACACGCGGGTGCACACGCCACGACGCTGAGGGCAGTCCTGCATCGCCGGCGACTTGGATTTCGTGACCTCGGCCTGACGGCCGTGGCGCACGAGCTGATTGATAGTTGGCATAAGTAACTTGTTCCCGTTTGAAGTCACAGATCTCTCGGCAGCAGCAGCCCCAATGGCTTTCAAAACGTCCCAGATCCCCACCCCACTAGAAACGAACAAAAGCACCACGCCTGGGCGCGGTGCGTTTTCATTTCAGTCAGAGGCGGCTGCAGACGCAGCTAGACCTGCCGAAGAGCCTGCGATTGTAGCCCAGCTCGGCACCAGGACACAAGCCGGCCCGGTCGGACACCGCCAGCAGCGCGTTTCGCCAGGGTATGCTGCGCGCCCGAACCCAAGGGCCGCCATGCTGATTCCAACACCCGACGAGCGCCCGCTGCTCGTCATCGACACCCAGGTCGTGATGGACTGGCTGATCTTCAAGGACCCCTCGACCCAGGCCCTGGCTGCCGCGCTGGAGTCCGGCCAGGCGCAATGGATAGGTACACCCAGCATGCTGGCCGAACTCAGGCATGTGCTGGGCCGGGGCGTGGCGGCCAGCTATGCGCCAGACCTCCCATTGATCGAAGCGAGCTTTGCCCGGCTCTGCCTAACGGTCGATCAAGCCCCGCCACCGGCCGTGCGCCTGCTCTGCCGGGACCCGGATGACCAGATCTTCATCGACCTGGCCCTGGCCGCGTCGGCGCGCTGGCTGATCTCGCGCGATCGTGCGGTGCTGGCCCTGGCCAAGCGCGCGCGCAAGCTCGGTCTGGACATCCTGGCGCCGCCGGCCTGGAACAAGCAGCGGGGCGGATCCGCCCCGCCATGAAAAAGGGCCACCCGAGGGTGGCCCTTTAAGGCTTGGAGAGAAGCGCTGAGTCTTACTCGGCGCTGCCTTCCGAAGCACTGTCGACGCTGGCCATCTGGGCAGCGGCCAATTCCTCGGCCTCCTGCTGGGCGATGGAGCGGCGCTCGGCGTCGTCCATGCTTTCCTTGGCACGACGGGCGTCGTGGAAGGCCATGCCGGTACCGGCGGGGATCAGGCGGCCGACGATGACGTTTTCCTTCAGACCGCGCAGCTCGTCGCGCTTGCCCATGATGGCAGCCTCGGTCAGCACGCGGGTGGTTTCCTGGAAGGAAGCCGCGGAGATGAAGGAGTCGGTCGACAGCGAAGCCTTGGTGATACCCAGCAGCACATCGGCGTGGGTGGCAATCATCTTGCCCTCCGCGCGCAGACGGTCGTTGGTGTCCAGCAGCTCCGAGCGCTCGACCTGCTCGTTGACGATGTAGTGCGAGTCGCCCGAGTTCGTGATCTGCACGCGACGCAGCATCTGGCGAACGATCACCTCGATGTGCTTGTCGTTGATCTTCACGCCCTGCAAGCGGTACACGTCCTGCACTTCGTCGACGATGTAGCGAGCCAGCTCTTCGATGCCCAGCAGACGCAGGATGTCTTGCGGGTCGGCGGCGCCGTCCACAATCAATTCGCCGCGATTGACCACCTGGCCTTCGTGCACCAGGATGTTCTTCTCCTTGGGCACCAGCTCTTCGTGCTTGCTGCCATCCGGATCGGTGATTTCCAGGCGAATCTTGCCCTTGGTCTCCTTACCGAACGAGACCGTACCGGTGCGCTCGGCCAGCACGCCGACATCCTTGGGCGAACGGGCTTCGAACAGCTCGGCCACACGCGGCAGACCGCCGGTAATGTCGCGCGTCTTCTGGCCTTCGACCGGGATACGTGCCAGCACTTCGCCGGGGAACAGATCCTGACCGTCGCGGATCTGGATCAGCGAGCCAACCTGGAAGCCGATCGTCACCGAGTGGTCGGTGCCGGGGATCTTCACTTCGTTGCCATTGACGTCGAGCAGCTTGACCTGCGGGCGGATGACCTTGGCAGCGCCACGGCGCTTCGGATCGATCACCACCAGGGTCGACAGGCCGGTCACTTCGTCGACCTGCTTGGCCACCGTCACGCCTTCTTCCACATTCTCGAAGGTCGCCTTGCCGGCGAACTCGGTAATGATGGGGCGGGTCAGCGGGTCCCAGTTCGCCAAGATCGTGCCAGCCTTGATGGTCTGGTCGGCCTTGATGTTCAGGATCGCGCCGTACGGCACCTTGTGACGCTCGCGCTCGCGGCCATGCGGGTCGGCAATGATGATTTCGCCGGAACGCGAAATCACCACCAGATCGCCCTTGCCGTTCGTGACGTAGCGCATCGTGGCATTGAAGCCGATGATGCCGTCCGACTTGGCTTCGACGCTCGAGGCCACCGCTGCACGCGACGCCGCACCACCGATGTGGAAGGTACGCATCGTCAGCTGGGTACCCGGCTCACCGATCGACTGGGCGGCAATCACGCCGACCGCTTCACCGGTGTTGACCAAGCCGCCACGGCCCAGATCGCGGCCATAGCACTTGGCGCACAGGCCGAAGCGCGTGGCGCAGGTCAGCGGAGTGCGGACCTTGATCTCGTCGACGCCGGCCTGCTCCAGCATGTCCAGCGTATCTTCGTCCAGCATATTGCCGGCCGCCAGCAGCACGCCTTGGGTCTCGGGGTGCAGCACATCGATGGCCGCGACACGACCCAGCACGCGGTCGCGCAGCGATTCGATGACTTCACCGCCTTCGACCAGGGCACGCATATTCATGCCGTTGTCGGTGCCGCAATCCACTTCGGTGACGACCAGATCCTGGGTCACGTCGACCAGACGACGGGTCAGGTAGCCCGAGTTCGCGGTCTTCAGCGCCGTATCCGCCAGGCCCTTACGAGCACCGTGGGTGGAGATGAAGTACTGCAGAACGTTCAGGCCTTCGCGGAAGTTCGCCGTGATGGGCGTCTCGATGATGGAGCCGTCAGGCTTGGCCATCAGGCCCCGCATACCGGCCAGCTGGCGGATCTGCGCGGCCGAGCCCCGGGCGCCCGAGTCGGCCATCATGTAGATGGAGTTGAAGGACTCCTGATCCACTTCGCGGCCGTTGCGGTCAATGGTCTTCTGCTTGGACAGCTGGGTCATCATGACCTTGCCGACCTCGTCACCGGTCTTGCCCCAGATGTCGACGACCTTGTTGTAGCGTTCGCCGGCGGTCACCAGGCCCGAGACATACTGCTGCTCGATTTCCTTGACTTCCTTCTCGGCACGCTCGATCAGCAGCGGCTTCTCCGGCGGCACCAACATATCGTCCACCGCGATCGAGATACCGGCGCGCGTGGCCAGCTTGAAACCGCTTTGCAGCAGCTTGTCGGCCAGCACGACGGTCTCCTTCAGACCGCATTTGCGGAACGAGGTGTTGATCAGGCGCGAGATTTCCTTCTTCTTCAGCGCCTTGTTGATATTGGCGAAAGGCAGGCCCTTCGGCAGGATCTCGGACAGCAAGGCACGGCCGACGGTCGTGTCGGTCAGCTTGGTCTCGGCCACCCACTCGCCGGTTTCCTTGTTCTTCGTGTACTCGGTCAGGCGCACGCTGATCTTGGCGGTGATCTCGACCACGCCGTTTTCCAGCGCACGGATCAGCTCGGGGATGTCCGAGAAGATCAGGCCCTCGCCCTTGCCGTTGATGCGCTCGCGGGTCGCGTAATACAGACCCAGCACCACGTCCTGCGAGGGCACGATCGAGGGTTCGCCGGAGGCCGGGAACAGCACGTTGTTGGAGGCCAGCATCAGGGTGCGGGCTTCCATCTGCGCTTCGATCGACAGCGGCACGTGAACGGCCATCTGGTCACCGTCGAAGTCGGCGTTGAAGGCGGCGCAGACCAGCGGGTGCAGCTGGATGGCCTTGCCTTCGATCAGCACGGGCTCGAAGGCCTGGATGCCCAGACGGTGCAGGGTCGGCGCGCGGTTCAGCAGAACCGGGTGCTCCTTGATGACCTCTTCCAGGATGTCCCAGACCACCGGCGTGCCGGATTCGACTTCCTTCTTGGCGGCCTTGATCGTCGTCGCGATGCCCATGGCTTCGAGGCGCGAGAAGATGAAGGGCTTGAACAGCTCCAGCGCCATCAGCTTGGGCAGACCGCACTGATGCAGCTTCAGGGTCGGGCCCACCACGATGACCGAACGGCCCGAGTAGTCGACGCGCTTGCCCAGCAAGTTCTGACGGAAACGACCGCTCTTGCCCTTGATCATGTCGGCCAGCGACTTCAGGGCACGCTTGTTCGCGCCGGTCATCGCCTTGCCGCGGCGACCGTTGTCCAGCAGCGAGTCGACGGCTTCCTGCAGCATGCGCTTTTCGTTGCGCACGATGATCTCAGGGGCCTTCAGCTCCAGCAGACGGGCCAGGCGGTTGTTGCGGTTGATGACGCGGCGATACAGATCGTTCAGATCCGAGGTCGCGAAGCGGCCACCATCCAGCGGCACCAGCGGACGCAGGTCCGGCGGCAGCACGGGCAGCACTTCCAGCACCATCCAGTTCGGCTTGATGCCGGACTTCTTGAAGGCTTCCATCACCTTCAGGCGCTTGGAGTTCTTCTTGACCTTGAGCTCCGAGCCGGTCATGTCGTTGCGCAGGCGATCGATCTCGACGTCGAGATCCATCTCCTCCAGCAGCTTCTTGATGCCCTCGGCACCCATCAGCGCGATGAACTCGTCACCGAACTCCAGGCGCTTCGCGTCGTAGTCGTCCTCGGTCATGATCGAGAACTTCTTCAGCGGGGTCATGCCCGGGTCGACGACCACATACGCTTCAAAGTACAGCACGCGCTCGATGTCGCGCAGCGTCATGTCGAGCACCAGGCCCAGACGCGAAGGCAGCGACTTCAGGAACCAGATGTGGGCGCAGGGCGCGGCCAGGTCGATATGACCCATGCGGTCGCGACGCACCTTGGTCTGGGTGACTTCGACGCCGCACTTCTCGCAGATCACGCCGCGGTGCTTCAGGCGCTTGTACTTGCCGCACAGGCACTCGTAGTCCTTGATAGGGCCGAAGATCTTGGCGCAGAACAGGCCATCACGCTCGGGCTTGAAAGTCCGGTAGTTGATGGTCTCGGGCTTCTTCACCTCACCGAAGGACCACGAGCGGATCTTCTCTGGCGAGGCCAGGCGGATCGCAATCGCGTCGAAGTGCTCGTCGGGCGTGAATTGCTTGAACAGGTCCAGCAAACCTTTCATGTGTCTCTCCTGTTCCTAATTAGTTGCGCTCGAGTTCAATGTCGATGCCAAGGGAACGAATTTCCTTGACCAGGACGTTGAACGATTCCGGCATGCCGGCTTCGATGGCGTGTTCGCCCTTGACGATGGACTCGTACACCTTGGTGCGGCCGTTCACGTCATCGGACTTCACGGTCAGCATTTCCTGCAGGATGTAGGAGGCGCCATAAGCTTCCAGCGCCCACACCTCCATCTCACCGAAACGCTGGCCGCCGAACTGCGCCTTACCACCCAGCGGCTGCTGCGTGACGAGCGAGTACGGGCCGGTCGAACGGGCGTGCATCTTGTCGTCCACCAGGTGGTGCAGCTTCAGCACGTGCATATAGCCGACCGTGACGGGGCGCTCGAAAGCCTCGCCGGTGCGGCCGTCGTGCAGCTGAGCCTGGGTGCGCGTGGCGGTCAGGCCCTTCTTGGCGGCGATGTCGTCCGGGTAGGCCAGCTTCAGCATGCCGCGGATTTCTTCTTCCTTGGCGCCGTCGAACACCGGTGTCGCGAACGGCACGCCATGGCGCAGGTTCTGCGCCATCTCGATGACTTCGTCGTCGCTCAGGTCGTCCAGATGCTCGGTCTTGCCACCCGACTTGTTGTACAGCTCATCGAAGAACTGACGCAGCTCGGACACGCGGGCGTGCTCCTGCAGCATGTCGCCGATGCGCTGGCCGATGCCCTTGCCGGCCCAGCCCAGATGCACTTCCAGGACCTGACCCACGTTCATCCGCGAGGGCACGCCCAGCGGGTTCAGCACGATGTCGGCAGGCGTGCCGTCGGCCATATAGGGCATGTCTTCGATCGGAGCGATCTTGGACACCACACCCTTGTTGCCGTGACGGCCGGCCATCTTGTCGCCAGGCTGCAGGCGGCGCTTGACGGCCAGGTAGACCTTGACCATCTTCAGCACGCCGGCCGGCAGCTCGTCGCCCTGCGTCAGCTTCTTGCGCTTCTCTTCGAAAGCCAGATCGAAGCTGTGGCGGGTCTGCTCCAGCGAGTTCTTGATCGATTCGAGCTGGTTGGCGACATCATCCTCGGCGGGACGGATGTCGAACCAGTGGAAGCGCTCGACGCTGCTCAGATAAGCCTTGTCGATGACCGTGCCCTTGGCGATCTTCTGCGGGCCGCCGTTGGCGACCTTTCCGTTCAGCAGCTTCTCGATACGGTCGAAGGCATCACTTTCGACGATGCGCAGCTGATCGTTCAGGTCCAGGCGGAAGCGCTTGAGCTCATCGTCGATGATCTGCTGAGCGCGCTTGTCGCGCTGGATGCCTTCACGGGTGAAGACCTGCACATCGATGACGGTGCCGTTGGTACCTTGGTCAACACGCAGCGACGTGTCCTTCACGTCCGAAGCCTTCTCGCCGAAGATGGCGCGCAGCAGCTTCTCTTCCGGTGTCAGCGTGGTCTCGCCCTTGGGCGTGACCTTGCCGACCAGCACGTCGCCGGGGCCGACTTCGGCACCGACGTAGACGATGCCCGACTCGTCCAGACGCGAGAGTTGCTGCTCGCTCAGGTTCGGGATGTCGCGGGTGATTTCCTCGCTGCCCAGCTTGGTGTCACGCGCCATCACCACCAGTTCCTCGATATGGATCGAGGTGTAGCGGTCTTCGGCGATCACACGCTCCGAGATCAGGATCGAATCTTCGAAGTTGTAGCCGTTCCAGGGCATGAACGCGACCAGCATGTTCTGGCCCAGGGCCAGCTCACCGATGTCGGTCGAGGCGCCATCGGCAATGATGTCCTCGGCAGCCACCTTGTCACCACGGCGCACGATGGGGCGCTGATGGATATTGGTGTTCTGGTTGCTACGCTGATACTTGATCAGGTTGTAGATGTCGACGCCGACTTCACCGGCCACGGTCTCGTTGTCGTTGACACGGATCACGATGCGGTTGGTGTCGACATAGTCGATCACGCCGCCGCGACGCGCGGCCACCACGGTGCCCGAGTCCTTGGCTGCGACGCGCTCGACGCCGGTACCGACCAGGGCCTTCTCGGGACGCAGCGTCGGCACGGCCTGGCGCTGCATATTGGCGCCCATCAGTGCGCGGTTCGCATCGTCGTGCTCCAGGAAGGGCACCAGCGAGGCCGCGACCGACACGATCTGCGTCGGCGCCACGTCCATGTACTGGATGCGCTCGGGCGAGGTCAGCACCGATTCGCCGTTCTCACGCGCCGAGACCAGCTCGTCGGTCAGCTCGCCGGCAGGGTTCAAGGTCGCGTTCGCCTGGGCGATCACGTACTTGCCTTCCTCGATGGCCGACAGATAGTCGATCTGGGTCGTCACCTTGCCGTCGACGACGCGGCGGTAAGGCGTTTCCAGGAAGCCGTACTCGTTGAGCTGTGCATACAGCGCCAGCGAGTTGATCAGCCCGATGTTCGGGCCTTCCGGCGTTTCGATCGGGCAGACACGGCCGTAGTGGGTCGGGTGCACGTCACGGACTTCGAAGCCGGCGCGCTCGCGGGTCAGACCACCCGGGCCCAGGGCGGAAACACGACGCTTGTGCGTGATTTCCGACAGCGGGTTGGTCTGGTCCATGAACTGCGACAGCTGCGAGGCACCGAAGAACTCCTTCAGCGCCGCGGAGATCGGCTTGGAGTTGATCAGGTCGTGCGGCATCAGGGCTTCGGTCTCGGCCTGGCCCAGACGTTCCTTGACGGCCTTCTCGATACGCGCCAGGCCCGAGCGGTACTGGTTCTCGGCCAGTTCGCCGACGCAACGCACGCGACGGTTGCCCAGGTGATCGATGTCATCGACCTCGCCGCGGCCATTGCGCAGCTCGACCAGAATCTTGACGACGTCGAGGATGTCCTCGTTCGACAAGTTCATATTGCCTTCCGGCGTGTCGCGGCCCACGCGGGCGTTGAACTTCATCCGGCCGACGCGCGACAGATCGTAGGTGTCGGTGCTGTAGAACAGGCGGTTGAACAGCGCCTCGACAGCGTCTTCCGTCGGCGGCTCGCCGGGGCGCATCATGCGATAGATCGCGACGCGCGCAGCCAGCTGGTCGGCGGTTTCGTCCGAGGCCAGGGTCTGGCTGATGTAAGCGCCCTCATCCAGCTCGTTCGTGAACAAGCACTGGATGTCCTTGATGCCGGCCTGGCGCAGCTTCTTCAGCAGCGCGTCGGTCAGCTCTTCATTGGCCTTGGCAATGATCTCACCGGTGTCGCCATCGACCATGTTCTTGGCCAGCACGCGGCCGACCAGGAAGTCTTCGGGCACGGTCACATGCTGGGTGCCGCTTTGCTCAAGCTGGCGCACATGACGGGCGGTGATGCGCTTGTCCTTCTCGACGATGACGGCACCGCTCTTGTCGGTGATGTCAAAGCGGGCGACCTCGCCCTTCAGGCGGTCGGCGACAAACTCCATCTGCGCGCCGGCGTCCATCAGACGGAAATTGTCGAAGACGAAGAAGTGCGCCAGGATCTGCTCAGGATTCAGGCCGATGGCCTTCAGCAGGATCGTGACCGGCATCTTGCGGCGACGGTCGACACGGAAGAACAGGATGTCCTTGGGGTCGAACTCGAAGTCCAGCCAGGAGCCGCGGTAAGGAATGATGCGGGCCGAGAACAGCAGCTTGCCGGACGAGTGGGTCTTGCCCTTGTCGTGCTCGAAGAACACGCCGGGCGAGCGGTGCAGCTGGGAGACGATGACACGCTCGGTGCCATTGACGATGAAGGAGCCATAGTCGGTCATCAGGGGCACTTCGCCCATGTAGACCTCTTGCTCCTTGATCTCCTTGACGGTCTTCGCCTGCGGCGACTCACGGTCATAGATGATCATCTGCAGGCGCGCACGCACGGCGGCCGCATAGGTCAAGCCACGCTGCTGGCACTCACGGGTGTCGAACGGCGGCTTGGCGATATTGAATTCGAGGAATTTCATCTCCACGAAACCGTTGTGCGAAACAATCGGGAACGCGGACAGGAAAGCAGCCTGCAGGCCTTCGGGCTTGCGCTTGGCTGGAGGCACTTCTTTTTGCAGGAAGGCGACGTACGACTCCTTCTGCATGGTCAGCAAGTAGGGAACGTTGAGAACGCTCTCGCGCTTACCGAAGCTCTTGCGGATTCGCTTGCGCTCGGTATAGCTATAGGGGGTTGTTTGCGCCATAAACACTCCGTGTCGAGAGCCCACCCCTGGCCGTGGGACGGGCTTCGTCGGCGACTGGCTTGTCGAGCCCGATCCAGAACGGACGGCTCGATGCTTGGTGGTTGGCCACTACCAACCGCTGGCGGACAACCCCGGCATTGCACCTGGGCCCGACCAAACCGGTTCTCTGCAGTCGGATCAGAGAACACTTGAAAGAACCGCGCATCATACCCTGCGCGGGGCTTTCAACTATTCTCAACCGGATAAACCCTTGAAACGGGGAAAGGGGAGGTCTTGCGACCGCCCCTTTCTAGTCAGCGAGGTCAGAGCTGCTGCGCAGACCTGACCCCAGCCAATTACTTCAGCTCAGCCTTGGCGCCGGCTTCTTCCAGCTTCTTCTTGGCGGCTTCAGCATCAGCCTTGGCCACGCCTTCCTTGACAGCCTTCGGAGCGCCGTCGACCAGATCCTTGGCTTCCTTCAGGCCCAGGCCGGTGATTTCGCGCACAGCCTTAATCACCGAGACCTTGTTGGCGCCGGCTTCCAGCAGCACGACGTTGAACTCGGTCTGCTCTTCAGCAGCAGCAGCGCCGCCGCCAGCAGCGCCACCGGCGGCCGGAGCAGCCATCGAAGCGGCGGACACGCCAAACTTCTCTTCGATTGCCTTGACCAGATCGTTCAGTTCCAGAACGGTCATGCTGTCCAGGGCGGTCAGGAATGCGTCTTTATCGAATGCCATGATGTGTTTCTTCCTATATACAGATTGCTTGCGTTTGACGGGATCGTCTTAGGCTGCAGCGGGGGCTTCGGCGGCAACTTCCGTAGAAGCAGCGCCAGCACCACGTTGTGCAGACAGGGCCGCCAGCACGGCCGCGGTGCGTTGCACCGGCGACTTGAGCAGGCCGGCGATTTGCGACAGCAGCACTTCCTTGCTCGGAACAGCCGCCAGCGCCTTCACGCCGTTGACGTCCAGAGCCTTGCCGCCGTAGGCACCACCCTTGATGACGAGCTTGTCGTTGCCCTTGGCAAAGTCAGCGATGACTTTGGCCGCAGCGACCGCGTCTTCCGAAAAGCCGTAGATCAGCGGGCCGACCATGCTCTCCGAGGCAGCTTCGAACTGGGTGCCGGCAACAGCGCGACGAGCCAGGGTGTTCTTCAGCACGTGAAGATAGACACCCTTGGCACGCGCGTCGATGCGCAGCTTGTTCAAGGCTTCCACGGTGAGGCCACGGTACTCGGCCAGCGCCAGGGTCTGCGACTTGGCAGCTTGCGCTGCGACGTCGGAGACAACGGCTGCCTTCTCGTTGCGATTGAGACTCAAGGTCTACTCCTCACATTACGCCTCCGGCCCCGTGTGTTGAGCACAGAACCTTCGGCACCGGGATTCAGCGACCTTCTGTTCAGGAAAATCCTTTACAGCGGGACCGCCATCTGCGTTGGCAGGGAAGACACAAGGCCACCCCGATTAAGCGTCACCCCCGATACAGCGGGGCTTCACACCAACGGTCTTGGATGACGCGCGGGCAAGAAAACCTGCCCACGCCCCACCAATTCATCAGCACGGCGCCAGACTTCGCGCCGCACCTCAACTTCTTTGCTTAGGCGTTGGCCTGGGCATTGATGCTGGCGACATCCACACGGGCGCCAACGCCCATCGTGGAGGACACCGCCACCTTGCGCAGGTAGACACCCTTGCTCGACGCCGGCTTGGCCTTGTTCAGGGCCTCGATCAGCGCGCGCAGATTGCCTTCCAGCTTGTCGGTGTCGAACGAACGACGGCCGAGGGTGCCGTGGATGATGCCGGCCTTGTCAACGCGGAACTGGACCTGGCCAGCCTTGGCGTTCTTGACGGCGGTGGCGACGTCCGGGGTCACGGTGCCAACCTTGGGGTTAGGCATCAGGCCGCGCGGACCCAGGATCTGACCCAGGGTACCGACGATACGCATCGTGTCCGGCGAGGCGATCACGACGTCGAAAGGCATGTCGCCAGCCTTGACGCGCTCGGCCAGGTCTTCCATGCCGACGATGTCGGCACCAGCGGCGCGGGCTTCGTCAGCCTTGGCACCTTGGGCGAACACGGCGACGCGCTTGGTCTTGCCGGTGCCGTTGGGCATCACGACGGCGCCACGCACCACTTGGTCCGATTTCTTGGCATCGATGCCCAGTTGCACGGCCACATCGATCGACTCGTCGAACTTGGCGGTAGCCAGGCTCTTGACGAGGTTCAGGGCTTCACCGAGCGTGTACAGCTTGGTGGTCTCGACCTTGCCTTGCAGGGCCTTTTGGCGCTTAGTCAGCTTTGCCATCTCAAACACCCTCCACCAGCACGCCCATCGAACGGGCGGAACCAGCAATCGTACGAACGGCAGCGTCCAGATCAGCAGCGGTCAAATCCTTGACCTTGATCTTGGCGATCTCTTCCAGCTGAGCACGGGTCAGCTTGCCGACCTTCTCGAGGTGAGCCTTTTGCGAGCCCTTCTCGATCTTGGCGGCCTTCTTGATCAGCGCGGTCGCCGGGGGCGACTTGATCACGAAGGTGAAGCTCTTGTCCGCAAACGCGGTGATGACCACCGGCAGCTTCATGCCCGGCTCATGGCCCTGCGTCTGGGCGTTGAACGCCTTGCAGAACTCCATGATGTTCAGGCCACGCTGACCCAGCGCGGGACCAACCGGAGGCGAAGGATTCGCCTTGCCGGCAGCGACTTGCAGCTTGATAAAGCCGACAATTTTCTTTGCCATATTTCTCTCCAATCAGCGGCACGGCGCGAACAGCGCCACGACACCTGAGTGCTAGCGCAAAGGACTGGTTACCTTTGCTCCTCTTGTCCGCATCTCGTCGCGGACTGACTACGGTCGGTATTGGCAGCCGAAGCCGCCGGGCACCGACGAGCCCTAAACCTTCTCGACCTGCGCGAAGTCCAACTCCACCGGCGTGGCACGACCGAAGATCGTGACCGAGACGCGCACCTTGGACTTGTCGTAGTTGACCTCCTCGATCGCACCATTGAAGTCCGTGAACGGGCCTTCCTTGACGCGCACCACCTCGCCCACCGTCCACTCGACCTTGGGCCGGGGCTTCTCGATGCCTTCTTGCATCTGGTTGACGATCTTCATCACCTCGGCTTCCGAGATCGGAGCCGGGCGGTTCTTCGCGCCTCCGACGAAACCGGTCACCTTGGAGGTGTGCTTGACCAAGTGCCAAGTGTCATCTTCCATCACCATTTCCACCAGCACATAGCCGGGGAAGAAACGACGCTCGGTGACAGCCTTCTTGCCGTTCTTCAGCTCGACGACCTCTTCGGTCGGCACCAGGATGCGGCCGAACTTGTCCTGCATGCCGGCGCGATCAATGCGCTCGCGCAGATTGCGCTCGACGGCCTTCTCCATGCCCGAATAGGCATGAACCACATACCAACGCTTGGGCAGACCGGTGGGCACCGCGGCCTCACCGCCGGTGACAACGCCTTGTTCTTCGCTCATTGCAGTCCTTCCGCCTCTCAGCGCTTCCAGCCCAGGATCAGGTCATACAGCACCCATTCCAATGTCTTGTCGGTCAGCCACAGGAACAAGGCCATCACCAGCACGAAGGCGAACACATAACCCGTCATCTGCGTCGCCTCCTTGCGCGTCGGCCATACGACCTTGCGCACCTCGCGCGCCGAGTCCTGCCCGTAGGCAATCAGCGACTTGCCCGACTCCGAGGTGAAGAACGCGGCAGCAGCGGCGACCAGCAGCACCAGCAACGCACCCCACTGGGCGATCGGGCCCTGCTTGGCGAGCGCGTAAAAAGCCACCAGCGCGCCCACCAGCAAGAGCACGGCAGCAGCCAGCTTGGCCTTGTCGGCGCCGGTCGTGACCGTTTCGACTTGAGGATTGGACATAGAACTTTCTTTAGCACCTGTACCCGGCGGCAAACCACCCGGCCCAGACAATCAAATCACGGGATACCCAACAGCAGCAAAGCCCGCCGGGAACAGTTCCCGCGGGCTGATGCTTGACCACTTGGACCGGTCGCTTTTATCCGAAGCGACTGGCAGGGGCAGAGGGTCTCGAACCCCCAACCTTCGGTTTTGGAGACCGACGCTCTGCCAATTGAGCTATGCCCCTGTGGCCTTCTAACTTTAAGCGATGATGGTCGCCACGACGCCGGAGCCGACGGTACGACCGCCTTCACGGATGGCG
>NZ_JBDPLH010000002.1:0-797736 GCF_040187885.1 Roseateles cavernae
CTAATATCCCCAAAAACCCCCGCCTCGCAAGAGACGGGGGTTTTTCTTTGGGGGGTTTGGTCAGCTCATGTGGGCTGCAGTTGCCCGTCGCGCCGCCGTATGGCGCCGCTCTTCAGCAACTCATCGATCAACTCCATACTCCAGGCCTGCAGGCTTTGTGATTGGAAATAGCCCTGCCACAGCTTGCGATGAATCGGCGTCACCATCAGCCAGTCCAGCAGAAGTTGCTGAGCTTGGCTCGTGGCCTCCAGCAGATGAAACATGATCAAGGCCTTCGCCGCATGGCGCGCATGACGGTCGGGGCGTTGCCGGAAGAATGCCAGGCGCGAACGCGCCTCGCTCAGCGCGGCGGCGACGTCGTCGAACGGCGCACCGTGACCTGGGATGACCAGTGCGGGATTCAAGGATTCGATCAACTCCAGCGTGGCCTGGACCTCGTCAAAAGCGTCTATGCCATCGATCTCGGGGAAGACGATGCCGAAGCCTCGTTCCCACAGCGCATCGGCCGAGATCAGCAGCCGCGATGCCGGCTCGAACAGGATGATGGAATGGGGATCATGACCCGGCGCGGCGTGAACTTCCCAGGCCCTTCCGGCCTGCCGCAGTCGCTCTCCCGGTGCGAGGGCTCGGGTGGGCGTAAACCGGGGGCACTGCTGGCCGGTCGCGTTGTAGCTGAGCCCGGCTTCGTTCCAGTCTTGGGCCGCCTCAAAGCCACCGGGTGGAATCCAGATCGGGCAATGGTGCAGTGCCTGCAAATGCGCGTTGCCGCCGCAGTGGTCGGAATGCAGGTGGGTGTTGACGATCAGGCGCAGAGGCCTGCCGGGCGCATCGGCCGCCAAGGCTGCGGCCAGCAAGGACGCTGTCTGTTGCGCATGCGTGCAGTAGCCGCTGTCGATGAGGACGGCGCCGCGCTCGTCCCCGCCCAGCAGCACCGAGTTGGACGACAGCCACCCCCGCTCGATGAGCTGCAGGCCGGGGGGCAGCGAGCGAGGATTGCCCGGCTCTGGTGTCATCAGGCCGCTGTGCGCAACTCGCGCCGCAGGATCTTGCCGACATTGCTCTTCGGCAACTCGTCGCGGAACTCGATGTACTTGGGCCGCTTGTAGGCCGTCAGTTGCTGATGGCAGAAAGCGCTCAGATCCTCTTCGGCCAGGGCCGGGTCTTGCTTGACGACATAGAGCTTGACCGTCTCCCCGGAGCGCGAATCGGGTATGCCTACCGCTGCGCATTCCAGTACGCCGGGATGCATATTGACGACCTGCTCGATCTCGGTCGGATAGACATTGAAACCGGACACCAGAATCATGTCCTTCTTGCGGTCAACGATCCGGATATAGCCGTCGGCATCCATCACGCCGATATCCCCGCTCTTGAAGAAGCCGTCCGCGTACATCACGTTGGCGGTCTCGTCCGGGCGGTTCCAGTAGCCGGCCATCACCTGCGGGCCACGGATGCAGATCTCGCCACGCTCGCCCAGCGGCATGTCCTGCCCACTGTCATCGCGGATCGCAATCTCGGTCGAGGGCACCGGCAAGCCGATCGAGCCATTAAAATCATGCACATCCATGCGATTGATGGTTGCCACCGGCGCCGTCTCCGACAGGCCGTAGCCCTCGACCACCGGGCAGCCGGTGATCTTCAGCCACTTCTCTGCGGTGGCCTGCTGCACCGCCATGCCGCCGCCGTTGGAGATCACCAGTTCGCTGAAATCCAGCCGGGCAAAAGCCGGTTCATTGGCCAGCGCGTTGAACAGGGTGTTGACCGCCGGGAACATATTCACCTTGTAGCTCTGCAGGGTGCGGATGAAGCCGGGGATGTCACGCGGGTTGGGGATCAGCAGATTCGTCATCCCCAGGCGGGCGCCGAGCATATAGCAGGCCGTCAGCGCAAAGATGTGATACAGCGGCAGAGCGCAGACCGAGGTCATCGGCTTGTTGCCGAGCTTGGCCATCATCGGCGCGAACCAGGCCTCGGCCTGCAGGATATTGGCCACCACATTGCGGTGCAGCAAGGTCGCGCCCTTGGACAGGCCGGTCGTGCCGCCGGTGTACTGCAGGAAGGCGACGTCATCCGGCCCGACATCGACCCGCGACAGATTCATGCGCGAGCCTTCTTCCAGCGCGCGATTGAAGCGGGTCACGCTGCGCCCTGGCTCGGTGGGCAAGCGGAACTCGGGCACCATCTTCTTCACATGGCGCACCGCAAAGTTGATCAGCGGCCCGCGCCACCAGTTCAGCATATCGCCGAGCCCGGTCAGCAGCACATGGCGCACCGGCGTGCGCTCGACGACTTCTTCCAAAGTCGTCGCGAAGTTCTCCAGCACGATGATGGCCTGCGCGCCCGAGTCCTTGAGTTGATGCTCGAGCTCGCGCGGCGTGTACAGCGGATTGATGTTCACCACCGCATAGCCGGCGCGCAGGATGGCCGCGATCGCCACCATGTACTGCAGCACATTGGGCATCATGATGGCGACGCGCGCGCCGCGCTCCAGACCTTTGGACTGCAGCCAGGCACCCAGCGCCTGAGAGAGTTCGTTGACCTCGCCAAAGCGCAGGCGCTGATCCATGCAGACCGCCGCATCGCGATCGGCGTGTTTGCGGAAAGCCTCTTCCAGCAGTTCCACCAGCGATTTGTACGCGTCCACACGGATCTCCGCCGGCACGCCCTCCGGGTAGCTCTTCAGCCAGGGCTTGGTCGCCAAATCTTGCACCGTTGTCTCCTTCGCGTCCCTGCGTGGGGACGGCCTTGTTTGCGGTGACTGATACTCGGCTGCGCAGGGGGGCGAGGGCTAGGGTAATTGCCCTAGTGACTCGTCACCTGGGGGACAAGCCGCCAGCCGCGCCAGCGCATCGGGCGCATACAGCGCGTCGACAAGAGCCTGTTCCCGCTGCTGCACGATGTCCAGAAACCCCTGCGCGCCCTGCATGGCCTTGAAGGTGTCGAAACCATTCTCGAGAAAATGCTGCAGCTCCGACAGGCCGGCCGCCGCCGCCGGCCCGCGCATCATGCGCAAGGCCTGGCGCAGCAGCGGCTTGCGTGTGAAGCCTTCCATGGCCCGTCCGATGGCCAGGGTCAGCGCGATCTGCTGCTCTCGCTCGGCCGGGCGAGCCGAGGCCTGCCAGGCGCCGATATAGGCGACCCGGTCCAGCGCCGGACTGTCCAATTGCTGGGCCATCCGCGTATCGAGCTGCTCGGACAGGCCGTGCAACTGGGCCAGCTGCTCCACCGTGGTCACCACCTCGGCCGGGAACAGCCTGACCAGGGCCGGCACAACGCGCGCGAACTGCGCATCGCGCCGGCTGAAGTCACCCGGGCCGTACAGCTCTTCGAGGAAAAAGCGGGCGGCGCCGGCATAGCGCGGGCTTTGCAGCAGATCGGCATAGCTGCGCTCGAAGCGTGCCTGCTGATAGCGCTTGAGCGCCTGAACCTTGGCCAGCAGCGGCGGCGAGGCCGCCCGCAAGGCCAGCTGCGCGCTGACGATCTGCAGGTGGTTCAGGATCCGCTGGGCTTGACTGGCGGTCTCGGTGGGCATGGGCGGCCGGTGGCGTGATCTGGTGCGGTAAGCGGCGATTGTGCCGGGCTATGCCTGCCTGCCCATCGGCGATGATGCCGAGATGAATGCTCGTATCCAACGTTTTCAAATGATGCTGCGTCTGCTGCTGGCCCTGGGCGCGCTGCTGTGGCTGTGGCCACGCGGGCCGGTGCTGGCGATCTCGACCGGCCTGCTGCTGTTCTGGTTCTATGGCCTGGTGATGGCGGTGAATTTCGGCCTCTTGCTGCGCATCAACGCGAGCGCGACCACGTCGCCACGCGCGCTGCAGCTGCTGCGCGCCTGGTGGGCCGAGTTCTGGACCTGCGAGTGGGTGTTTGGTGTCCAGCAGCCCTTTGCCGAGCGGCGCCTGCCCGATCATCTGCCGCCGCCGAGCGCGTCGGCGCAAGCGCCGCGCGGCGTGCTGCTGCTGCATGGCTATACCTGCAACCGGGGCTTGTGGAATCACTGGCTGCCGCAGCTGCGGCAGCGCGGCCATGCCTATCTGGCGCTGAGCATGGAGCCGGCCTTCGGTTCGATCGACGCCTATGCGGACGCCATCGAGGCGGCGGTGCGCCGCCTGGCGCAGGCGACCGGCCGGCCGCCGCTGATCGTCGCCCACAGCATGGGCGGGCTGGCGGTGCGGGCCTGGTGGCGCCGCCATGGCGGCGATACCGCCCGCCTGCACCGCATCGTCACGCTGGGCAGCCCCCATGCCGGCACCTTGATGGCCAATTTCTCATCGGCCACCAACGCCCGTCAGATGCGGCGCGGCAGCGCCTGGCTGCAGGAACTGGCCGCGCAGGAAGCGCCCGAATTCCGCCAGCGCTTCATCTGCTACTACAGCAACTGCGACCAGATCGTCTGCCCGGCCGGCACCGCCGTGCTGGCCGACGCCGAGGCTCGCTACAAGCCCGGTGTCGGCCATCTCCGGCTGGCTTTTGACGGCGCGGTGCTCGATGAGGTGCTGGGCGAGCTGAGCGCCGCTGACTTCAGGCCTCGGCCTTGAGCACGCCGCGGCGGATCTGGTCCAGCTCGATGCTCTCGAACAAGGCCTTGAAATTGCCCTCGCCGAAGCCCTCATTGCCCTTGCGCTGAATCAGCTCGAAGAAGATCGGGCCGATCACCTCCTTGGTGAAGATCTGCAGCAGCAGCTCGTTGGGCGCGTCCAGATGGGCGGCGCCGTCGATCAGGATCTTCAAGCGACGCAGTTCCTCGACGTTTTCGCCATGACCCGGCAGGCGCTTGTCGATCAGGTCGAAGTAGGTGCCAATGGTGTCCTGGAACTGCACGCCGGTGCCGCGCATGCCTTCGACGGTCTTGTAGATGTCGTCGCTGCCCATCGCGACGTGCTGGATGCCTTCGCCGTGATAGAGGTCCAGATACTCGGCGATCTGGCTCTTGTCGTCGCTGCTCTCGTTGATCGGGATGCGGATCTTGCCGCAGGGGCTGGTCATGGCCTTGCTCTTCAGGCCGGTCAGCTTGCCCTCGATGTCGAAGTAGCGCACCTCGCGGAAATTGAAGAAGCGCTCGTAGAACTCGGCCCATTCCTTCATGCGGCCGCGGAACACATTGTGGGTCAGGTGGTCGATATAGGTCAGGCCATGGCCGACCGGGTTGGCGTCGATCGGCTGGCCGGCCGCGTCCAGCAGCGGCACGAAGTCGACGTCGTAGATGCTGATATTGCCGATCGCACCGGTGGGCGCGCCGTTCTTGCCCTGCCAGCGGTCGACGAAATAGATCAGCGAATCGCCGATACCCTTGATCGCCGGGATGTTCAGCTCCATCGGGCCGGCCTTGTTGTCAAAGCCCCAGGCGCCCAGTTCCAGCGCGCGCTTGTAGGCCTGGGCGGCGTCCTTGACGCGGAAGGCGATCGCGCAGATCGACGGGCCGTGCAGGCGCGCGAAGCGCTGGGCAAAGCTGTCGCTCTCGGCGTTGATGATGAAGTTCACGCCGCCCTGGCGGTACAGCGTCACGTTCTTGTGGCGGTGCTTGGCCACGGCGGTGAAGCCCATGGTCTCGAAGAGCTGGCCCAAAGCGGTCGGATCGGGGGCGGCGAACTCGATGAACTCGAAGCCGTCGGTGCCCATCGGGTTGTCCCAGGGGGTGAATGCTGCCATGGCGGGGTCTCCTGCGTATGCCTTGCGATGGATCAAGACTGTAGGCGCGAGCGGGCGCAGGATTCCTGCGAGTTTCGGCGCTGAACTCTTCCGGCGCGCCGAAATCCTGCAAAAATCCAGGCTATGGAAAATGGATCCCAGCTCGATGCGATAGACCGACGCATATTGCGGGCGCTGCAGCTCGACGGCCGCGTCACCTATGACGCACTGGCCGCCCAGGTCAATCTGTCGGCCTCGGCCGTGCTGCGCCGTGTGCGGCGGCTGGAGGAGTCGGGCGCGATCTCGGCCTATGTGGCCCTGGTGCGGCCCGAGGCGGTAGGCCTGGCGCTGACCGCCTATATCAACGTCCGGCTGGAAAAGCATACCGAGAGCCACAAGCGCAATCCGATGGATCTGTTCCGTGCGGCGGTGCAGACCTGGCCCGAGGTCGTCGAGTGCGCGGCCCTGACCGGCGAGATGGACTATCTGCTGCGCGTGCTGGTGCAGGACATGGCGCACTACGCCCGCTTCATCACCGAGACCCTGCTGAAGCATCCCAGCGTGCAGGACTGCAAGACCAGCTTTGTGCTGGACCGTGTCAAGAACACGACGGCCGTGCCGGTCTAGAGGCGCGTCAGCGCCACCGGCAGCTCGGCCCAGCCCTGGCCATGGGCGACCGCCGCATAGGGCGGTGCCGGCCAGCGCCAGCGCTCGGCCGGGAACAGCGCGCGCATCGCGTTGATATCGCCGTGATAGGGCGGGCCTTCGACGAAGCCCTGGGCCGCCGACTCGCGCCGCGCCTGCATGAACAGCGCCAGCAGCAGGCCGCCGGGCTTGAGCCAGCGCTGCAGCTGATCGGCATAGGCGCGCCATTGATCGGGATGCAGCGCGCACAAACAGGTCTGCTCATAGACGCGGTCCACCGGTACGTCGGGCTGCCACTGCAGCACATCGGCCTGCTCGACCCGGCCCGGCAGCGTGCCCAGGCGCTCGCGCGCCAGCGCCACGGCCGCCGGCGCATAGTCCAGCCCGGTGGCCGCGATGCCGGCCTGGCCCAGCTGCAGCAGCTCATGGCCGCGCCCGCAGCCGGGCACCAGCACCGCGTGCTCGGGGGTCAGCAGGCCCTGATCCAGCCACAGCTGCAGCTGCGGATGCGGCGCCCCCCGGTCCCAGGGCGTCTGCCCGGATTCGAAACGCTGCTGCCAGAAGTCCTGTGTCGGGCCGGCCATCTCAATAGAGCTCGTGCAGCAGCTTCAGGGTCGGCTCCTGCCGCATATTCAGCAAGGCGGCGATATCGTTGACGTCATCGGGGATGGCCGCGTCGTCCCAGCCATCGGCCGTGTGGCGGGCCAGCCGAACGGCCAGGCGCACGCACTGCACCTGCGGGTCATGCAGGCGCTTGTCGTCGGTGATATGGGTCAGCAGCTCGGGCAGGTGCCAGGCCTTCATCAGCGACTGCTCCAGATCGGCCAGCTCGATGTTCAGGATCTCGCGCTGCACCGCCGCGCTGCGCAGATGGCGGTCGGCCTGCTGGCGTGCGCGGATCTGCAGCGCCAGCTCGGGCGCGTGGCACCACAGCAGCATCTCGGCAAAGTCATGCAGCATCGCGGCGCTGTGGATCACCGCCGCATCCGGGTCCATGCGATGGGCGGCAAAGCCCAGCGCAAAGCGGGCCGAGCGCTCGGCCCGCTTCAGCACCCGCTGCAGGCCTTGCAGCGCCTCGGGCTGGCCGGCCAAGCGGTCCTCCACCGTCGCTTGCGGGCCGAAGGCCGTGAAGAAGGGCGTGATGCCCATCAGCACCAGGGCCGCGGTGACGGTCTCGGCATCGGTCAGCAGCCGGCTGGAGCGATTCGAGGCCGCGTAGGCCAGCACCTTCAGGGTCATCAGCGGGTCGGTCGCGACCATCTCGCCGATGCTGTTGGCATCGAAGGCGTCCTCATTGGCCCGCATCAGCTCCAGCGACTCGGCAGTCGCCGCGAGCACGGGAATCTCCGCGTCGCGGAACACCGCTGTCCACCAGGACAGATCGGGCAGGGCCTTGCGCAGCGGAATGGGGCTGGTGGACGCGGGCATGGGTGCGGGTCGGGTTGCTGGTGCAGGGGTGGCGGTAATCGTATATCGGCATCCCTGCGTCCATCTTGACCCATACCGCCAGCGCCACCAGACCCAGCAGTGCTGGCATCACAGCCGTGTCACTCCGTGCAGCGTGCCGACCAGGCGGCCGTCCACATAGAGCGCCCCCTCGGGCGCGCCGGCCTCGGCGTAGAACTCCAGCTCCGGCGCACGGCGCCTGCGGCCATGGACGCCGCTCAGACGCTCGGCCAGACGGGCCAGGCGAGCGCTGGCACTGCGCAGGCCGCCGGCCAGGCTATGCCGCCAGCCTTGCTGGCTCACCGCGGCCTCGGGCCAGCGGCGCAGCGCGTGAACTTGTTGCTGTCTCATCATGATTCTTCTCCATCGTTGTCGCTGCCCGTCTCAGGGGCTGCGATCGCTGTCGCTGCGCCAGATCTGCTGGCGCAACTCGAGATTGGCTTGTTGGCGCTGCGCCTTCGGCGCGCTGCCATGGCGACCGGCCTGACGCATCAGACTGGGCGCGACCAGGGGGTTGCGCGGCTTGCGCAGATTCAGGATCTGCGGCCGGGGGGATGTGAACTGAGTCATCAAAACACTCCTTGCGAACCGGGTTCGCGGCGGGATAAACAATGCGGCGGCGCCACTGCGGCGCGGGCAGCGTGAAACGTAGCGGGACCAGAGAAACCGGGACCAGACATACAGAGCCGGCAGGACGGGCTCTTGGAGCGGGAACGGCTGACGCCGATCCGGGGCCAGGTTCGGACCCCAGGGACGGTGGGCGGCAGCATCGCAAGCCGGCGAGGCCTGCGGGTTGAAGTGTTGGCGTTAAGGTGTCGCTGTGGTGAACCAGGCCACAACTTGCGCAAATGATAAACGATTGATTATCTTGCGCAAGTGCTTTTTATCGTGATTGATCAAGAAGTTAGGGATCAGCGCTTCTTCGGCTTCAAGGGCGCGATGCCTTGCTGCAGCTTGCGCCAGGCATCGACATCGTCGGCCATCTGCGCCAGTGCCGCCGGCCGGGCGCTGCCGGCCGGGCTGCGCGTGGTGGCTGTGCCGCCTGCGGCGGCCGGCTTGACCGCCGCCGCCTCGGTGGGCGGCGGCGTCAGCACCTCGCCCAGCAGGTCCAGCAAACGGGTGCGGGCGCGCTGCGGGTGGCGGCGGTAATAGGTCAGCACCAGGCCGACGATGAAGCGTTCATCATCGTCCTGCGGCACGCTGGGCGTGGCCTCCTGCACCGGGCTGGCGGCCGGTGTGGCCGGGTGGTCGTGATCCATCCAGCCCGGCGGCTTGTGGAACAGCTGCTCGAACTGGCGCGCCAGCCGCTCGCCGATCTGGCGGGAGCGGCCCTTGATCTGGCTCCAGTAGCTCGGTTGGATCTGCAAGCGCTCCGCGAAACGCCGCTCCAGCCCACGCAAGGTGGCGGCATCGGGGTGTTTGACGGTGGCGGCGACGAATTCTTCAAACAGGCGCATCGCATTGTCCAAACGGACTTGTGCGGTGTCCCGGGGAGCGGATGACATCTGCGTATGATAAAGCTCCCTTCATCCTGGGCCGCCGGTCCGGGGCTGGCCGAGGAGAGCGAGATGACTTTTTTCATGGCTTCTCTGCTGCGCGCGGGCGCTTTGTGGGTCCTGTGCGTCGCGGCCTTGCCGGTGGTGGCCGCCGAGCGCAGTCTTGATAAAGAAGTGATCATCAAGGCCAGCCTGGACCAGGCCTGGCAGAGCTGGACCACCCGCGAAGGCATCGTCGCCTTCTTTGCGCCCGATGCCAGGATAGAACCGCGGGTCGGCGGTGCCTTCCAGATCTATATCGATCCCGGCGCCGCGCCGGGCATGAAGGGCGCCGACGAGATGCGCTTCCTGGCGCTGCAACCCAAGAAGATGCTCAGCTTCGACTGGAATGCACCGCCGCATCTGCCCGAGGCGCGGGCCCAGCGCACATTCGTGATCCTGCGTTTCGAGCCCATCAGCGAGACCGAGACCCGGGTGCGCCTGCACCACACCGGCTGGGGCGAGGGCGGCGAGTGGGACAAGGCCTATGCCTACTTCGATCGGGCCTGGGGCAACGTGCTCGCCAATCTGAAGAAGCGCTATGACAGCGGCCCGCAGGACTGGACCGAGTGGCTGGCCCAGCTGGCGCAGTGGCGCGCCCAGCAGAAGGCTGCTGCAGCGGCCTCCGCAGCGAGCAAGTGAGGGCTACTCCTCGTCCTTGACCTTGTAGGACGAGATCAGTGCCGTTTGGGTGTTGGGTGGCACCGCCTCGTAGTGCGACAGCGCCAAGGTGTAGCGGCCCTGGCCGCTGGTCATCGCATTGAGCCGGGTCTGGTAGCTGGCCAGCTCGGCCAGCGGCGCCAGGCCCTGCACCGTGATCACGCCGGGCACGGCCGAGCGCGTGCCATTGACCTGGCCACGCCGCGCCGCCAGGTCGCCGGTGATATCGCCCATGGCCGCCTCGGGCGTGCTGATCTCGACATGGACGATGGGCTCCAGCACCAGCGGTCGCGCCTCGCGCACGGCGGCGATCAAGGCCTTGCGGCCGGCGGTGACGAAGGCGATCTCCTTGCTGTCGACCGAATGGTGCTTGCCGTCGAACACCGTGACCCGCAGATCGACCAGCGGATAGCCGGCGACGACGCCGCTGTCCAGTGCCGAACGCACACCCTTCTCGACCGCCGGCATGAACTGGCCCGGTATCGTGCCGCCCTTGACCGCGTCGACGAACTCGAAGCCGGCACCGCGCGCCAGCGGCTCGATGCGCAGATAGACCTCGCCGAACTGACCGGCCCCGCCGCTCTGCTTCTTGTGCCGGTAGTGGCCCTCGGCCGGACTCGAGACGGTCTCGCGGTAGGCGATGCGCGGCGGCTGGGTCTGCACCTCGAACTTGTAGGTCTCGCGCAGCCGCTCCAGCAGCATGCGCAGATGCAGCTCGCCCAGGCCATAGACCAGGGTCTCGTTGGTCACGCTGGCATGCTCGACCTTCAGGCAGGGGTCTTCGTCGATCAGGCGGTTCAGGATCTCCCACAGCCGCTGCTCGTCGCCATGGCGCGCCGGGCTGATCGCCAGGCCATGCACCGGTACCGGGAACTCGAGTGGCGCCAGGTGGATGTGCTCGTCCTCGGGCGCGTCATGCAGCACCGCGTCGTAATGCAGCTCCTCGACCTTGGCGATCGCGCAGATATCGCCCGGCAGGGCCTGCTCGATCTCGACATGCTCCTTGCCCTGCAGCAGGAACAGGTGGCCGACACGAAAGGGCTTGCGCGCATGGCCCACGAAGAGCTGGCTGTTCTTCGTCAAGCTGCCCTGGTGCACCCGCAACACCCCCATCTTGCCCAGATAGGGGTCGGCATTGATCTTGAACACATGGGCCAGCACATGGGCGCCGGGCTCTGGCAGGGCCTGCAGCGGCAGCGCGTCCGGCCCCTCGCCGCGCAGGAACAGCGGCGGATTGCCTTCGCTCGGATTGGGCAGCAGGCGCGCTATCACGTCCAGCAGCTCGGCCACGCCGGCACCGGTGCGCGCCGAGGTAAAGCAGACCGGGATCAGATGGCCTTCGCGCAGCGCCTGCTCCAGCGGTGCATGCAGCTCGCTGGCGTCGACATCGCCCTCGTTCAGATAGCGATCGACGAAAGCCGCGTCCACCTCGACGACCTGCTCCACCAAGGCGCGATGGGCCTCGGCCACCGACGAGAAATCGCTGGCCCCGCTGCTGCTGTAGAAGCAGTCCTGCACCCGCGTGCCGCCATCGGCCGGCAGGTTCAGCGGCAGGCATTCGCGGCCGAAGCTCGCACGCAGCTGCTCCAGCAGCGCCGGCAGCTGCACGCCGGGCGCGTCGATGCGGTTGATCACGATCAGGCGGCACAGCCCGCGCTGCGCGGCGGTCTCCATCATGCGCGAGGCCATCAGCTCGATGCCGTTGAGCGCATTGATCACGACGATGGCCGTGTCGGCCGCCTCCAGCGCCGGCAGCGACTGGCCGATGAAGTCCGGCGCGCCGGGCGTGTCGATCGCATGGATGCGCAGGCCGCCATGGTTCATGTGCACGACCGAGGCATGCAGCGAATGCTGGGCGCGCTTTTCCAGCGGATCGAAGTCGCTGACCGTGTTGCCGCGCTCCACCGAGCCGGCCGCAGCGATCGCGCCGGCCTGATGCAGCAAGGCCTCGATCAGGCTGGTCTTGCCGGCGCCGGCCGGCCCCACCAGGGCCAGGGCGCGGATCTGGGCGATCTGCGCGGAGAGGCCCAGACTGCCCGGGGCTGCAGTCTCTGGGGCCTTGCTGTGGCTGGCGGGCATGGGCGCACTCCTTCGGTCATTGCACAGGGATGACGGCTGAAGCAGTGCCGGGTCTTGAGCCCCGGCTTGGGCACAGCCTAGGGCAAGCGCGGCTGCGGCACAAGAGGCCTGTTCCCTGGGCGCGCCGCCGCGCGGCTGGCCGCCGTGAAGGCGTAATCCAGCTCCGGCACGCGGCCGCCGACGATGTCGGCGATGGCCGCGCCCGAGCCGCAGCTGTGGGTCCAGCCTAGCGTGCCATGGCCGGTATTGAGAAAGAGGTTGCCGATCCTGCTGCGGCCGATATAGGGCAGATTGGACGGGGTGGCGGGGCGCAGGCCGGTCCAGTACTGCGCGCCCGAGCCGTCGCTCATCTGCGGGAACAGCTCGCGGGTGCGTCGCACGATGGCCTCGCAGCGGGCCAGGTTCAGGCTCGTGTCGTAGCCGTTGAGCTCGGCCGTGCCGGCGATGCGCAGCCGGTCGCCCAGGCGCGAGAACACCAGCTTGTACTCGTCGTCGGTCAGCGAGACCTGGTAGCTGTGCTCGGGCGCGGTGACCGGCAAGGTGACCGAATAGCCCTTGGCCGGATAGATGTTCAGATCGACACCCAGCTCGCGTGCCAGGCCGCGGCTGAACGAGCCCAGGCACAGCACATGGGCGTCGGCCTGCAGGCGCTGCACCTCGCCGCGCGCATCGGCCACGATGAGCTGATCGATGCGGTCGCCGCTGCGCTCGAAGCCCAGGATGCGGGTCTCGTAGCGGAACTGCACGCCGGCCGCCGCGCACAGCCGCGCCAGTTCCTGCGTGAACAGGTGCGCGTCGCCCGACTCGTCGCTGGGGGTCATGCTGCCGCCGACGATCTTTGAGCGGCACTGCGCCAGCGCCGGCTCGATGGCCACGCACTCGTCCGGGCTCTTCATGTCCAGCTCGCAGCCCTGCTCGCGCATCAGGCGGGCCGGTTCCTGGGCCGCCTCGTACTCGGCCTCGCTGGTGTAGAAGTGCAGGATGCCCTGGGTGCGCTGCGCGTACTCGATGCCGGTGGCGGCGCGCAGCGCCTGCAGCTTGGCGCGGCTGTACAGGCCCAGGCTGACGATGTTGCGGATATTGTGGGCGGTACGGCCCGGTGTGCATTCACGCAGGAACTGCAGGCCCCAGCGCCATTGCGCGGCATCGGCACGCAGGCGGAACAGCAGCGGCGCATCCTCGCGCATCAGCCACTTCAGCACCTTCAGCGGCGCGCCCGGATTGGCCCAGGGCTCGGCGTGCGAGACCGAGATCTGGCCGCCGTTGGCGAAGCTGGTCTCCAGGCCGGCAGCCGGCTGGCGCTCGATGACGGTGACCTCGTGGCCGGCCTGGCGCAGATACCAGGCGGTGGTGATGCCGGTGACGCCGGCGCCGAGAACGATGACTTGCATGCTGAACTCCAGGAGGAGCTGAGCGCCAGACGGACGTGGGTTATGGAGGGAAGAAACCCGGGCATGCGTGCGCCTGACGCGCGCCGCTCCCGCTGTCCCTGATACCTGAGAGATTCAGCGCCCATCACCCGATGTGCGCCTTGCTCCTTCGGTGGCGGTCCCTTGCGGACCGCGCTCTCCAGCATTCGGCTTGTGACGGATCCAGTACGGGGCCTGAGCGAGTATGGGAGCTTGCGCCTTCGGCGGCATGCGCGAGGGCATGCTCTCTCCTGAATCCGGGGCCCAGTGTAGGCGGGGCCCTGATGGGGCGTCAACCCTGCGCGGGCGCCGCGGCCGTCGCCTGCAGTAAGCTGGCGGGCCATCCCCGTGCGGGAGTTCACGATGCGTCTCGAATCCATGTCCAAACTGAGTCTTGCTGTCGCCAGTGTCATTTTTGCCGTGGCCTGCGGCGGGGGCGGGGGCGGCGAGGTGGTCGCCGCGCCCACCCCGCCGGCGACACCGCCGCCCGCTGCGGCGCCGCAGCTGACGACTCTGCACAGCGGCTTGTCGGCGCCCTGGGGCCTGGCCCTGCTGCCCGATGGCCGCATGCTGGTGACGCAAAAGGCCGGCAGCCTGCTGCTGCTCAGCGCCGATGGCCGCAGCACGCTGGCCACGATCAGCGGCGTGCCGGCGGTCGTCTCGGCCGGCCAGGGCGGCCTGCTCGATGTCGCGCTCGACCCGGACTTCGCGAGCGCGTCCTGGGTCTATCTGTCCTATTCCGAGCCGGGCAGCGGCGCCGAAGCGGGCCGCAGCGGCACCGCGGTGGCGCGTGGTCGCCTGGTCGGCAATGCCTTGCAGGACGTGGTGGTGATCTTCCGCCAGGCGCCCAAGGTCAGCGGGGGCGGCCATTTCGGCTCGCGTTTGGTGTTCTCCAACGACAAGACCCTGTTCGTCACGCTGGGCGAACGCCAGCTCGGCAGCCCCGCGCAAGACCTGGCACAGACCCTGGGCAAGGTGGTGCGCATCCAGCGCGACGGCAGCATCCCGGCCGGCAATCCGGCGCTGGGCGCCGGTGCGCGGCCCGGCATCTGGAGCTATGGCCACCGCAACCCGCAGGGCGCGGCCCTGCATCCGAGCAGCGGCGAGCTCTGGCTCAGCGAGCATGGCCCGCAGGGCGGCGACGAGATCAATATCGCTCGAGCCGGCGCCAATTACGGCTGGCCCATCAAGAGCTATGGCTGCAACTATGGCTCGCCGGTCAGCGAGGGCTGCAGGCTTGGCGGCGGTGTCCATGCGCCGGCCTTTATCGAGCCCCTGACTTACTGGGTGCCGACCTCGGTGGCGCCGGCCGGCCTGGTCTTCTACACCGGCGCGATGTTCCCCGAGTGGCGCGGCCAGCTGTTCTCCGGCGCGCTGGCCGGCCAGGCCCTGTGGCGGTTGCAGCTCAGCGGCAACACGGTGGCCGCGCGCGAGGCGATGTTCGCCAGCCTGGGCGAGCGCTTCCGCGATGTGCGCCAGGCGCCGGACGGCGCGCTGCTGCTGCTGACCGACAGCGGCAAGCTGATGCGGCTGGCGCGCTGAGGGCTTGATGGATGCTGATGCGCCGGCTGCTGCTCGTCGTCGCGCTGGCGCTGCTGGTCTATGGCCTGCTGCTGGCCTGGCTGTACTGGCGCCAGGAGCGCCTGCTCTTCATGCCCCAGCCGCTGCCGGCCGCGCACCGCTTCGCGCTGGGCGACGATGTCCACGAGCTGCAGATCGCCGTGCCCGATGCCCGGCTGTCGGCCCTGCATCTGCGCCTGCCGGCGCCCTGCGGCCTGGTGTTCTTTCTGCACGGCAATGCCGGCAATCTGGACAGCTGGTTCGTCAATGTCGACTTCTACCGCCGCGCCGGCTACGACCTCTTCATGCTGGACTATCGCGGCTACGGCAAGAGCACGGGCCAGATCGACAGCGAGGCCCAGCTGCGCGCCGATGTGCGGGCCGCCTGGGACAGCGTGGCGCCGCGCTACCGGGGCCTGCGCCGCGTGATCTATGGCCGTTCGCTGGGCACGGCGCTGGCCGCCGGTCTGGCGGCCGAGGTCAGGCCCGAGCTGACCGTGCTGGTCTCGCCCTATGCCAGCATGGCCGCGCTGATGCGCCTGCACTATCCCTGGGTGCCGAGGTGGCTGCTGCGCTATCCGCTCGATACCGCCGCCGCTGTCGCGCGCCTCGACGGCCCCCTGCTGCTGCTGCATGGCGAGCAGGATGAATTGATCCCGCTGCAGCAGGCCGAGCAACTGCTGGCGCACGCGCCGCGAGCCCGGCTGCAGCGCATTGCCGGTGCCGGCCACAATGATCTGCAGAATTTCGAGCCCTATCTGCAGGCCATGCGCGAGGCGCTGCGCGGCCCCTAGTCCGGGTAGGCGCGCGCCAGCACCGCCTGGACGTCCAGCCCGCGCGTGTCCAGGGCGCCGTAAAAGCGGCCATGCCGCGCATCGAAGCGGCTGGCGATGAAGGCCTCGGCGATGGCGGCCGGCGCATCGCGGCGCAGCAGGCAGGCCTGGGCCGTGATCACCAGGCGCTGCGCCAGCTGACGGCCCAGGGCTTCGGCCGGCTCGGTGTGCAGCAGCTCGCGCAGGGCCTGGAGCTCGGTGCGCAAGAGCGTCTCGTCGCCGGCCATCTGCTGCAGCTCGTCGAGCAGCTCGAACGCCGACGGCGGCTCGCGCGCGAGCGCGCGCAGCAGGTCCAGGCACATCACATTGCCCGAGCCCTCCCAGATCGAATTGACCGGCGCCTCGCGGTACAGCCGTGCCATCGGGCCCTCGTCCACATAGCCATTGCCACCGAAGACCTCGATGGCTTCGCCGCAGAGCTCGACCGTGCGCTTGCAGACCCAGAACTTGGCGGCCGGCGTCATCAGCCGCTGCCAGCCGCGCTGCTGCTGCTCGAAGGCCTGGGCCAGGCGCAGCATCAGCACGCAGGCGGCCTCGCTCTCCAGCGCCAGATCGACCAGCACGCTCTGCATCAGCGGCTGCCCGGCCAGCGCGCGGCCGAAAGCTCGGCGCCGGCGTGTGTAGTGCAGGGCCTGGACCAGGGCCTGGCGCTGGATCGCGGCGCTGCCGATCACGCAGCTGAGCCGCGTCGTCGTCGCCATCTCGATGATGGTCGGGATGCCGCGGCCGGGCTCGCCCAGCAGCAGGCCGTGGGCGTCCTGGAACTCGACCTCGGCGCTGCTATTGCTGCGGTTGCCGAGCTTGTGCTTCAGGCGCTGGATCTGCACCGCATTGCGCGTCCCGTCCGGCCGCCAGCGCGGCACGAAGAAGCAGGACGGCCCGTCCTCGGTCTGGGCCACGACCAGATGGGCATCGCTCATCGGCGCCGAGTAGAACCATTTGTGGCCGCGCAAGGCATGGTCGGCGCCGCGCCCGCCAGCGCCGACCGGTGTGGCCCGGGTGGTGTTGGCGCGCACATCGGAGCCGCCCTGTTTCTCGGTCATGCCCATGCCTATCCACAAGCTGCTCTTCTGGTCCAGCGGCAGGTCGCGCGGATCATGGGCGCGCGACAGCAGGCCCGGGCCCAGCCGGGCATAGAGTGCCGGCTCCCTGGCCAGCACCGGGATCGCCGCCTGCGTCATCGTCGCCGGGCATAGCGTGCCGGCTTCGATCTGGCCATGCAGATAGAAGCCGGCCGCAAAAGCCGCCCAGCGGCCGCCGCGCTCGCTGTCATAGGGCAAAGACACCAGGCCCTGGCCGCGGTACAGCGCCAGCAGCGCATGCCAGCTGGGGTGGAAGTCCACCTGGTCGATGCGGCGGCCGCGCCGATCGTGGGTCCGCAGCGTCGGCCCCTGCTGGTTGGCCTGCTCGGCCAGGGCCAAGGTGTCGGCGCTGCCGAGGATGTCGGCATAGCCCTGCAACTGGGGCAGGGCCCAGGCGGCGCCATGGCGCACCAGCCCCTCACGCAGCGCGGCGTCGCTGCTCAGCGGGTTGTAGTCGCTGAGCTCGTCAACCTGGTTGCTGATCTCGTGCGTGCTCCACATCGCGGCTCTCCTGCTGCTGATCGTCCAGCAGCTTGTAGTAGAGCGCGGTGGCGGCCAGTTGACCATCGGGGCTGGCCGCATAGCGCGGGATCTCGCCGGCCTTGAGCCAGCCCAGATGGCGGTAGACGGTCTCGGCATGGGAGCCGGCCTCGGTGTCCAGCACCAGCAGGCTGCAGCCGTCCAGCCGGGCGGCCCGCTCCAGCGCCTGCATCAGCACCGTGGCCAGGCCACGGCCGCGCGCGCTGCTGTGCACCATCAGCTTCTGCACCTCGGCGCGGTGGCGGCCATTGGGCTTCTCGCACAGCGCGAGCTGGGCCGTGCCCAGCAAGTGCCCGCCCTGGGACAAGAGCCACAGCCTGTGGCTCGGGCCCAGCCTGGCCAGCACCGCCTGCCAGTAGGCGCCGGCCTCGGCCTCGTCCAGCGCGGCCAGAAAGCCCAGCGAGGCGCCCCGCTTGACGGCGTCCAGCAGCAGCGCCGTCAGCGCAGGCAGGGCGCTCGTGTCGCCACGCGCCACGGTTTGCAGATGCAGTCCTTCGGTCATTGCTTGCCTTGTGCTGGTGTAGTCTTGCGGTTTGAATAGCCAATGACAAAATACTAACCAATGGTTAGAAAAATTGCAAACCCGCATCTGAACCCGCCGCCACGCGCCAGCGGTGCCAAGGGCATGCACCGGGCCTCGGGGGTGGTGTCGCCGGCGCCCGACGCGCTGCAGAAACCGCTGGCCAAGCCGCAGCCGCGCCAGCGCGCCAAGACGCCCAAGCCCGAGGGGCCGCTGAAGAAGGCGACGGCCTCGGCCCTGCGCCGGGCCGCGCACAAGGAGGCGCTGGAGCAGGGCATCGTCGACGCGGCGCGGGCGCTGTTTGTCGCGCAGGGCCAGGAGGCCGTGACCCTGCGTGAGGTGGCGGCTGCGGTCGGTTATTCCCATGCCACGCTCTACAGCTTCTTCGCCGACAAGGCGGCGCTGCTGGCGCGCCTGGGGGCCGAGGGCCGCGAAGGCCTGCGGGCGGCGCTGGAGGGGCAGCTCAGCGGCCCCGGCGATGCGCGCGCCGCGCTGCGCCGCATGGCCGCCGCCTATCTGCGCTGGGCCGTGGCCCATCCGCACCACTACCGGCTGCTGACCCTGGACCCGCTGCCGGCCGAAGCCGACGGCGCGCCCGACGCCTATGCGCTGCTGCGCGAGCTGCTGGCCCGGCTGCCGGGCGGCGATGCGGACCTGCGCGCCCAGACGGTCTGGGCCGCGCTGCACGGCGCGGCCCTGCTGGAGATCGCGCTGGTGCCCGGCTCGGGCAAGACCTGGCCCTGGCGCGATCTGCAGGCCCGCATCACGGCCGTCGCCGAGCTGGTGGCGGCCGCCTGAGCCAGCTCTACCAGCGCGGCCGTGCCCGGTCGGGCCGGCTGTAGTCGCAGACGCCTTCTGGGAAGGTGCTCTTCAGTGCCGTGATGGCCGCCGCATCCGGCACCCAGGGCCAGTAAGTGCCGTCGCGCAGCGCCCGTTCGACGGACTTCAGCGCGCATTGGTAGATGCCGCCCTCCAGCGGCGCGCCGGCCATCGTGCGCGAGGTGCCGTAGAGCGGGAAACGCTGGGTGCAGGGGCCGGCGGGCTTGTGGTCGAGGATGCCGTTCCAGGCATCCTCGCCGGCATAGATCAGCCGGCCCTGCAGATCGAAGCAGCTGTCCACCGCACGCGCCGGCCGGTTCTGGGCCAGGCTCTTTCTTGGATTGGCGCGGATATTGGCCATCCACTCATCCATCACCGCGACCGCATCCAGCGTCTGGCTGGCCTTGGGCTGGCCGGGCATCGTGTCGGTGAACCAGATCACCAGATGGCGGCTGTGGCCCATCTCCTCGCGCATGCGCTGGCGCACCGCGAAGGACTGGTGGGCGTTGTGCATGTCCAGCTCGCGCTCCAGGTACTGGCGATGGTCGATGGTCGGGATCTCCAGCCGGCCGCCGAACACCATGCCCGAGCTGTAGGCCGCGCGCTGGGCTCGGCTGTCGCCGCGGGTGCGCGGCGCCGGCTGGTCCGGGGCCGGGGCGAGGTTCATATTGCGCCGGCTCCAGGGGTCGAAATTGGCCGGATCGAAGCCGCCCAGGAAGGGGAAGCCCTCCTGCACCATCTCGCTGGGATGCTTCCAGCCGCCGATCTTGCGGTTCAGATCGAGGAACTCGGTCGGCGTGATCTGGCCTTCCTTCAGCGCGCGCAAGCCGTACTGCACGCCGACGTTGTCCCAGGTGGGCCGCGCCGCGCCGCTGGCATCGACGCCGTAGATCGTGCGCAGATCGTCGTAATGGGTCCAGCGTATCGCCGCGATATCGCTCTGCGGCTCGTAGAACTGCTGGTTCGGCACCTGGCCGTAATGCGGGTTCATCGTCAGCGGCGACAGCCCGCGCCAGGACTTCACGCACTCGGTCGAGCCCAGCGCGGTGCTGTAGCCCAGGCCCGCCTTGAGGCCGGCCAGCGGGTCGGCCACCGCCTCCTCGGCGTTGAAGCCGACCAGCCATGTGCGGTTCTTCGTGACCCGCCACCTCGGGTTGGCGCGGTCGGTCGCGTCCATATAGTGCTCCAGCAGCTCGCAGTCACCGACATGGATGGTCTGGGTCACCATGTCCGGATAGCTCTGCACCGGCAGCGCCGCATCGAGGATGCCGGGCTGGTTCTGCTGCAGGATGTATTGCTGGATCGCGCCGCCCGAGCCGCCCAGCCCATAGGTGTAGAGCGGCCGGCCGTAGCGCTCGATGAAGCGCTCCTTGGTCATCAGCGCGGTCTCGGCCGCGAGCTGCAGGTTGTAGTGGGTGCCGGTGTTGTTGCCGCTGGAGTGCACGATGGCCGTGCCGCTGCGCAGGATGTCGGCATTCATCGCACCGCCATGCAGCGTGCCCTGGCTGTGGCCGATCGCGACGCCGCCCTGGAACCAGTATTGCAGCCGGCCGTTCCACAGGCCCAGGTCCGGCGCCGCCGGGCTCTCGCCGCGCGGCGCCAGCATCGCGAAGCTGTAGAGAAAGCGGTTGATCGTGCCGCGCTCCTGGCGCACGACGAAGTCCACGACGCGGCCGTCGGCCAGCGTGGTGCTGGCGATGTCGGCCGGGCGGCTGCCGTCGGCCGGCAGCGGCTTCCATTGATTGCCGGTGCTGCGGTACCAATAGGTGACGAAGGTCGCGATGCTGCAGTCGCGGCTATAGCCCAGCAGATTGCCCAGGCCGTCCTTGACCGGGTTGCCCGGCGGCACGGCCGCGTCCACCAGGGCCGGCTTGCCGACCGCGCCCTGCTGGCTGGTGCAGACAAAGGGCTGCTGCTGCGGGCCGGAGAACAGCGGGCCGGTGATCGGGTGGTTGTTCAGGCTCAGGCTGTCCAGCACCGCGCCGCTGCGGTGGCGCAAGAGCAGGCGGTTGCGACCCTCGACCAGGCCGCTGATGACCGCTTCGAGCCGGTCGCCGCGCTGCTGCCAGACCGGCTGGATGCGGCTGTCATTGAGCCACAGCACGAGCTTGTCGCGCAGGCCCGGCGCGGCGTGCAGCGCGATGCGGGCGTCGCCGCCGCTGACCCATTCGGCCGGCCCGGACAGCAGCTCCAGCGCGGTGCGCGGCCCGCGATCATCGTGATGATCGCCATGCGCGAGGCTGCACAGGGGCAGCAAGACAAAAGGGATCGCTGCGGCGACCCTGAGGGTTCCGAGTTTCATGGCAGGCGTCTCCTTGGGCCCGTGACGGGCCTTGTTGGTTTTGCGTCGGCCATGAAGCCGGAGGGCGGCGACGAGGCCGCCCCGACGATAGACCCGTCGCGGCGGTCCTGTCGTCCCCCTAGGTTCAGCGCGGCATCTGCAGGCGCTTGTAGTAGCGCGCGGTGCTGTGCAGCCGGCCTTCGGCGCAGCTGTCGTAGTCGGGGATCTCGCCGACCCGCTGCCAGCCGAGGTGGACATAGACGGCCTCGGCCTGGCTGGCAGCCGGGGTGTCGAGCACCAAAAGCGTGCGGCCTTGCTGCATGGCGGCACATTCGACACTGGTCATCAGCTGGCTGGCGATGCCGCGGCCGCGCGACTGGCTGTGCACCATCAGGCCCTGCACCTCGCCGCGATGGTGGGCATTGGCCTGCGGGCACAGCGACAGCTGGGCCGCCCCCTGCAGCTGGGCGGGCCGGTCGGCCTGGCCCTCGCAGGCGATCCAAAGGCTGTGATGCTGGCCCAGCTTGGCGAACACGCCGTGCCAGTAGTCCAGCGCCGCATAGCGCGACATCGGCGCCAGAAAGCCCAGCGAGGCGCCGTGATGCACGCTGTCGGTCAGCAGATCGCACAGCGCCGGCAGCCATTGCAGATCACGCGATGTCAGGCGCCGCACCGCCGGCAGGCTGGGTTCGTAGCGGGTCTGGCGCTGCGTGCTGAGCTCATACAGCTCGGCCTGGAAACCCAGGTCGCGGGCGGCGGGTGAGACGAGGGCGGACTTGGCTTGGCGGAGGAACATGGCGGATGGTGGACTGCTGATCGGGCCGGGAACCCACCGCTTCTTCTGGAGGCGGCGGGGCCTGGTATTCCCTTATGCAAGCGGCGTGCCAGCCGCTGCCTCGTTCGCTCAGCCCTCCAGGCCCGGCTCGGCCTGCAGCCGCCCGCGCCCGGCGCGCTTGGCCTCGTAGAGTGCGGCGTCGGCGCGGCGCATCAGGTCGGCGATATTGCGGTCGCCGTGGCGCAGCCGGGCCCAACCGGCGCTGAAGTCGAGCGCGAAGCCCAGCTCCTTGGGGGCCATCAGGGCCAGCGCGTCGCGCATGCGCTTGTCCAGCGCCTGCGGGCCCTGGGCGTCGCAGCGCGCCATCAGCACCGCGAATTCCTCGCCGCCGACCCGGCCGACCAGATCGCCGAGCCGCTGCTGCTCGCGCAGGCAGCGGGCGAACAGCTGCAGTGCCTTGTCGCCGACCTCGTGGCCATGGCTGTCGTTGACGGCCTTGAAGAAGTCGATGTCCAGCATCATCAGCGCCAGCGGCTCCTGGTAGCGCCGCGCCATCGAGATCATGTCGACCGCGCGGGCGCTGAAGGCGCGGCGGTTGTTCAGGCCGGTCAGCACATCGGTCTGGGCCAGGCGCAGAAAGGCGCCCTCGGTCTCGCCGCGCCAGGCCACCAGCACGGCCGCCAGGCTCAGCGTCACCGCGACATTGCTGAGCACGGCGGCCAGCACATTGACCGGGTGCGGGGTGTAGAAGTCGGGGTAGCTGGCGGTCGCGAACACCGCCAGCCAGGCGCGCCACAGGGTCAGCAGCGCCAGCAGCAGCAGGCAGCCCAGCAGCAGGCCGCGCCAGCGCCGGCTCGGCCGCGCCAGCTCGGGCTCCAGGGCCTTGGGTGGCTGGGCCAGCGTGACGCAGATCATCAGCAGCTGCAGCACGAAGACCAGATTGGACAGGCCGACCCGCCAGACATAGCTGTCGAAGCTCAGCAGATAGAGCAGGGCCACCGCCGGCGGCAGCGCCAGCATCAGGCGCCGGCCGCGGCGCCGGCCCAGCCAGTCATTCATCGCCAGCCACAGGGCGCTCAGCGAGGCGCTGATCAGGCCCATCGCCACGGTGCCCAGCGCCCGGTCCCACAGCACCGAGGCCAGCAGCAGGGCCAGCCAGCCGGCGCCCTGCAGGCCCATGCCGACCTGGGCATGGCGGGCGCCGGGGCTGGCGTTGCGCCAGCCCATCAGCACCGGCAGCACCAGGGCCAGGGCCAGGGCCTGGATCACGAGCAGACTGAAAAGCGTGGCGATATCGAAGTGCATGGCGGTCTGAATGAGCAGGCCTGTGGCCCGTGCATTGTGGTGGCATTTCGGGCCGCGCACCAATCTGTCGCGTGCGGGGCGCAATCCGGCGTGCCCGGGCTTGGCTTGATGCGCGGCAAATGCGACCATCGGTCGTCGGGCAGTGCAGGGAGCCAAAAAAATGCCTATGAGCCAGCGGCCGCTCGTCCTGATCGTGGACGACAACGCCGAGAACTTGACCGTGCTGGGTGAACTGTTGCAGCCGCTCTACCAGGTGCGGGCGGCCAACTCGGGCGAGCGGGCGCTGCAGCTGATGCAGCTGGAGCCGCTGCCCAGCCTGGTCCTGCTGGATGTGATGATGCCGGGCCTGGACGGCTATGCGGTGCTGGAGCGGCTGCGCGCCGAGCCGCGCAGCCGCAGCGTTCCGGTGATCTTCGTCACCGCGATGGGGGCCACCGAGGACGAGGAGCGCGGCCTGCTGCACGGCGCGGTCGACTACATCACCAAGCCGATACGGCCACCGGTGCTGCTGGCCCGGGTGGCCGCCCATGTGGAGCTGAGCCGCGCGCGCGAACGCCTGGCCGACCAGAACCACGATCTGGAGCTCGAGATCGAGCGCCGCATGGCCGAGAACCAGCGCCTGCGCGATATCGGCATCCATGCGCTGGCCCGCCTGGCCGAGACCCGCGACAACGAAACCGGCAACCATCTGCGCCGTACCCGCGAATATGTGCGCCAGCTGGGCACGCAGCTGATCGGCACACCGCGTTTTGCGCGGCGCCTGGATACCAAGACGGTGGACCTGATGGCGCGCTCGGCGCCCTTGCACGATATCGGCAAGGTCGGCATCCCGGACCGCATTCTCTGCAAGCCCAGCAAGCTCGACGCCAACGAGTGGCTGATCATGAAGACCCATGCCGCGCTCGGTGCCGAGGCCATCGAGCTGGCCGAGCGCGATGCCGGGCCGGGTGGCGGTGTCGACTTCCTGCACTACGCCAAGGACATCGCGCGCAGCCATCACGAACGCTGGGACGGCGGCGGCTACCCGCAGGGCCTGGTGGGCGAGGCGATCCCGCTGGCGGCGCGGCTGATGGCGCTGGCCGATGTGTTCGACGCGCTGATCAGTCCGCGCGTCTACAAGAAGGCCTGGAGCTACGAGGCGGCGCGGGCCCATATCGTCGAGCAGCGCGGCAGCCATTTCGACCCGGATGTGGTCGATGCCTTTGTCGCCTGCTTCGACGAGTTCTGCTCGATCGCACGGCGCCTGGCCGATCCCGGGCATCCATCCTCGGCCGTGGCGGTCGCCGAGCGCTAGATGCCTGGCGCTCCGAGCCTGCCCCTGCCGGCGCGTCGTGCGCAATACCTGACCCTGCTGGCGACGCTGCTGGGCCTGCTGCTGCTGGGCCTGCTGGCGCTCGACTACTCGCGGCGCCAGCACCATGCGCAGGAGGCGGCGCGGCTGGAGACCATTGCCGCGCTGCGCGCCAGCCAGGTGCGGGCCTGGCTCGAGACGCAGCTGCGGGCCGCCAGCTTTGTCGCCGAGCATGGCCAGCTGGGCGAGTGGTACCAGGCCTGGACCGAGCGTGCCGACGCGGCCGCGCAGCAGCGCCTGATGCAGGAATTGACCCGCTTTGCCGGCGCCATGCAGATGCACCGGGTGCTGCTGCTCGATGCGCAGGCCCGCATCGTCTCGCGCGACGGTCCCGGGCCCGACAAGCCGCCGCCCGAGCTGCGCGCCGCCGTGCAGCAGGCGCTGGCCAGCGGCAAGACGGCGCGCACCGACATCTATGCGGTCGAGTCGGCCACGCTGCCGGAGCGGCTGGACATCGTCGTGCCGCTGCGCGCGCGTGCCGGGGCGGCGCCGCCGGCCGCCGTGGTGCTGCGCATCAGCCCCTGGGACCAGCTCTACCCGCTGCTCGCGGCTTGGCCGCTGCCCAGCCAGAGCGGCGAGTCGGTGCTGTGGCGGCGCGTCGGCGACGAGGCGCTGGCGCTCAGCGAGCTGCGCCAGCAGCCCGGCTCGGCCGGCCGGCTGCGCCGGCCGCTGGACCGGCCCGAGCTGCTGGTGGGCCAGGCGCTGCGGGAGGGGGCGCTGCCGGGGCTGACCATCACCGGCCTCGACTATGCCGGCGTGCCCTCGCTGGGCGCGCTGCGCGCCGTGCCCGGCACCGACTGGCTGCTGGTCAGCAAGGTGGCGCGTGCCGAGGTCGATGCCAAGGTCTGGGGCGAGGCGCGCTGGATAGGCGCGAGCACCTTGCTGGCCATGCTGATCGCCGCCGTGGTCTGGCGGCTGCGGCGGCAGCGCTGGGCCCAGGCGCTGCTGGCCGAGAGCGAGCTGCGCAGCCGCACCCTGCTGGAGGCGCTGGCAGACGGGGTCTTCGTGGCCCAGGATCTGCGTTTCGTGTTCGCCAATCCGGCCCTGCCCAAGCTGCTGGGCTATACCGAGGACGAGTTCGTCGGCCTGCCGTTCGCGGCGGTGGTGGCGCCCGAGTTCCTGGAGCTGTGGACCGCGCGCTTCCTGGCGCGCACCGGCGCCGGCCCGGAGCCGCAGCGCCATTACGAGCTGTGCTGGCTCGACAAGCAGGGCGGGCGGGTCTGGATCGAGCTGCGCGCCAGCCGCATGAGCTACCTGGGCCGGCCGGCGGTGCTGGGCATCGTCAGCGACATCGGCGAGCGCCGCCGCATCGAGCAGGCGCTGCAGGAGTCGTCCGAGCTGCTGCGCGCGGACATCGGCGAGCGCCAGCGCATCGAGCAGGCGCTGCAGGAGAGCGAGCGCCTGTACCGCTCGATGGTCTCGGCCCTCAGCGAGGGCGTGATCATCTTCGACATTGCCGGGCGTGTGCTGGCCAGCAACCCGGCCGCCGAACGCATCCTCGGCTACGGCCAGGCGCAGATGCAGGCGGCCGACTGGCAGTGGCGCGCGCTCGAGATGTGCGACAACGAGGGCCAGCCGCTGGCGGCCAGCGAGCTGCCGTTGAGCCGTGTGCTGAGCACCGGCCAGGGCCAGCACGGCCTGCAGCTGGGCGTGCGCAGCCGGGCCGGGCAGCGGCGCTGGCTCACGCTCAATGCCGAGCCGCTGCGCTCGACCGACGGCCAGAGCATTGTCAGCGTCGTCAGCTCCTTCACCGACATCAGCGACAAGCGCGCCAGCGAACAGCTGCTGCGCAAGCTCTCGCTGGCGGTCGAGCAAAGCCCCACCAGCATCCTGATCTCGGACCTGGCCGGCGCAATCGAATACGTCAACGCGGCCTTCACCCGCATCAACGGCTTCGGCCGCCAGGAGGTGCTGGGCCGCACGCGGCTGGAGCTGCAGCCGCAGCGCGGCCCGCGCGAGCGCGTGCAGCAGATGCGGCGGGCCGTGCAGCAGGGGCAGAACTGGTCGGGCGAGCTGCTGAACCATCGCAAGAACGGCGAGATCTTTCACGAGTTCGTCCATATGGCGCCGATCCGCCAGGCCGACGGGCGCGTCACCCATGTGCTGTCGATCGGCGAGGACATCAGCGCGCACAAGCGCCAGAGCGCCGAGCTCGACCAGCATCGCCACCATTTGCAGGAGCTGGTGCAGGCGCGCACCGCCGAGCTGGCCGAGGTGACGCAGGCGGCCCAGGCGGCCAGCCTGGCCAAGAGCGCCTTCCTGGCCAATATGAGCCACGAGATCCGCACGCCGATGAATGCCATCATCGGCCTGACCCATCTGCTGCGGCGCGACAGCCGCGATGCGCTGGCCCAGGACCGGCTGGCCAAGCTCGACGGCGCGGCCCAGCACCTGCTGCAGGTCATCAACGACATCCTCGATCTCTCCAAGATCGAGTCCGGCAAGCTGGAGCTGGAGGACCAGCCCTTCGCGCTGCGCGAGCTGCTGACGCGCTGCTGCGATCTGGTGGGCGAGCGCGCGCGCGACAAGGGCCTGCAGCTGAGCCTGGTGGCCGACGCGCTGCCACCCTGGGTGCGCGGCGACGCGACCCGCCTGTCGCAGGCGCTGCTGAACCTGCTCAGCAATGCGATCAAGTTCACCGAGCAGGGCTCGGTACGGCTGCATGGCGAGCCGCTGGGCCCGGAGCTGCTGCGCTTCGAGGTCAGCGACACCGGCGTGGGCATCACGGCCGAGCAGCAGCAGCGCCTGTTCCGCGTCTTCGAGCAGGGCGACAGCTCGACCACGCGGCGCTATGGTGGCACCGGCCTGGGCCTGGCCATCACCCGCCACCTGGCCGAGCTGATGGGCGGCGAGGTCGGGGTCGAGAGCCAGCCGGGGCGGGGCAGCCGCTTCTGGTTTACCGCGCGCTTGCCGGCCGCCGATGGGGCCGATGCGGCCGCCGCGATGGCCTCGGCGGCGGGCAGCGAGCGCGAGGCGCTGGACCAGCTGGCCAGCCGGCATGGTGGCGCGCACATCCTGCTGGTCGAGGATAACCCGATCAACCAGGACGTAGCCCAGGAGCTGCTGCACGCGGCCGGGCTGACGGTGGACCTGGCCTCGAATGGTCGGCAGGCCCTGCAGCTGGTGCAGCGCAACGACTACCAGCTGGTGCTGATGGACATGCAGATGCCGGTGATGGACGGGCTGCAGGCGACCCGAGAGATCCGCCGCCTGCCCGGCATGGCGGCGCTGCCGATTGTCGCGATGACGGCCAATGCCTTTGGCGAGGACCGCGCCGCCTGCCTGGCCGCCGGCATGAACGACCATGTCGGCAAGCCGGTGGCGCCGGCCCAGCTCTATGCGCGCCTGCTGCAATGGCTGCCCGCGCGCGCTCACTCGGTCGAGGCACTGCCGCCGCCGCCCGAGCCGCTGGCCGATGTGGTGGTCAGCGAGGCCGAGCTGCTGCCGGACTGGCTGACGCGGATCCCGGGCCTGGATGTGGTGCAAGGTCTGCGCTACACGGGCGGGCGGCCGGCCACCTACTGGCGCGTGCTGCAGCAGTTCGCCCATCACTTCCAGGACGGCATGCCGGCCCTGGCCGCGGGGATCGAGGTCGGCGCCGGCGACACGCTGCGGCGCTTTGCCCATTCGCTCAAGGGCGCGGCGGCGGCGGTCGGGGCCCAGCAGCTCAGCGAGCTGGCGGGCCGTATCGAGGCCGGCGACGAGCTGCCGGCGGCGCAGATGCGGCCGCTGGTCGAGCGCGCCTCGGCGGCCCTGGATGCGCTGGTGCAGGATCTGCGGGCCGCGCCGCTGATGGAGGAGACGCGCCCGGCCGAGCTCGACGAGCCGCCGCCCGACCCCACCAGGCTGGCCGGGCTGGCGGCGCTGCTGGCGGCCGGCGATTTCCGCGCCGTCGAGCGTTACCGCGAGCTGGCCTCGGCACTGCGCGCCCGGCATGGGGCGCGCGCCCATGAACTCGGCGAGCGCATCCGTGCCTTTGATTTCGAGACCGCGCTGCGGCTGCTGCGCGGACTGGGCTACTGAAACGCCACCTCGGCAAAGCTGCGCAGCTTGCGGCTGTGCAGCTGGGTCAGGTGGCGCTTGCGCAGCAGCTCGACCGCACGCAGCCCGATGCGCAGATGCTGGTCGACGCGCTCGCGATAGAACTGGTTGGCCATGCCGGGCAGCTTGATCTCGCCATGCAGCGGCTTGTCGGAGACGCACAGCAGGGTGCCGTAGGGCACGCGGAAGCGGAAGCCGTTGGCCGCCAGCGTGGCGCTCTCCATGTCCAGCGCCACCGCGCGGCTCTGGCTGAAGCGGCGCTCGGGGCCGCCGTCCAGATGATTGGGCAGCAGCTCCCAGTTGCGGTTGTCGGTCGAGGCGACGGTGCCGGTGCGGAAGATCTGCTTGAGCGCCGGGCCGGCAAGACCTGTCACCTCGGCCACCGCCTCTTCGAGCGCCTGCTGGATCTCGGCCAGCGGCGGGATCGGCACCCACAGCGGCAGCTCTTCGTCAAGCACATGGTCCTCGCGCACATAGCCGTGGGCCAGCACATAGTCGCCCAGGGCCTGGCTGTTGCGCAGCCCGGCGCAGTGGCCCAGCATCAGCCAGGCATGCGGGCGCAGCACCGCGATATGGTCGCTCATGGTCTTGGCATTGGCCGGGCCGACACCGATGTTCACCATCGTGATGCCGCTGCGGTCCTGGCGGATCAGGTGGTAGGCCGGCATCTGCGGCAGCCGGGGCAGGGCCTGGCCCAGGGCATCGGCCGCTTCCGCCGACAGGCCGACGCGGCGCGTGACGAGATTGCCGGGTTCGACGAAGGCGATGCAGTCGTCGTGCTCGTGTGGATTCGCCGGGTCGGGCGTGCGCGCCATCAACTCATGGCCCAGGCGCACGAACTCGTCGATATAGAACTGGTAGTTGGTGAACAACACGAAGTTCTGGAAGTGGTCGGTCGAGGTGCCGGTGTAGTGGCGCAGCCGGTGCAGCGAGTAGTCGACCCGTGGTGCGGTGAACAGGGCCAGCGGCGCCGGCGCGCCGGGCGGACCCTGGTGGGTGCCATTGGCGATGCCGTCGTCCATCGCGGCCAGATCGGGCAGGTCGAACAGATCGCGCATCAAGAGGCGGCGCTCGGCGCTCAGCGCGCCCTCGACATGGTCGTGCTCGCCGAGCGCGAAGTGCAGCGGGATGGGCTGGTGGCTGGTGCCCACCTCCAGGCTCACACCGTGGTTGATCAGCAGCAGGCGGAACTGCTCCAGGTAGTAGTCGCCGAACAGGTCGGGCCGGGTCAGCGTGGTCTCGTAGCTGCCGGGGCCGGCGACGAAGCCATAGGCCAGGGTCGAGACCGCGCGCGCCACCGTGCGGGTGTGGATGCGCACAAAGGGGTAGCAGGCGCGCACCCGGCCGATCTCCTCGCCGGCGACGAAGCGCTGCAGCGCATCGCGCAGGCTGGCGACGCTGGCGGCGTAGATCTCCTGGGCGCGCGCCAGCGCGGCCTCGGCCTGGTCAAACGCGGTGGGGGCGAAGAAGGGCGGCTTGTTCATCATGGCGCCATTGTGGCGCGGCGGCGCAGGCCTCCAGCTCACCGCGCCCCAATCCCAGGTCCAGCAGCTCGCGCTCGCTCATCGCGAGCAGCTGGCGGCGTTCGGCGTGCCGGCGCAGCGCCGCATGCCAGCGCTGGCTGAGGCATTGCAAAAGCGTCGGGGCGTGATGGTCTGGCATGAGGGCTTCCGGTGGTGATGCTGGCCATGCTCGGCCCTCGGCTAAGATTTGAAAAGTTGAATCATCTGATCGCAGCCAACAGGAATTCCTATGCGTAGCCTGAATCTCGACCAGTTGCGCAGCCTGGTGGCGATTGCCGACCTGGGCAGTTTCGCGGCCGCCGCCCAGGCCCTGCACCTGGCGGCGCCGACCATCAGCCTGCAGATCAGCGAGCTGGAGTCGCGGGTCGGTGCCCAGCTGCTGCAGCGCGGCCGGCGCGGCGCGCTGCCGACCTCGGCCGGGGCCCTGCTGGTGCAGCGCGCACGCGGCCTGCTGCGCGAGGCCGAGGAAACGCTGGCCGAGCTGGGCCGCCATGCCAAGGGCCTGGCCGGGCGGGTGCGGCTGGCCGCCCAGACCGGGGTGGCCGCCCATGTGCTGCCGCCGCTGCTGCTGCCGCTGGCGGCGCAGCGGCCCGAGATCGAGCTGGCGCTGAGCGTGCTGGGCACCCATCACACGCTGGCGGGCCTGCTGGCCGGCACGCTGGACATCGGCATCGTGACCCTGCCGGTCGAGCCGCAGCCGGGGCTGCAGTGCCGGCCCTGGCGGCGTGATCCGATGCTGGCCTGCCTGCCATCGGGCTGGTCGGCGCCGGCCCGCATCACGCCGGCCTGGCTGGCCGATCGGCCGATGATCGTCAACGACGCCAGCACCCAGATGCAGCGGATGACGCTGGCCTGGTTCGGCGCGGCCGGCCAGGTGCCGCGGCCCGGCATCGAGCTCAACTACACCGAGGCGATGAAGAGCCTGGTGGCGGCCGGCTACGGCGCCGCCATCCTGCCTATCGAGGCCGAAGCCCAGGACCGGCATGGGATGCAGCTGCGGCCCCTGTCGCCACCGCTATGGCGCGAGCTGGGTCTGCTGCACCGGCCGCGCGAGCTGCTGGCGCCCTCGGTCTGGCCGGTGCTGGACGCGCTGCTGGGCGCCGCCCAGCCCCGCAGCTCTCAGGCCGCCTCGAGAACGAAGCCGACGCCGCGCACCGTGCGCACATAGCCGTCGCCGATCTTCTTGCGCAGATTGAAGATGTGCACGTCCAGCGCATGGCTGTCCGAGTGGGGCAGGGCCTGCGCCTCCAGCTCGCGGCGCGTCACCACATGGCCGCTGCGCTTGATCAGGGTCAGCAGGATGCTGAACTCGGTGCGTGAGAGATTGATCGCCTGGTTGCCGCGCGTCAGCGCCATGCGGCCCTCGTCCAGCGACAGGTCGCGGGCCTGCCAGGCCAGTGGCTCATCGGATGAGCCTTGCAGGCCCGAGCGCCGTGCCAGCGCGCGCAGCCGCGCCAGCAGCTCGGCGCTGGCAAAAGGCTTGACCAGATAGTCGTCCGCACCGCTGTCCAGACCCTCCAGCCGGTCCTCGATGCCGTCGCGCGCGGTGATCACGATGACCGGCAATTGCGGATCCTGCTGGCGCAGCTTCAGCAGCAGCGCCAGCCCGCAGCCATCGGGTAAACCCAGGTCCAGCACCAGGGCGTTGAAGCGCCGCTCCAGCAGCTGCTGCTGGGCGTCGACCAGACGCCGTACCCAGACCAATTCGTGACCACTGTCGTGAAGCAGGGAGTGCAGGGATCGACCCAGCTCGAGGTCGTCTTCCACCAGGCATATCTTCATTTCTGGGCGTCCTGATGGCGTCGCATCTGCGCATCCTTAATCATCTCTTGAGGCACTGCGACGCTGATTCATTGGATAGTAATGACCAATAGCGTACCAGTGCCGATATCGATGGCTACTGGGTTAAACCTGAGGAGAAGCGGTTGATGCGAGTGTTCAAGGGCCTGATCGCCATCGTGGTGGCAACAAGCTTGGCAGCGGCGGCGCAAGGCGCCAGCAGCGAGCCCGGTGGCCAGTTGCTGCTCAGCGAAGCGCAGTTCGAGACGCTGTTCCCGAAGCGTCTGGCGTTCTACAGCTACCAGGGCTTTGTTGCGGCAGCCCGCTCCTTTCCGGCCTTTGCTGGCGAGGGCCCGGCCGAGCAACGCTGGCGCGAGCTGGCCGCGTTCCTGGGTCAGATCGCGCATGAGTCCGACGAGCTGCGCGCGCTGCGCGAATACCGCCGCGAGAACTACGACCACTACTGCCGACTCAGCGAGCCCGGCGATGCCTGCGCGAAGGGCCAGCAGTACTACGGTCGCGGCCCCATTCAGCTGAGCTGGAACTATCAGTACAAGGCCGCCGGCCAGGCCTTGGGCCTGGACCTGTGGGCCGATCCCGACCGGGTGGCGCGTGATCCGCGTGTGGCCTGGCAAACCGCCCTCTGGTACTGGATGACCCAACCCGGCCCCGGAACCATGACTGCCCACCAGGCCATGGTCAGTGGCGCCGGCTTCGGCGAAACGGTGCGCTCCATCAATGGCGTGATCGAGTGCGACAAGCCCGGTGATCGCGAGGTCGCCCGCAAGCTCGCGCGCCGAGCTGATTTTTACCGCCGTGCCGCAACCCTGCTGGGTGTCAGTCCCGACACCCGGCTGGGCTGCTGAATTTTTCCGACCCTTCCCGAACGAACCCCCTTGGAGATCCCTCATGAAAAAGAAGATCCGCGTTCTCAGGCCCCTGCCCTTGGTCACGCTGCTGGGCCTTGCGCTGCCGGCGCTGGCCCAGTCGGTCGACACGAGCAAGAAGGACAAGAGCAGCCCGCTCGAGTTGCCCCAGGTCACGGTGACCGCGACCCGCAACACCACCGATGCCTTGAAGACGCCGGTCTCGGTGACGGCGCTGCAAGGCGATGATTTGGTGCGCGACAACGTCAAGGAACTGCGCGACCTCAGTGGCTTCGTGCCCAATCTGCAGCTGGGCCTGTCCGGTGCCGACTCCGGTGTGCTGGCCTCGATCCGCGGCGTGACTTCGACCAACTTCACCGAGATCGGCGATCCGGCCGTCGGCATCCATATCGACGGCATCTACTCGCCGCGGCCGCAGGGCTCGCTGGCGCTGATGTTCGACCTGGACCAGGTGGAAGTCCTGCGCGGTGCGCAGGGCACCTTGTTCGGCCGCAACTCGACCGCCGGCGTGATCAACGTCATCCCGGCCAAGCCCGACTTCAAGTCCAACTACGGCTGGACCACCTTGCAGCTGGGCAATTACAAGGGCCGCCAGCTGCGCTCGATCTACAACCTGTCGCTGGCCGACAACTTCGCGCTGCGCGCCGCCGTGATGGTCGACAAACGGGACGGCTACATCAAACAGGAGCAGGACCTGCGCGATCGCGGCATCAAGAAGCCCGATGGCACGTTCAGCCCCGATGGCAAGCCCGATACCGACCAGCGCCTGAATCGCAAGCTCAGCCCGTCTGACTACTACACCAACTCCGACCAGGCGGCCGCGCGGCTGACGGCGCGCTGGGCCGTCAACCGCGATCTTGAATGGCAGGGCAGCTTCGAGCACTTCAAGAACAACGGTGCCGGCGATATCGGGCTGAAGGACTGCGCCGGTGCGAAGGGCTCGCTATGGGACTGCGGCGACAAGGGGCAGTGGCACGCCATCATCAATGTGCCGGGCAAGCTCGACATGAGCATCAGCACCTTCCGCAACACGCTGAGCTGGAAGCTCGGCGACACCACCGAGCTGGTCTACAAGAATGCCTACGCGGTGCAGAAGCGCTCGCAGTTCCATGACGACGACGGCGGACAGACCTGGCTCAATTCCGAGGTCGACATCATGCAGCCCTGGGGCAACTGGGGCAAGCAGCATGCGATCGACACGGCCACCTACACGATGGCCTCGAAGTACAAGTCCTGGGTCCACGAGCTGCAGTTCAAGCAGACCACGAAGGACTGGCGCTATGTGGCCGGTGCCTTCTTCCTGTCGGAGAAGAACGCGATCGACTTTGCGACCGACGAGTTGGTCAAGGCGCCGTTTGCGATGCCGCAGGGCCAGTTCTATTCGCAGCCGGATCGCCGCATCGAATCCAAGGCCTTGTTCGCCCAGGGTGACCTGCTGCTGGCCAAGGACCTGACCGCCACTGCCGGCATCCGCTTCAGCAAGGACGAGCGCAGCGATAATGGCGGCATCAGCGCCGGGCTGTGGGACGCGAGCACGCCCTGGTACTACAACGGCAAGTACACGCCGCCCTGTGCGCCGGGCCTGTGCACCCCGCACAACGGCACCGACCTGACCATGGGCATGGGCCCGTTTGCCGGCCTGTCGGTCTACCCCTCGCCCATCGTCAACACCTACAGCAAGAGCTGGAGCAAATCCACCTACCGCGTCGGCCTGCAATATGACCTCAGCAAGGCCCAGATGGTCTTCACCTCGCTGGCCAGTGGCTATCGGCCTGGCGGCTTCGGTGATCGATTTGACACCTGCGGCGGTGGTGAATGCGTGGACGGCGGGACCAAGAAGTACAGCTTCCTCGACTACAAGCCTGAGACCACCTTGAACTTCGAGGTGGGCTACAAGGGCCGCCATTGGGGTAACAAGCTGGACATCGGTGCGACCTACTTCAACACGAAGTACAAGGACATGCACGTCACCAATATGTTCGCCGTGGGTCAGAAGAAGCTCAACCGCGTCTGCGCCGATTGGGAGCCGACCTGCGATGTCGTGAATGCCTGGAAGACCGAAAACATCGGCGACGCCAAGATCCAGGGTGTCGAGCTGGAGTTCAAGCTGCTGCCCTGGGCCAATGGCAATTTGTCGGGCTATCTGTCCTACCTCGATGCCAAGGTCAAGTCCTACGACACCTTCGATGACAACTGGATGTGCGGCTATCGGACCCAGAACGGTGCCGAGCCTTGCGCGCCGGTCTATATGGGCACCGACCCGAGCAAGCGTGGCCGCAAGATCTACGACGTGCGCGGCAACCAGCTGCCCTACGCGCCCAAGGTCTCGTATGCGCTCAACTACTCGCACGACTTCTCGCTGGGCAACGGCCTGAGCCTGACGCCGACGATAGGCGCGCGCTACCAGAGCAAGATGTACTTCACGCCGCGCAATCTGGACAACGACAAGATCGGTGACTACCAGAAGGCCTACACCAACTGGAACGCCTCGGTGAAGCTGGCGGCCGACGATGGCAAGTGGGATGTCGAGCTGTGGGGCACCAATCTGAGCGACAACATCGTCAAGAACTGGATGGGTCAGGGCACGGCCGGCGGCTACACCTTCAATAGCTACAACCCGCCGCGCATGTACGGTGTGCGGGCCACCTTCAACTATTGATGGCGGAGGCCAGCGCATGTCGATGATTGCTGTACCGGCGGCCGGGGCCGTCTCCCACGCTCCCGGTCCTGTGCTGCGCGTCGGCCGCATCGCGTCGATCGACGTGATGCGCGCGCTGACCGTGCTGCTGATGATCACGGTCAACGAATGGCATCCGGTGCAGGGCTTGCCGGACTGGATGAAGCATTACCCGGCGGACGCCGACGCGATGAGCTTCGTCGACATGGTGTTCCCGGCCTTTCTGTTCATCGTCGGCATGTCGATTCCGTTCGCGCTGCAGCAGCGCGCAGCGCGCGGGGACTCGTTCGGCCGGCAGGTCGCGCATGTCGTGCAGCGCGGCCTGGGCCTGGTGCTGATCGGTGTCTTCATGGTTAATGCCGAGAGCGGGTTCAACGCTGATCGCATGCTGCTGCCTATCGCAGCCTGGGCCTTGCTGAGCTATCTCGCCGCCTTCTGGCTGTGGGGCGGCTGGCGAGGGCAGGGGCTGGGACGGGTCTGGCGCTGCGCGGGCGTGCTGCTGTTCGTCGGGCTGGCGCTGGCCTATCGCGGTGGGCCTGGCGGCGAGCAGGGCATGAGCCCGCAGTGGTGGGGCATTCTGGGCCTGATCGGCTGGGCCTATCTGGGAGCCTGCCTGGTCTATCTGCTGGCGGCCCGGCTCGGCGAGCGTGCCGCCGCCGGCTTGCTGGCGGGGATCGCGCTGTGTCTGGGCTACTACCTGCTGGGCCAGCGCCCCGATCCGGGGCCAGGTCTTGCCTTGCTGTTGAGCCAGGGCGGCCAGGCCTCGCACATCGCCATCGTGCTGAGCGGCTGCCTGTGCGCACTGATCTACTTCCAGACCGGCACCAGCGCTCGGCGCGCACTGCTGCTGGCGCTGTTGCTGGCCTTCGCGGCGGCCTGGCTGGCTACCTGGCTGAGGCCGGACTACAAGATCTCTAAGATCCACGCGACGCCCAGCTGGGCCTTGTACAGCGTGGCGGCCTGCGTGCTGATCTATGCGCTGCTGCACGGCCTGACGCGCGCCGGCACGCGGCCGCTGTGGCCGGCCTTGCTGGGGCCGGTCGCCGCCCATCCGCTGCTGGCTTATCTGCTGCCGTTCGTGCTGGGTTGGCTGATGCAGCTGCTGGGCCTGCAAGGGCCGGCACTGTTGAATCAGGGCCTGCCGGGCCTGTTGTGGGCGCCGCTGTTCGCGCTGCTGATCGCGGTGGCGGTGCGCTGGCTGGACGCTCGGGGCATCAGCCTGCGCATCTGATCAGGCCGGTGCCGCCGGGAAGCTCAGGCTGACACACAGGCCGCGGCCATCGGGGCCGTCGTCCATGCGCAGCTGCGCGCCATGCTGGGCCGCGGCGCGCTCGACGATGGCCAGGCCCAGGCCGCTGCCGGGTTGCTCGCCGTCGTGCAGGCGGAAGAAGCGCTCGAACACCTTCTGGCGCAGCGCCACCGGGATGCCCGGGCCCTGGTCGCAGACCGACAGGCCCAGGCCGCCCTCGGGCTGTGGCGCCAGCCGCACCAGCACCTGGCTGCCGGGTGGCGAGTACTTGACGGCGTTGTCCACCAGGTTGTCGATCAGCGAGCCCATGTTCTCGCGGTTCATGCGGATCCGGCATTCCTCCGGCGCGCTCAGCTCCACCTCGATGCCGCGCCGCAGTGCCAGCTGGCTGGCCAGCACGATGCGGTCGCGCGTCAGCGTCACCAGGTCATGCTCGCGCATGTCCATCGCATCCAGATCGGCGCCCGAGCGCGCCAGCGCCAGCAGCTGGTGCACCGTGTGGGTGGCGCGTTTGACGCCTTCGGTCAGGCGCTGTGCGGCCTCGGCCTGGCGCGCTGTCGCGGCGCTGCCCTCCAGTTGCTCGGCGTTCAGCTGTATCACCGCCAAGGGCGTCTTCAGCTCGTGAGCGGCGTCGAGCAGGAACTCGCGTTCGCGCTCCAGGCGCTGCTGCAGCCGGTTCATCAGCGCGTTGACCGAATTGACGACCGGCGCCAGCTCCACATAGGGCGAGCTGGGCAGCGGCGACAGGTCCTTGGCCGAGCGCTGCGAGATCTGCGCGCCGATGCGCCGCAGCGGCGCGAAGCCGCGCCGGAACAGCAACCAGACCGGCAGTACCAGCAGCGGCAGGCCGTAGAGCAGCGGGCGCGCGTAGTAGCTGAAGCCCTTGACGCTGAAATGCCAGTCGCCCGGCATCTCCTGCCAGCGCCGCACGGTCAGGCCCTGCTCGGGCGCGCTGGCCTCGGTGTAGAGCCAGAGCTTGTCGCTCTCCAGCCGGTCCAGCTGTGGCGGTGCGCGGTCCTTGGGGTCCGGGGGAGCGAGCTGCTGGCGCAGCTGGCCGTGCTGCCAGACCTGCACCACGCTGTGCGGCGTGCGATGGCCCTTCTGGCGCCATTCGGCATTGCGCAGCTCCTCCAGGTCGCCCAGCGCGGCATTGATGGCGGCGGGGTCGTCGAGCTTGTCCTGCAGCTGGGCCCGCACCAGCTGGGCCCAGAGCTTGTTTTCGGCCTGGCCGTTGCGGCTTTGCAGCAGGCTGATGTCGGCCAGCTCGCGCACGATCAGCCCGGCCCAGGTCAGGAAGATCACCGCGAACACCGCGCCCATGGTGCGGTTGAACAGGGATCGGTGCGCCGGCGGCGGGGCGGTCTCGGCGCTCATGCCTTGCTCTCCACCAGAAAGCCGACGCCGCGCACGGTGCGGATATAGCCCTCGCCGAGCTTTTTGCGCAGGTTGAAGATGTGCACGTCCAGGCTGCGTCCGTCGGTATGGGTCAAGGCCTTGGCCTCCAGTTGTCTTCGGGTGATCACGCGATCCGGCAGCTTCAGCAGGGCCAGCAGGATGGCGAACTCGGTGCGCGAGAGATTGATGCGCTCCTCGGCGCGCGTCAACACCATGCGGTGCTCGTCCAGGGTCAGGTCCTTGAGCCGCCACTCATGCGGCAGATCGGCCGCCGCGCCGGCCGCACGACGGGTCACCGCGCGCAGCCGCGCCAGCAACTCGGCGCTGGCAAAGGGCTTGACCAGATAGTCGTCGGCGCCGCCGTCGAGCCCGTCCAGCCGGTCCTCGATGCCGTCGCGGGCGGTGATCAAGAGGATGGGCAGCTTTTTGTCGATCTGGCGCAGCTGGCGCAACAGGCCCATGCCGTCGCCGTCGGGCAGGCCCAGGTCCAGCAGCACGGCGTCGAAAGCCTGCTCGCTGGTCCAGTAACGCGCATCCGAGGCACGCCGCACCCAGACCGCCTCGTGGCCGCTTTCCTGCAGCAGGGCTTGCAGCGAACGCCCGAGCTCGAGATCGTCTTCCACCAGGCATATCTTCATGACGGCGCACTGTAGCAACAGCGGCTTTAACAGAGGCTTAACGCAGCCTTGAGGCTTCCTAAAACGAGCACTCGCGATAGTCCGGCCTCGAAGTCACGAGACGGATGTTCATGGAGGAGATGCTTGTGAAGATGCTGAACGGGGCGCTGGCCGCCCTGCTGCTGGCGGCCTGTGCCGCCTGTGTTGGCAGCGGCGGTGGCGCTGAGCCCGAACCCGAGCCGGGCCTGGCCGCGCAGTTCCTGCCCAGCCGGGCGCAGTTCGATGCGCTGTTTCCCGACCGTCTGGACTTCTACAGCTACGAGGGCTTTGTGCAAGCCGTCGCCAGCTATCCGGCCTTCGCCGGCCGTGGCAGCGACGCGGTGCGCCGGCGCGAGATGGCCGCCTTCCTGGCCAATATCGCCCACGAGTCCGACTTCCTGCGCGCGCTGCGCGAGTACAACCAGGCCAATCACAACAACTACTGCCGTCAGGGCCCCGGCGAGAGCTGCGCGCCCGGCCAGCAGTACTACGGCCGCGGTCCGATCCAGCTGAGCTGGAACTACCAGTACCTGGCGGCCGGCCAGGCCTTGGGCCTGGGCCAGGCGCTCTGGGCCGACCCCGACCGCGTCGCCCGCGACGCCAAGATCGCCTGGCAGACCGCGATCTGGTACTGGATGAGCAATAGCGGTCCGGGCCGCATGCCCGGCCACCAGGCCATCGTCGACGGCGCCGGCTTCGGCGAAGCGGTGCGCGCCATCAACGGCACCCTCGAATGCGACAAGGCCCCCGATGCGCCGACCGCGCGCAATCTGAACCGGCGCATCAAGCTGTTCCGCGACTACAGCGCGCTGTTCAAGGTGGAGCCGGGCCAGGGGCTCGGCTGCTGAGGCCCCGGCGCGGGCACTCCATTCATCCGACCCCGCAAGATCAACCACGAAGGAGACATAGTGAAGAAGAAAGACATGGGATCCACCGCAGCGCGCCTGCATCGCAGCGCGGCCAGCCTGGCCGTCAGCGCGCTGGTGATGAGCCTGGGCCTGCCCGTTCTGGCGCAGGCGCCGGCCGACGCAAGGAACGCCCAGCCGCGACCGGCCAAGGAGGGCAGCGAGGTCAATGAGCTGCCCCAGGTGACTGTGACGGCGACCCGCCGGACCACCCATCTGCTGAAGACGCCGGTGGCCGTCTCGGCCTTGAAGGCCGACGATCTGGTCCGCGAGAACGTGAAGGAAATCCGCAACCTCAGTGGCATGGTGCCCAATGTGCAGTTCGGCCTGTCGCCGGCCGACTCCGGGGTGGCGATGTCGATCCGCGGGGTCAGCTCGACGAACTTCACCGAGATCGGCGATCCGGCCGTCGGTGTGCATATCGACGGCGTCTACTCACCGCGTCCGCAGGGGGCGCTGGCGCTGATGTTCGACCTCGACGGCATCGAGGTGCTGCGCGGCGCGCAAGGCACCTTGTTCGGCCGCAGCTCGACGGCCGGCGTGATCAATGTGCTGTCGGCCAAACCCGACTTCAAGTCCGACTATGGCTGGACCTCGCTGCAGCTCAGCGACTACAACGGCCGCCAGCTGCGCAGCGTCTACAACAAGTCGCTCGGCGAGCGCTTCGCGCTGCGCATGGCCTATATGCGCGACACCCGCGATGGCTTCATCAGCCAGGAGCGTGATCTGACCGATCGGGGCTATCGCGTCCCCGATGGCAAGGGTGGCTTCAAGTTCACGCCGGACGGCAAGCCCGATGTGGATCAGCGCCTGAACCGCGTGCTCAAGCCCAGCGACCATTACTACAACTCCAACCAATGGGCCGGCCGCCTCAGCGCCCGCTGGGCGCTGTCGCCGCAGCTCGATCTGCAGAGCACGGTCGAGCGCTTCCACAACAAGGGGGCCGGTGAGGTCTATCTGCGCGATTGCGGCATGGCGGCGGGCTCGCGCTGGGCCTGCGGTCCGGAAGGGCAGTGGCATGCCAAGATCAATGTGCCCGGCAAGATCGACATGAGCCTGGACACCCTGCGCAACAACCTGAACTGGAAGTTCAGCGACAGCGCCGAGCTGTCCTTGAAGAACTCCTACTCGGTGCAGAAGCGCGTCCAGCATCAGGACAATGACGGCGGCCTGCATCCGCTGGACAGCGAGGTCTGGGTCTACAACCCAGGCAGCAGCTCGCTGACCGGCTCCCGGCCGCATGTGACCGACGAAGCCACCTATGTGCTGGGCTCGCGCTACCGCACCATGGTCAACGAAATCCAGATCAAGCAGGACACCAAGCAATGGCGTTATGTCGCGGGCTACTTCGATATGCGCGAGAAGAACGCCATCGACCAGGCCCAGGATCGCTTGACCAATGGCGGGACGGCCCTGCCGGCCGGGCATTTCTGGAGCCAGACCGATCGCCGGGTCGAGTCCAAGGCCTTCTTCGCCCAAGGTGACCTGAAACTGGGCGAACAGTGGACCGCGACCGTGGGCTTGCGCATCAGCGAAGACACGCGCGCCGATCTCGCGGGGCGCAGCTCCGAGAACTATGGCGGCGGAACCTGGTACTACAACGGCAAATACACGCCGCCGCCGCTGAGTGCCGGAATTCCCCACAATGGCACCGACCTGACTTTCGAGATGGGTCCCTGGGCCGGCCTGGGCATCTATCCGAACAATGTCGGGCTGAACACGCACTCGGACACCTACAAGTCCAAGACCTACCGCCTGGGCCTGCAGTACGACCTCGACAAGTCCCAGATGCTGTTCGCGTCCTTGGCGACCGGCTATCGGCCCGGCGGCTTCTCCGATCCGGCCGACAAATGCGGGGAGAGGAAATACAAATGCGCCGACCCGGCCATGGAGGCGAGCCGGATGTACTTCCGCGAGTACGACTCGGAGACCACCAAGAACCTGGAGCTGGGCTACAAGGCGAGCCTGCTGAACCGCAAGCTGGACCTGAGCGTCGTGCTGTTCAACACCGACTTCGAAGGCATGCAGTACACCGATATGCACACGATAGGCGCTCGCCAGCCCGTGGGCAGCGAGAACTGCAGCGGCACATCGACGACCTGCCTGGTGCGCGGCTGGACCACCCAGAACATCGGCAGCGCCAGCATCCGCGGGCTGGAGCTTGAGTTCAAGGCGCTGCCATGGCGCGACGGTCGACTGTCGGGCTACGCCTCGCTGCTGGATACCAGCATCAAGAAGTGGCACACCTTCAGCGATGAATGGCTGTGCGGCGACCGCGCCAACACGGCCAACCCATGCCCGCCGCTGTATGTCGGTTCGGACCCGCTGCTGGCCTCGAAGCGGCCTTACGACGTGCGCGGCAAGCAGCTGCCGAACTCGCCGAAATACTCGTTTGCGCTCCACTATGCGCATGACTTCGATGTCGCCGACGACTTGGTGCTCACGCCGTCGCTGAGCTACCGCTGGCAGAGCAAGATGTACTTCCGGGCACGCAATCTGGATGACGCGAGCCTGGGCCAGTTCCAGAAGTCATACGGCAATATCAATGCCGCCGTGAAGCTGGCCGATGGCAAGGGGCGCTGGGACGTCGAGCTCTGGGGCACCAACCTGAGCGACAACGTGGTCAAGACCTTCATCGACGCCAGCCCTGTCGGCGGCCATGTGCGCGCCACCTTCGCCCCGCCGCGCATGCTGGGCGTGCGGGCCACCGTCTACTACTGAGCCGACGGCAGCGCCGTCCTCCCCACCTCGCAGCGACGCTGCGAGGTGGGTTTTTTGCAGTTTCCTTAATTCAATATTGAACCCGCTGCCCGCCGATACCGGCGACAGTTGTAGGCCCTGATGTTTTCCCCCGGCCGGCCCGACGCGGCCTGTTCCCTGACGCTCTCGATGCTGTGTGTTCTCTCTTGCCGGCCGATGGGCCATTGCCGATGACGGCGCCTCTGATGCCCTGGCCGCGCGAGCTGCGCTGCCTTGAGGGGCTACCGGTCCAGGACGGGCAGGATCTGCCGGCGACCCGCGCAGCGCTGCGCCGCATCGCTGGTCCCGGCGAGTTGACCCTGCTGCTCGACACCCCCGACGACGGCGCGCCGCCGCCGCCTGGCATGGACGAGCGCTATCGCCTGGCGATCCGCGAGAGCGGCATCGTGCTGCATGCGGCCACGGTGTTCGGCGCGCTGCGCGGCCTGCAGACGCTGAGTCAGCTGCGCGATGGCAAGACCTGTCCCTGCGTCGAGATCATCGACGCACCGGCCTACCCCTGGCGCGGCCTCTTGATCGATGTGGCGCGGCGCTGGCTGCCGCTGGCGGTGCTCAAGCGCCAGCTCGACGGCATGGCCGCCGCCAAGCTCAATGTGCTGCACTGGCATCTGACCGATGACCAGGGTTGGCGCCTGGCCTCCGAGCGCTATCCGCGCCTGCAGAGCCATGCCGGCGGCGGGCAGTGCTACAGCCTGGAGGAGGCGCGCGAGCTGGTGGCCTATGCCAGCGAGCGCGGCATCCGCGTCGTGCCCGAGCTCGATGTGCCAGGCCACACGACGGCGCTGGCCGCCGCCTATCCCGAGCTGTTCAGCGCGCCCGGGCCGTATGAGACAGAGCGGGGCTTCGGCGTCTTCAAGCCCTGCCTCGATCCGCGCAAGCCCGAGGTCTACGAGTTCCTCGACCACATCCTGACCGAATGGGCCACGGTCTTCCCCGATCCCTTTGTGCATATCGGTGGCGACGAGGTCGAGGGCAGCCATTGGCAGGCGCTGGGCCTGGCGCCGCGCGCCACGCAGGCCTTGTTCAATCGCCGGCTGCTGGAGATCCTGGCCCGCCACGGCAAACGCATGCTGGGCTGGGACGAGCTCGGCGAGGACGAGGCGCTGCCGGCCGAGGTGATGGTCCAGTCCTGGCGCGGACCCGACAGCCTGGCCCGGATGGCGCGGCGCGGCCATGCGGTGCTGCTGTCGGCCGGTTTCTATCTGGATCAGCCCCATGCCAGCGCCTACCACTGGCGCCGACCCCTGCTGCCGCCGGCCGCGCCCAAGCTGCGCTGCCGGCCCGGCGAGCTGGCGCGCCATTGGCGCCTGCATCTGGACCTGGGCGTGCAGCAGCTGCGCGCCGAGCTGGGCCTGATCGAGGACAAGGCCGGCCAGTGGCGCGGCTGGATCGCTTTCGAGGGCCAGACGCCGCTGGCCCTGCGGACGCTGGCCTGGCGTGGTGCCGAGCTGCGCTTCGGCCTTGATACCTGGATGGGTGAGCTCAGCGCGCGGCTGCACGAGGAAGCGCCGTCGGCACGGCTGCGGGGTGTGATGCGCATCGCCAATGTGCTTTACCCGGCCGAGGGCGAGGCCCTGTATGCGCCGGACCAGCCGAGCGCTGCGCCGGCGCCGCTGGATGAGGCAGCGCTCGCGCGGGTGCGCGGGGCCGAGGCGGCGCTGTGGAGCGAGCTGGTCGACGCCCACAACATCGATCTGCGCCTGTGGCCGCGCCTGTTCGCGGTGGCCGAGCGCTTCTGGTCGGCCGCGCCGCCGCCCGGCGAGGCGGCCATGCTGCAGCGCCTGGATGCGGTGTCGCTGTGGGCCGTGCGCGAGCTCGGTCTGCAGCACGAGGCTCAGCATCGCCAGGGCCTGCTGGCCCTGGTGGACGGCGACGAGCGCGCGCTGGCCGAGCTGCAGCGCCTGGTGTGCCTGCTCGAGCCGGCCGGCTACTACGCCCGCCAGCACCGCAAAAAGCTCGGCGGGCGCTACCACCTGGACGAGCCGTTGAACCGCCTGGCCGATGTACTGCCGGCCGAGAACCGCTTGATGCAGGAGCTGGCGCGTGCCCCCATCGATAGTGCGCGCTGGCGCGCGCTGCTGGCCGAGGACTGGAGCGGGCTGCCGGCCCTGTTGCGTGGCTACGCCGGTCTGGCGGCGCTGCTGCCGCTGGCCGAGCGCCTGCCCGGGCTGCGCGCGCTGGGCCTGGAGCTGCTGGACGCTGTCGAGCAGGGCCAGGTCTTGCCCGAGGCGCGGCGCCGCGCCGCCCAGCAAACGCTGGACGCTGCCGCGCCCATGGTCGACGAAGTGGTGCTGGCCCTGGTGCCGGCACTGGAGAGCCTGTTGGAGGCCTGCTCTTGAAAACTGTTTTGTTGTTGATGGCCTTGCTGGGCGCGGGCGCGGTCTGCGCCCAGCCGCTGGACCTGCTGCACTGGTGGACCTCGGGCAGCGAGGCGCAGACCCTGGCCGAAGTGCGCCAGACCGCGCGGGAGGCCGGGGTGGACTGGCGCGAGTCGCCGGTGGCCGGGGCCGGCAATGCCAACACCCTGCTGAAGACCCGCTTCCTGTCCGGTCATCCGCCGGCGCTGGCCCAGCTCGACAAGGCGGTCTGGGTCTGGGGCGAGGCCGTGCCGCTGGCCGACCTGACGGCGGTGGCCCGGTCCCAGCGCTGGGGCCAGGTCTTGCCAGCGGCGATCTACACCGAGCTGCTGTACCAGGACAAGGCGGTGGCCGTACCGATCAACGTGCACCGCCTCAACAGCCTGTGGAGCAACACGGCCCTGCTCAAGCGCCATGGCTTGGCCGTGCCGCGCAGCTGGCCGGAGTTCTTCGCGGCCGCCGAGGCGCTGCAGGCGGCCGGCGTGATTCCGCTGGCCATAGGCGGCACGGTGGGCCAGCAGTTCAGCGTGTTCGCCAATATCGTGCTGGGGCAGGGCGGGCCGGCCTTCTTCCGCCAGGCCCTGGTCAAGGGCGACGCGACGCTGCTGGGCGGGCCGCAGATGTTATCGATGCTGCGCGACTTCAAGCGGGTCAAGCGCTATACCGATGCCGGCCAGGTCGGGCGCGACTGGGCCGTGGCCACCAGCCTGCTGATACAGGGCCGGGCCGCGATGCAGTTCACCGGCGACTGGGCCAATGGCGAGTTCCTGAAGGCCGGCTGGGTGGCCGGGCGCGACTACGACTGCACGGCCGCGCCGGGCCATGGCGATCTGCACTACTTCGAGTTCGACCGCATCCTGTTCTTCAAGCCCGCCAGCCCGGCCCAGGCGCGCCAGCAGGCGCGGCTGGCCGAGGCCCTGCTGCAGCCCGAGGCCTCGACCCGCTTCGCGCGCAGCAAGGGCGGCATTCCGGTGCGGGTCGATGCCGATCTGGCGGGCTTCAACGCCTGCGCCCAGCGCTCCTATGCCGACTTCAAGAAGAGCGGCGCTGATGGCCGCCTGACCCTGGCCCTGGGCGCCCAGCTGCCCGAGGCCACCCACGGCGCCTACCGCGATGTGGTGGCGGCCTTCTGGGCCAGTGATCGGATGACGGCCGAGCAGGCGCAGGCGCGCCTCGTGAAAGCAGCCCGGGTGGTCGATTGATGAAATTGCAACACCGCCACCTGCCGCCGCTGCTGATCGCGCCCTCGCTGATCGTCTGCCTGCTGTTCTTCTACGGCTTCATGGCCTGGACCGGCTGGATCTCGCTGACCCGCTCGGGCCTGCTGCCCAGCAGCGAGTTCGTCGGCTGGATGCAGTACCAGCGCCTGTTTGCTGATGAGCGCTGGCTGGCCGCGCTGGCCAATCTGGCCCGCTTCGCCGGCCTCTTCATCGCGATCCCGCTGGCGCTGGGCCTGCTGCTGGCCGTGCTGCTGGACCAGAAGCTGCGCGCCGAGGGCGCGCTGCGCCTGATCTATCTGCACCCGATGGCGCTGTCGCTGATCGTCACCGGCACGGTCTGGCGCTGGCTGCTGGACCCCGAGCTGGGCCTGCCGCAAGGGCTGCGCCAGCTCGGCTTCAGCAACTTCCGCTTCGACTGGCTGGCCGACGAGCAGATGGCGCTGTACACGCTGGTGATCGCGGCGGTCTGGCAGATCACCGGCTTTGTGATGGCGGTGTTCCTGGCCGGTCTGCGCGGCGTGGACGACGCGGTGGTCAATGCCGCCCGGCTCGACGGCGCGCGCGGCTTCACGCTGTACCGCCGCATCCTGCTGCCAACCCTGGGCCCCAGCCTGTTCTCGGCCCTGCTGGTGCTGCTGCCGGCCTCGATCAAGAGCTTCGATCTGGTGGTGGCGCTGACCGATGGCGGGCCCGGCCACGCCAGCGAGCTGCCGGCCCTGTATATGTTCCAGATGGCCTTCGAGCGCAGCCGCCTGGGTCTGGGCGCGGCCAGCGCGATGGTGATGATGATGATGGTGTTGTCAATTGCCTTGCCTTACGCCTATGCGCGTGGCCGTGCCAGTTCGCGCCAGGGGGCAGGTCATGCTTAAGCGCAGTCTGGCCTACGCGCTGGCGGCGCTGTTCGCGATCTATTTCATCCTGCCGCTGGCCTTCATGCTCCTGAACTCCTTCAAGAGCGCGGCCGAGCTGGCCCAGGGCGGCTTTCTGGGCTGGCCCCGGGTGCCGGGTCTTGAGGGCTGGCGCCAGGCCTGGGCCGCCCTGGGCGGCAGCTTCGGCAACAGCCTGCTGCTGGCGCTGCCGGTGGTGGCGGCGTCCAGCCTGCTGGCAGCGCTGAACGGCTTCATCCTGTGCAAGTTCCGTTTTCGCGGCAGCGAGGCCATCTTCCTGCTGCTGCTGGTGGCGCTGTTCCTGCCGATCAAGGTCTATCTGCTGCCGCTGGCCATCAGCCTGGCCAGGCTGGGCCTGGGCAAGTCGCTGGGGGTGCTGATCGCCATCCATGTGATCTACAGCCTGCCGCTGGCGCTGTTCTTCCGCAACCATTACCTGGGCTTCCCGGACGAGCTGCTGCGCGCCGCCCGCATCGACGGCGCCGGCTTCTGGGCCCTGTTCACCCGCATCGTGCTGCCGCTGTCCAAGCCGGTGTTCGTCGTCGTCGTGATCCTGCAGTTCACGACGATCTGGAACGAGTACCTGTTCGGCCTGGTCTTCACCGGCGACGGCGACCGGCCCATCACCGCGGCCCTGGCCCAGCTCGGCGCGGCCGGCGAGGGCGGGGTCAAGCAATACAACGTCGAGATGGCCGGCGCCCTGCTGGCGGCCCTGCCGACGCTGGCCGTCTACCTGCTGGCCGGCCGGCATTTCACCCGCGGCCTGGTGGCCGGTGCAGTAAAAGGTTGAGTACAGATGACCGGGCTTGCGATCAAGAATTTGAGCAAGGGCTTCGGTGCCCAGGCGGTGCTGAAGAACATAGAACTGGAGATTGCCGACGGCGAGTTCCTGATACTGGTCGGGCCCTCGGGCTGCGGCAAGTCCACGCTATTGAACCTGATCGCCGGGCTGGAGACGCCGGACGCCGGCGAGATCCATATCGGCGGCCGGCGTGTTGAACAGCTGAGCCCGCAGGACCGCGACATCGCGATGGTGTTCCAGAGCTATGCGCTCTACCCGAATATGACGGTGGCGCAGAACCTCGGCTTCGGCCTGGAGATGCGCCAGGTGCCCAGGGCCGAGCGCGAGGCCACGGTCGCCCGCGTGGCCGAGATGCTGCAGCTGCAGCCCCTGCTGGCGCGCCGGCCCGGCCAGCTCTCGGGCGGCCAGCGCCAGCGCGTCGCGATGGGGCGGGCGCTGGCGCGCTCGCCCAAGGTCTTTCTGTTCGACGAGCCGCTGTCCAATCTCGATGCCAAGCTGCGGGTGGAGATGCGTGCCGAGATCAAGCTGCTGCAGCAGCGCCTGGGCACGACCTCGGTCTATGTCACGCACGACCAGGTCGAGGCCATGACCCTGGGCCAGAAGATCGCGGTGATGAAGGATGGCCAGATCCAGCAGTTCGGCACGCCGACCGAGATCTATGCCCGCCCGGCCACGCTTTTTGTCGCCGGCTTCATGGGCGCGCCGGCCATCAACTGGCTGCGCGTGCGCGTCGATGTCGAGGACGGCACGCCCTTGCTGCGCCTGGCCGGCGCCGGCAGTCGCATGGGCCTGGCGCTCGCCAATCCGCGCCTGGCCGCCTGGGCCGGCCGCGAGCTGCTGCTGGGCCTGCGGCCCGAGCTGATCGTCAATGCCCAGGGTGAGGCGCCGCCGGGCGGCCATCGCTTCGAGGCGGTGGTCGAGTTGGTCGAGCCCACCGGTGCCGACACGTATGTGATGCTCGCGCTGGATGGCCAGCGCCTGTGCTGCCGCATTCAGCCCAGCTGCGGGGCCATGACCGGCGCCCCGCTGGCGCTGGACATCCTTCCCCACGAGTGCCTGCTGTTCGATCCGGACAGCGGCCTGCGGGTCGGCTAGGCTTGCTGACCATGATCAATCGTCGCCGCACCCTGTTGCTGACTCTAGCCGCCCTGCCGATGACCGCTGCCGCCACTTCCTTCCCGAACCCGGCGCTGACCGTCTATATCGGCGGCTATGCCCCCAAATCCCGAGGCATCCATCGCTTTCGCCTCGACCCGGTCAGCGGCGCGCTGAAGCCACAAGACCTGACCCCCAATGAACTGAGCCCCAGCTGGCTGGCGCTGGACGCCGGTCGCCGGGTGCTCTACGGCGCCAACGAGGCCGCTGCCTCGGTCAGCGCCTATGCGCTGGCGGTGGACGGCGCGCTGCGCCCGCTGGGCACGGCAGCCTCGGGCGGGGCCGGCCCGGTGCATCTGAGCCTGCATCCGGCGGGCCGCCATCTTTTCGTCGCCAACTATGGCGGGGCCACGGTGGCCGTGCTGCCGCTGCTGGACCATGGCCGGCCAGGCCCGGCCCTCGAGGTGCGGCCCACCGCCTTCGCGCCGGAGTTGCGGCCCGGGCCGCAGCGTGCTGCGCGCGCCCCTGAGGGCAGTTTTGCGATCAGCGGCCACGACGCCGCCCATGCCCATATGGCGGCCAGCGATCCCAGCGGACGCTTCGTGATCGTCTGCGATCTTGGCCTGGACCTGCTGATCGTCTGGCGCTTCGACGCCGCCACCGGCCGCCTGAGCTCGCCCCAAGCCACAGCGGTCTCGCCGGGTGCCGGGCCGCGTCACTTTGTCTTTCATCCGCAGCGCCCCGAGCTGGTCTATGTGCTCAACGAGGAAGCCTCGAGCTTGAGCTGGCTGCGCCTGGATGCAGCCGCAGGCCGGCTTGTGCCGCTGGGCGAGGTTAGCGCGCTGCCGGCCGGCTTCAAGGGCACCAGCTTCGCGTCCGGCCTGCTGGTTTCGCCCGATGGGCGTCAGCTCTACAGCCTGAATCGCCTGCACGACAGCATCGCGATCTTCGACCTGCTGGCCGATGGCGCACCGCGCCTGCGCGGCCTGGAATGGACGCGCGGCAGCTATCCGCGCAGCGCCGCGCTGGATGCAAGCGGCCGCTGGCTGCTGGTCTGCAACCAGAACAGCGACCATGTGGCGGTGTTCGAGCGCAGCACCGTTGACGGCGGGCTGCGCTTTGCCGAGCAGTACGGGGCGGTGGGCAGCCCGGCGGCAGTGGTGTTTGGCTGAGCTCGCAGCCGCTCAGCCCTTCTTCTTGATCGCGCCCCAGACGAGCAGCAGCACGACGGCGCCGAGCACCGAGGCGATGAAGCCCGCGCCCTGGCCGGCGGTATACCAGCCCAGCGCCTGACCCAGATAGGTGGCGGCCAAGGCGCCGCCAATGCCGATCAGCGTGGTCACGATGAAGCCGGCCGAGTCGTCACCCGGCTTGACGGCACGCGCCACCAGCCCCGCAAGAAACCCGATCAAGATGGTCCAGACGATGCCCATGGCTGCTCTTCTTTCCTTCGAGGGTTGAGGCCGGACGGTATCGCGCGGCGGGATCATGATAGCGGCGCTGTCGGTGCGTTGCGGCTGCTCGGATGCGGGGGATGAAAACCCGAGGGGGTCAGGGCTTGCCAGCGGGGCTTTCACCTGCCGCCTTCAAGCCTTGAGCCTCGAGCGGGTCCAACAACGAGCGGTCATTTGAGTTTGGTGTCCTCGCGCTTTGCTTCCGCCATCGCCTCCGGTTCGAGTTCCTCGGCGTAGCGGTTCATGCGGATGAAGAAGCCCCAGCCCGCCAGCAGCACGCCGGCCGAGAGCACGATGGCGGCGGCGTACAGCATGTGGGCGGGGTCTTCGTGCGCGGCCTTGAAGGTGGCCACCAGACCCTCGATCGCCAGGGCCACGACGACGACGACGAGAAACCTCGACAGGAAACGCCGCACGCGGGTCGGCCCGCTGATGTGGGCGTCGCGCACGACCTCCTCCTCGGCAATGGTCTGCGCAATCTGCAGGGCCACCACGGCGGCGGCCAGCAGGCCGACCGCTTCAATGATCTGCAGCGCGGCCCCGCGGTCCAGCCCGCCCTCGAAGGCCAGCCAGCCGACCTTGGCGGCAATCAGGGTGAGCATCAGCGCGGCGCAGGCAAAGAGGATCGCCATCAGGCCGTGGATGACAGGAAACGCGCGCAGCAGGGTTTTCATCGGCAGATCATGAGCAAGAATTGCAAGCGGAGGGTGCCATGTGCCCATGGACGCACTGGCAGGCGTCGTCGGATTGTTGCCGCAGATCGTTCGCCGCATGACCTTAATTCACTCTTAAAGCAATCTTGAGCCGGGCTGAAAGCCCGGCTGCGACAGTGGCAACACCATGTCGCACACGCTTGAAATCGAATCCCCCACCGACTCGGCGCCGCTCTACCTGCGCCTGATGCAGCAGCTGCTGGACGAGGTGCGGCAGGGGCGCTGGCAGACCGGCCTGCCCTCCGAGCGCAAGCTCTCGGACCGGCTGGCGGTGTCGCGGCACACGGCGCGGCGGGCCCTGGATCTGCTGTGCCAGCGCGGCATGCTGGAGCGTCGGCGGGGCTCGGGCACCTATCTGACCCAGCCGTTGGTGGACGCGGCGGCCCAGGCTCCGGCGCTGCAGCCGCTGCTGAGCGCCCCCAGACCTGCCGCTTTGCGTCAGGCCCCCCGAGGGGGTCAAGCAAACTCGGGAACGGCCCTTCGTTTACTTGAGAGCCCGGCCGGCGCCAGCCTGCCGCGCCACTGGCTGGTGCGCGAGGCCGGTGCGGCCACGCCGGAGGAGTTGTTCGCGCTGGGCCTGTCGCCGCAGACGCCGGTGGCGCGGCTGCAGTGGCGCGAGACGGCAGCCGCAACGGGGGGCGCAGCGGACCCGGGCTGGGCGGGTCTGGAAAGCCGCTGCCTGGCCCTGCATCTGCTGCCCCGGCCGCAGCAGTTTGACGGCCGGCTGGAAGACTGGCTGGCCGAGCAAGGCCTGAGCCCGACGCGCGAGCTGCAGCGCCTGCGCGCCTGCAATGCGACGCCCGAGCAGGCACGGCTGCTGGGACTGGCGCCGGGCGTCGCGCTGCTGCACATCACCCGCCAGAGCTATGGGCCGCGCGGCCAGGCCCTGGTGCTAAGCCACAGCTACCGGCTTGCGGACCAGGCCGGCCTGGTGATGGAGCTGCGCTGAGCGGGAGGCCGGCGCGAACACCAGCGTGATACCCAGGCCGCGGCCGCCGAGTCCGGTGCCCAGGCTGATGGTCGCGCGATGGCGCGCCGCCACCTGCTCGACGATGGCCAGGCCCAGGCCGCTGCCGGGCTGGTCCTGGCCGGGCAGGCGGTAGAAGCGCTCGAACACCTTGGCGTGCAGGGCCGGTGGTATGCCCGGCCCGTCGTCGCTGACGCTGAGCTGCCAGCCCTCGGCCTCGCTGCCGTCCAGGCGCAGCAGCACCTGGGCGGCGCCGTACTTGATCGCGTTGTCGATCAGGTTGTCGAGCAGCGAGGCCATGCCCTCGCGGGCCAGCTGCAGCCAGGCCTCGTCCGGCCCCTGCAGCTCCAGCTCGACGCCTTGGCGATGCGCCAGCGGCGCCAGCAGCGCCAGCCGGTCGCGCAGCAAGGCGGCGAGATCCTGGCGGCTCAGCGCATTGCCCTCGGTCTCGGACTCGGCGCCGGAGCGCATCAGCGACAGCAGCTGGTGCACCGTGTGCGTGATGCGCTGCACGCCTTCGTGCAGGCCATCACGGGCCTGGGCGGCGGCCGGCGCGGCGCGCAACAGGCGGTCGGCATTGACCTCGATCACGGCCAGCGGGGTCTTCAGCTCATGGGCCGCATCCACGAGAAACTCACGCTCGCGCGACAGGCGGCGCGAGAGTCGCGCCATCAGCCGGTTCACCGCGTCGACCACCGGGGCCAGCTCGGCATAGGGCGTGTCGGGCAGCGGTGCCAGGTCCTTGGCGTCGCGGCGCTCGATCTGGCGGCCGATGGCGCGCAGGGGCCGCAGACCCTGGCGCAGGATCAGCCAGGCCGGCAGCAGCAGCAGCGGCAGGCTCATCAGCAGCGGGCGGGTGTAGTGCACCATGCCGGCATTGCTGAAATGCCAGGTGCCCGGCCGCTCCTGCCAGCGCCGGATCACCACGCGGTCATCATCGCTGCGCACCTGGACATAGCTCCAGCCGCGGTCGGGCGGCAGCGTGGGCGGTGGGGTCAGCTCGGCCGGCTGCGCGCTGCGCAGCGGCGGGCTGCAGGCATAGACCTGGCGGCCATCGACCCACATCTGCAGATGGATCCATGGCGCGCTATAGCCCAGCGTCCACCAGTACTGGTGACGCAGCTGCTCCTGGGTTTCTATGGCCTGGGCCAGTTGCTGGGGCCGGTCGCGCAGCGACTCGGCCAGCAGCAGCAGGCCGCGGGCGCGGCTGTCGTTCTCTGCCTTGGAGTAGCGCTGCTGCAGCACCTTGACCTCGTAGACCTCGAAGGCGATCAGCAGGCACCAGGCCAGCAGCAGCACCAGGGCAAATCCCGTGAGCATGCGCCCCAGCAGGGTGCGGCGCTTCATGGGCCGCTCTCGACCACGAAGCCGATGCCGCGCACGGTGCGCACATAGCCTTCGCCGAGCTTTTTGCGCAGATTGAAGATATGCACGTCCAGCGCCTGACCCTCGCTGTGCGGCAGCGCGCGGGCCTCCAGCTCGCGCCGGGTCAGCACCCGGTCGGGGTAGCGCATCAGGGTCTGCAGCAGCATGAACTCGGTGCGCGACAGATGCACGGTCTCGCCGGCGCGGGTCAGCATCATGCGGCCCTCGTCGAGCACCAGATCCTTGCAGGCCCAGCGGCTGCCGGCGTCGCCGTCGCTCCAGCGCCCGGCGCGGCGCGCCACCGCGCGCAGCCGGGCCAGCAGCTCGGGGATCACAAAGGGCTTGATCACATAGTCGTCGGCACCCATGTCCAGGCCGTTGAGCCGGTCCTCGACGCCGTCGCGCGCGGTGATCACCAGGATGGGCACCTGCTTGCCCTGGGCGCGCAGCCGCCGCAGCAGCTCAAGCCCGTCGCCATCGGGCAGGCCCAGGTCCAGCAGCAGTGCGTCGAAGGGCTCGTCCTGCACCCAGTGCCGGGCATCGACGCTGCGCCGAACCCATACCACTTCGTGACCGGATTCCTGCAGCGCGGCCTGCAGGGCGCGCCCCAGCGCCAGATCATCCTCGACCAGACATACCCTCATGCCAACACTGTAGTCGAAGCCTCTTAAGGCGCCATTAAGGCGATGCTCAAGAAGCCTGAAAACTGGCTGGCGATATTGCTACCACTTCAAAACCAGTTGTCGTCCGGTACGCATGCCGGTCGCTGCCGGGTTTGCAGTCAGCCTCGCAAGGCCTCGCCGCCTTCGTCCCGCCATCCCACAAGAGAACACAAAACCGATGAGACACGCTACGGCCCCCCACAAACTCGCCCCCCACACACCCGCGCTGACGCCGCTGGCCCTGGCCGCCTGCCTGGCCCTGGGCACGGGCGCCGCGCAGGCGCAGCCATCGCCACCGGCGGCCAAGCCGACCGCGCTGGATGCGGTGGTCGTGACCGGCATCCGCGCCGCGCTCGAGCAGGCCCTGAACCAGAAGCGCCAGGCCGATGGTCTGGTCGAGGTGGTGACGGCCGAAGACGTGGGCAAGATGCCCGACAAGAACGTCGCCGACTCGATCCAGCGCCTGCCCGGCATCAATATCAGCTCGGCCGCCGGCGGCGAGGGCGGCTTCGACGAGAACGACCGCGTCAGCATCCGCGGCACCACGCCGACGCTGACCCAGACCCTGATCAACGGCCACGCCATCGGCACTGGGGACTGGTTCATCCTGAACCAGTTCGGCTCGGTGGGGCGCAGCGCCAGCTTCTCGCTGCTGCCCTCCGAGCTGGTCGGCAAGGTCACGGTGCACAAGAGCGCGCGCGCCGACCTGATCGAGGGCGGCACCGCCGGCACCGTCAATGTCGAGACCCGCAAGCCGCTGGAGTTCAAGAAGGCGCTGACCGTGTTCGCTTCGGCCCAGGCCGTGCACTCGGACAAGGCCGGCAAGACCGATCCGCAGCTGGCCGCGCTGGTGAACATCAAGAACGCGGCCGGCGATCTGGGGGCGCTGTTCCAGATCTTCTCGCAGACCCGCCATGTGCGCCGCGACGGCCAGGAGATCCTGGGCTATGCCACCCTCGACGGCAGCGCCTGGGGCCACCAGCATGTGCTGGCCAGCAAGCCCGATCTGAAGGGCGTCAGCTACCCGACCATGATCGGCTCCAGCCTGTTCCAGCAGGAACGCAAGCGCCAGGGCGGCGCCTTCGAGCTGCAGGGCAAGCTGGGCCGCGACCTGGTCCTGGGCCTGAACGGTTTCTACTCCAAGCTCGACGCGGCCAATTACAACGTCAACTACCTGGCCCGCCCGGACCGCCTGTTCGACGGCCGCGCGCCCGACCCGAACACCCCCGGCGACACGGGCGTCAACGGCCTGGCGCCGTCCAAGTACGTGGTCAGCAACGGCCTGCTCAGCAGCGCCAGCTGGGACAAGACGGCGCTGGCGGTGGCCGAGGTCGACAGCATCTACCGCCCCGGCTCCAAGGCCGAGAGCTCCTATCTGAACCTGGACGGCAAATATCAGTTCAGCGATGCGCTGGTCCTGACGGCGCAACTGGGCCGCACCCGTGGCGTCGGCGAGACCGCCGAGGAGCACGCCTACGCCGCCGACCTGGCCAACTCGGGCCTGGGCTATGGCTTGAACGGCATGAAGCCGGCCCATGTCGAGTTTCCGGGCGCCAACCCGGCCGACTTCAAACAGACCGGTTTCAACTGGCTGTGGGGCCGCCAGAGCAAGTCGCTGGACAGCGAGAGCTATGGCCAGATCGATGCCGACTGGACGCTGGACCGCGGCGTGCTGGAGTCGGTCAAGTTCGGTGCCCGCTTTGCCTCGCATGAGCGCGATGTCAAAGTGCCCATCCAGGCGCGCCCCTCGCTGACGGGCGTCAAGGGGGCTCCCGGCTGGTCGGGCGGCAAATACCCCGGCGACTTCGGCGGCGGCCTGGGAGGCCCTGTGCTGAAGGACTTGTGGCTGCTCGACCCTGCGGCCATCCGCGACTGGTCGCTGGCCAACCGCTATGCCGACCCGGTGGTGCGCCACGAATGGCCGGCCGAGTTCGAGCTCAAGGAAGACACCCGGGCCGGCTATCTGATGGCCCAGCTCTCGGGTAGGGGCTGGCGCGGCAATGTGGGCCTGCGCGTCGTCAAGACCACGCAGGAGACGCTGATCAATGTGGCCGGCGGCGCCAAGCCCATCGTGGGCTCGGCCTGGGGCAAGTACAGCCAGGTCCGCAGCGAGCGCAGCTACACCGACTACCTGCCCAGCGCCAGCCTGCGCTACGAGCTGGACCGCAATCTGCTGCTGCGCGCCTCGGCCTCGCGCACGATGACGCGGCCCGACTTCAGTGCCCTGGGCGGCTCTGTCGGTCTGAACGACGACACGCTGACGGCCTCGGGCGGCAATCCGCAGCTCAACCCGGTGCGCTCCAACAACTTCGATCTGTCGGCCGAGTGGTATTTCGCGCCGCGCTCGCTGCTGTCGGCCGGCGTCTTCTATATGGACATGGGCTCCTACGTCAGCTACGGCAGCTACAAGGCCGACTTCTTCAACGACAAGCAGGGTGTGGTGCGCAGCTACACGGTGACCGCGCCCATCACTGTGTCGGCCAAGAACAAGGGCCTGGAGCTGGCCGTGCAGGCGCCGCTGTTCGGCAACTTCGGCGGCAATGCCAACTACACCTATGCCGACGGCGAGGACAGCGCCGGCCAGGACCTGGTCGGCGCCTCCAAGCACAGCTACAACCTGGGCGCCTACTATGAAGACGTCCGATGGAATGCGCGGCTGAACTACACCTACCGCAGCTCATTCCTGGCCGGCATCGACCGCAGCTTCGCCCAGCATATGGACGCCAGCGGCACCCTGTCCGCCTCGCTGAGCTACAAGTTCAGCGATCAGCTGAGCTTCACGTTTGACGCCCTCAATCTGAACAACCCGACGCTGAAGTACTACGGCAACAACAAGAACCAGCTGCGTTCGCTGTACAACAGCGGCCGGCAGTTCTACTTCGGCGTGCGGGCGCAGTTCTGATCGGTGCTCAGGCGCGGTGGCGACGCCGCGCCAGCCCGGCCAGCAGCGCCAGGCCGCTCAGCATCAGCGCGTAAGTGCCGGGCTCGGGCACGGCGGCGGTCGGCGCGACCATCGCGATGCCGCCGCCGAAGCTCAGGCCGTTGCGGCCCACCGGCAGGTCGGGGTCGCCGATCTGCGGCGGCAGCGGGTTGATGATGATGTTGTCTGTGCCCATGCGTGTCACCAGGGTCCAGGCCGCCTGGTCCGGGCCCAGCATCTTGCCGGCCTCGGCCTCGAAGCCGAAGCCCATGCCGGCGCAGCCCTCGTTCCACAGCAGCAGCCCGCACTGGGTGCCGCCGAACTTGGCGCTGGCGTCGGGGTTGGCCATGTTCTCGATCAGCGAGTCGCGGTTCAGCCAGGTGGTCGGCGCGATCGCGCTATTGGCCATGTGCTCGGCCGGGTCAGCCACGCCGTCGGTGTTCACATACCACTGCAGGATGCGGTAGGGCGAATCGAAGCTGGCGTCGCCGGTGGTGTTGACCCAGGCGCCGGGCTGCTGGCTGGGATCGATGAAGCGGTAAGACCAGCCGTCCGGCTGGAAGATGGTGTCCTGCTTGATTGCGCTCAGTGCGAACGGGGTCAGGATGGGCGCTTCATAGGTGCGCAGCATCGGCATGTCGCTGCGCCAGTCGCGCTTCCAGCTATTGGGGCCAGTCTGGCTCCATTGCTCCTGGAAGGCCTCGGTGCCCAGATTGATCACCGCGTACTGGAACAGCTTGGTGCTGGCGCTCAGGTCTTCGGTGAACCAGGCGGTGGCGTAGTCCTGGGTGTAGGGGCCGGGGGTGGGGAAGAGTTCGGCCGGGTTGGCCAGCGCGGCGCCGCCGCAGACGCTCAGGCCGAGCACGGCCGTCTTCAGGAACGAGGTTTTCATTGGATGGGGGCAAGATTTGACCCCCGGCATTCTGTCCGGCCCCGCTCCGATTGCAGCCCCCCACTCTTGGGGGTGTCAGCGCATCGGTATCGGCGTGGCCCGGTCCACCGGCACGGCGGTGACGCTGTTCTGCGGCGAGCCCTCGATGACCCGGTCCGAGTAGGTCAGATAGACCAGGGTGTTGCGCTTGGCGTCAACCATGCGGACGATGCGCAGCTTCTTGAACACCAGCGAGATGCGCTCGTTGAACACCTCCTCCTGCTGCGCCAGCGGCTTGGCGATGCTGATCGGGCCGACCTGGCGGCAGGCGATCGAGGCCTCGGCCTTGTCCTCGGCCAGGCCCAGCGCGCCCTTGATGCCGCCGGTCTTGGCGCGCGAGACATAGCAGGCCACACCTGACACCTTGGGATCGTCATAGGCATCGACGACGATCTTGTGATCCGGCCCGAGGAACTTGAACACCGTGTCCACCTCGCCCACCGGCTCGGCCCGCACGCAGGCGGCCAGCGCCGCCAGTCCCAGCAGGGACAGCCATACCTTCTTCATCTCGGAAGCTCCTTGTTGTCAAGACGTTCTTCAGTGGGCAAGACCCGGCCCCTTGAGTTCGATCTGGTTGCCATCCGGGTCGGCCAGATAGAGCGAGGGGCCGTCGCCCTCGGCGCCGAAGTTGATCTGGGCCGCGGCGCTGCGCGGCAAGCCGTGGGCGAGCAGGTGCTCGATGATGGCCGCCTCGTCGAAGGGCTCGATGCGCAGGCAGACATGGTCCATATTGCGGCCTTGCTCGGCCGCGGCGGCGCCGCCCTTGCGACCGAGCGGGCCGTCGACCGAGATCAGATCGATCAGCGAGCTGCCGGCACGCAGATGCACCAGGCCCAGATCATCCCTCCGCCTGAGCACCTCGCAGGCCAGCAGCTCGGCATAGAAGCGGATCGAGCGTTCCAGGTCCTGGACACGCAGCACGATATGGTCGATGCGTTGCACTGAAAACGGCGGCACGGCGGCTCCCTCGTGGTTTGTCGATGCGGCATTGTGGACGAGCTCGCAGGGCTTTGTATGAATCTGAAAATGGGTTCTTGTCCTACAGCCGACCCCAGGGGCGAGCGCCATACTGGCGGCCATCAAATGGAGTTCTGTGATGGAGATTGACGAGAGCTTGATGGAGCGATACCGACGGCTGCAGCAAGACCTGGCACGCGCCTACCGCGACCTGCCATGGCAGAGCAGCCGGATCGACCGCATCGCCGACGAACTGCAGGCCACCGAGCAGGCCCTGGCGCAGCGGCCCTGCGCCCACCTGCCGCCGCCTGACACCCGCCAATCCAAAGCCTGGAGCCATTGCCCATGAAGTCCATCCTCCGTCCCTCGTTCCGCCGCCCCGCCTTGATGACGGCCACGCTGTCCCTTGCCTTGCTGGCCGCCGGCTGCGCCTCGATGAGCGAGCGTGAGCAGGGCACGGCTAAGGGGGCGGCGGTCGGTGCCGTGGCCGGCGCCATCCTGGGCTCGGCCACCGGTGGCAAGGCCGGGCAGAGCGCGGTGATCGGCGGCGCCATCGGCGCGGTGGCCGGCAACCTCTGGTCCAAGCATCTGGAAGACAAGCGCAAGGCCCTGGCCACGGCCAGCGCCGGCACCGGCATCGAGGTCGACCGCACCGCCGACAACCAGCTCAAGCTCAATGTGCCCAGCGACTTCTCCTTCGATGTCGGCCGCGCCGACATCAAGCCACAGATGCGCCCGGTGCTCGATGAGATCGGCCGCAACCTCGACCCCAAGGTGCGGGTGACCGTGGTCGGCCATACCGACAGCACCGGCAGCGACGCGATCAACGAACCGCTGGCCATGGACCGTGCCGAATCGGTGCGCGACTACCTGGCCAACCGTGGCGTCAGCCGCAGCCGCATGGCGGTCGAAGGCCGGGGTGCCCGCGAGCCGGTCGCCAGCAATGCCAACGATACCGGTCGCGCGCAGAACCGCCGCGTCGAGATCTTCCTGGCCGAGCCGGCGAGCTAATCGCTCTTATCGCCGGATTCAAGGATCTGCGTGTCTCGGCCTCAATCCATCGGATGGCTGTCGACCTCGCTGAGGTGCAACTCGGGCCGGATGTCGGTGTAGTTCGGCAGATCGGCCAGCAGGGCGGCGCCGGCCTGTTGCAGCGCGGCCTGGGCGGCGGCCAGCGTGGCGAAGCAGGCGTTGGAGGTGGCGATGATCTGGCCCGGTGCCAGCGGGTGGGCGGACCGGGTCAGGTCGCTCTCCAGCCGCTGCAAGCCCAGCGGCCGCAGCAGTTCGCGGGTGAGTCGCATATGTTCGGTCTGGTAGTAGGCGTGATCGAAACGTGCGCCCTCGAACCATCGGTAGTTGCCGCTGATCTTGACCATCGGTGCAGTCCTCGCTGTTATGTCTTGACCGGCTTGTCGAGACCGGCCAGCGCCGAGGCTAGCAGCCGCTGCTGCGAGCGCCTGGCGCCCAGGTGACAGCGCTGGCCATCGGAACCGGACTCAGGGCAGGTGCTGGCGCAGCTGCAGCACATTGCCCTCGGGATCGAGTCCGTCGCAGACGCGGGTGCCACGAATCAGCCAGCCCCGCTCATCCGCGACGATGTCGCCACCCAGGCGCTGGGCCGTTTCTCGGGCGGCCTGCAGGCTCTCGACATTGAAGAACAGCTTGATCGGCGTCTCGCTGCGCCGCTCGGGCGGTGTCGTGATCACGATGCCGGCCGCGATGCGGGCCGGAATGGCGTGCATCACCAGCTCGAAGCCAGGCCCTGCGAGCAGCACATGGTCGGCCGCCTCCTGCTGCCGGCTCAGCCCGATCACCTGTTCGTAGAACCGTGTCAGACGCTGCAGGTCTTTGGCGAATATCACGGCGCCGAAGGGTGCTTGGGGTTCGGACATGGAGACCTCCGTTTCTTGAGAAAAACTCTTTATGTGTTTTGCAATCCGGTTTACCGGGCAAGCAGGGCGGAGCGCCGAGCGCGGCGGGTGAGGGGCTACGCTCATGTCCTCCGGCCTGCGGCCTCCCCCTTTACTTCGCTTCGCCCCTCACCCACCACACTCGGCACAAGCTGCGGCGCCTGCTTCGAAGCCCGCTTCGACGCCCGGCGTGGCAGATCAGGCGGACTGGGCCGTCTTCACAGTGGATTGGCCTTCCGCTCCCTAACCATGTACAGCGCCGGACCGTCTGGCGTCGTGACAAGCTCGACCGCCCGAAATCCGGCCTTTTCGTAGCAGCGGATCGCGCGATGATTGCCCGGGTCGGGATCGGTCTGGATCAGGGTCACCGCCGGGTCGCGGAACAGCTGCTCGACCAGGGCCGAGACCAGCTGCGTGCCGAGTCCCTGGCCGAGATCCTCGCTGTGCGCGAGGAACTGGTCGATGCCGCGCATGCCGGGGTCCGTCACGAAGTCCCACCAGCCATCGCCGTTGCCCATCGCGAGATAGGACTGGGCGAAGCCGATGGCGCGTCCACCCCGCATCGCGATATAGGGCATGACCTGGTCTGCGGCCATCACCGCAGGCGAATAGCTGGCCTGGGTCTCGGCCAGCGTCAGCCCCGCGTCGCCCCACCATGGGGCCAGATGCGGGGCTTGCAGCCAGCGATGGATCAGCGGGACGTCGTGCTCCATCATCGGACGGAGCACGACGCCGTGAGGCGCCTCACCCAACTTACTTGCCCCGCGCCGTGATGATGGCGTCGGCGACGTTCTTCGGCGCCTCGCTGTAGTGCTTGAACTCCATCGTGTAGGTGGCACGGCCCTGGGTGGCGGAGCGCAAGGTGGTCGAGTAGCCGAACATCTCGGACAGCGGCACCTCGGCCTTGATGAGCTTGCCGCCGCCGACCATATCGTCCATGCCCTGCACCATGCCGCGGCGACTGGACAGATCGCCCATCACCGTGCCGGCATAGTCCTCGGGCGTCTCGACCTCGACCGCCATCATCGGCTCCAGGATCACCGGGCTGGCCTTGCGGCAGGCTTCCTTGAAGCCCATGCTGGCGGCCATCTTGAAGGCGTTCTCGTTCGAGTCGACCTCATGGTAGGAGCCGAAGGTCAGCGTGACCTTGACATCCACCACCGGATAGCCGGCCAGCACGCCGTTGGGCAAGGTGTCGCGCACGCCCTTCTCGACCGCCGGGATGAACTCGCGCGGCACGACGCCGCCCTTGATCGCATCGACGAACTCGAAGCCCTTGCCCGGTTCCTGCGGCTCGACGCTCAGCACGACATGGCCGTACTGGCCCTTGCCGCCCGACTGGCGCACGAACTTGCCCTCGACATCGCTGACCGATTTGCGGATCGTCTCGCGGTAGGCCACCTGCGGCTTGCCGACATTGGCTTCCACGCCGAACTCGCGCTTCATGCGGTCGACGATGATTTCCAGGTGCAGCTCGCCCATGCCCGAGATGATGGTCTGGCCTGACTCCTCATCGGTGCGCAGACGGAAGGACGGATCTTCCTTGGCCAGACGGCCCAGGGCGATGCCCATCTTTTCCTGGTCAGCCTTGGTCTTGGGCTCGACGGCCTGCGAGATCACCGGTTCCGGGAACACCATCTTCTCCAGCGTGATGATGGCCTCGGGGTCGCACAGCGTCTCGCCGGTGGTCACGTCCTTCAGGCCCACGCAGGCGGCGATGTCGCCGGCCAGGATCTCCGAGATCTCCTCGCGCTGGTTGGCGTGCATCTGCAGGATGCGGCCGATACGCTCCTTCTTGCCGCGAATCGGGTTGAACACCGAGTCGCCCGACTTCAGCACGCCCGAATAGACGCGCACAAAGGTCAGCTGACCGACATAGGGATCGGTCATCAGCTTGAAGGCCAGGGCCGAGAACTTGGCATCGTCGGAGGCATCGCGCGTCGTCGGCTTGTCGTCCTCATCGGTGCCCGGCACCGGCGGCACATCGATCGGCGAGGGCATCAGCTCGATGACGGCATCCAGCATGCGCTGCACGCCCTTGTTCTTGAAGGCCGAGCCGCACAGCATGGGCTGGATCTCGCCGGCGATGGTGCGCTTGCGCAGGCCCAGCTTGATGTCGTCCTCGCTGAGCTCGCCGGCCTCCAGGTATTTGTTCATCAGCGCCTCGTCGGCCTCGGCCGCTGACTCGACCATCTTCTCGCGCCAGGTCTGGCAGGTCGCGAGCAGCTCGGCCGGGATCTCCTCGTATGTGAACTTCATGCCCTGCGAGGCCTCGTCCCAGAGGATGGCCTTCATCTTCAGCAGGTCGACGACGCCACGGAAATGATCCTCGGCGCCGATGGGCACGACGATGGGCACCGGATTGGCCTTCAGCCGGTCCACCATCATCTGGCGCACGCGGAAGAAGTCCGCCCCGACGCGGTCCATCTTGTTGACAAAGGCAAGACGTGGCACCTTGTACTTATTGGCCTGGCGCCAGACGGTCTCGCTCTGCGGCTGCACGCCGCCGACCGAGTCGTACACCATCACCGCGCCGTCCAGCACCCGCATCGAGCGCTCGACCTCGATCGTGAAGTCGACGTGGCCGGGGGTGTCGATGATGTTGATGCGGTGCTCGGGCAGCGAGAGGTCCATGCCCTTCCAGAAGCAGGTGGTGGCGGCCGAGGTGATGGTGATGCCGCGCTCCTGCTCCTGCTCCATCCAGTCCATCGTGGCCGCGCCATCGTGCACCTCACCGATCTTGTGATTCACACCGGTATAGAACAGGATGCGCTCGGTGGTGGTGGTCTTGCCGGCGTCGATATGGGCGGAGATGCCGATATTGCGATAGCGCTCGATGGGGGTCTTGCGGGACATGATGTCACTCCAGTGAGAGGATGAAGCGGAGCTTGGGTGGGCCAGCATAAGGCCGGGCCCCAAGTTCAGCTACCGTCAGGGCTTCTGACTGCCCTCATCTATGGGGTGATGGGCCGAAGTTCAAGTCGCGCCTGGGCGCTCCTCAGCCATGGCGGCTGCGGCTGTCGGCCGGCGCCTGCTCGCGCGGGTGCAGGCCATAGTCGCGCAGCACCGCCGCCACGCGCAGCCGGTAGTCGGCAAACACCCCGGCGCGGCCCTCGCTCTGGGCCGCCCGGTGCGCCTCCAGCCGGCGCCAGCCTTGCACGGCTTCCTCGTCGCGCCAGAACGACAGCGACAGCAGCTTGCCCGGATCGCTGAGGCTCTGGAAACGCTCGATGCTGATGAAGCCGTCCATCTGCTCCAGCAGGGGCTTCAGCTCGGCGGCCAGGTCCAGATAGCGCTGACGGCCCTCGGGCCGGGGTTGGACTTCGAAAATGATGGCGATCATGGCGTGGCGGGGTCCTGTGGGTCGGTGAAGGCGGGGACGTGGGCATTGGCCAGGGTCAGGCCTTGCGCGGGTGTCGGCCAGCACCTGCCGTCCTGGTGCTCCAGCAGCAGCTCCAGCGCGGCGGCGGCGGTCTCCAGGGCCAGGTCTTGCCCAGGGCAGCGGTGAGCGCCGGCGCCGAAGCCCAGATCGTCGGCTTCGGCGCTATTGCCGGCCAGATTCAGCAGCAGGGCGTCGCCCGGCTGCAGCTGTACCCCGCCGATCTCCAGCGCCTGCAGGGCGAAGCGCCGGGTGTTGCGCACGCCACCGCCCTCGCGCAGCAGGGTCGGCAGCCAGGCCCGCATCTGGCCGGGCCGGCGCAGCGCCGGCTCGGCGGCCAGCCGCGCCAGTGCGTTGCCCAGCAGGGCGGCGCCGGCCTCATGGCTCTGCCACAGCAGGGCCAGGCGATTAGCCTCGAATTCAGCGCCGCCGCCCGGCCATTGCTGCGCCGGCGCCAGCCGGTTCAGGCAGGCCTGCAGCGGCGCCGCCGCAGCAGCGGGGGCGGCCAGGGCCTGTAGCAGGGCCGCGCAGGCCGGCTCGGCGGCGGCCGCCGGTCCGCCCTGCAGGGCGCCGGCCATCGCCCGCAGCTGCTCGTGCAGCCAGCGCTGCTCGGCCAGGCTGTCGAGCCGCAGCCCGAGCAGAGCGGCGATGCTGGCCGACGGTGTGGCCCAGACCCAGTGGTTCCAGCCCCCGCTCAAGGCCAGTGCGGCCTGGCGTCGCGCCTGGGCCCGCAGCTCGGCGGCGGGCAGGGCCTGCAGCGCCCGGGCCAGGGCCTGCTTGGGCGCGCTCCTCGCGGCGTCGTCGCGCTGGCGCAGCCACAGCCCGAACAGCCGGCCCAGCCGGCTGCCCTCCAGAGGGGCCGGCAGCGGCTGGCCGGGCGGGCGCACCCCCAGCTCGGGGCGCTGCAGCAGCGCGGCGCTCAGCGCCGGATGTTCGGCCTGCCACAGGCCCAGCTCGGGGCGCTGTTGCAAGGCGGTATGGGGGCAGGGCATCGCTTGATCTTTCTCGGGTGGTTCACAAGCCTTGACTGTGCCTTTTGGCCGCGCGGCACGCTTCGCTTAGCATCGAAGCATGGATGTCATCACCGCCGACCAGGCGCTTGCGCCGATTGCCGCCAGCATGGCCGAGCCGGTGCGGGCCCGTATGCTCTGTTGTCTGATGGACGGCCATGCCCGCACGGCCACCGAGCTGGCGGCCGTTGGCGAGGTCTCGGCCTCGACCGCCAGCGCCCATCTGGCGCGGCTGAGCGGCCAGGGCCTGATCGAATGCCTGGCCCAGGGCAAGCACCGCTATTACCGCCTGGCCAGCGCCGAGGTGGGCCAGGCGCTGGAGGCCTTGCTGGTGCTGGCCGGTGGGCCGCGCGCCCGCTTCGAGCCCAGCACGCCCACCGATCTGCGCGCGGCGCGGCGCTGCTACGACCATCTGGCCGGCGAGTGGGGCGTGCGCCTGCATGACCATGCGCTGCGCCGCGATTGGATCAGCGCCGTGCCTAGCGAGGCACGCGGCTATGCGCTGACCGAGGCGGGGGCTGCCGCGCTGGCGGACCTGGGGGTCGATGTCGCGGCGGCGCGCAGCGCGCGGCGCCGCCGCCTGGCCTGCGCCTGCATGGATTGGAGCGAGCGCCGCCCGCATCTGGGCGGCGCGCTGGGTGCCGTCTGGCTGCAGGCCTTGCTGGCCCAGGGCTGGCTGCGCCCGGAGCTGGACAGCCGGGCCCTGCGGCCAACCCGGCGCGGCGCGCAGCGGCTGGCCGAACTCTTGGGGGAGCCTGTATGACGGCGCGCATTCGCGTGGGTATTGGTGGCTGGAATTTCGAGCCCTGGCGCAACAACTTCTATCCGGCCGGCTGGCCGCACAGCCGCGAGCTCGAGTACGCCAGCCGCCGGCTGACGGCCATCGAGATCAACAGCACCTATTACAGCTCGCAGGCTCCGGCCACCTTCGCCAGATGGCGCGACACGGTGCCCGATGATTTCCTGTTCTCGCTGAAGGCCTCGCGCTTCGCGACCAACCGCCGTGTGCTGGCCGAGGCCGGCGAGTCGGTGCGGCGCTTCGTCGACAGCGGCATCGCCGAACTGGGCCCCAAGCTGGGGCCTATCGTCTGGCAATTCGCACCGAGCAAGCGCTTCGATCCGGTCGACTTCGAGGCCTTTCTGCAACTGCTGCCGGCCCAGGTCGGCGGTCTGGGCCTGCGCCATGCGCTCGATGTGCGGCACGAGAGCTTCCGCACGCCGGAGTACCTGGCGCTGGCGCGCCGCTACGGTGCGGCCACCGTGCTGACCGAGTCCGACGACTACCCGGCCATCGCCGACCTGACCGGCGGCTTCGTCTACTGCCGCATCATGCGCACCGAGTCGGCCCTGCCCGAGGGCTGCCCGCCGGCCACGCTGGACCAGCTGGCGGCCTGCGCCCGGCTCTGGCGCGAGGGCGGGCAGCCGAGCGGGCTGCCGCTGGTCGAGCCGGCCTTCGCGCCACCGGCCGCGCCGCGCGATGTGTTCATGTTCTTCATCAGCGGAGCCAAGGAACGCGCGCCGGCGGCGGCCCAGGCCCTGATCGGGCGCCTGGGCTGATGCCGGGCCCGCACAGCGATTCGGGAGCCCTGCATGAGTGAGCCTGTCGCGATGACCGCCAAGCAGGTCCGGCGCCTGCACCAGATCCTGCTGTGGCCGCTGCGCCTGATGCCCATCGGCGCTGCGCCGGGCGCCCCGCGCCGTCCCTGGGAGCTGCTGCTGGCCCAGGGCGAGCAGCCCTGGCGCGAGGTGGTGGACGAGTACACCGGCGACGCGGCGCGCTTTCACGAGCGCCACTACCAGGAGTTCGTCACCTTCCTGCCCTATGTGCAGCGCTTTCTCTACGGCGAGGGGCGTTCGCGGCCGGGCGATGCGCTGGGCGAATCGGGCATGAAGGTGCTGCGCCGCGACGATGTGGCGAGCCTGCGGCTGCGCAGCCGGCCGGGCGAGCCGCAGCTGTGCCTGGACGTGGTCCATATCGACCTGTATTTCTTCTTCGATGTCGATGTGGTGCTGCTGAATGTGGAACTGGCGGCCAGCGATCTGGCCCTGCGCCAGGCCCAGGACCTGCTGTACCGGCTGGGCCGCGCCTACCCCTCGGGCTGGGACGCCCAGGGCCTGCCGCTGCACACGCTGGCCGAGGCCGAGTGGCTGGGGCACGAGGGTCAGGTCTTGTCGGCCTCGGACGCGGGCCAGCGCGAGCGCTTCATCGCCCATGTGGCCGAGCACCGCGCGCCGCGCCTGTCGGCGCATTGGGACTGGCTGCTGCGGCCCCTGGTCAGCGACCAGTCGGAGGCCGCCGGCGTGCTGCGCTTTCGCCAGATCGAGTACTACCGGATGCCGATGATGGCCTATCTGGCGCTGGACGATCCCGGCGCACTGTCGCGCAGCGACTTTGTGCGCCTGGGCCTGGTGACCGGCGCGGCGGCCGATGAGGGCGGCCTGCCCTTCAGCGAGCCTTATCTGCAGGACTTCGAGCAGCGCTACTGCTACGACCGCTTCTGGAGCGCGGCCGGCGCGGCGCCGCAGACCCGTTATCTGTGCAGCGGCCATGCGCTGATCGTCGTGGGCCGTGCCGATGCCGAGTTCTTCTGCTGTCGCGACCGCGGCGTGCTGGCGCAGTTCCGCCACCAGCATTTCCTGGTCTTCCTGATCGCGCATTTTCAGAAGGCCGCGCTGCTGATGTTCTCGGACCGCCTGGTCGAGGCGCTGCGCCGGCTCAATATCAACGATGCCGACAATGTGCGGCGCTTCAAGCGGGCGATCCGTGCCAGCTTCGAGGGCTTTCTGCGCTTCTCGCATCGCTACTGGTTCCATGCGGTGGCCGAGCAGGCGCAGACGCGCGCGCTCTACCGCATGAGCGCCCAGCATCTGGAGCTCGACCCGCTCTATGCCGAGGTCAAGTCCCGCATCGGCGATATGAGCGACTATCTGGAAACCGACAATCTGCGCCGCCAGGCCAATACCGTGGTGCGCCTGACCGTCGTGACCATCTTCGGCCTGATCGGCACCATCACCACCGGCTTTCTGGGCATGAATCTGCTGGCCGAATCGGAGGCGCCGCTGTGGCAGCGGCTGCTGATGTTCGGCCTGACCCTGGGCGCGACGGTGGCGCTGACGGTCTACACCATGGTCAAGTCCAAGCGCCTGTCGGACTTTCTCGATGTGCTGTCCGACGAGCGCCTGCCCGGCATGGCCAAGCTGCGCGCCTTCGCGGCGGTCTGGCGCTCGGGCCCCTGAGCCGCCGGGCTTGCGGATGCGGGCGTTCCCGTGCAGCATGCGGCAGACAAATGGCGGCGGCCCCGAGGCCGACCGCAGACAGGGAGAGCCGACCATGATGCAACGAGGCCCCGCCCGCAGCGCGGGCACGCGCCGGCTCGGCAGCCGCCGGACCGAGCGCCATGCCGCCGCGCTGCTGAGCCAGCGCGAGCATTTCAGCCAGGAGCTGGCCGCCGCTGCGCGCTCGCGCGCCCAGGCCGAGCTGGTGACCCGCCTGATTGCCGACAATATGCCCGGCCGCGTCGTCTACTGGGACCGCGAGCTGCGCTGTCTGTTTGCCAACCAGGCCTATTTCGAGTGGTTCGGCCTGGCGCCCGAGCAGGTCATCGGCCGGCGCATGCCCGAGGTGCTGGATCATCGCTACTGGCGGGCCAACGAGCACTATGTGCGGGCGGCGCTGAGCGGCCGGGTCCAGAGCTTCGAGCGCGAGACCATCACCGGCGACGGCACGGCGATCTGGCACTGGGTGCAATATGTGCCCGATCTGCAGCAGGACCGGGTCGCCGGCTTCGTCGTGCTGGCGCTGGACATCACGGCGCGCAAGCAGGCCGAGCAGGCCTTGCAGGCCAGCCATGCCGAGCTCGCGCAGGCGCGCGACCGGGCCGAGGCCGCCAGCCGCGCCAAGAGTGCCTTCCTGGCCCATATGAGCCATGAGATCCGCACGCCGATGAATGCCATCATGGGCCTGAGCCATCTGCTGCAGCGCATGCCGCAGAACCAGCTGCACGATCAGAACCAACGCTATCTGGGTGAGATCGATGCGGCCGCCCAGCATCTGCTGCACATCATCAATGACGTGCTGGACATGTCCAAGATCGAGGCCGGCAAGCTGGTGCTGGAGGCCGAGGACTTCGACCCCGCCGAGCTGGCGCAGCGCGCCGTCGCCCAGCTGGCCGAGGCCGCCTATGCCAAGGGCCTGGACCTGCAGATGCGGACCGAGGGGCTGCCGCCGCTGCTGCGCGGCGATGCGACGCGCCTGACCCAGATGCTGCTGAACCTGCTCAGCAACGCGGTCAAGTACACCGAGCGGGGTCAGGTCATGCTGCGGCTGCAGCTGCTCAGCGAGGACGGGCCGCGGGTGAAGCTGGGTGTCGATGTGCTGGACAGTGGCATCGGCATCGAGCCGGCCGCGCTGGCGCGCCTGTTCGAGGCCTTCGAGCAGGCCGATGCCTCGACTGCGCGGCGCTATGGCGGCACCGGCCTGGGCCTGGCCATCACCCGACAGCTGGCGCGCCGCATGGGCGGCGATGCCGGCGCCGACAGCGTGCCCGGGCGGGGCAGCCGGTTCTGGTTCAGCGCCTGGATGGAGCGCGCCGCGACGCGCGCGCCGGTGCTGGCGCTGGAGCCGCTGCACCCGGCCGAGCTGCGGCTGCGCACCGAGCATGCCGGCCAGCGCGTCTTGCTGGCCGAGGACGACGCGGTCAACCAGATGGTGGCCTGGTCGCTGCTGCAGGCCGCCGGCCTGGAGGTGGACCTGGTCGACGACGGTGCGGCGGCGCTGCGGGCGGCGGGCGAACGGCCCTACGCCTTGATACTGCTCGACCTGCACATGCCCGAGCTCGACGGCATGGCCGCCTGCCAAGCCATCCGGCGCCTGCCCGGCCATGCCGACACGCCCGTCCTGGCGATGACGGGCAATGTCTTTGCCGAGGACCGCGCGGCCTGCCTGGCGGCCGGCATGAACGACCATATCGCCAAGCCGGTCGCGCCGGAGGACTTGTACGAAAGCCTGCTGCGCTGGCTGCCGCCCGGCAAACCCTAAACTGGGGGCTTGTCATCGCCAGCCTGCCTGCCATGTGCCCCTCTCCCCGCCGCCTTGCCGCCCTGACGCTGGTCTGTGGCCTGCTCGCGCTGGTCGGGCCGGCCCGGGCCCAGCTGCCGCCCTCGGCCCTGCCGACCCTGGACGGCCTGCCCCGGCCCACGACGCCGCCGCCCGAGATCGGGCCGGTGGTGCCGCCCCAGGTGCAGCGCTGGCGCCGCGAGGGCGAGGCCTACGAGCATGGCGACGGCGTGCCGCGCGACCCGGTGATGGCGGCCCAGCTCTATTGCCGCGCCGCCCGCTATGGCGACGCCGCCGCACAGTACAACCTGGCCTGGATGCTGACCAATGCGCGCGGCATCGAGCGCGACGATGCCCAGGCCGCCCATCTGTTCGCCGCCGCGGCCGAGCAGGGCCTGCAGCAGGCGGAGAACATGCTCAAGGCCATGGGCACGCCGCGCGGCGCGCCGCCGGCCTGCCTGCGCCCGCCCGACACCGACCCGGCGCCGCTGAAGCCCGGCACCCGCCTGCCGCCGCCACCCCCGCCGCCGCCGCCGGCCAATGCGCCCGAACCTATCGTGCGCTTCGTCACGCTGGTGGCGCCTGACTACCAGCTGGCCCCGCACCTGGTGCTGGCCGTGATGGCCACCGAATCGAACTTCGACCCGCTGGCCGAATCACCGAAGAAGGCCCAGGGCCTGATGCAGCTGATCCCCGACACGGCGGCCCGCTTCAAGGTCAGGAAGATCACCGACCCGGTGCAGAACATCCGCGGCGGCATGGCCTATCTGCGCTGGCTGCTGGCCTATTTCGAGGGCGATCTGTCCCTGGTGCTGGCGGCCTACAACGCCGGCGAGGGCGCGGTGGATCGCTACCGCGGCGTGCCGCCTTATGCCGAGACGCGGATGTATGTGCGGCGCATCCTGGCCGCGATCGGCGGCCAGCGCAGCCACCCCTTCGACCCGAGCGTGACCGCGCCCTCGCCGGTGCTGGGCTCGCGCCGCGCACCCGGCTGAGCCCTCAGCCGGTCTTCTTGCGCGGCGCCGGCTTGAGCTTCATCTCGACGAAGAAGTCGTAGAGCTGCTGGGCCGCCGGTGACAGGCTGCGGCCCTTGCGCCGTATCAGCCCGACATGGCGGCTCACCGCCGGCTCGATCAGCGGCACGCTGACCAGCAGCGGATGGCTTTTGTCCGGCATCGCCAGCGAGGGCACCGCCGCCACGCCCAGCCCGGCCTCGACCAGGCCCAGCGTGGTGGTCACATGCTGGGTCTCGTAGACGGCCTCCGGCAGGCCGGCCACACCGGCCAGCGCCTGGTCCAGCAGCAGCCGGTTGCCCGAGTTCTTGGCCACCGCGATGTAGTCGTAGGCGGCCAGCTCGTGCCAGGCCACCTGGCGTTTGCGGGCCAGCGGATGGTCGCGCCGGCAGGCGGCGACGAAGCGCTCCTCCAGCAGCGCATGGAACTCGATATCGGGCTCCTGGCTGCCGATGAAGTTCAGGCCGAAATCGACCTCGCCGCGTGCCACCGCGTCGAGCACCGCACCGGCGCCGGCGTCGAAGACCTTGAGCCGTATCTTCGGATAGCGCTCGCGGTAGCGGCCGATCACGCGCGACAGGTAGTAGTAGACGGTGGACGGCACGCAGGCGATGCTGACCTCGCCCATGCGGGTGGCCGAGACCCCGCGTATGCCCAGCAAGGTGTTGTCCAGCTCGTCGAGCAGCTGCTGCACCTTGCGGGCGAAATCGCGGCCCACCGCGGTCAGGCTGACACGGCGCGTCGTGCGGTCCAGCAGCTTGACGCCCAGCGCCTGCTCCAGCTTGTCGATGCGGCGGCTGAAGGCCGGTTGCGAGATGTGCACGGCCTCGGCCGCGCGCCGGAAGTTGCCCAGCTCGGCCACCGCGCGAAAGGCCAGCAGATCGTTCAGATCGAAATTGATCGCCATATGGACTTATGCGTTGAGTGGATCAATCGATCATAACTATGCAATTCACATGCATGAGTGGATCGCCCAAGATCCGTCCCATGCAAGCCCTGACCCTTCCCTGCGTCCTGATGCGAGCCGGCACCTCGCGCGGCCCCTTCTTCCTGCGCGAATGGCTGCCCGAGGACGAGCACCTGCGCGACCAGGCCCTGATCGGCGCGATCGGCGCCTCCGATCTGCTGCAGGTCGACGGCGTCGGCGGCGGCAGCTCGCTGACCAGCAAGGTGGCCATCGTCTCGCGCTCCCGCGAGCCGGGCTGCGCGCTCGACTATCTGTTCGCCCAGGTCGGCGTCGGCCAGCGCTCGGTCGACACCCGGCCCAACTGCGGAAACATGCTGGCCGGCGTCGTGCCCTTCGCGCTGGAGCAGGGCCTGATCGAGGCCGACGAGGGCGAGACCACGGTGCGGGTCTTCAATGTCAACACCCGCTCGCGCATCGATGTCACGGTGCAGACGCCGCAGCGCCGCATCCGCTACGAGGGCCTGACCAGCATCGACGGCGTGGCCGGCACGGCAGCGCCGATCAAGCTGGAGTTCCTGGACGCCTGGGGTGCGGTGACCGGCGCGGTGTTCCCGAGCGGCCGCCGCATCGACCGGATCGGCGGTATCGAGATGACCTGCATCGACGCGGCGATGCCGCTGATGCTGGTGCGCGCCGCCGACCTGGGCCTGAGCGGGCGCGAGTCGCCCGCCGAGCTGGACGCCGACCTGCCGCTGCTGGAGCGCCTGGAGGCGCTGCGCCGCGCTGCCGGCGAGCTGATGGGGCTGGGCGATGTATCGGCCAGCGTGATTCCTAAGCCGGTGATCGTCAGCCCCGGCGACGACGAGCACAGCATCCGCTCGCGCTACTTCACGCCGCGCCGCTGCCATGCCTCGCATGCGGTGACCGGCGCCATCGGTGTGGCCGCCGCCTTCGCGCTGCCCGGCACGGTGGCCAGCGGCGCGCTGCAGCGCAGCGGCAGCCGCGGCATCGCGGTGCTGCATCCGCAGGGCCGCATCGAGGTCGAGGTCGAGCTGGCCGGCAGCGGCGAGCAGGCCCAGATCCGGCGCGCGGCCCTGCTGCGCACGGCCCGCAAGATCCTGCAGGGCCAGCTGCACATCCCGGACTATGTTTTTTCAAGACCTACACAAGGAGACGACCCGATGTTCAAGCAAGCAATCGCCCCGGTCCTGAGGGCCCCTATCGTGGCGGCGACCCTGGCCAGCGCCCTGGTGACGGCGGCGCCCGCCGCCCAGGCCTATCCGGACAAGACCATCACCATCGTCGTGCCGACCGCGGCCGGCGGCGGCAATGATGCGATGGCGCGCAGCATCGCGCAAAAGCTCGGCACGCTGCTGGGCCAGACCATCATCATCGACAACCGCGCCGGCGCTACCGGCTCGATTGCCAGCGAGTATGTGGCCCGCGCGACGCCGGACGGCTACACCCTGTTCTTCGGCTATATCGCCACCCACGGCATGAACCCGGTGCTGCAGAAGCTGCGCTACGACCCGGTGGCCGACTTCGAACCGATAGGCCTGGTCGGCTACTCGCCGACCCTGCTGGTGGCCAATCCCAAGCTGCCGATCAAGGACGTCAAGGACATGCTGGCCCAGCTGAAGGCCAAGCCCGAGGCCTATTTCTATGCCTCGGCCGGCAATGGCACGGCGCCGCATTTCGCCGCCGAACTGTTCAAGCTCAATGCCGGCGTGGCTATGGCCGGCGTGCCCTACAAGGGCTCGGCCCCGGCGGTCACCGACACGGTGGCCGGCCAGACCCAGTTCATGTTCCCCAGCGTCTTCACCGCCTACCCCCATGTCAAGTCCGGCAAGCTGCGCGCGCTGGCTGTCGCCGGCCCTAAGCGCCTGGCCGCCTTGCCCGAGGTGCCGACGTTGAAGGAGGCCGGCATCGACGGGGTCGAGGTGCAGCAGTGGTATGGCTTCTTCGCGCCGGCCAAGACGCCCAGGCCCATCGTCGAGCAGCTCAACAAGGCACTCAACCAGGTGCTGGCCGATAAGGACACGATCAAGCGCATCGAGGACCACGGCGCCGATGTCGAGACCAGCACGCCCGAGCAGTTCGGCGCCCTGGTCAAGAGCGAGCTGGCCAAGTGGAAGCGCGTCGTTGTGCAGGCCAAGCTGAGCGCCGACTGAGCCCCGATCAAGCCCCGATAACAACAGGAGACAGATAGGCATGCAACACAATATCAAGGCAACTATGGTGGCCGGGCTCGGCGCCTGCGCCGCGCTGGCGGCCGGCGCGCAGAACGTGACCCTGGGTGGCATCGCCGACGCGGCAGTGCGCCATGTCAGCAACCAGGGCCGGGGCGGGGTCAGCTCCCTGGTCAGCGGCAGCAACTCGACCAGCCGCATCATCATCCGCGGCAGCGAAGACCTGGGTAGCGGCCTCGCGGCCGGCTTCCATCTGGAGCACGGCATCCTGCTGGACAGCGGCACGCCCGCCAACAGCACGATGTTCTGGGACCGCCGCGCCACCGTCAGCCTGAGCAGCAAGCAATGGGGCGAGCTGCGTGCCGGCCGCGACTTCGTGCCCAGCTACAGCAACTGGAGCCGCTACGACCCCTTCAGCTATGTCGGCGTCGCCGGCGCCAACAACTTCATCTCGGCGACGCCGGTGGGACCGCTGCGCGCGGCCTTCGGCTCGGGCGCCAACACCACGGTGCGCTCCAGCAATGCCATCCAGTATCTGCTGCCGGGTGGACTGGGCGGCTGGGAAGGTGGGCTGATGGCCGCAGCCGGCGAGGGCGGTACGGCGGCCAACGGTCAGCACAAGCTGCTCGGCGCGCGCTTCGGCTACGCGAGCAAAACCTTCAATATCGCCGCCGCGCTGACCCGCAGCGAGAACAACCTGACCGGCACGGACCGGCTCGACGATCTGGCCCTGGGCGGCAGCTATGACTTCGGCCCGCTCAAGCTGTCCGCCGCCTGGCGCCGCTTCGAGCTGGGCGCGGCACGCCAGACCCATTGGCTGCTGGGCGCCTGGCTGCCCGTCGGCGCGGCCGGGCAGCTGAAGCTGAGCTGGCATCAGGTCGACCTGGCCGGCCGGGTCGGCAGCAGCGCCATCGGCGCGAACGGGGCCCGCCAGCTGGGCCTGGGCTATGTGCACGAGCTCTCCAAGCGCAGCGCGCTCTACGGCACGCTGGCGCGCATCGACAACCAGGGGGCCTCCAGCTATGCGATACCGGGCGGTGCCAGCGGCCTGGCCGGCGGCGGCAAATCCAGCGGCGTGGAGCTCGGCATGCGTCACAGCTTCTGAGTGGCGCCGAGGGGGCGCGGTCTTGCCTTTATGCTTGACCCATGCCAAATCCACTGAAGAAACTCCCCTTCGTCCTGCCCCTGTGGAGCCTGCTGTCGCCGCTGGTGGCCGTGGTCTTGCTGCTGCTGCTGGGTGGCGCGGCCTTGTCGGGGCTGCTGATCGCGCTGGTGTCGCTGTGCCTGATCGCGGCGGTGCTGGCGGCCGTCCACCATGCCGAAGTGGTGGCCCACCGCGTCGGCGAGCCCTATGGCTCGCTGGTGCTGGCGGTGGCGGTCACCATCATCGAGGTGGCGCTGATCGTCTCGCTGATGCTGGCCGGCGGCGAGAGCGCCAATGCGCTGGCGCGCGACACGGTGTTCTCGGCCATCATGATTGTCTGCAACGGCGTGGTCGGCCTGTGCATCCTGGTCGGCGGCATGCGCCACCGGGTGCTGGCCTTCCGCATCGAGGGCACCAGCCCGACGCTGGCGGTGCTGGCCGCGCTGTCGACCCTGACCCTGGTGCTCCCGGCCTTCACGACCAGCACGCGCGGCCCCACCTTCTCGCAGAGCCAGCTGATGTTTGCCGGCGTCGTCTCGCTGGTGCTGTACGCGGCCTTTGTGTTCGTGCAGGCGGTGCGGCACCGCGACTACTTCCTGCCGGCCGAGGGGGTGGACGATCACCACGCCCATGCCGCGCCGCCCGGCAACAAGATCGCGCTGGCCAGCCTGGCGCTGCTGATGGTCTGCCTGGTCGGCGTCGTCGGTCTGGCCAAGCTGCTGGCGCCCAGCATCGAGAACGCGGTGCGCAGCATCGGCGCGCCGAGCGCGCTGGTGGGCGTGATCGTGGCCCTGCTGGTGCTGGCTCCGGAGACGCTGGCGGCGGTGCGCGCGGCGATGCACAACCGGCTGCAGACCAGCCTGAACCTGGCGCTGGGCTCGGGCCTTGCCAGCATCGGGCTGACGATTCCGGCGGTGGCCGTGCTCTCGCTGTTCTTCCCCCATGCCCTGGTGCTGGGGCTGGAGCCGGTCAGCATGGTGCTGTTGCTGCTGACCTTTGTCGTCGGCACGCTGACCCTGGGCGCCGGCCGCGCAACGGTGCTGCAGGGCGCGGTGCACCTGGTGCTGTTCGCGGTGTTCCTGTTCCTGGCGGTCGTGCCCTGAGCGGACAGGGTCAGGGCATGCGGCCGGTGGCCTGGTAGACCGCGCCCATCCAGTGGTAGCCAAGGTCCAGCTCGCCGGTCATCTGCAGCAGCCCGGCCCAGGGGCGCTCCAGGCCGGCCAGCGAGGCCATCGAATGCAGGGCCGCGCCGAGCACGAAGAGATTGCTGAGCACCGCCCAGGGCGGCGCCCACACCAGGCCGGTGGCGGCGAGCGCCGCGCCGGGCTTCAGGTGCGCGGCCACATGCCGCAGCGCCTGCGGCTGCTGCAGGATGTCGTGGGTGAAATGGAAGAGTGCGGCGTCGCAGCGGCCGCTCAGCGGCGCCTCGGCTACGCTGGCGGCCAGCAGCGAGACATTGCGCCAGCCCTGGGCGGCGACGCGCTGGCGCGCCCGCTCCAGCATCTCCGGGCATTGTTCGATGGCGATCACATGGCCGCGCGGCCCGACCTGCTGCAGCAGGCCCGCCAGGCTCAGGCCGGTACCGCAGCCCAGGTCCAGCACGCGCTGGCCGGGCCGCAGCTGAAGGCTGGCGATCGCGCTGCGGCGCAAGGGCTCGAAGGGCGCCAGCTCCAGATCGTAGAAGGGGGCTCGTCGGCGGTACTGCGCCAGCGTGCTCACAGGCCCCGCTCCAGCGGGCGTCGCAGGCGCTCGGCCAGCTGCACGGCGGCACCGCCGTTGTAGGCCTCGGTATAGCCCTGCTGCTGCAGCAGGCCCAGGGCCTGCTCGGAGCGTGCACCGGAGGCGCAGTACAGGATGATGGGCGCGGCCAGGTCCGGCGCCAGATGGGCAATCTGCTCGGCCAGCTGCGGCAGCGGGATGCAGCGCGCGCCCGGCACGTGGCCGGACATGTACTCGCTGTAGGAGCGCACATCGATCAGCAGCGCCTGCTCGGGCAGCGGTGCGAGGGACGGCAGGGTGGGCGAGAGAGAACTCATGGGCAGCCTCCGTGATCCGGCGTCGGGACCTCTGTTTTACACCCTTGGCGGCCCGGCGGCGAGGTATGCTGCGCGCCCGCCCTGAATGAAGCCCCCATGTCCGACGCCGACAACACCGAACGCCCCGATATCCAGGAGCCGCGCCTGTGGCAGGACGCCCGCTGGACCGCCCGCGTGATCAAGAACGAGGACGACGAGGGCTGGGCCGTCGCGATGATATTGGCGGGCCAGAGCGAGCCGGCCCTGGTCGGCCCCTGGACCATGGGGCGTGACAAGAAGAACCCCAAGCCGCTGGACGTCAACGCCTTCAACACCCTGGTGAAGACCGCCTCCGAGGTCTTGCGCCGCCACGAGCAGCAGCTGCATGCCCAGCTGCACCAGAGCCTGCGCATCACGACCGACAGCGCCCAGATCGAGGTGCGGCTGGACATCGTGCCCGACGAGGACGAGCCCTATGCACTGCTGAGTGCGCATGACGAGATGGGCACGCAGCTGGCCGAGGTCAAGGTGCGGCCCAGCTTCAAGCTCAGCCGCGCCAGCGCCAGCGCCTGGATCGCGGCGGAGTTCCAGAAGCCGGGCTGAGGGCGGCCGCCGGCTTCAGCGCAGGCGGCTGCCGGCAATGGCTCCCAGCTTCTTGCGCAAGGGCTTGAGACGGCCCTCCAGCACGCAGATGATGGTGTGGGCGGGCCAGTCCTGGCCAGCCAGTGCATTGACGACGGCATGCTGTTGCTTGCGCAACCGGGCCCATGCACTCAGCTGCAGCCCCAAGACATAGGTCGGCATGCTGCTGTCAGATGGCAGCACGCGACGGGCCAGGTAGGCGCGCACCACGCCCTTGCCATGGCGCTGCAGCAGGGCGCGTACCTGCTCGACCGCGTCGGTCCCAAGGTCAGCGGCACGCAGCTGATGTTGAGGGTCGAGTTCATTGCGCTCGCGCTCGCGGCGCTGCTCGAATTCGTGACGCTCATGCCAGCGTTGAGCCCAGGCCTTGGCGCGTGCTTCGTCGTTGTGTCGCCTGAAATAGGCGCTCGCGCTTTCGCAGGCGGGCAAGGTGGCGTCGATATCGACCCTGATGGCTTGCTCCAGCAAGGCAATGCCCTGTTCGTCATCCCGGCTCAACCGGGCGATGCCTTCAAAAAACAAGCCGACACTGTCTTCCGGGTACTGCCCGTTGAACGCGGCATAGCCCGCCGCGGCGTCGAACTCGGGCTCCAGCTCGCGCCGCAGATGCAGCAGCGTCAGCTGCTGTTCCCGGTCCGGCGCGGGTAGCGCACTCAGTTCGGCGAGGCGTTGGGCTTGCTGTGCCAGCTCCTCGTGGCGAGCTGACCAGGCCGGCTGCACGCGGTCGCGCCATTGTCGGCCGAGCCGCTGACGCAGCGTTGCAAGGGCCACGCCGAGCCAGACTTCGGCGGCCGAATGCTCTGCCGGCTGGGGGAGTTCGTCGATGCGCTGAGCCTCGCCTGGCAGGGCTTGCAGACGCAGATTCAGCACGGGATGGGTGTCGTGAACGCTGGCCTGGCGCTGCAAGGCCTCCTGCAGCCATTGGCGGGCGGTGGGCTCGGGCGGTGCCAGCCGCGCTGCGGTAGCCCAGCGGCCGGCGAGGTCATCGGGAGGCATGGCTTCCTGGCGGATTCGCGCCAGCGTGCCCTGAATGAAGGTGTCGTACTGTGGTCCGGCGAGGTTGACCCGTTTGAGCGCCCGGGCCGCGACATCGGCCCCCACCAGCTCTGCGCTGGCCCGGTCGGCCTGGTACTCGTTGGCACGAGCAAGCACAAAGGTGTAGGCATTGAAGTAGGGTGCATACCAGCCGACGATGCGCTGCAGCAGGTGCCCGCTCCATCCCTGCCATTGCTGCCCGAGGTGCTGGATATTGGCCCAGCTGAGCCGCAGCCGGTAGATGAAGGCGCTGAAGCGACTGTGCGAGCCCGCCAGATGCCCGTACTCATGGGCCACGACCGCCAACGCCTCCTCGGGGGACAGACTCTCCAGCAGCGGCAGACCCAGGATCAGATAGTTGCGCGGGAATCCGATCAACCCCAGCAGCGGCCGCTGGACGACGGCGGCGTTGACCTCGTCGGTGATCAGCACCTGATGGAAGCGAGGCCCTTTCATGCGCTGGCGCATCTGGTCCATGGCTGCAAACAGGGCCGGGGCTTCGTGGCGCTGCAGGCTCAGGCCCTCGGGCGCCGGCAGGCGCACAAACAAGGCTTTGATGGCGCTGCGAACCAGCAGCCATAGCGGCACCGCCAGCAAGATCAGCAATTTGCCGAACTTGATGAGCAGCAGCAGCGCCTTGCCGCCGCTCAGCAGCACGGCGACGGCGAGGCCTGCCAGTATCAAAAGCCCTAGCCCCGCGATGCCGACGATCAGGGCCAGCACCCCCAGGCCCAGCAGCGCCAGCAGGGCGACCTTCAGCTGATAGCTGCGCGGTGTAGCAAGGCTCTCGCGCTCCAGGCGCGCCACCATCTGCTCGAAACGAGCGTCGTCCATGGTTTTCCTCCCTCGGTCCAGACTGTTTTGTTTGCCCTCATTGTGCAGACAGTCGACCGTGCCGGGAAGATCGGCCGATGAAATCAGCGCGCCAGCTGGAACACCCCCACCAGCCGCGCCAGCTCGGCGGCCTGATGCTGCAGGCTTTCGGCGGCGGCGGTGCTTTCCTCGACCAGGGCGGCGTTCTGCTGCGTGACCTGGTCGAGCTGGTTGACGGCGTCGCCGATCTGGCCGATGCCCTTGCTCTGCTCGCTGCTGGCGCCGGCGATCTCGGCGATCAGCTGGCTGACCTGGCGCACCTGGTCGACGATGCCGCCCATCGCGCTGCCGGCGTCGTCGGCCAGGCGCGAGCCCGACTCGACCTGGCTGACGCTGTCATTGATCAGCACCTTGATCTCGCGGGCCGCCTGGGCCGAGCGCTGGGCCAGCGCGCGCACCTCGGCGGCGACGACCGCGAAGCCGCGGCCCTGCTCGCCGGCCCGCGCCGCCTCGACCGCCGCGTTCAAGGCCAGGATATTGGTCTGGAAGGCGATGCCGTCGATGGTGCCGATGATGTCGGCAATGCGCTTGGAGGCCTCGGCAATGCCTTGCATGGTGTTGACGACCTGGGCCACCACCGTGCCGCCCTGGCCGGCCGCCGCAGCGGCGGCCGAGGCCAGCGCATTGGCCTGGGCGGCGGTGTCGGCGTTGTTGCGCACCGTGCTGGAGAGTTCCTCCATCGAGGCGGCGGTCTGCTGCAGATTGCTGGCCTGCTCCTCGGTGCGCTGGGACAGGTCGATGCTGCCGCTGGCGATCTCGCGCGAGCCGGTGGCGATGCTCTCGCTGCTGTCGCGCACCTGGGAGACGATCTGCACCAGCGAGCCGTTCATCTGGTTCAGCGCCGTCATCAGCTGAGCCGCCTCGTCGCGGCCCTGGACGGCGGCAGCGGCCCGCAGATCACCGCTGGCCACGGTCTGCGCGAAGCTGACCGCCTCCTGCATCGGGCCGGTGATCGAGCGGGTGCTCATCAGGCCGGCCACAACCGCGATCAGCGCCGCGACCAGGCTGACGCCGAGGCTCCAGGCGCGCACGCTGTCGCGGGTGGCCTGAGCCTGGCTGTAGCTGGCGGCGGCCACCTCGATCTGCAGCTTGATCAGCGCGTCGATGCCGTCCTTGGCCTGCTGGCCCAGCGGCACGATGCGCTCGCCGTACAGGGCCTGGGCGCGCGCGACCTCGCCGGCCTTCAGCGCGTCGCGGGCGGCCAGCAGGCCTTCGCGCACATAGCTGCCGCGCACCTGGGTGAAGGCCTCGGCCAGCTGTTTTTCCTGCGGCGTCAGATAGCTGTCCATATAGGCTTTCCAGGTCTTGCTGACCTGGGCGATATTGGCCTGCAGCTGGCTGTCCAGCGCCGGCAGCGCGGCCGGGTCGCGCAGCATCTCCATCACCAGGATGCGGTTGCGCAGCATCAGCCCGTCGACCTCGCCGATCTGCTTGAGGGGGATCGTGCGGTCCTCGTAGATGGTTTTCAGGTCCGCAAAGACGCGCGTGCTGCCTTGCACGCCGACCCAGCTGACGACGGCCAGCAAGAGCAGGACCAGTCCGAAAGCCAGGCCCAGACGCCGGCCGATACGCAGATTCCGCAGCAGTTCCATTGGATGCTCCCTGGCGCTTTGTCGCGCTGATTCTGCATCAGCAGGATGCATGCCAGGGGGAAATTTCAGCGCGGCGGCGCGATGTCCTCGCCGCGCAGGCGCCGCCATAGCCAGGCCAGCCCGGCCCGCAGATCGCCGCGCGAGCCCAGCTGCTGCGGACGGTCCAGCGGCCGCAGCGGCGAGTGCTGCTCGGCGATGGCGAAGCTGAAGATGTAGTGAGGTTCCTGGCCCATGCGCAGATCGGTGATCAGCACCTGGTCGGCCTTGCGCTCCAGCTTGAAGAAGCCGTCGCTGAACGCGGCCAGGGTCGCGACCGGCGGGTGGGTCTTCAAGGCCTCGTAGAGCGCCTCGCCGCGATCAAAGCGCTCGAAGCGTATCGTCGTGCCGGCATCCAGCAGCGAGTAGAAACCTTCGCGATAGCCCTCTGGCGTGACCGCGACGATGCGCCACAGCACCGTGTTGAAGGGGCTGGGCGTGACCAGCAGGCGCTGCACCGGCTGGCCGGCCAGGCTCTGGCGCGCCAGTTGCTCGACATGCTGCTGGGCCAGCGCGCTCCAGCCCAGATAGGCGGTCGACAGCAGCAGGCCGGCCGCGTTCCAGCGCAGCGCCCGCACGCCGCCGGCCAGGGCCGCGCCGGTGCCGATCAGCAGCGGCAGCGTGTAGAGCGGGTCGATGATGAAGATGCTGCCCAGGCCCAGCGGCTCGCTGCTGAAGGGACGCAGCAGCTGGGTGCCGTAAATCGTCATGTAGTCCAGCAGCGGATGCGTGATCAGGGCCAGCCAGACCGCCAGCAGCCAGCGCCCGAACAGCGCGCGCTCGCGCTGCAGCGCGGCAATGGCGGCCGCGATCGGCGCGGCGGCCAGGCTCAGCCAGAACAGCGCATGGCTGTTGCCCCGGTGCAGCACCATATTGCTAAGCGCATCGCCGTGGTCGATGAAGGCATCGAGATCGGGCAGCGTGCCGCAGACGGCGCCCCATAGCGCCGACTTCCACAAGGCCGTGCGCCGGCCCATCACCGCGACGCCGACGGCGGCGCCCAGCGCGATTTGCGAGAGTGAATCCATGGGGGCGGATTCTGGACGCTTCTGGCTTGACCTGTCCTAGGGGCGGATATCGGGCGCGGCGACGGGCGAAATGCCCTGGGCCTGGGCGGCCTCGGTCTGCACGGCCAGCGCTCGGCGCCAGCCGTCGCGCTGCTGCAGCCGCGCCCAGTAGGCGGCCACGGCCGGCGTGAACTGCGCATCCAGCCCCAGATGGCTGGCCAGCAGCAGCGCATAGCCCACCGAGATGTCGGCCGCCGTGAAGCGGCCGGCGCAGAGCCAGTCCTGCGCGGCCAGGCGCGGCTCCAGCGTGCGCAGCCGGGCCAGAAACCATCTGGCGTAGTCCTCGGCCACCTGGGGCTGGCGGCGCTCGGCCGGCTCGAAGAAGCGGTAGCGCAGCAGCAGGGTCTGCGGGAAGGTCAGGGTGGCTTCGCCGAAATGCAGCCAGTTCAGATAGGCCCCGTAGTCGGCCTCGGCCATGCCCACATCAAGACCGCCGGGGTCATGTCTTGCGGCCAGGTACTGGCAGATCGCGGCGGACTCCGTCATGCGCGTCTCGCCGTCCAGCAGCAGCGGCACGGTGCCCAGCGGGTTCAGGGCCAGATAAGCCTTGTCGTGCACGCGGGGCGGGAAGGGCAGGACGATCAGCTGGTAGTTCAGGCCCAGCTCTTCGAGCGCCCACAGCGGACGGAAGGAGCGGGCGCTGAGGCAGTGGTAGAGGGTCAGCAAGGGCCGGAGTCTCTAGATGGCGAGTCGGTAGACCTTGGCGGCCGCGCGCTCGTCGGCGCTGTGGCCGGCCAGCGCGCGGTCCCATTCCGCGCCGCCGGCGCCCTGGGTCGCGGCGGCACTGCTGATCATCGAGGCCATTTCCTCGGTGCTGGCATCGAACTCGGCGATCTGCTCGCGCGTCTCCAGAAACAAGCGCGCCAGCATCACGCCGCCGGACTCGATCACCACCAGATAGCGGGCCGCCTGGCGCAGCGCGCCGGGATGGTGTTTGGCGGGTGTTTCCATTCCGAAGCCTTGGCCCATGGTGTCTCCTCGCGTGGCTGATTCAGCGCCAAGACTATCACCGTCAAGGGGCGCCCAGCAGGGCCAGTTGCCGGGCGGCGCTGCGGATTTCGGCCGGCGTCAAGGCCGCATAGCCCAGCAGCCAGCCATCCTGGCGCGGCGCCGAGAGGTAGAGCCGGCTCAGCGAAGGCGTGGCCAAGCCCCGCGACGCGGCGGCGCGGCTGAGCGCCGCCTCGCCGCCCTCGGGCAGCAGCGCCGCCAGTTGCAGGCCGCCGGCGCTGGGCTGGGGCAGCAGCCAGGCCTGCAGCGGACGCAGCGCCTCCAGCAGGACTTCGCGACGCTGCCGGTAGAGGCTGCGCATCAGGCGCAGATGGGCGGCGAAATGACCTTGGCCGATGAAGTCGGCGGTGACCGCCTGGGCCAGCTGGGCGCTATGGCCGTCCTGGACGCTGCGTGCCGCCGTCAGCGGCGCGACCAGGGCCGGCGGCAGCACCATATAGGCCAGGCGCAGCGACGGAAACAGCACCTTGGAGAAGGTGCCCAGATAGATCACCCGGCCGGCCCCGCCCGCTTCCTCCAGGCCTTGCAGCGCCGGCATCGGCCGGCCTTCGTAGTGGAACTCGCTGTCGTAGTCGTCCTCGACGATCCAGGCCTGCTCCCGCCGCGCCAGCGCCAGCAGGGCCAGGCGGCGCTCCAGGCTCAGAGCCATGCCGCAGGGGTATTGGTGCGACGGGGTCAGATAGATCAGGCGCGGCGCGGGCAGGGCTGTGCCCTCGGGGTTCAGACCCTGCGGATCCAGCCGCACCGGCTGCAGGCGGGCGCCAGCGGCGGCAAAGGCCGTGCTGGCGCCGCGATAGCCGGGCTCCTCCATCCAGACGGTGTCGCCGGCATCCAGCAGCATCGACGCTGCGAGTTGCAGGCCCTGCTGCGAACTGGTCAGCACCAGCACCTGTTCGGCGCTGCAGCGCAGGCCGCGCGACTGGCGCAGATAGCCGGCGATGGCGGCGCGCAGATCCTCATGACCTTGCGGGTCGCCATAGCCCAGCAGCCCCGGTTCGCGGCGCAGTCGCTGGTTGATCAGCCGGCGCCAGGTTTCCAGCGGGAAGGCGCGCAGATCTGGGCTGCCGGCCTCGAAGGCGCGCGGGTGGCGCGGGTCCTCGCAGCCCCCCGTCGCCGCAATCGCCTGGCCGCGCTGTGACAGCGTCGGCCCGACAGCCTGCGGCGCCAGCGCGCGCCGCGCCGCCGGGCGGGCCTGGGCCTCGATGGCGACAAAGCTGCCGCGCCCGGTCTGGCGCCGCAGATAGCCCTCGGCCTCCAGCTGGGCATAGGCCGCCTCCACCGTGACCCGCGACAGACCCAGATCGGCCGCCAGCACCCGGCTGGACGGCAGCCGCTCCTGATGAACCAGCTCGCCGCCCAGCATGGCCTGCCGCAGGCTGGCGCAGAGCTGCTCGCGCCGACCCAGGCCCCGGTCGGACTGGCGCTCGAACAACTGCAGCCATAGGCGGGGTGGTGGCATTGGTCTTATCTTGCGAATGAAATTGGCATCAATGCTAAGTCCAAACCGCTCGACACTGGCGCTGCTCCCCACCACCTGTTCAGACGGAATCCACCATGTCACAGCAAGCCTTCGAGTCCATCGTCCTGTCCTATCCCGCACCGACGCCCGAGCAAAGCCGCGACTTCATGCTGGCCAAGCTGCACTACCACGCCGACGCCTGGGATGTGGCCGAGGACCTGCGCGCCGGCGTTCGAACCCTGGTCGTCATCGACACCCGCTCGGCCGAAGCCTATTCGGCCGGCCATGTGCCCGGCGCCATTTCCTTCCCGCATCGCACGATGGATGCGGCCAGCACCGCGCGGCTGGATCGCAGCAAGACCTATGTGTGCTACTGCGACGGCATCGGCTGCAATGGTTCGACCAAGGGCGCCTACAAGCTGGCCGCGCTGGGCTTCTCGGTCAAGGAGATGCTGGGCGGGCTGGACTTCTGGAAGCGCGACGGCCATCCGGTCGCGACCGGCGCGGCGCCGGGCAGCCTGCGGCCGGAGGACCTGATCGGCTGCGAATGCTGAGGGCTGAGGTACGCGCCGCCATGCCCGGCGATGCGGCCGTGCTGGCCGCGCTGTGCCGCGAGCATGCCTGCTATGAGCGGCTGGCTCCCTGCAACGATGACGGCTTCGAGGCGCGTCTGGCCGCGGCACTCGCCGCTGGACGGCTGCAGGCTTGGCTGGCCGGGCGGCGCGAGGAGGCGCTGGGCTATGCCAGCTTGACGCTGGATTTCGCGACCCTGAGCGCTCGGCCTTTTGCCCATCTCGACTGTCTCTATCTGCGGCCGGCGGCGCGTGGGCAAGGACTGGGTGCCTGTCTGCTGCACGAGGTGAAACAGTGCGCTGTGGCGCTGGGCTGCGCGGAGCTGCAATGGCAGACGCCGGACTGGAACGAGGCGGCCGTGCGCTTCTATCTGCGCGCCGGTGCGACGCTGCGGGACAAGAAGCGCTTTGCGATGTCGCTTGCCTAGGCGCCGGCAAGGCTCAAGGAGCCTGATGCACCGAGTAGGCGATGCGCTGGCCGGGCAGGCCGGACATCGTGCCCAGTCTGATTTCGTAGCGCCCCGCGGCTTGTGCGGGCAGCTCGACCTGGATGCGGCCGTTGTCGAGCCACTGGAGCGCGACCGGGCTGGCGCCACCCTCGAAGCTGAGCAGTTGCGCGAGATTGTTGCGCAGGGCGTCCAGGCCGGTGCCGTGCAGGATGAGGCGCCCGGGTCGCCCGGCCTGCAGCGCGCTGTCATCGACCGAGTCCAGCTGGGCCAGGCGTTTGATCAGGCGGAAGGCGATGCGGCGGGCAGGCAGCCCATGGCTGAACTTCAACTCGATCGCGGCTTCATGCGTGGCCTGGTTGGCGAGCTTCTCGAACGCCTCGGGCACCGGAGCCCAGACCACGGGGTTGCCGAGGCCGCCCTGGCTGTTGACCAGGCGCAGCCAGGGCGTGTCGCTGTGGGCGCTCCATGTCAGGTCCGCGGGCGTGAGCGAGGTGCGGAGGACGCGGATGCTGGTGGCGGCCTGTGTGCCGAGCGTGTGCACCGCGAAACTGGGGACGTAGAGCACGCGGACCAGGTCTTCGATCGTGGCCTTGACCTGGAGCGTGCGGGGCGGGCGATCCACGCCTTGCGGCTGGAACTGGATCTCCGCCTTGTGCACGCCAGCCTTCAGCCCGGCGACCGGCTGCAGCTCGAGCTGTGCACCGTTCATGCGGTGCTCCAGCCAGGCGGCGCTGGCCGAGGAGTTCAGGATCTGGTAGGTCCAGCCGCTGGCCTGCGCGGGCAGGCTGATCGTCACCACAGAGGGGGCCGGGCGCTCGCCGACGCTGCCGTTGAATTCGATCTCGTGGGTGCTGAGCTGGAAGGCCGGATGAATGCGGTGTTCGTACTCGACCGTGCTGGGTGAGCCGCTCAGGTGGCGCTGGCAGGCCCGGTCGTGGCAGGCGTTCAGCGTCAGCCGCCCGGCGTATCGAGCGGGAGGGAGGTCGCTGCGCAGTCGGAGCCTGACATCGGCGCGGCCGGTCTGGGGATTCCAGTCGATCGGCGCGATGGTTTCTACCGCCTCGCCATCGGCTTGCGCGCTGAAGTAGATCGCGTCCTGGGCCGCTTGTCCGGAAACCTGCAGGCTCAGCGCTTTCTCGAGCAGCGCGCCGGGATCGCCGCGCTCGGTCTCGCTGCGCAGCGCGCCGCCATCAAGCTGCAGTCGAGCCGTGGCGATAGGCGGCGTGGGCGTAGGAGCGGTGGTGTCTCCGCCGCCCCCACCCCCACAGGCTTGCATCAGAAGCGCGCCAAGCAGGCACAGGCGGGGCCCCCATGGGGTTCTTTGCGCAGCGATGGGGGGCATGATTCTCCCTGAGTTTCTTTCTTGATTGCTTTTGAGTGCAGGGCCGCCCCAGCGGCTCGTCTGCAGGGAGCGGATGGTAGAAAATGCGGCATGAAGAGGCGATGAATGCAGCATCGCCCGGCGAGCCTTCCGCCGTGCTATGGGCCGGCTGTGCGTCGACCCGTGATCTGGAAGTCTTCGGCGAGGGCATCAAGAAAAAGGCCTCCCGAAGGAGGCCTCTGGAGCATGGAGGAAGCGATCACATGCTGCGCCGATACTGCCCACCCACCTCGAACAGCGCGCTGGTGATCTGGCCCAGCGAGCAGACGCGCACGGCCTCCATCAGCACCTCGAAGACATTGCGGTTCTCGATCACGGCCTGCTGCAGCCGGGCCAGCATGGCCGGCGCCGTGCCAGCGTTGCTGGCGTGGAAGTCGGCCAGCCGTGCCAGCTGCGACTGCTTTTCTTCGTCGGTCGAACGGGCCAGCTCGATGGTCTCGGGCACGGTCTCGCCATGCGGGTTGCGGAAGGTGTTGACGCCGATGATGGGGTACTCGCCGGTGTGCTTGAGCATCTCGTAGTGCATGCTCTCTTCCTGGATCTTGCTGCGCTGGTAGCCGGTCTCCATCGCGCCCAGGACACCGCCGCGCTCGGCGATCTTCTCGAACTCGGCCAGCACCGCTTCCTCGACCAGCTCGGTCAGTTCCTCGATGATGAAGGCGCCCTGGCTGGGGTTCTCGTTCTTGGCCAGGCCCCATTCGCGGTTGATCACCAGCTGGATGGCCATCGCGCGGCGCACGCTTTCCTCGGTGGGCGTCGTGATCGCCTCGTCGTAGGCATTGGTATGCAGGCTGTTGCAGTTGTCGTAGATCGCGATCAGCGCCTGCAAGGTGGTGCGGATATCGTTGAAGGCGATCTCCTGCGCATGCAGCGAGCGGCCGCTCGTCTGGATGTGGTACTTCAGCTTCTGGCTGCGCTCGTTGGCGCCGTACTTGTCGCGCATCGCGACCGCCCAGATGCGGCGCGCGACCCGGCCCAGCACCGTGTACTCGGGGTCCATGCCGTTGCTGAAGAAGAAGCTCAGGTTCGGCGCGAAGTCGTCGATGTGCATGCCGCGCGCCAGATAGGCCTCGACAAAGGTCAGGCCGTTCGACAGCGTCAGCGCCAGCTGGCTGATCGGGTTGGCGCCGGCCTCGGCGATGTGATAACCGCTGATCGAGACCGAGTAGAAATTGCGCACGTTGTGGTGGACGAAGTACTCGGCGATATCGCCCATCACCTTTAATGAGAACTCGGTCGAGAAGATGCAGGTGTTCTGGCCCTGGTCCTCCTTCAGGATGTCGGCCTGCACGGTGCCGCGCACATTGGCCAGCACCCAGTCCTTGATCTTGGCGGCCTCGTCGGCGGTCGGCTCGCGGCCGTTGTCGCTCCTGAACTTGGCGAGGTTCTGGTCGATCGCGGTGTTCATGAACATCGCCAGGATAGACGGCGCAGGCCCATTGATCGTCATTGAGACCGAGGTCGTCGGGCTGCAGAGGTCGAAGCCGTCGTACAGCACCTTCATATCGTCCAGGGTCGCGATGCTGACGCCGGAGTTGCCGACCTTGCCATAGATGTCGGGGCGCGGATCGGGGTCGGCGCCGTACAGCGTGACCGAGTCGAAGGCGGTCGACAGGCGCTTGGCGGGCATGCCCTCGCTGACCAGCTTGAAGCGGCGATTGGTGCGGAAGGCATCGCCCTCGCCGGCGAACATGCGCGTCGGGTCCTCGCCCTCGCGCTTGAAGGCGAACACACCGGCGGTGTAGGGGAAGCTGCCGGGCACGTTCTCCAGCAGCAGCCACTTCAAGAGCTCGCCATGGTCTTCATAAGTCGGCAGCACGACCTTGCGGATCTTGGTGCCGGACAGGCTGGTCGAGACCAGGGCGGTGCGGATCTCCTTGTCGCGGATCTTGACGACGTACTCGTCGCCGGCATAGGCCTTCTGCATGTCCGGCCATTGGGCGATCAGCTGGGCGGCCGCCTTGTCCTGCGCGGTCTCGCGCTTCTCGGCCAGCTCGTTCAAGGCATCCATCGCGCGGTGCTTGTCCGGATTGGCGGCCTTCAGCATCGCCATCGAGGCGCGCAGCTGCTGGGCCTCGCGGGCGATGCGGGCCTGTTCGCGAGCCTGCTTTTTGTAGCCGCGCACCGTGTCGGCGATCTCGGCCAGATAGCGCGAGCGGGCGGCCGGCACGATGGGGGTCTGGTGGGTGCTGTGGCGGGTGTCGACGATGGGCAATCTGGCCTCGCCGAACTGCAGGCCCAGCTCGGCCAGCCGGCCCTTGAGCGCCTGGTACAGCGCGGTCACGCCGTCGTCGTTGAAGCGGCTGGCCATGGTGCCGAAGACCGGCATCTCGTCGGGCTTCTTGCCCCAGGCCTCTTTGTTGCGCTGCACCTGCTTGGCGACATCGCGCAGCGCATCGAGCGAACCCTTGCGGTCGAACTTGTTGATCGCGACGAACTCGGCGAAGTCCAGCATGTCGATCTTCTCGAGCTGGCTGGCCGCACCGAACTCCGGCGTCATCACATACATCGGCACATCGACATGGGGCACGATGGCGGCGTCGCCCTGGCCGATGCCCGAGGTCTCGACGATGACCAGATCGAAGCCGGCCAGCTTGGCCGCGGCAACGACATCGGGCAGGGCCTTGGAGATTTCGGAGCCGAAGTCGCGCGTGGCCAGGCTGCGCATGAAGACGCGCGGGCCTTGGCTCCAGGGCGAGATCGCGTTCATGCGGATGCGGTCGCCCAAGAGTGCGCCGCCGCTCTTGCGGCGCGAGGGGTCGATCGAGATCACGGCGACGCGCAGCGCATCGCCCTGGTCCAGGCGCAGGCGGCGTATCAGTTCGTCGGTCAGGCTGCTCTTGCCGGCGCCGCCGGTGCCGGTGATGCCCAGCACGGGGGTTTTGATGTCTTTCGCCGCCGCTTGCAAGGCGCTCACGATGGCCGCATCGGCCTTGCCGTTTTCCAGCGCCGTGATCAATTGCGCCAGCGCGCGCCAGGCGCCTTCGCCATGGCCCTGAATCGCGTCGAGTGACTTCGGCGCATGGACCGTGAAGTCCTGATCGCTCTTCATCACCATCTCGCCGATCATGCCGGCCAGGCCCATGCGCTGGCCGTCTTCGGGGCTGAAGATGCGCACGCCGTGGGCGGCCAGATCGCGGATCTCGGCCGGCACGATGACGCCGCCGCCGCCGCCAAACACCTGAATATGCTCGCCGCCGCGCGCCTTCAAGAGCTCGACCATGTACTTGAAATACTCGACATGGCCGCCCTGGTAGGAGCTGATCGCGATGCCTTGCGCGTCTTCCTGCAGCGCCGCGTTGACGACCTCGTCGACCGAGCGGTTGTGGCCCAGGTGTATTACCTCGGCGCCCATGCTCTGCAGGATGCGTCGCATGATGTTGATCGCGGCGTCATGGCCGTCGAACAGGCTGGCGGCGGTGACGAAGCGCACCTTGTGCGTGGGGCGGTACTCGGCCAGGGCCTTGTACTCGGCGGACAGATCGGTCATCTGGATGTCTCCTGCGCGGTGCTGGCTCGGCCGGGCCGGGCTTCTTCCCCGCGTTTTAGCAGCATGGGTGGGCGGATTCTAGGGCTTGATTGACGTTTACGTAAACGTTAAGTTGCCATTCGCTTGCCACGGAGCCGCCGGATCGGACTGCTGATAATGGGCGCCATCAGAAAGACAGGGTAGGAGAGGGCGCTTGAGAGTCCTGGTGCTGGGGGGATATGGCAATTTCGGCGCGCGGATCGCGCGGGCGCTGGCCGGCGATGCCGCCATCGAGTTGCTGATTGGCGGGCGCGACGGCTTCCGTGCCACAGCCTTTGCGGCCGAGCTGGGCGGCGGCGCCGAGGGCTTGGCCCTCGATATGGACGGGCCCGACCTGGTTCCGCGCCTGCAACAGGCCCGCGTCGAATTGCTGATCCACACGGCCGGCCCTTTCCAGTCTCAGCAGCACTATCGCGTGGCCCGTGCCGCCGCCGAGGCCGGCGCGCACTACATCGACCTGGCCGATGGCCGGCGCTTTGTCTGCGACTTCTCCGCCCAGATGGATGCGCTGTTCAAGTCCGCAGGCCGGGTCGGCATCAGCGGCGCCAGCACCGTGCCGGCCCTGTCCTCTGCGGTGGTCGATGCGCTAAGCGCCGGTTGGCAGGCGCTGCACACCATCGACATCTGCATCGCGCCGGCCCAAACCGCCCCGCGCGGCCTGGCGACGATGGCGGCCGTGCTCAGCTATTGCGGCGCGCCGATCAGGGTCTGGCAGGACGGGGCCTGGACCGAGCAGCCCGGCTGGGCCGCGCCGCAGCGGGTGGACTTCCGGCGCCTGCGGCCCCGGTTGGCGGCGCTGTGCGACATCCCGGATCTGGAACTGCTGCCGGCCCGCTACGCCGGTGTGCGGACCGTGATGTTCGGTGCCGCGCTGGAGTTGGGCTTCACGCAGCGCGGCATGGCCCTGCTGGCCCGGCTGCGGCGTGCCGACTTGTTGCCCCGGCCCGAGCGTCTGGCAGCGCTGATGCTGAAGACCGCCGGCTGGCTCGACCCGCTGGGCTCGGCCCTGGGCGGCATGGTGGTGGCGCTGAGCGGTCGCGACGCCGAGGGCCGCCCCGTGGCGCGCAGCTGGCATATTGCCGCCGACGATGACCACGGTCCCGAGATCCCCTGCATGGCGGCCATCCTGCTGGCGCGACGCCTGGCGCGCGGTGACAAGTCCGTCGCCGCCGGCGCCCAGCCCTGCATGGGGCTGCTGAGCCTGGACGAGTTCGCGCCCGAGTTCGAGCGCTGGGGCATGGTTTGCGATCTGGTCGACGATGGGGCGCGGCCATGAGCGGCTCCGCCAGCGCCCCGGCCGACGAGCGTCTGCTGCGCCTGAGCCTGGTCGCCGTCTGGCTGGGCACGGCGGTGGTCAGTCTGCTGGAGCTGCGCGGCCAGAGCCTGGACTTGCTGACCCAAGCCGGCATGCACGACTTGACCCTGATGCAGGGCCTGATCGTCGGCGGCGCGGCACTGGATGCGTTGCTGGGCCTGGCGCTGTGGCTGCGGCCGGGCCGCCGGGTCTATGCGGCGGCCTTGGCGGCGATGCTGGCGATGACAGCGCTGGCCACTCTCTTGCTTCCGAGCCTGTGGCTGCATCCGCTGGGGCCCTTGCTGAAGAATCTGCCGATCGCGGCGGCGCTGTGGCTCTTGTGCAGGAAGGCCCCGCGGTGAACGAATACCTGCTGCTGAAATGGCTGCACGTGCTGTCCAGCGTGGTGCTGGTTGGCACCGGCTTTGGCTCGGCCTTCTATATGTTCTTTGCCAATCGCAGCGGCTCGGTCGAGGCCCAGGCCGTGGTGACACGGCTGGTGGTGCGGGCCGACTGGTGGTTCACGACGCCGGCCGCGATCTTTCAGCCGCTCAGCGGCCTGTGGCTGGCCCATCTGGCCGGCTGGCCCTGGTCCACACCCTGGCTGGCGCTGGCCCTGGGCCTGTATCTGCTGGCCGGAGCCTGCTGGCTGCCGGTGGTCTGGCTGCAGCTGCGCATGACCGAGATGGCCACTGCTGCCGCACGCGATGCGACGCCGCTGCCGCCACTGTACTGGCGCTATGCGCGCTGCTGGGAGGCGCTGGGCTATCCGGCCTTTGTCGCGATGCTGGGGGTGTTCTATCTGATGGTGGCCAAGCCGGCGCTGTGGCATTGACGCGGGAGAGGGCTCCGGCACAGATATTGCAGCGCAGCAATATCCACCCCATCCGCCATGAGCCCCCCGCCCGACACCCCCACCCCAGGCCTGCGCGTGCTGTTGATCGATGACGGCGCGCATCGGGTCGACCTGATCCAGCAGGAGCTGGCGCGGCAGGGTTGTGACGTCGTCGGCGTGATCGATTCGGCGACCTTGATCCATGACTGCGTGCTGCGGCTGCGGCCCGATGTGGTGATCGTCGACAGCGAGTCGCCGACGCGCGACACGATGGAGAACCTGGCCACCTTGAATGCGCAGATGCCGCGGCCGGTGGTGGTGTTCTCGGAGGACGGCAGCGATGACCCGATGCGCCGGGCGCTGCGCGCGGGGGTCAGCGCCTATGTGGTGGCGGGCTTGCGTCCCGACCGCCTGGCGCCGGTGCTGCAGGTGGCGATCGCCCGCTTCGAGCAGGACCTGGCGCTGCGCCAGCAGCTGGACAAGGCCCATGCCCAGCTCAGCGCGCGCAAGCTGATCGAGCGGGCCAAGGGCATTCTGATGAGCGAGATGGGCCTGGACGAGGATGCCGCCTACAAGCGCCTGCGCCGCCTGGCGATGGATCGCGGCGTGCCGCTGGCCGAAGTCGCGGAGCGTGTCATCGATGCCCAGAACCTTCTACGCCCCATATGAGGCTTGCCATGAGACCCGGTCGCACCAGGCTGGCGCATCGCGCCGGCAATCGGTGCGCTTTCCGCGCACCCCCTGCCGGCGAGCCCGGGCAAGGCCGCTGGCACGGCTCCTGCTAGATAGACCCTGGGACCTGCAACGGCGTAGGCCCCGCTCTCAACAAGGTTCTAGGACAAAGGCGTCCGATCTCCGCAGCCCATGGCATGGGTGGCGGTCGATCGTGGCGCCTTTTTTCATGTCTGGTCTGTCTCGGAGGTCTTCTCAATGCGTTTCAGTGATTTGGCAAAGGGTGGTGGGCTCATGAGTGAAGAGCGACGCAAGCTGCTGGTGGGCGGTGCCAGCGCCACGATGACGGCGGCCGTCGGCGGCCTGAGCCCGACAGTCTGGGCCGCCGGCTCCGACAAGCCTGAGAAGGAGGAGGTGCGCATCGGCTTCATCCCGCTGACCGACTGCGCCTCGGTGGTGATGGCTTCGGTGCTGGGCTTCGACAAGAAATACGGCATCAAGATCATCCCGACCAAGGAGGCCTCCTGGGCCGGCGTGCGCGACAAGCTGGTCAACGGCGAGCTCGACATGGCCCATGTGCTTTACGGCCTGGTCTACGGCGTGCACCTGGGCGTCAGCGGCCCGAAGAAGGACATGGCCGTGCTGATGACGCTCAACAACAACGGCCAGGCGATCACTCTGTCGAAGAAGCTGGCCGACAAGGGCGCGGTCGATGGCGCCAGCCTGGCCTCGCTGATGGGCAAGGAAAAGCGCGAGTACACCTTCGCGCAGACCTTCCCGACCGGCACGCATGCGATGTGGCTGTATTACTGGCTGGCCAGCGTCGGCGTCAACCCGATGAAGGATGCGAAAGTCATCACCGTGCCGCCGCCGCAGATGGTGGCGAATATGCGCGTCGGCAATATGGACGGCTTCTGCGTCGGCGAGCCCTGGAACCATCGCGCCATCGTCGACAACATCGGCATCACCGCGGTGACGACCCAGGACGTCTGGAAGGACCATCCCGAGAAGGTGCTGGGCACCACCGGTGACTTCGTCAAGAAGTACCCGAACACCGCGCGTGCCGTCATCATGGCCGTGCTGGAGGCCAGCCGTTGGATCGATGCCGGCCTGCAGAACAAGCTGAAGATGGCCGAGACGATAGCCGAGAAGAGCTACGTCAATACCGGCGTCGACGCGATCAACCAGCGCATCCTGGGTCGCTACCAGAACGGGCTGGGCAAGACCTGGGACGACCCCAACCACATGAAGTTCTTCAACGACGGCGCGGTGACCTTCCCGTGGTTGTCGGACGGCATGTGGTTCCTGACCCAGCACAAGCGCTGGGGCCTGATCAAGGAGCACCCGGACTATCTGGGCGTGGCCAAGCAGATCAACCAGGTGGAGCTCTACAAGCAGGCCGCCAGCCAGCTGAAGATCAGCGTGCCCAAGGAGTTGATGCGCAGCTCCAAGCTGATCGACGGTGTGGTGTGGGACGGCAAGGACCCCGCCAAGTATGCCGATGGATTCCGCGTCAAAGCCTAAGGAGCGCCCCATGGTCAGTGCCGTTTTTCATTCGCCGAGCGAGACCAGCAGCAGCGGCCCGATCTCGGTGTCGCTGCCGACGCCCGACGCACCGCCGGTGCCGGCTGCGACGGTTGTTGCGCCCGCTCCCAGGCCGCGCCGCCGCCTCGACATGAACAGTGTGTGGATGCGCGTGCTGCCGCCGGTGCTGGGCCTGGCGCTGTTGATAGGCATCTGGGGGCTGCTGACGCAAAAAGGCGGCAGCTTCCCGACGCCCGGCGCCACCTTCGCTGCCGCCGTCAAGCTGTTCGCCGACCCCTTCTACAGCAATGGGCCGAACGACCAGGGCATAGGCTGGAACATCCTGTTCTCGCTGCAGCGCGTGGCGGTGGGCTTCGGCCTGGCTGCGGCGGTCGGCATCCCGCTGGGTTTCATCATCGGCCGCTTCGAGTTCGCCAACCGCATGTGCTCGCCGCTGATCAGCCTGCTCAAGCCGGTCTCGCCGCTGGCCTGGCTGCCGATCGGCCTCCTGGTCTTCAAGAGCGCCAACCCGGCCGCGATCTGGACCATCTTCATCTGCTCGATCTGGCCGATGGTGGTCAACACCGCGGTGGGCGTTCAGCGGGTGCCCGAGGACTATCTGAACGTCGCGCGGGTGCTCAAGCTCAGCGAGTGGAAGATCATCAGCAAGATCCTGTTCCCCGCCGTGCTGCCCTACATGCTCACCGGCGTGCGCCTCTCGGTCGGCACGGCCTGGCTGGTGATCGTCGCGGCCGAGATGCTGACCGGCGGCGTCGGCATCGGCTTCTGGGTCTGGGACGAATGGAACAACCTCAATGTCCAGCACATCATCATCGCGATCTTCGTGATAGGCATCGTCGGCCTGGCCCTCGAATGGCTGCTGATGGCGGTGGCCAAGCACTTCTCCTACAACGACTGATGGAGCCGACATCATGAGCGCAAGCAAAGCCTTTATCGAAGTGCAGTCGGCCGAGATGGTGTTCAACACCCGCAAGGGCCAGTTCCACGCGCTGCGCGACATCCATCTGCAGGTTCAGAAGGGCGAGTTCATCACGCTGATCGGCCACTCCGGCTGCGGCAAGAGCACCTTGCTGAACCTGATCGCCGGTCTGCTGCGACCCTCGTCCGGTGTGCTGCTGTGCGACAACCGCGAGATCACCGAACCCGGCCCGGAGCGCGCGGTGGTGTTCCAGAACCACTCGCTCTTGCCCTGGCTGACCTGCTTCGAGAACGTCTACCTGGGCGTCGAGTCGGTGTTCGGCGGCCGCGAGCTGAAGCGTCAGCTGGCCGAGCGCACCGATGCGGCGCTGGAGCTGGTGGGCATGAGCCATGCGATGTTCAAGCGCCCGCACGAGATCTCGGGCGGCATGAAGCAGCGCGTCGGCATCGCCCGGGCTCTGGCGATGGAGCCCAAGGTGCTGTTGATGGACGAGCCCTTCGGCGCGCTCGACGCGCTGACCCGCGCCCACCTGCAGGACGAGCTCCTGAAGATCGTCGCACGCACGCACAGCACCGTGGTGATGGTGACCCACGACGTCGACGAGGCCGTGCTGCTCTCCGATCGCATCGTGATGATGACCAACGGACCGGCCGCCACCATCGGCGAGATCTATGCCGTCGACATCCCGCGCCCGCGCAACCGGGTCGAGCTGGTCGAGGACCCGGTTTACGTCCATGCGCGCAAGGCGGTGATCGATTTCCTCTACACGCGGCATGCACATCTGGAGAAGGTGGCGGCCTGAGGTCGCTCAGCCGAGAATCACCTGTAGGCTTTGCTGATACTGGCCGGTCAGCATGTCCAACTGGCTCAGCAAATGCTCGCTGCTGCGGGCCAGTCCGGCCGCCGCCTCCGAGCCGCGGCTGTCGCGCAGGCTGCGCACCAGGCGCAGCCATTCCTCGCGCACGCCGGCCAGCGAGTCGCGGATCTCGCGGCTGGACAGCGGGGCGGCCTCCAGCTCCAGCAGCCCGGCCTCGAAGGCCGCCAGGCCCTCGCCCAGGCCGGCCGGGTCGCGCGCCGGCAGCAGATCGGCCAGCAGCGCCTCCTTGGCCAGGCGCTGGCTCAGCATGCGCTGGCGCCCGCAGAGATTGACCAGGCGCAGCGGTGGCCGCGCGCCGGCCGCCGTGATGGCTTCGGTCAAGGCTTCGGACAGCGCCAGCAGGCGCTCGGCCGCGCCATCGGCCTGGGCCAGCACCGCCGCCGTCGGTTTGCCGCTCAGCAGCGGCCGCAGGGCCTGCCAGGCGTCGTTCAGCGCCCCGGTGTCCAGCTCGGCCGGCAGCAGGGCCGGCAGGCGGGCCAGATTGGCCTCGATGCGGGCGCCGCTCTCGTCCTGCAAGGTCTTGGCGCGCTTGGCCTCGATGCCGGCGGCGCGCTGCGCCATCAGCTTGACCAGGCGCTGGCTCAGCATGCGCTGCTGGCCCGCCAGATTGACGGCCTCGGCCAGCTGGGCCGACTGCAGCACCGAGCGCGCCACCTCGCCCAGACGCAGATGCGCATGCATCGCGGTCTCGCGCAGCAGCTTGAAGGCGCTGTCCTCGTCGATCTCGCGGGCGGCCATCAGCAGGCCCTTGGCGCGCTCGGTCCATTTGCGCTCGTCGAGCTGGCGCTGCAGGCCCTCGAGGCGCTGCGCCAGCCAGCAGGCCCAGCGCAGCTGGCGCAGCAGCTCCTCGGGCGGTGGCGCCTGCGCCAGCCAGAGCTGCAGGCCCAGCGCCAGCCCGCGCTGCTGCTGCGCCAGCGTCGCGCCGGCGGCGATGCAGACGCCGGGCAGGGCCGGGCGCAGCGCCGCCAGCGCGTCCAGCCAGGCGTCGAGCTCGGCCGCGCCGCCCGCCGGGTCGGGCCACAGCAACAGGGCCTGCGCGTCCAGTTGCTGTGCATCCCGCACCAAGCTGTGGCGCTCGGCGCGGGCCACGACGGTGCGGTCCCAGGCCGGGGGCGGCAGTTCGGGCGCGCTCAGCAGCAGCACGCGGGTGGGCAGATCGGCGCAGGCGGACATCGTTTTTTCAGAGGAGAGCAGGGCGGGCGACACCGGTCGGCGCAGCATAAGGCAGGACGGTGCGGGCGATGGCTGGCACGGCGCTTGCATGAGGGAGGGCGTGGCGCAATGGCGCGCCGCGCCCCGCAGGCTCCCGGGTTTGCAATCTTCACGCCACGCCAGCGCGCGGCGTCCACATCCCCCCATGTCAGGCCTCGACGAGCCCGGTGCTCGTCGCGGCCTTTTTGCGTTTGCACTCTTGCTTAGCGATTAGCCGCCATGTCCAGCTTCAAGATTTTCCTGCGCTCCGGTCACTGGCCCACCTTGCTGGCCTCGTTCCTGTACTTCGATTTCTGCTTTGCGATCTGGGTGCTGAACGGCGCGATGGCGCCCTTCATCAGCGAGAGCTTCGGGTTGGACGCGGCGCAGAAGGGCTTCATGATCTCGGTGCCCATCCTGGCCGGCGCGCTGATGCGCTTTCCGCTGGGGGTGCTGTCGCAGTACATCGGGCGCAAGAACGCGGCGATGGTGGAGATGGGGCTGATCATTGCGGCGCTGGCCGGAGGCTTCTTCTTCGTCGACAGCTACCACAGCGTGCTGGCCATGGGCGTGCTGTTGGGCATCGCCGGCGCCAGCTTCGGCGTGGCGCTGTCGCTGGGTAGCGGCTGGTATCCGCCGCGCTACAAGGGCCTGGCGATGGGCATCGCCGGCGCCGGCAACTCGGGCACGGTGCTGGCCGTGCTGTTCGCGCCGCCGCTGGCCCAGGCCTATGGCTGGCAAACCGTCTACGGCCTGGCCGCCTTCACGATGCTGGTGCCGATGCTGGTGATGTGGTTTGCCGCCAAGGAACCGCCGGACCGCGAGCACCAGAGCCTGCGCGAGCACACCGCCTGCCTGTGGGAAAAGGACGGCTGGGCCTTCAGCCTGATCTACATCATCACCTTCGGCGGCTTCATCGGCCTGGCCAGCTTCTTGCCGACCTATTTCTACGACCAGTTCAAGGTCAGCAAGATCGAGGCGGGCCAGCTGACCATGCTGGCCACCTTGATGGGCTCGGCGGTGCGCGTGGCCGGCGGCTACATCTCCGACCGCATCGGCGGCGTCAACACGCTGACCGTGGTGCTGCTGCTGGTGGCCGGCTGCCTGGTGCTGTGCGGTCTTGCCGGCCAGTCGCTGGCGCTGACGACCCTGCTCTTCATGCTGTGTTTCGCGGCGCTGGGCGCCGGCAACGGCGCGCTGTTCCAGCTGGTGCCGCTGCGCTGGCCGCTGACCACGGCGGTGGCCGGCTCGATGATCGGCGAGATCGGCGCCTTGGGCGGCGGCTTCCTGCCCAATGCGATGGGGCTGGCTATGCAGCACAGCGGAAGCTATCTGTGGGGCTTTGTCAGCTTTGCGCTGCTGGCGCTGGCGATGTTGGCCATGTTGCGCATCGTGCAGATCCGCTGGACCCGGACTTGGGCCGAGCGCGGCGGGCGCGCTCGGCCCGGTGGGCCGGAGATGGGGCTCCCCCGCGCCCCCTCCAAGAGGGGGCTCCAGCATGAGTGACAAAGCGGCCTGCGGCCTAGCGCGGCAGGAACAAGAGCCAGTAGCTCAGCAGCAGATTGAACAGCAGCGAGACGGCCAGTGCGATCTGCCACAGCGCCAGCGGGTTGCGGCGCGCCAGCGGCGTGCTGCCGGGTGCGGGCAGCGGGCGCGCGGCGCCGCGCTCCAGCGCCAGCAGCAGCTCCTCGGCGGTCTCGAAGCGCAGATGGGCCTCGCGGTTGATCGCCTTCAGCAAGACATGGTCGAGCCAGATCGGCACCTGGGGCACATTGCGCGAGGGCGCCAGCGGGTCGCGCCGGTAGCGCGCGCGCTGGTAGGGCTCGATCTCGCCATAGGGCAGGTGGCCGGTCAGCCATTGATACAGGCTCACGCCCAGCGCGAACAGATCGCTGCCGGCATCGGCCTGGGCCGGCGGCTCGGCCCACTGCTCGGGGTTGATATAGCTGGGCGTGCCGGCATGCAGCTCGCGCAAGGCCTCGGGTTCGCGGCCGGACAGGGCCACGCCGAGATCGAGGATGCGCCACTGGCCGTCGTGGCCGAGATGGATATTGGCGGGCTTGATGTCGCGATGCACGACGCCGGCCCGGTGCAACCGGCCCAGCGCCTGGGTCAGGGCGGTGGCGGCCGCCAGGAAGTCGGGCAGGCTGGGGCGTTCGCCGAGCAGCTGCTCCAGCGTGCGGCCGCCATGCCAGTCGAACAGCAGGTAGAAGGCGCTGGCATCGGGCGCCTCATGGGCGCGCACCAGGCCGCCGGCCGCCGCCAGGCGCTGGCCCAGCCAGCCCTCGTGCGCCAGCATCGCGCGCTCCTGCGGGTCCTTGGCTCGCGCTTCGTGCAGGGTCTTGATCGCGACCAGGCTGCCGTCTTCGCGGCGCGCCTGGTAGAGCCGGTGCACGCCGTTGTCGGCCACCAGCGCGGTGATGGTCAGCCCGTCGAGCTGCTCGCCGAGCTTGAGCCGGGGCGGCACCGGCAGGCGCTGCGCGGCGCCCAGCACATCGTCGTACTGGCCCGGCGCCAGGCCCCGCAGCTGCAGGATCAGCGCGGTGGCGTTGTCCTGGCCGCCGGCCGCCAGCGCGGCCTGCACCAGCGCATCGGCGGCGGCCTGGGCCTCGCCCTCGGCGGCCAGCGCGGCCAGGCGCTTCGGACGCAGCACGCCGTGCACGCCATCGCTGCACAAGAGCAGACGGTCGCCGGCACGCAGCTCGCCCTGGGCGTAGTCGACCCGCACCGCATCGTCCAGCCCGATGGCGCGGCTCAGGCGCGCGAACAGGGCGTCGGTGCGCTGGTCCAGCACATGGTCCTGGGTCAGCGGCAGGCAGTGGCCATCGCGCAGCAGGTAGATGCGGCTGTCGCCGACATGGGCGACCGTGTAGCTGTGGCCGCGCAGCACGGCGGCGCTGAGCGTGGTCAGCGCCGAGTGCCGGGCATCGCGCCGGTTGTGCTGGGCCAGCCAGGTGTTCTGTGCGGCGATCAGCCGGTCCAGCGCCGCCGTGGTGTCCCAGTTGGCGGGCGTGGCGTGGTAGTCGCGCACCAGGCTCATCACGGTGGTCTGGGCGGCCATGCGGCCACCGCCGCCGGCCGAGACCCCGTCGGCCAGCGCCGCGATCCAGCCCATCGCCTCGTCGCCGGGACCGGGGCGCTGCACGGCCGCGAAATCCTCATTGCCCTCGCGCGGACCGCGCGCGCTGGCCAAACCGATGGCGATGTCAAAACTCATGGCGGCGATTCTGCCGCCGCTTTCCCTTGCAAGGAGCTCATGGCATGAAGAAGATGAAGCTGGTGATGGTGGGCAACGGCATGGCCGGCGTGCGCACCCTGGAAGAGCTCCTGAAGATCGCCCCCGATCTCTATGACATCACGGTGTTCGGTGCCGAGCCGCACCCCAACTACAACCGCATCCTCTTGAGCCCGGTGCTGGCCGGCGAACAGACGATAGCCGAGATCATCCTGAATCCGCTGTCTTGGTATGCCGAGCAGGGCATCACCCTGCACCTGGGCAAGACCGTCACGCAGATCGATCGCATCCGCCGCAAGGTGATCGCCGAGGACGGCACCGAAGCCGAGTACGACCGCCTGCTGATCGCCACCGGCTCCAGCCCCTTCATCCTGCCGGTGCCCGGCAAGGAGCTGGACGGCGTGATCGCCTACCGCGATATCGCCGACACCAACGAGATGATTGACGCGGCGACCAAGTACCAGCATGCGGTCGTGATCGGCGGCGGCCTCTTGGGCCTGGAGGCGGCCAACGGCCTGATGCTGCGCGGCATGCAGGTCACCGTCGTGCACATCGGCGACTGGCTGATGGAGCGCCAGCTCGACGATCAGGCCGGCGAACTGCTGCGCAAGTCGCTGCAGGCGCGCGGCCTGAGGTTCATGCTGGGTGCGCAGACGAAAGCGCTGATCGGTGGCAAGGACGGCCGGGTGATGGCCGTGCAGTTCAAGGACGGCCAGGAGATCCCGGCCGACCTGGTCGTGATGGCCGCCGGCATCCGGCCCAATACCGCGCTGGCCGAATCCGCCGGCATCCACTGCAGCCGTGGCATCGTCGTCAGCGACACGATGCAGACGGTGACCGACCCGCGCATCTACTCGGTTGGCGAATGCGCGGCGCATCGCGGCATCGCCTACGGCCTGGTCGCGCCGCTGTTCGAGCAGGGCAAGGTCTGCGCCACGCATCTGGCCCAGTTCGGCATCGGCCGCTATCTGGGCAGCCAGACATCGACCAAGCTCAAGGTCACCGGCATCGACCTGTTCTCGGCCGGCGACTTCATGGGGGGCGAGGGCTTCGAGGAGGTCGTGATGAGCGACCCCTTCGCCGGCGTCTACAAGAAGCTGGTGATCAAGGACGACAAGCTGGTCGGCGCCTGCCTCTACGGCGACACGGTCGACGGCAGCTGGTATTTCAAGCTGCTGCGCGAGGGCCGCAAGATCCACGACATCCGCGACAAGCTGATGTTCGGCGAGAGCAATATCGGCGATGTGGGCCACCAGGGCCACAACAAGGCGGCCGCGATGGCCGACAGCGACGAGGTCTGCGGCTGCAACGGCATCACCAAGGGAACGATCTGCAAGGCCATCAAGGACAAGGGCCTGTTCACACTGGAGGAGGTGCGCAAGCACACGAAAGCCAGCGCCTCCTGCGGCTCCTGCACCGGCCTGGTCGAGCAGCTGCTGATGTTCACCGCCGGCGGCGACTACTCGGCCACGCCGAAGAAGAAGGCCATCTGCGGCTGCACCGAGCTGAGCCACCAGGACGTGCGCGACGCGATCTTCGCGCAGCAGCTGACCAGTCTCGACGCCGTCTACAAGGCGCTGGCCTGGAAGACCCCGAACGGCTGTTCGAGCTGCCGCCCGGCGCTGAACTACTACCTGATCTCGTCCTGGCCCAAGCAAGCGCAGGACGATCCGCAAAGCCGCTTCATCAACGAGCGCGCCCACGCCAATATCCAGAAGGATGGCACCTACTCGGTGATCCCGCGCATGTGGGGCGGCGAGACGACGAGCTCGGAGCTGCGCCGCATCGCCGACGCGGTGGACAAGTACCAGATCCCCACCGTCAAGGTCACCGGCGGCCAGCGCATCGACCTGCTGGGCGTGAAGAAGGAAGACCTGGTCAATGTCTGGAAGGACATCGGCATGCCCTCGGGCCACGCCTATGCGAAGGCGCTGCGCACCGTGAAGACCTGCGTGGGCTCCGAGTGGTGCCGCATGGGCACGCAGGACTCGACGCAGATGGGCAAGGATCTGGAGCGCGCGATGTGGCGCATGTATGCGCCGCACAAGGTCAAGTTCGCCGTGTCGGGCTGCCCGCGCAACTGTGCGGAGGCGGGCATCAAGGACGTCGGCATCATCGGCGTGGACAGCGGCTGGGAGATGTATGTGGCCGGCAATGGCGGCATCAAGACCGAGGTGGCGCACTTCTTCACCAAGCTCAAGACCGCCGCCGAGGTGCTGGAGTACACCGGCGCCTTCATGCAGCTCTACCGCAAGGAGGGCTGGTATCTGGAGCGCACCGTGCACTACGTCAGCCGCGTGGGCCTGGACTATGTGAAGGCCAAGATCCTCGACGACCACGAGCTGCGCCGCACGCTGTGGGCCGAGCTGCAGCACGCGCTCGACGGCGAGCCCGACCCCTGGTTCGATTTCGACAAGGCCAAGGTCGATCTGCGTCAGTTCGACGCGCTGCAAGGAGCTTGAGCAATGAACGACATCTGGAAAGAAATCTGTGCCGTGACCGACATCCCGGTGTTGGGCTCGCGCCGCGTGCAGCGCGCCCAGGGGCCGCAAGTGGCGCTGTTCCGCACCGCCGACGATCAGGTCTATGCCCTCCTGGACCGCTGCCCGCACAAGGCCGGGCCGCTGAGCCAGGGCATCGTGTTCGGCAAGGCCGTGGCCTGCCCGCTGCACAACTGGACCATTGCGCTGGACACCGGTTGCGCGCGCGAGCCCGACGAGGGCAGCACGCCCCGCTTCAGCGTCCGCATCGAAGGGGGCCAGGTCTTGCTGAACCGGACCGAGCTGGACACGCTGGCCATCGAGCTGGCGCCGGTCAAGGCCGGCCCCTGCACACGGGCCTGCTGAGATCATGAGGCAAGAGACCCGCAGCACCTGCCCCTACTGCGGCGTCGGCTGCGGCGTGCTCATAGCGAGCGAGGGCACGCAGATCACCGGCGTGCGCGGCGATCCCGATCACCCGGCCAACTTCGGCCGCCTGTGCAGCAAGGGCTCGACCCTGCACCTGACCGCCACGCCCATGGTGCTGCAGACCCGGCGCCTCTTGCAGCCGGCCCTGCGCGCCGTGCGAGGGGCTGCGGCCGAGGCCGTCGGCTGGGCTCAGGCCAACACGCATATCGCCGAGCGGCTCGCCGCGATCCGCGCCGAACATGGCCCCGATGCGATCGGCTTCTACATCTCCGGCCAGTTGCTGACCGAGGACTATCACGCCTTCAACAAGTTGGCCCGCGCGCTGATCGGCACCAACAATATCGACAGCAACTCGCGCCTGTGCATGAGTTCGGCCGTGGTCGGCTACAAGCAAAGTCTGGGCGCCGACGCGCCGCCGGCCTGCTACGAAGACCTGGAGCAGAGCGACTGCCTCTTCATCGCCGGCGCCAACCCGGCCTGGGCCCACCCCATCCTGTTTCGCCGCATCGAGGACGCGCGGCTGAAGCGGCCGCAGATGAAGATCATCGTCGTCGACCCGCGTCGCACCGAGAGCGCCGAGTTCGCCGACCTGCATCTGCAGATCCAGCCGGGCAGCGATGTCGCGCTGTTCCAGGGCCTGCTGCACGTCTGCATCTGGGAGGGCTGGATAGACCAGGGCTTCATCGCCGCCCATACCGAAGGCTTTGCCGAACTCAAGGCCCTGGTGCGGGCGATGACGCCCGCCGCCGCCGCCAGAATCTGCGGCATCCAGGAGGCCGATCTGCTGCAGGCCGCGCAGTGGTTCGCCCAGTCGCCGGCCAGCCTGTCGCTCTATTGCATGGGCCTGAACCAGAGCAGCAGCGGCACGGCCAAGAACACCGCGCTGATCAATCTGCATCTGGCCACCGGCCAGATCGGCCGGCCCGGCGCCGGCCCCTTCTCGCTGACCGGCCAGCCCAATGCGATGGGCGGACGCGAGACCGGCGGCATGGCCACCTTGCTGCCCGGCCACCGCGACCCCGCCAACGCGGCCCACCGGGCCGAGATCGCCAGGCTCTGGCAGGTCGACACGCTGCCCGAGACGCCCGGCAAGACCGCCATCGAGCTGTTCGAGGCCGCCGCGCGCGGCGAGATCAAGGCCTTGTGGATCGCCTGCACCAATCCGGCCCAGTCATTGCCGGAGCAGGCCCTGGTGCGCCGGGCGCTGGAGCGCTGCGAGCTGGTGATACTGCAGGAGGCTTTTGCCGATACCGCCACCGCCGCCTATGCCGATGTGCTGTTGCCGGCCGCCACCTGGGGCGAGAAGGAGGGCACGGTGACGAACAGCGAGCGCCGCATCAGCCGGGTGCGCGCCGCCGTGCCACCGCCCGGCAGCGCGCGCGCCGACTGGGAGATCGTCCGCGACGTTGCGCAGCTGCTGGAAAAACGCCTGGGCGCACCGCGCCGCTTTGGCTACGAGCGGCCCGAGCAGCTGTGGCTGGAGCACCGCGAGGCCACGCGCGGCCGCGACCTCGACATCACCGGCCTCAGCTACGGCCTGCTGGATAGCGCCGGCCCGCAGCAATGGCCCTTCCCCGAGGGCGCTGGCGCCGGCCGGGCTCGGCTCTACCAGGACCTCCGATTCGCGACACCCGACGGCCGTGCCCGCTTCATCAGCCAGCCCTTCAAGCCGGCGCGCGATCGGGCCGATGCGAAACACCCTTTCGTGCTGAGCACCGGCCGCCTGCGCGACCAGTGGCACGGCATGAGCCGCAGCGGCGTCGTGCCCCGGCTGTTCGGGCACGAGGGCGCACCGCTGGTGCGCATGAACCCGCAGGACATGCCGCGACGCGGCCTCAAGGACGGCGATCTGGTGCGCGTGCGCTCGGCCCGTGGCGCGCTGACCCTGCCGCTGCTGGGTGATGCCGCGATCGCGCCGGCCCAGGCCTATGTGGCGATGCACTGGGGGCAGGAGTTCGTCTCCGGTCGCGACAGCGAAGGCAGCGAGGGCAGTAGCGAGGGCCAGGTCTTGCTGGGCGTCAATGCCATCACCCAGCCGGCCTTCTGCCCCGACTCGCGCCAGCCCGAGCTGAAGTTCGCAGCCGTCGACATCCAGCGCCTGGAGCTGCCCTGGCGGCTCTCGGGCGCGGTCTGGGACGAACAGGCCGGCGCGGCGCTGCGCGCGCTGCTGGGCGAGCTGGACTACGGGCACTGCGTGCCGGTCGCCGGCCCCGAGGGGCGCCAGGGCTGGAGTTTCGAGGGCGCCAGCGCCGCACCGCTGGTGCCGGCGCTGATCGAGCACTTTGCCGCCGCGCTGGGCCTGCGGGGGGCGTCGGTGCTGCGCTATGCCGACACGCGACGCGGCCGTGCCCGGCTGCTCAAGCTCGATGACGGCGGCCAGACCCTGCATGGGCTGCTGCGCGTCGGCGAGGCGGGCGAGGGCGCCTGGCTGCAGGCGCTGTGGCGCGAGGCCGGTGCCGTGGCGCCGCATGGCCGCCGTCTGCTGGCCCCCGAGGCCGGCCCGGCGCAAGACCTGGCCCCACGCAGCCCGCAGGTCTGCAACTGTTTCGATGTCTCCGAAGCCCGCATCCGGGGCCAGCTGGCGCAATGCGCCGGTGCCGATCCGGCCGAGCGTCTGCGCGCCCTGCAGGGCGCGCTGCGCTGCGGCACCCAATGCGGTTCCTGCCTGCCGGCCTTGCGCCGGCTGGTCGATGCCACTCCCTGCGAGCTGACAGCATGAACACCACCCCGAGCTTTCCCATCGCCCTTGTCGGTGCCGGCCCCGGCGACCCCGAGCTGCTGACCGTCAAGGCGCTCAAGCGCCTGCAGGCGGCCGATGTCGTGCTGGTCGACGATCTGGTCGATGCCCGCGTGCTGGCGCTGCTGGCGCCCCACACCCGGGTGCTGAAGGTCGGCAAGCGGGGGGGCTGCGTGTCGACCGAGCAGCGCTTCATCCACGAACTGATGATCCGCGAGGCGCGCAGCGGCGCGCGCGTGGTTCGACTGAAGGGCGGCGATCCCTTCGTCTTCGGCCGTGGCGGCGAAGAGGTCGACGCTTTGCGCGCTGCTGGCCTGGAGGTCGAGATCGTCAACGGCCTGACCGCCGGCCTGGCCGGGCCGGCCAGCATCGGCATCCCGGTGACCGACCGGCGCTGCACGCCGGGCGTGGCTCTGGTGACCGGCCATAACGGCGACGGCGGCCGCGCGCCCGACTGGGCGGCGCTGGCCAGGAGCGGCCTGACCCTGGTGATCTATATGGGCGTGGCCCGCTGCGCCGACATCGTGGCCCAGCTGCGCGCCGCCGGCATGCGTGGCGACATGCCGGCGGCGGTGATCTCCGCGGCGCATACCGAGCGGCAGCGCGAGGCGCTGACCACGCTGGACGGTCTTGCCGCGACGCTCGGGCAAGACCCGAGTCTCGGCAGCCCGGCGGTGCTGGTCATCGGTGAGGTGGCAGCGCAGGCAAAGGCCCGCACGGTGGATCCGCAGGGCCTGGCTGCGCAGGTCTGCGCCTAGCGGCCGCAGCGCTGCCCCAGCGACAGCGCTACTTCATGTCCGTGGGCATCCGACGAATCTGGCTCAGCTCGTCTGCCGCCTGCCGTCCCGCGTCTTGGCGCGCCTTGTCCTGCGCTGCGGACACGCACTTGGTGCGGGTGAAGCGTGTTCCGGTGGGGGCGTCCTCGAAGCACACTGGCTTGGCCTCGGCGACGACCGCCGCAGTCTCCGTCTGTGCCGGCGGTGGCGAAGTGCCCGCGCAGGCGGACAAGAGCAGCAAGGCTGCGGACGAGTAGATCAACTTCATTTTGTAGCTCCCTGTCTATGTCGACGTGCGAGCATAGCCGTCGTGCCGCAAGGGGTGGGCGTTAGTCGCGAGCTTTGCGCTCGGGATTTGCCCTGATGTCAGTGCTTTGCCTATCCGCAAAGGCGGCGGGAGATGGTTTGTCCCAGCCTTATCCCAGCCTGAACCGGCTCATCAAGCCCGCCAGCTTCACCGCCTGATCTTGCAGCGAGGCGGCGGCGGCCGCGCTTTCTTCGACCAGGGCTGCGTTTTGCTGCGTCATCTGGTCGAGCTCGCCGACCGCGCCGCTGATGCGGGTGATGCCGCCGCTTTGCTCGCTGGCGGCGCTGCTGATCTCGCTGATGATGTCGCTGACCCGGCCGACGCTGGAGACGATCTCGTCCATCGTGCTGCCGGCGTCCTGCACCAGGCGGGCGCCGGTCTCGACCTTGTCGACGCTGGCCCCGATCAGGCCCTTGATCTCGCGCGCGGCCTGGGCGCTGCGCTGCGCCAGGCTGCGCACCTCGGCGGCCACCACCGCGAAACCGCGGCCCTGCTCGCCGGCCCGGGCCGCTTCGACGGCCGCATTCAAAGCGAGGAGATAGGTAAGGAAGGCGATGCCGTCGATCACGCCGATGAGGTCGGAAATCTTCTTCGAGCTGCTGGTGATCTCGTCCATCGTGCTGCCGGCGTCCTGCACCAGGCGGGCGCCGGTCTCGACCTTGTCGACGCTGGCCCCGATCAGGCCCTTGATCTCGCGCGCGGCCGGGGCGCTGCGCTGCGCCTGGCTGCGCACCTCGGCGGCCACCACCGCGAAACCGCGGCCCTGCTCGCCGGCCCGGGCCGCTTCGACGGCGGCATTCAAAGCGAGGATATTGGTCTGGAAGGCGATGCCGTCGATCACGCCGATGATGTCGGAAATCTTCTTCGAGCTGCTGTTGATCTCGTCCATCGTGGCCACCACCTGGCCGACCACGGCGCCGCCGCGCTGCGCGACCTCGGCGGCGGTGCCGGCCAGCTGCTTGGCGGTGGCGGCGGCGCTGGCGCTGTGGCTGATGGTGCCGCTGAGCTCGCTCATCGCGCTGGCGCTTTGCTGCAGATTCGAGGCGGTGTGCTCGGTGCGGGTCGACAGGTCGAGATTGCCGCTGGCCACCTCGCTGCTGGCCACCTGGATGCTCTCCGAGGCCTGGCGCACCTGGCCGACGATATCGGCCAGCGACTGCTGCATCTGGCCCAGCGCGGCCATCATCGCGCTGGCTTCATCGCGGCCCTGGGCGGCCGGTGCGCGCCCGAGGTCGCCGGCGGCGATGCGGCTGGCCACCTGCTGCGCCTCGGTCAGCGGCGCGACGATGGACAGCGCGATGCGCCAGGCCAGCAGCAGGGCCACCGCGACAAAGACCGCAAAGGCCAGCAGAAAGCCGACAAAGATGCTTTGCACCATGCCGTCGACCTTGCTGAACACCGCCTCGGCGGTCTTGTTCAAGCTGGCTTCGATATCGGCCAGCATCGCGGCGGCCGGCTGATAGCCGGCATCGGCGGCCTTCATCGCGGCCTGGGCTTCCTGGGCGTCGGCATAGCCGCTGGCCAGCAGCTGGGCGGCCACCGGCGCGACCGCCTGGCGGTAGATCGCGATATGGCCGCGAAAGCGCTGCAGATTGTCCTGGGACTGCTGCGTGGCGGCGAGCTTGCCGAAGTCCTCCATCGCCTGATCCAGCCCCTGCTGGGCCTTGTCCCAGGCGGCCTTGGCGGCCTTGGTCTCGGCGTCCTGGAAGATCGACGCCACCATGGTCGCGGTGGCCGCCTGGCTTTCCAGCAGCTTGCTGCGCGCCGCCACGGTGGCATTGTTGACCGGGATCAGCTGCTGGGTGATGCCGGCCAGCCCTTGCTGGGCCACATGCATGCCGAAACCGCCGATGGCTACCAGCAGGGCGGTCATCAGCACCAGCAGGCCGAAACCCAGCAGCAGCCGGGGACGGATCTTGAAATTGCGCAACATCGATGGGGACCTTTGAAAGCAGGGGGGTGTTCAGAGCTTGAAACTGCTGACCAGCTCGGCCAGCTTCAGCGCCTGCTCGCTCAGCGACTCGGCCGCTGCCGCGCTTTCTTCCACCAGCGCGGCGTTCTGCTGCGTCATCTGATCGAGCTGAGCGACCGAAGCATTGACCGTGCCAAGGCCCTGGCTCTGCTCGACGGTGCTGGCGCTGATCTCGGCAATGATGTCGGTGACGCGACCGACGCTGGCGACGATCTCGTCCATCGTGCTGCCGGCGTCCTGCACCAGGCGGGCGCCGGTCTCGACCTTGCCGACGCTGGTGCCGATCAGGCCCTTGATCTCGCGCGCGGCCTCGGCGCTGCGCTGCGCGAGCGAACGCACCTCGCTGGCCACCACCGCGAAACCGCGGCCCTGCTCGCCGGCCCGGGCCGCTTCAACGGCCGCGTTCAAGGCCAGGATATTGGTCTGAAACGCGATGCCGTCGATCACGCCGATGATGTCGGCGATCTTTTTCGAGCTGCTGTTGATCTCGTCCATCGTGGACACCACCTGGCCGACCACGGTGCCGCCGCGCTGCGCCACCTGGGCGGCGCTGTGGGCCAGCTGGTTGGCGGTGCTGGCGGCGTCGGCGCTCTGGCGCACGGTGCCGGTCAGCTGGCTCATCGAGCTGGCGGCCTGCTGCAGATTCGACGCGGTCTGCTCGGTGCGCTGGCTCAGGTCGGTGTTGCCGGTGGCGATCTCGCGGCTGGCGGTCTGGATGCTGTCGGCGCTGTGGCGCACCTCGCCGACGACGCGGTTCAGCGCCTCGCGCATCGCACCCAGCGCACGTTGCAGATCGCCGATCTCGTCGGCCCGTGGCTGTGCGGCGATGCGCTGGCTCAGGTCTCCCTGGCCGATGCGTTCGGCCTGGCCCACCAGCTCGCGCAGCGGCGTCGAGATCGAGCGCACCAGATAGAAGGTCGCGACCGCCAGGCCCAGCACGATCAGGCCCATCACCAGCGCGACGATCCAGACCGTGCGCATGCGCTCGGCACCGGCCTGCTCGCGCAGCGCATCGGAGCGCTGCTGCTGCAGCTTGACGAAGTCGGCCTGGGCGTCCAGATAGCTGGCGATGGCCGGCAGCATCCTGCCCTGCAGCGCCGCCACCGAGGCCTCGGCCTGGCCCTCGGTCTTGAGCTTGCCGGCCTCGTTGCGGCTCGCGATATAGGCCTTGCGGGTGTCGGCAATGCGGGCCATCGCGGCTTTCTCCTCATCCGAGGTGGCCAGGGCGTCCAGCTCCTTCTGCATCTCGGAGATCGTGGCCGTGGTGGCATCGATCTGGGGCTTGAAGGTGGTGGCCACGGCGCCGTCGCTGCTCAGCAGCCCCGCCGCAGCGCGGGCGGCATTGGCCTCGGTCAGGCCGCGCCAGCGCAGCGACAGCTCGAACTTGCGTTGCTGGGCCTGCTGGGTCTGCTGGGCCTGGGCCTGCAGCTTGGCGGTGCGGGTGGCCGAGGCCACCGTCATCAGCACCACCGTGGCAGCCAGCGCGATGACGGGCAGCCACAGCTTGGTGGCGATCGAGAGGGACTTCATGCGGCACGGTCTCCTTGTTGTTGTCCGGGGCCACGGCAAGGCCGTGCCCTATCGATGCTTATCGGCGCCTCAGTTCAGATCTTGAGCGCGATGCGCTCTGTTAGGCTGGCGCCTGCACCGGACCAACCCCTCCCATTCCGCCATGAGCTTTCTGGCCATCGACATCGGCAACACCCGTCTCAAGTGGGCGCTCTACGCCTCGCCCCAGCCCGGCGCGGTGCTGCTGGCCCATGGCGCGGTGTTCCTGGAGAACATCGACCGCCTGGCCGAGGCCGAGTGGCGCGAGCTGCCGCAGCCGCACAGCGTGCTGGGCTGCAATGTGGCCGGCGACGCGGTGCGCCGCCGCGTCGAGGAGCAGCTGGAGCTGTGGGATATCGAACCGCGCTGGGTCGTGTCATCGGCCCATGCGGGCGGCGTCACGAACGGCTATGACCACCCCGGCCGCCTCGGCACCGACCGTTTCGTCGCGCTGATCGGCGGCCGTCACCATGTGCTGGCGCGCGGCCCGGCCCGGGCGGCGCTGGTCGTGATGGTGGGCACGGCCGTCACGGTGGATGCGATCGACGCCGAGGGCCACTTTCTCGGCGGCCTGATCCTGCCGGGCCACGGCATCATGCTGCGCGCGCTGGAGGGTGGCACGGCCGGCCTGCGCGTGCCGACCGGCGAGGTGCGCGAGTTCCCGACCAATACCTCGGACGCGCTGACCAGCGGCGGCAACTACGCGATCACCGGCGCCATCGAGCGCATGCACCGCCACCTGAAGCAACGCGCCGGCCACGAGCCGCTGACCCTGATGACCGGCGGTGCCGGCTGGAAGGTCTCACCGGCGCTGGACATCGAGCATGAGCTGATCGAAAGCCTGATCTTCGACGGGATTCTGACGCTGCAGGCGCACCGGCTGGCGCTTTAGAGAATGAAGCGGCTCAGGTCCTCGTTGCGCGCCAGCTCGCCCAGCTTGGCGTCCACCGCCGCGCCGTCCAGCGTGACGGTCTGGCCGGCGAGCTTGTGGGCGTCGAAGCTGATCTCGTCGAGCAGGCGCTCCATCACGGTGGCCAGGCGGCGCGCACCGATGTTCTCGGTGCGCTCGTTGACCTCGTAGGCGATCTGCGCGAGGCGGCGGATGCCGTCGTCGCTGAGCTCCAGCGTCAGCCCTTCGGTGGCCAGCAGCGCCTGGTACTGCTTGACCAGGCTGGCATGGGTGCTCTTCAGGATGGCCTCGAAATCCTCCACCGACAGCGAACCCAGTTCGACCCGGATCGGGAAGCGGCCCTGCAGCTCGGGAATCAGGTCGCTGGGCTTGCTCAGGTGGAAGGCGCCGGAGGCGATGAAGAGGATGTGGTCGGTCTTGACCATGCCGTACTTGGTGTTGACCGTCGTGCCCTCGACCAGGGGCAGCAGGTCGCGCTGCACGCCCTGGCGCGAGACATCGGCGCCGCCATGTTCGGCGCGGCTGGCCACCTTGTCGATCTCGTCGATGAAGACGATGCCGTTCTCCTGCGCCTTGCTGAGGGCGGCGGCCTTGATCTCGTCCTCGTTGAGCAGCTTGGCCGCCTCTTCCTCGACCAGCAGCTTGATCGCCTCGGCGATCTTGAGCTTGCGGGTCTTGCGCTTGCCGGCCCCCAGCTGCGAGAACATGCCCTTGAGCTGCTCGGCCATCTCTTCCATGCCCTGGCCGCCCATAGGCCCGAGGATCTCCATCGTCGGCTTGGCGTCGAGCAGATCGACCTCGATGTCCTTGTCGTCCATCAGCCCTTCGCGCAGGCGCTTGCGCATCACCTGGCGGGTGCTGTTGTCGGGCTCACTGCCAGGCACCAGGATGTCCAGCACGCGCTCCTCGGCGGCGTCCTCGGCGCGGGTGCGCTGGCGCCGCATCTGCAGCTCGCGTTCCTGCTTGATCGCCATGTCGACCAGGTCGCGGATGATGGAGTCCACATCCTTGCCGACATAGCCCACCTCGGTGAACTTGGTCGCCTCGACCTTGATGAAGGGCGCGTCGGCCAGCCTGGCCAGGCGGCGCGCGATCTCGGTCTTGCCGACGCCGGTGGGGCCGATCATCAGGATGTTCTTGGGCGTGATCTCGCCACGCAGCTTCTCGTCGACCTGCTGGCGGCGCCAGCGGTTGCGCATCGCGATCGCGACGGCGCGCTTGGCGGCGTTCTGACCGACGATGTGGTGGTCCAGTTCGGAGACGATCTCCTGGGGGGTCATGCTGCTCATTCCAGGATCTCTATCGTGTGATTCAGATTGGTGTAGATGCAGATCTCGCCGGCGATTACCAGCGACTGCTTGACGATGTCGGCGGCGCTCAGCTCGCTGTGGTTCAGCAGCGCCTTGGCGGCGGCCTGGGCATAGGCGCCGCCCGAGCCGATCGCGACGATGCCCTGCTCGGGCTCCAGCACATCGCCGTTGCCGGTGATGATCAGCGAGGCCGTGCGGTCGGCCACGGCCAGCATGGCCTCCAGCCGGCGCAGCACGCGGTCGGTGCGCCAGTCGCGCGTCAGCTCGACGGCGGCGCGCACCAGATGGCCCTGGTGCTTCTCCAGCTTGGCCTCGAAGCGCTCGAACAGCGTGAAGGCATCGGCGGTGGCGCCGGCAAAACCGGCCAGCACCTTGTCGTGATGCAGCTTGCGCACCTTGCGGGCGCTGGCCTTGACGATGATGTGGCCCAGGGTCACCTGGCCGTCGCCGCCGATGGCGACCTGATTGCCGCGGCGCACGCTGACGATGGTCGTGCCGTGATAAACGGGATGTTGTTGTTGGTCCATAAGGACTCCAGATAGGGGCGCCGGGGCCGGGTTCAACACCAGGCCCGGGCAAAGGGCGAGATCAGGCCTGGCGGACCTTGACCTTGGCGTGCTCGTTGATCCCCATCGCGCCGAAGAACAGCGCCACCAGGCGGTGCGCCTCGCTGAACACCACGGCGCGGTTCTCGCTGCGCCGGCTCAGCACCCAGTTCAGCAGATCGCCGGCGGCCATGAAGTCCAGCCTGATCAGCTTGGGGCAGGCAATCGTCACCAGGCTGGCCGCGCCCAGCTCGGCCGTCATCAGCTGCAGGGTCTCGCTGATGTCGCCGCTGAGCTGGCCGGACAGCTCCAGCTGCACGGCCGAGGGCATGCGCGTCTGTTCGGTGATGGTCGATTCGAGGAAGCTGGTGGTCAGCGTGACCGAATCGGGATGGGCATTGCTGCTGGGCGGGCTGCTGGTGGACAGGGTCAGGCCGCTGACCCGCACGCGGCAGACCGCACGCTCCCAGGACGGTGGCGAGACCTCGTAGGTCACGCAGTAGTCGATCGCGGCCTCGTCGAACTGGTCGGGCCGGTTGACCAGGCGCAGCGTTTCCAGGCGCAGCATCCAGATGGCGGGGTCGACATCGCGGGCGCCGACCGGCGCCAGCTCGCGCAGCTGCAGCAGGAACTGATCGCCGGCCAGCCAGCGCATATCGACCTGCTGGCCGGCCCAGCGCCTGAACAGCTCGCGCAGCCTGGCGCAACCCTCGGTGTCGAGGCGGCGCAGTGCGGCCCAGTCCAGCACCCAGGGCATCGGCAGGTTCTCGCAGCGCTTTTGCAGCTGGGCCACCGACTCGGCGTCCAGATACTCGGGGGCGGCCCAGCAGACACCGCCGGCCGAGCCCATCGGCGCACGCTCCTTGCTGAGCCCTTCGGCCACCAGCTTGGGCAGCGAGAACCACTGCGGCGGCGACAGGCCGAACAGATGCACATAGTCCAGCGCCAGCGACTCGAACTTGGCCTGCTGGGCGGTGGCCCGGTAGAGATCGAAGGCGACCAGCCAGGTTTCGGCATGCTGGTGGCGCGATCCCCCGGGCTTGATCAGGGCCGTCAGGCCCTGCTCGCAGCTCGCGTAGTCGGCGTTCGCGAAGGCGATCACCATCTCGTCGAGCTCGGGGTCGTGCACCATCTCGTTGACCGCCACGGCGGCCGGCTCGACCGCGCGGAAGCTCAGCGGCGCGGCGGGCGCCGCGCTGGGGGGCAGTGCGAAGGAGCGGCTGTCCTTGCTGAAGCTCAGCGGTTGCAGCGAGGGCAGCACGCTGGGCTTGGCATCGGACAGTGGCGGCAGGCCCGCGCCCATCACGGCAGCGGCCGGTGGCGGCACCGATTCCAGTCGCTCGACCTCCTCGGGTGTGGCGAACTGGCTGACGCGCGCCGGCGGCGGCGCGGTGGTCGTGGTGGCCGAGAAATGCACCGGCCGGGTGCTGGTCTCGAAAAAGCCCGGCGGATGGTTGCCGGCGATCTGCGTCGGCGCGAAGCTCTCGCCGACCATCTGCTGCTCGATCTCGTCGATCTTGGCCTTGACGCCCAGATCGATCTTGGAGTTCAGGTCGCTGCTGCGCTCGATCTCGTCGATGCGCGAGCTGCTGCTGCCCAGGGCGGCGAGCTGCTCGGGGCTGAGTCCCTCGCGGCGCACGCGGCGCAGCATGTCGAGCTCGCGCTTGCGCACGAAATCATTGCGGCGCTTGCGCTCCACCATCGCGCGCAACTCGGCCTTGGCGAGATCGCCCTCGGGGTCGTCCTGGCGCGAATTGATCTCCGCCCAGTCGGTCGTCGGGTTGGCCACAAAGCGCGCGACCTTGCGGAAGAAACTCTCGCCGTCTTTCGGTTCTGTCATGCGCGCCGGACCTTGGCTGGGTGGTGAGAGGACAGGGCGGGGTTCAGTCCCCGAACATCTTCTGCTTCAGCTCACGCCGCTGCTGGGCTTCCAGGGACAGATTGGCGGTCGGGCGGGCGATCAGCCGGCCCAGGCCGATGGGCTCGCCGGTCTCGTCGCAATAGCCGTACTCGCCGGTATCCAGGCGTGCCAGCGACTGCATGATCTTCTTCAGCAGCTTGCGCTCGCGGTCACGGGTGCGCAACTCCAGCGCGTGCTCTTCCTCGATGGTGGCGCGGTCGGCCGGATCGGGGACGATGGAGGTGTCTTCGCGCAGATGCTCGGTGGTCTCGCCGGCGTTCGACAGCACGCCGTCCTTCAGCGCCGTCAGCTTGGCGCGGAAGAACTCGATCTGCTTGTCGTTCATGTACTCGGCTTCGGGCATGGCCATGACTTCGGCGTCGGTCAGTTCATGACCGGCCTTGGTCTTCCAGGCGTTGACGAGTTTGGGGTCGGCCTTGGCGGCGCTCTTGGGGCTTTCAATCACGGGCGTACTCATTTGTCGCGTCGGCGGCTTCGGGGGCGCAAAACGATCTGCAAACCGGCTGCTGCCGAGGGGTGGTGCTGCCGCCTCGAGTGTGGCTACCGAGGCGGAGGAGGAGGAATCCAGTGCGGCGGCCTTGGCCTTCGCGCTGCTGCCGCTGTGGCTGCTTTTGCCAGCCTTGACGGCCGGCCGCCCTTCGTCTGCCGGGGCAGGGGTCGGGGTGGGTTTCGGGGCCGGGGTCTTGCTCACGTTGAATCTCCTCACTGCTGGGCTTTATACCTGCTCTGAAGGGCTAGATGGCAAAGCTGACCAGCTTTCCTGGGGCGATGTCGCCGGGGTCGGGCGGGGCGCATTGTAGCCACGATGAATCCCCAGCATGCTGACACCTCCTCGGGAGCTCAGGCCAGGCAACCTTCCAGCCCTTGCATCAGGATGTCCTTGGGCAGGTCGATGCCGATGAAAACCATTTTGCTCGTCTTTTTCTCGCCCGGCAGCCATTTCGGGCCCAGGTCCGATCCCATCAGCTGGTGCACGCCCTGGAAGATCACCTTCTTGTCGGTGCCCTTCATATTCAGCACGCCCTTGTAGCGCAGCATCTTGGGGCCGTAGACCTGCACGATGGCGCCCAGGAAATCTTCCAGCTTGGCGGGGTTGAAGGGCTTGTCGGAGCGGAACACAAAAGACTTCACATCGTCGTCATGCGCATGGTGGTGCGGGTGATCGCAATGCTTGTCGTGCTCGTGGTCATGATGGTGGTGATCGTGGTCGTGCTCGTCGACCGTCAGGAAGCCCGGGTCGATCTCCAGCTTGGCGTTCAGGTTGAAGCCACGCAGATCAAAGACCTGGGCCAGCGCCACCTCGCCGAAATGGGCGGTCTGCACCGGCGCGCGCGGGTTCATGTGCTTGATGCGGTGCGTCAGCGCCTCGACCGCGGCCGGCTCGACCAGGTCGGACTTGCTGATGAAGATCTGGTCGGCGAAGCCGATCTGGCGGCGCGCCTCCTGGCGGCTGTTCAGCTGCTCCTCGGCATGCTTGGCGTCGACCAGGGTCAGGATCGAGTCGAGCAGATAGCTCTCGGCGATCTCGTCATCCATGAAGAAGGTCTGGGCCACGGGCCCCGGGTCGGCCAGACCGGTGGTCTCGATGACCACGCGCTCGAAATCCAGCTCGCCCTTGCGGCGCTTCTCGGCCAGATCGCTCAGCGTGGTGCGCAGATCCTCGCGGATCGTGCAGCAGACGCAGCCATTGCTCATCTGGATGATCTGCTCGGTCGTCTCGGCCACCAGGATGTCGGTGTCGATGTTCTCCTCGCCGAACTCGTTCTCGATCACGGCGATCTTCTGGCCATGCGCCTCGGACAGGATGCGCTTGAGCAGGGTGGTTTTTCCAGAGCCCAGAAAACCGGTCAGTATGGTGGCGGGGATGAGACCTTGGGACATGGTGATGGCGCGCTGAGGGCAGTGAGTAAGCAGCCCCGGATATGGGGGCGGCTGACTGTGGTGCAAGAGGGGTGCAATGTCAATGGGTTATTCTGTGGGCCTTGCAACTGCCCGACGCACCTGTGTCCGAGCCTCAGCCTAGTCGGCCCTCTCATCGAGGGGGCCACAAATCCACTGCCGCAGCCGAGCCGCGCGGCCTGCTGATACGCCTGCTGGAGTTCCTCCATCCCGGGCCCGACTCCAAGAGCGAACTGATAGAGACGCTGGCCGATGCCGAGCAGCGCGAGCTGATCGAGCCCGAATCGCGCCAGATGCTGGAAGGCGTGCTGCGCATGGCCGAGCTCAGCGCCGGTGATGTGATGGTGGCCGCGCCGCGCATGGACCTGCTGGACATCGAGGCGCCCTATGACGAACTGCTGGGCCTGGTGATACGCGGCGGGCATTCGCGCTTCCCGGTTTTCGAGGGCCAGCGCGACAACATCATCGGCATCCTGCTGGCCAAGGACCTGCTGAAGATGCAGCGCTCGCCCGAACTGAATCTGCGCGCGCTGCTGCGACCGACCGTGTTCGTGCCCGAGAGCAAGGGCCTCAACGAGCTGCTGCGCGACTTCCGCTCCAACCGCAACCATCTGGCCATCGTGATCGACGAGTTCGGCAACACCGCCGGCCTGATCACGATCGAGGATGTGCTGGAGGAGATCGTCGGCGAGATCGAGGACGAGTTCGACGACAAGGACGGCGAGTCCAGCATCTACACCCTGGCCGACGGCAGCCAGCGCGTCGCCGGCGACGCCGAGATCGCGGCCGTCAACGAGGCCTTCACCGTGACCCTGCCCGAGGCCGAGTTCGACACCATAGGCGGCCTGGTCGCCCATGAGCACGGCCGTGTGCCGCGGCGCGGCGAGGCGGTCGATATCGGCGGTCTGCGCTTTGCCGTGATGCTGACGCGCGGCGGCTCGGTGCGCTGGTTCAAGGTCACGCGCGCGCCCGTCGAGAGCCTGGACGGCTGATGCGGGGCCGCTACGCGATGCTGGCCGCTGCGGCGGCCGGTGTGCTGCACACCGCCTCGTTCGCCCCGCTGGAAGCCTGGTGGCTGCAGATCCTGGCGCTGGCCTGGCTGGCCCATCTGTCCTGGAGCGCCAGCCCGCGCCGCGCGGCGGCGCTGGGTGCGGCCTTCGGCATAAGCTGGCTGGCCTCCGGCCTGTGGTGGCTGCACATCAGCATGCACCAGTTCGGCCATATTCCCTGGCTGCTGGCGGCGCTGGCGGTGCTGCTGCTGGCGGCCTTTCTGAGTCTCTACTACGCCGGCGCGCTGGCGCTGGCGGCCTGGCTGCGCAAGGGCGGCAGCCCCGGCTGGCATGCGCTGACCTGGGCGCTTTGCTGGCTGCTGGCCGAGCTGGGCCGGGCCACGCTGTTCACCGGCTTTCCCTGGATCGCCAGCGGCTATGCGCACAGCGTCGGCCTGCTGGCCGACTGGGCGCCGTGGATCGGCGTCTACGGCATCACGCTGCTGGCGGCCGGCGGCGCGGCCGCGTTTGCCGCGCTGGGCCGGCACAGCTGGCAGCCGGCCGCCGTGGTGCTGGGTCTGCTGGCCCTGGGGCAGGTCTTGCCGCATGACTTCACCCAAAGCACAGGCCGCCTGCGCGTCTCGCTGCTGCAGCCCAATGTGCCGCAGGATCAGAAGTTCGACCGCGCGCTGATGGAGGCCAATCTGGACCGCCTGGCGCAGCAGATCGAGGCCTCGCAAGGCCAGATCGTCGTGACGCCGGAGTCGGTCGTGCCGCTGCCGCTGGCCTATCTGGACCCCGACTATCTGCAGCGCCTGCAGCGCAGCGCGATGCGCCGGCCGCTGCTGCTGGGCACTTTTCTGGGCGATGAGCGGGAGGGCTATGTCAACTCGCTGATCGCGATCGGCGTGCATGCGAACTACAGCTACGGCAAGCGCCATCTGCTGCCCTTCGGCGAGTTCATCCCGCCGGGCTTTCACTGGTTTGTGCGTGCGATGGGCATCCCGATGGACGACCAGGCGCGCGGCCAGCACCAGCGGGCCTTCGCGGTGGCCGGCCAGCGCCTGCGCCCGCTGATCTGCTACGAAGACCTGTTCGGCGAAGACTTTGTCGGCAGCGTCGTCGGCCCCGAGGCGGCCACCGTGCTGGTCAATGTCAGCAATCTGGCCTGGTTCGGCACCCTGATGGTGCAGGACCAGCATCTGCAATTCTCGCAGATGCGCGCGCTGGAGTTCCAGCGCCCCTTCATCCGCTCGACCAATACCGGCGCCACCGCCGTGCTGGACCATCGCGGTCGCATCATCGCCGCCGCGCCGCCGGCGCGCAGCGTGGTGCTGGAGGCTTCGGTCGAGGGCCGCAGCGGCAGCACGCCTTATGCCCGCTGGCTGGCTGCCTGCGGGCTCTGGCCCCTGGTTTTTCTGGCCTTCGCCGGCCTGGGGCTGGCCTGGCTGCGCCGCCGCGCCTCGTAGAATCCGGGGCGATCGCTTGTTTGCCCCTCCCTCACTTCAGACACCGACATCTCCATGCTGAGCTTCCAGCAAATCATCCTGACCCTGCAAGACTACTGGTCCAAGCAGGGCTGCGCCCTGCTGCAACCCTATGACATGGAGGTGGGTGCGGGCACCAGCCACACCGCCACCTTTTTGCGCGCCCTCGGTCCCGAGCCCTGGAAGGCCGCCTATGTGCAGCCCAGCCGCCGCCCCAAGGACGGCCGCTATGGCGAGAACCCGAACCGCCTGCAGCACTACTACCAGTACCAGGTCGTGCTCAAGCCCGCGCCGGCCAATATCCTGGAGCTCTATCTGGGCTCGCTGGAGGCACTGGGCTTCGATCTGAAGAAGAATGATGTGCGGTTCGTCGAGGACGATTGGGAAAACCCGACGCTGGGCTGCTGGGGCCTGGGCTGGGAGGTCTGGCTCAACGGCATGGAAGTGACCCAGTTCACCTACTTCCAGCAGGTCGGCGGCATCGACTGCAAGCCCATCACCGGCGAGATCACCTACGGCCTGGAGCGCCTGGCCATGTATCTGCAGGGCGTGGAGTCGGTCTATGACCTGGTCTATGTCGAAGGCAAGGACGGCGCGCCGGACATCAAGTACGGCGATGTCTTCCACCAGAACGAGGTCGAGCAATCGACCTACAACTTCGAGCACAGTGACGTCGAGTTCCTGCTGACCGCCTTCGCCGCGCACGAGAAGCAGTCCAAGCATCTGATGGAGCAGCAGCTGGCGCTGCCCGCCTACGAGCAGCTGCTCAAGGCCGGCCACAGCTTCAATCTGCTGGACGCGCGCGGCGCCATCAGCGTCACCGAGCGTGCCGCCTATATCGGCCGCATCCGCAATCTGGCCCGCGCCGTCGCGCAGAGCTATCTGGAGAGCCGCGCCCGCCTGGGCTTCCCCATGGCACCGAAGGAATGGGCCGATCAAGTCATCGCCCAGATTGAAAAGAAGAAGGCGGCCTGAGCCATGACGACTGCTGTGAAGAATCTGCTGATCGAACTGTTTGTCGAAGAGCTGCCGCCCAAGGCGCTGAAGAAGCTGGGCGAGGCCTTCGCCGCTGTGCTGGTGGACAGCCTCAAGACCCAGGGCCTGATGGGCGAGGGCGCGCAAGCGAGCGCCATCGCCACGCCGCGCCGCCTCGGCCTGCACCTGACGAATGTGGCGCCCAAGGCCGCCGACCGCGCCGTGCAGCAAAAGCTGATGCCGGTGGCGGTGGCGCTGACGGCCGAGGGTCAGGCCACGCCGGCCCTGTTGAAGAAGCTGGCCAGCGTCGGCGCCGACGCCTCGGTGCTGCCCCAGCTCAAGCGCTTGCCCGATGGCAAGGCCGAAGCCCTGTTCCTGGACCAGCTGGTGCCCGGCGCCACCCTGGCCGAGGGCCTGCAGAAGGCCCTGGATGAAAGCCTGGCCAAGCTGCCCATCCCCAAGACCATGACCTACCAGCTGAAAGATGGCTGGACCGATGTGAAGTTCGTGCGCCCGGCCCATGGCATCGTCGCCCTGCATGGCGCCGATCTGGTGGCTGTCTCGGCCCTCGGCCTGCAATCGGGCCGCACGACACGCGGCCATCGTTTCGAGGCCAGCACGCCCGAGTTGACGATTGAAAGCGCCGACAGCTATGCCGCGCAGATGCGCGAGCAGGGCGCCGTGATCGCCGGCTTTGCCGAGCGCCGCGCCGAGATCGCGCGCCAGCTGCAGGCCGCCGCCGGTGGCCTGACGCCGATCGACGACGAAGACCTGCTGGACGAGGTCACGGCCCTGGTCGAGCGGCCCAATGTGCTGGCCTGCCAGTTCGAGCCCGAGTTCCTGGCCGTGCCGCAGGAGTGCCTGATCCTGACCATGAAGGCCAATCAGAAATACTTCCCGCTGCTCGACGCCGCCGGCAAGCTGACGAACCATTTCCTCGTCGTCAGTGCCATCAGCCCGGCCGACGCCAGCGCGGTGGTTCAGGGCAATGAGCGTGTCGTGCGCCCGCGCCTGGCCGATGCCAAGTTCTTCTTCGACCAGGACCGCAAGAAGAGCCTGGCCGAGCGGGTGCCAGGTCTTGCCAAGGTGGTCTATCACGGCAAGCTGGGCACGCAGGGTGAGCGCGTCGAGCGCGTGCGCGCGATCGCCAAGGCGATTGCCGGCATGCTGGGTGGCGCCGCGCTGGCGGCCGATGCCGACCAGGCCGCGCTGCTGGCCAAGGCCGATCTGCTGACCGATATGGTCGGTGAATTCCCCGAGCTGCAAGGCATCATGGGCGGCTACTACGCCCGCCATGACGGCCTCAGCGAGGCCGTAGCCTTCGCCGTCGAAGACCATTACAAGCCGCGTTTCGCCGGCGACACGCTGCCGCGCAACGAGGCCGGCCTGGTCGTCGCGCTGGCCGACAAGCTGGAGACCCTGGTCGGCCTGTTCGGCATCGGCCAGCTGCCCACCGGCGACAAGGATCCGTTCGCGCTGCGCCGTCATGCGCTGGGCGTGGTGCGCATGCTGTCGGAGTCGCCGCTGACGCGACAACTCCGTCTGGACGAGGTCATCGCTGCCGCCGTGCCGGCCTTCGGTCGCTTGATCGAGGATCCCAGTGCCAAGCTCGTCGACTTCGTCTTTGATCGTGTCGCGGTGAGCTGGCGCGATGTCTACACGGCCCAGGAAGTCGATGCCGTGCTGGCCCTGCGCCCGCTGCGTCTGGCCGAGGTGACGAAGCGCCTCGAAGCCGTCCGCGCCTTCGCGGCGCTGCCCGAGGCCGCCTCGCTGGCCGCCGCCAACAAGCGCATCGGCAATATCCTGAAGAAGAGCGAGACGGCGGTCGACGCCAGGATTGATGCGGCGCTGCTGCAGGAGGCCGCCGAACAGCAGCTGGCGGCCGCGCTGGACGGCGTCGCGCCCAAGGCCGATGCGCTGTTCCAGCAGGGCGAGTACGCCGCCTCGCTGCGCGAGCTGGCGGCGCTGAAGGCGCCGGTCGATGCCTTCTTCGACGGCGTGATGGTCAATGCCGAAGACCCGGCGCTGCGTGCCAATCGCCTGGGCCTGCTGAAGACCTTGCATGAAGCGATGAACCGGGTCGCCGACCTGTCCCGACTGGCCAGCTGATACGAGCACACGAGGTATGCCGATGCGACCCGACCACAGCCACAGCATGAAGCTCGTCATCCTGGGGCGAGACGGGACCATCAACCATTACCGCGACGACCATGTGAAGTCGGTCGACGAGCTGCAGCCCCTGCCCGGCGCGCTGGAGGCCGTGGCCCGGCTCAATCACGCCGGCTGGCACACGGTGATGGCCACCAACCAGCCCGGCATCGGCCGCGGTCTGCTGGACATGGCCTCGCTCAACACCATCCATATGCGGCTCAACCAGCTGCTGGCCGAGAAGGGCGGGCGGCTCGACGCGGCCTTCTTCTGCCCGCACACGCCCGAGGAAGGCTGTGCCTGCCGCAAGCCGCTGCCGGGCCTGATCCAGCAGATCGGCGAGCGCTTCGGCGCCGATCTGTCCCTGGTCCATATGGTGGGCGCCTCGCTGCGCGATCTGCAGACCGCGCAGGCGGCCGGTTGCATCCCGCATCTGCTGCGCAGCGACCGGCTCGGCGCGCTCGACGAGGCGCAGCTGGCGGCCCTGGTGGCCCAGGTGCCCGGCACCACGGTGCATGCGAATCTGGGGGCGTTCGCCGAATACCTGATCCAGCGCGATCGTCGCGCCAAGGCGGATGCGCGCGGCGAGCAGATGACGCCCGACACCAGCCCCGGAGCGCTGGCTTGAGCGACTGAGCGCGATGTCGATGCTGAAGCGTCTGGCCAGCCTGCTTCATGTGGATCAGCTCTCGCTGTTCGAGGCCGAGTCGTCGCCGCCGCCCGTCATCGCGGCGCCTGCCGCCACGCTGCCCCAGGCGCGCTCGCAACGGGCCTTGCTGCTGGACGGCCACAGCGTTGGCTACGAACTCAGGCGCGCACGCCGGCGCAGCATTGGTTTCACCGTCAGCGCCGAGGGGCTGAAGGTCAGCGCACCGCGCTGGGTCAGCGTGGCCGACATCGAGCAGGCGCTGCGCGACAAGCAGGGCTGGATCCTGCGCAAGCTGGTCGAGCAGCGCGAACGCACCCAGAGGCTGCAGGCGGCGCGCGTGGTCTGGGCCGATGGCGCCAGCCTGCCCTATCTGGGCGCGCCGCTGCGGCTGCGGCTGGGCGGCCTGGCGCACTACGACGCCGAGGGTCGGGTCTTGCATCTGGGCCTGCCGCTGAGCGCGACGCCCGAGCAGATGCGCGACGCGGTCCAGGCCTGGCTGCAGCGCCAGGCGCGGGCACTGTTCGAGCGACGCTGCGCCCACTTCGCGACCGCGCTGGGCGTGCGCTATATCCGGCTCTCGCTGAGCTCGGCCCAGACCCGCTGGGGCAGCGCCAGCGCCAGCGGCGCGATCCGCCTGAACTGGCGGCTGATCCATTTCGCGCCGGCCATCATCGACTATGTGGTCGCCCACGAGCTGGCCCATCTGCGCGAGATGAACCACAGCGCGCGCTTCTGGGAGGTGGTGCGCTCGGTCGTGCCCGACTACGAGCAGGCCCGCGAGCGGCTGCGCGACGAGGCCGTGCCTCAGCTGGACAGCTAGCGGCCTCTCCCTCTTTAGGGGGGCTTGTTACCGGGCGTGACGGCAAGCACACTGCGACCCACAAGCTGTCATCACGAAGCATCTGAGTCCGGCGTCAGTCTTTGCCGTTCTCCCGGTGGCACCACGGCCCCCAGGTTTCCTGGGTAGACCCTGGCAGCTGCACCGAAAAGTGGATGCGTCGTCAAAGATCAGACCGCCGCCGCCCGCTCACGCGGTCGGCGGCGGCCACTGACTCTCCCCAGGCCTCACACCGCCGAGAAGCGGTACACCCCATCATCATCGAGTCGCCGCAGCAGCAGGCCGGCCAGCCACAGCGCGTTCAGATGCGCGACCGACTCGCCCATCGCGAAGGTGGTCTGGTGCAGGTCCAGCTTGCGCTTGAACAGCACATCGAGCAGCTCGGCCGCATGGCAGGGCTTGGCCGCGCAGGCCTCGGCCACCTCGGCCAGGCGTTCGTCATGGTGTTCGCGCAGCTGGTCGACCCGCGCATGCAGGCCGCGGAAGGGCTTGCCATGCGAGGGCAGCACCAGGGTGTCGCCGGGCAGGTCCAGCATGTGCTGCAGCGAGGCCAGGTAGAGGCTCAGCGGGTCGGCCTCGGGCTCGACATCGACCACCGAGACATTGGTCGAGATGCGCGGTAGCACCATATCGCCGGAGATCAGCAAGCCCAGCGTCTCGCAGTGCAGGCTGATGTGCTCGGGCGCATGGCCGAAGCCGGCGATGCAGCTCCAGTCATGGCCGCCGATGCGCAGCCGTGCGCCGCCCATCAGGCGGCGGAAGCTGCTCGGCACGGCCGGCACCATGCTGGGGTAGTAGCTGGCGCGGCCGCGGATCTTGGCCAGGGCCTCCGGGTCGCTCAGGCCGTGGCTGGCGAAGAAGGCGGCGGCCGCCTCGCCGCCCATGCCCACCGTCGAGCCGCTGGCCAGGCGGGCCAGATGGAAGTCGGTGGCGCTGATCCACAGCCGGCATTGCCATGTCTCGGTCAGCCAATAGGCCAGGCCCATATGGTCGGGATGGAAGTGCGTGACGATCACCCGCAGCACCGGCAGGCCGTCCAGATGCTTGGCAAACACCTGTTCCCAGTTTGCCTTGGTAGCGTCGCTGCTGATGCCGCAGTCGATGATGCTCCAGCCGGCCTGACCGTCGATCTCGTCGCGCAACAGCCAGAGATTGATATGGTCCAGCGCGAACGGCAGGCCCATGCGCAGCCAGCGCACGCCGGGCGCGATCTCCAGCACCGCGCCGGGCTCGGGCAGGGCGTCGCCCAGGGGGTAGGAAAGTTCGGATTCGCGTCGGTTCGCCATGGTGTGCTCGTGCCTTAGACTTCCGTTTACGTTAACGTCATCCTTCAGCGCCAGTGTAGCCATGAGCCCAGCCTCCCGCTCGACCCCCTCCGCCGAGAGCTCCGGCCGCCTGTTCACCATCACCGAGCTGGCCGCCGAGTTCGACATCACGCCGCGCGCGATCCGTTTCTACGAGGACATGGGCCTGCTCGAACCCAGCCGCGACGGGCGCAACCGCGTCTACACCCACCGCGACCGCACCCGCCTGAAGCTGACCCTGCGCGGCAAGCGTCTGGGCCTGAGCCTGCAGGAGGTCAAGCAGCTGGTGGACATGTATGACTCCGAGTCCGACGCTGCGCCGCAGCTGACCGCCTTTCTCGAAGTGCTGCGCCAGCACCGTCGCCAGCTGGAGCAGCAGCTCGACGATATCGAGGTCACCTTGGCCGAGATCAGCCAGCATGAGGAGCGCTGCGAAGCGCTGCTGGCGGAAGCGGCGCAGAAGCAGGCCTGATCAGGCGAGCAGCACCCGCAGCAGCCAGGCGTTCAGGTCCGCGACCTCCTCGTTGCACAGCGAGTGCTCCATCGGATAGTCGTGCCACTCGGGCGCGTAGCCCAGGCGCTCCAGCTCGGCGCGGGCCGCGTGGGCGCGCTCCAGCGGCACGACCGGGTCCTGCAGGCCGTGGGCCAGGAAGATCGGCAGATCGGCATTGGCCGGGTGGCGCTCGGCCGCCGTGCTGGGCAGCAGCGGCAGATAGCCGGACAGGCCGATGATGCCGGCCAGGCGCTGGGGGTGGCGCAGCCCCGTCATCAAGGCCATCGCGCAGCCCTGCGAGAAGCCCATCAGCACGATGCGCGAGGCCGGGATGCCGCGCGCGATCTCGCGCGCGATCAAGGCTTCGATGGCCTGCTGCGAGGCGCGCAGACCGGCCTCGTCCTCCTGGCGGTCCAGCGCGGTGCCGCGGATGTCGTACCAGGCCGGCATGCGGTAGCCGCCGTTGATGGTCACCGGCATCACCGGCGCGTTCGGCAGCACGCAGCGCAGGCCGCCGCCCTGCGCCAGCAGCGGGCCCAGGTCCAGGGCCTCGCAGACCGGCACGAAGTCGCTGCCATCGGCGCCCAGGCCGTGCAGCACGATCAGGCTGGCGCTCGGTTCGGCGGGGGTTTGCAGTTCTAGGGTTTCCAGTGTCATGGCCCGGATGCTACGCAAATTAGACTACTGGACAAATAAACAGTTTCAGGAGTTGCCCGCCATGGCCAGGAAAGTGATCACGCTGGACGATCTGCGCCGCCACGCGGTGGCCCGCAGCCTGTTCAAGCCGACCAGCCTGCCGCAGGCGATCCGGCGCCTGGGCTTTGTGCAGGCCGACCCGATCCGCGCGCCGGCCCGTGCGCAAGACCTGACCCTGCGGCTGCGGGTGCGCGACTACCGGGTCGGCGACCTGGAGCGGCGCTATGCGCGGCTCCAGGTCGAGGAGGATTGCCTGGTCAACTACGGCTTTCTGCCGCGCGAGCACCTGCGCCTGATGCACCCGCGCCAGGCCGAGCGCCGCTGGGATCAGGAGACCGAACGCCGCGCTAGCGCGGTGCTGGACTTTGTGCGCGCCTGCGGCGAGGCCCACCCGCGCCAGGTGCAGGCCGAGTTCGACCATGGCAGCACCCGCAACGCCTGGGGCGGCAGCTCGAACGCGGTGACCCAGCTGCTGGACGGCATGCATTACCGCGGCCTGCTGCGGGTGGTGCGGCGCGAGCAGGGCCTGCGCGTCTATGCCGCGGCGGCGCATCCGCCGGATCCGCGCGAGCCGGCCGAGAAGGCCCGGGCGCTGGTCGATCTGGTGCTGGCCAAGTACGCGCCGCTGCCCTCGCGCAGCCTGGGCCAGCTGTGCAGCCATCTGGGCTATGGCGCCCCGCATCTGCACGCCGAGATCAGGCAGGCCCTGGCGAGCGCCCGCGAGCGGCTGCCCAGTGTCGAGCTGGACGGCCAGGCCTGGCTCTGGCCCGAGGGCGAGGATCCGCGCTCGCGGCGCTGGCAGTTTGACGAGGAGCTGCGCCTGCTGGCCCCCTTCGACCCCATCGTCTGGGACCGGCTGCGCTTCGAGCGCTTCTGGGGCTGGGCCTACCGTTTCGAAGCCTACACACCGGCGCCCAAGCGCAAGCTCGGCTATTACGCGCTGCCGCTGCTGTGGCGCGGCCAGGTGCTGGGCTGGGGCAATCTGGCGGCGCTGGACGGGCGGCTGCAGGCCCAGATCGCCTATGTCGCCGGCAGGCCGCCGCGCGAGGCCGGCCATGCCCAGGCGCTGCAGGCCGAGCTGGCCCGCATGGCGGAGTTCCTCGGCCTGGCGCCGCCTTGATCCAGCGTCTTATGCCGGCGTCTTGTGCCGGCATCTTAGGGCGCCGTGGCGCTGGTCAGCGCCGCCACCCGCGCCACCATCTCGGCCGGCGCGAACGGTTTTTCCAGCACCGCGCAGCCGGCCTCGCGCAGGAACTCGGCCGCGCCCGGGCTCAGGGTGTCGCCGGTGACGAAGAGCATGCGGGTGGCCAGCTGCGGCTGGCGCTCGCGCACCGCGCGCCACAGCGCCGCGCCGTCCATGCCGGGCATGCGCAGATCGCTGACGATGGCCTCGAAGCGCGCTTCCTCCAGCAGCTCCAGCGCCACCAGACCGGACTCGGCCGTCATCACCTCGTAGCCGGCGCCCTCCAGCGCCTCGCGCATCAGCGCGGCCAGCTCGGTCTCGTCGTCCACCACCAGGATGCGCAGCTGCTGGGGCGCGTCGGCGATCGGCGCCGGCGCGGCCGCGGCCGGCTGGGTGCCGCCGGCCAGCGGCAGGCGCAGCAGAAAGCTGGCGCCATCGGCCGTGTCCTCCAGCAGCAGCTCGCCGCCATGCTCGCGCGCGACGCCGCGCGCCACCGCCAGCCCGAGGCCGGTGCCCTGCAGCTCGCCGGCGCCCTTGGTCGTGAAGAAGGGTGTGAAGATGCGCTCGCGCAGGCCCGGCGCGATGCCGGGGCCGTTGTCGGCCACGCGCAGCCAGACGCGCTGGCCGTCCTCAGCCAGGCCGCTGGCGATGCGGATGCGGCGCTCGCCGTCCTGGCTGCTCAGCGCCTGCTGGGCATTGACGATCAGATTCATCACCAGCTGGCCCAGCCGGTCGGGGTCGGCCGGCAGCTCGGGCAGGTCGGCGGCCAGCGCCAGCTCCAGCGTGATGCCGCCGGAGCGCAGGCTGTAGCCGAGCAGCTCGACGGCGGCGCGCACCAGCTCGTTGAGCGGCACGGCGGCGCGGGTCTCGGGCTTGGCGCGCGCCATGTTCAAAAAAGTTCGCACGATGCGGCCGCAGCGCTCGGCGGCCTCGCGGATGCGGCGCGCGTCGTCGCCCAAGGCGCCGCCGGCGGCCTTGCCTTCGAGCAGCGCGGCCCGGCCCAGCACGATGGACAGCGGGTTGTTCAGCTCATGGGCGACGCCGGCCAGCAGGCTGCCCATCGCGGTCAGCTTCTCGCTCTGGCGCAGCGCCTCGCGCTGGCGCTCGATCTCCTGCTGGGCCTGCTGGCGCTCGCTGACATCGTTGATGAAGGCGGTGTAGTGGTGGCTGCCGGCCACATCGGTGCGGGCCAGCACCATCTCGATCGGGAACTCGCTGCCGTCGGCGCGCCGCCCGCTCATCTCCAGGCGCTTGCCGGCCAGCTGCATCGCGCCGCTGCCACGCACCCGGGCCATGCCGGCCTCGTGTGCCGCGCGCAGGCGTTCGGGAATGATCAGCTCGCCGACCGAGCGGCCCAGCACCGCGCTGCGCGGGTGGCCGAACATCGCGGCCGCCGCCGGGTTCCACTCGACCACCCGGCCGCTCTCGTCGGTGCTGATGATGGCGGCTAGCGCATGGTCGACGATGGCGGACTTGTAGGCCTCGCTGCGGCGCTCGCGCTCGCGCGCCTCCTGCTGCGCGGCGAAGGTGGCGCTGACCACGTCGACCCAGGGCTGCCAGCGCGCGTTCAGCCGCGGCGCGGGCGCGGTCGCGTCGCGCGAGCGCTCGAACAGATAGCGCATCACCGCCAGCGCCGGCTCGATCACGCGCCGGCGCAGCAGCCACTGGCCCAGCAGGATCAGGGCCAGCAGGCCGCAGGCGATCAGGCCGAAGGGCAGCAGCTCGGGCGCGATGCGGGTCAGCAGGGCGGCCTCCGACTGCGTGGCCACCAGGGTCCAGGGCGCGCTGCGCAGCGGCAGCGCCAGCAGGCGCTGGCCCTGGTCGGCCAGTGCGCCGCCCTCCAGCCCCAGGGCCCGCTCCAGCACCTCGGGACCGTGGAGCAGCGCGCCGGGCCGGTCTTGCAGAATCGGCCGGCCGTCCTCGCCCAGCAGCCACCAGCGCCAGCCGCCGTCCATCAGCTTGGCGGCACGGCTCAGATCGCTCAGGCGCAGCTCGGTGGCCACCAGGCCGCGGAATTCCTCGCCGGCATAGACCGGCGCGCCATGCACCAGCCGGCCCTCGGCCGCGCGGCTCAGCCAGAAGCTGCGCTGCGCGTTGTTGCGATCCGGCGTGGCGGCGCCGAACTCGGCCTGCGCATACCAGGCGTCCAGCGCGTCGCCCAGCTCGGGCCGGCCCAGGCCCAGCAGCACATTGCCGCTGGGCAGCCAGGGGTAGAGCAGGGCATGGCGCTGTGGCCAGGCCAGCCAGTAGGAGCGGGCCAGGTCGGCATGGCGGTTGTGGGCGGCTTCGGCCAGCGCCGCAAAGGCCTGCAGCCGCCACAGCGCCGCCATATCGGGTCGCTCGGCGCCGGGCCACAGCAGCTGGGCCAGGCCCGGCTGCAGCAGCTGCGGCAGTTCGTCCAGGGTGTAGCCGCCGTCGCGCGCGCGCAGCGCCTCGGCCAGCAGCGCGTCGGGCGCGCGCGCCGGCGTGATCAGCTCGCGCTCGGCGAAGCGCCGCAGGTCCTGCACATGGTCCTCGGCGGCGCGCGCCAGCGCCTGCAGCGCCGCGCGCTGGCGCGCCGCGCCGCGCTCCAGCTCGCCGACCGCATTGCGGTGGGCGGCTAGGCCCTGGCCGAGGCCCAGCAGCAGCACCAGCAGCAGCAGCGGCAGGCTGACCAGCCACAGCAGGCGGTGGTAGCGCTGCACCAGCCGTGCGGCGCTGCTGGCATGCAGATCGGTGGGCGGGGTCATGGCAGTGGCTCCAGGCGGCGCACGGCGGCCAGCAGGTCATCGGGCTGGAAGGGCTTCTCCAGGGCGGGGCAGCCGCATTCCTTCAGGAACTCGGCGGCGGCCGGCGAGAGGATGTCGCCGGTGACGAAGAGCATGCGTGCCGCCAGCGCGGGCTGCAGGGCCTGGACCGCGCGCCACAGCTCGGCGCCGTCGACCTCGGGCATGCGCAGATCGCTGACGATGGCGTCGAAGCGCGCCTCCATCAGCAGGGCCAGCGCGACCGCGCCGTCCTCGGCGGTGGCGACCTCGTAGCCGGCGCCCTCCAGGGTTTCGCGCATCAGCGCGGCCAGCTCGGGCTCGTCGTCGACCACCAGCAGGCGCAGGGCCTGGCCGTCCGCGCCGGCCGGCGCCTCGGCCGTCTCGCCGTCCGGCTCGGGTGCGCCGCTGATCGGCAGGCTCAGGCGGAAGCTGGCGCCCGGCTGGCCGTTGTGCTCCAGCAGCAGGTCGCCGCCATGCTCGCGCAGCAGCGAGCGCGAGACCGACAGCCCCAGGCCGGTGCCCAGGCCCTCGGCCTTGGTCGTGAAGAAGGGCTGGAACAGGCGTTCGCGCACCTGCGGCGGCACGCCAGGGCCGTTGTCCTGCACACGCAGCCAGATGCGCGGCTCGCGGCCCTCGCGGCGTGCCTCGACGCCGGTGCTGACCGTGATGCGGCGCGCCTCGTCCCGGTCGGCCAGCGCATGCTGCGCATTGATCAGCAGGTTCAGCAAGGCCTGCCCCAGCTGGTCGGCGTCGCCCATCAGCTGGGGCAGCTGCGGGTCGAGCCGCAGCTCCAGCGCGATGCCATGGCTGCGCAAGGTGTAGCCCAGCATGTCGGCGGCGGCGTGGACGATGTCGTTGAGCGCCACCGGCGCGCGCCGCGCCGGCTTGGCGCGCGCCATGTTCAGAAAGGTGCGCACGATGCGGCCGCAGCGCTCGGCGGCCTCGCGGATGCGCTGGGCATCGTCCTGCAGCGGGCTGCCGGCCAGCTTGTCCTCCAGCAGATTGGCGCGGCCCATCACGATGGCCAGCGGGTTGTTCAGCTCGTGGGCGACGCCGGCCAGCAGGCTGCCCATCGCGCCGAGCTTCTCGGTCTGGCGCAGCGACTCGCGCTGGCGTTCGATCTCCTGGCGCGCCTGCAGCCGCTCCGACACATCGACCAGCGAGGCGGTGTAGTGCTCCTGGCCCTCCAGCTCGCTGCGCCACAGCACCATCTCGACCGCGAACTCGCTGCCGTCGCGGCGCAGCGCCTGCATGTCCAGGCGCCGGCCCAGCAGGGCCGGGCTGCCGCCGGCGCGCAGCCGCGCCATGCCGGTGCGGTGGCGCTCGCGATGGCGCTCGGGGATGATGATGTCGGCCACATCGGCGCCGCGCACCTCGGCCAGGCTGCGGCCGAACATGGCCTCGGCGGCCGGGTTGAACTCGAGGATGCGGCCCCGCTCGTCGGTCGACACCATGGCCTCCAGCGCATGGTCGAGGATGGCGGACTTGCGGGCCTCGCTGCCGCGCTCGCGGCGCATCAGCTCATGCTGGCGGCGCACAAAGTGGCGTGCCAGCAGCCACTGGCCGATCAGCAGGCTGGCCAGCAGGGCCAGCGCCAGCGCGGCATGGGGCAGCAGGCTGGGCAGGATGCGCTGGCGCAGCTCGGCCAGCGGCGTGGCCGAGACATAGAGCCAGGGCGAGTCCGGCCGGCCGGCCGCCACCAGCGCCCAGTCGCCGGCCCGCACGCGCCCGCCGGCCGCCGCCAGCGCGGCCTGCAGCTGGGCCTCGCCCAGCCCGGCCGGTGCACGCTCGGCCCAGGCGGTCTTGACATGCTGGTCGCCCTGGCCCGGGCCGCTAGGCCCGAGCAGGGGCTGCTGCGAATCGGCCAGCACATGGCCGGCCCTGTCGACGATCCAGGCGCGCTCCTGCGGCTGGGCCCATTGCCGCACGCCGGCCTGCAGCGCGTCGAGCCGGAAGTCCAGCGAGACCTCGCCGACCAGTTCGCCGCCGGCATGCACCGGCGCGGTGTGCGAGACCACCAGATGGCCGGCCAGCTGGCTGGCATAGGGCGGGCCCCAGTGTGAATCGGCCGGCTGGCGCGCCAGCCGCGCGCGGGTGCGCTGCGCCGCCAGCGCGCGCAAGCTGGCCAGCTCGCGCATGCTGCTCAATCCCAGGCTTTGCAGAATGCTGTCGGTCGAGATCCAGGGGTAGCCGAAGGAGGTGTTGACATCGATGCCGGCAAACCAGGTGGCCTCGAAACCCGGGGCGCGGGCGTGGGCGATGCGGGCCTGGCTCACGAAAGCGGCAGCGCGGCGCAGCCACAGCGGCTCGATGGGCCGGCCGTCGGGCGCCGACCACCAGACCTGACCCCATTGCAGGCCGGCGCCGTGGCCGGTGATCGCGACGCCGTCGGGCTGGCCGGCCCGCTGCTGCGGCTGCAGCGCCTGGGCCAGTGCCGGCCCGGGGTCGGGTGGTTGTTCCCAGACGGCCTCCATCAGCCGGCGCAGGTCCTGCACATGGTCCATCGCCGGGCGCGCCAGCAGCTGCAGGTCCTGCGCACGCTGCTGCGCGGCGCGCTCCAGCGCGGCCTCGGCCTCGGCCATGCGCTGCTGGTATTGCAGCGCGCTGAGCACCACGAGCAGCAGCGCCATCGGCGCGACGAACCAGGCCATCAGGCGGCGCGTGGCCGCCAGCTGCTGCAGGGCCGGGTCTTGCGCCGCGGGCATCAAGTGCTGACGAAGACGTAGCCGACGTTACGGACGGTTTTCAGGACTTCGGGCTTGTCGGGGTTGCGCTCGACCTTGCGGCGCAGCCGCATGATGCGCAGATCGATGGAGCGGTCGAACACATCCCAGCCGCGGTTGTGGGCCTGTTCCATGATCTGGTCGCGGTTCAGCGGCCGGTTCGGGTGGCGCGCGAACAGCGCCAGCAGATCGAATTCGGCGGCGGTGATCGTGACCTCCTGGCCCTGCGCATCCCAGAGCTTGCGCTCGTCCAGGTCCAGCGCGCAGGCGCCGAAGGCGACGCGGCGGCCGCTGCTGGCGGGCGCCGTGGCCGGAGTTGCCGGAGTGGCCGCGGCCTGGGTGCGGCGCAGCACCGCGCGCACCCGCGCCAGCAGCTCGCGCAGATCGAAGGGCTTGGCCACATAGTCGTCGGCGCCCAGCTCCAGGCCGACCACGCGGTCCACCGCGTCGCTGGCCGTGGTCAGCATCAGGATGGCCACCTGCGGGTGGGCCTCGCGCAGCCAGCGTGCCAGCGACAGGCCGTTCTCGCCGGGCATGTTCAGGTCCAGCAGGGCCAGCTCGGGCCGGCCCTCGGCCAGCAGGCGGCGGGCCTCGGCCGCGTCGGCGGCGCAGCGCACCGCAAAACCCTGGCGCGTGAAATATTCGGCCAGCAGCTCGCGCAGCTCGGCTTCGTCATCAACCAGCAGCAAGGAGGTCGGAGGGCTCATGGGCGGGGCAGAGGACGTGGCGACCGGGCGATCATGCCAGCCGGCGGCCCAGCGCAACACCGGCCAAACCCCGCATCAGCGCCCGCCCGACGCCCGATTCCTGGATCGGCGCCGTCAGCTCCAGCAGGTCTTCGGCAAAGGCCTCGCTGCGGGTCAGGGCCGGGCGGGTGTCGACGAAGCTCAGGCTCTTGAGCCGCTCGCGGGTGCGCTCCTCGGCGCGCTGCAGCGCGGCATGCTTTTCGATGCGGGCGGTGATCTGGCCTGCCAGCAGGCGTTCACAGGCGGGCCAGATGGGATTGCTGAGGGCTTGCGGCATGGCGGTGCTCCCGGGAGTGGATGGCAGGACTGTCGGCGGGGCCGGTATCAGCCGGATTTCCAGCACCAGGGGCTTTGTTTCAAATATTTCCTGTCCCCGGCCCCGGCTTCGTCTGGATCAAGAGGAGCGCCATCTCACTTCGCTAAGATGGCCCGAGGTTCCGGAGATCAGCATGGCCCAGCACAGTCCCACCCAATCCGACATCTTTCTCGCCCCGACGCCGCTGGCGCCGGTGGCCTCGCTGCCGGCCCAGGACATCAGCGCCGAGGTGCTGCAGGAGAAATATGCCAAGGGCGAGGAGCGCACGCTGGACGAGCTGCGCCAGCGGGTCGCCCGTGCGCTGGCCGAGGCCGAGGATCCGGCCCAGCGGGGGGCCTGGACGGCGCGCTTTTTCGAGGCCCAGAAGCGCGGTTTCATTCCGGCCGGCCGCATCCTCTCGGCCGCCGGCACCGAGCTCTCGGCCACGCTGATCAACTGTTTTGTGCAGCCGGTTGGCGACTCGATCGCCTCGGTGGAGGATGGTCATCCCGGCATCTACACCGCGCTGACCGAGGCCGCCGAGACCATGCGCCGTGGCGGCGGGGTCGGCTATGACTTCTCGCGCATCCGCCCCAAGGGCGCCTGGGTCGGCTCGACGCAAAGCCACGCCTCGGGCCCGGTCAGCTATATGCGGGTGTTTGACCGCAGCTGCGAGACGGTCGAGAGCGCCGGCAGCCGGCGCGGCGCGCAGATGGGTGTGCTGCGCTGTGACCATCCGGACATCGTCGACTTCATCCGCGCCAAGGACCAGGGCGACCTGAAGAACTTCAATATCTCGATCGGCGTCACCGATGCCTTCATGGAGGCGGTGCTGGCGCGCGGCCTGGTGGAGCTGGTGCATAGAGCCGAGCCCGGCCCGGCGCAAAAGGAGGAGGGCGCCTACCAGCGCGACGACGGCCTGTGGGTCTATCGCAAGCTGGCCGCCGCCGAGCTGTGGGACCAGGTGATGCGCTCGACCTACGACCACGCCGAGCCCGGCGTGCTGTTCCTGGACCGCATCAACGCCGACAACAATCTGCACTACTGCGAGTCGATCGCGGCGACCAATCCCTGTGCCGAACAGCCGCTGCCGCCCTACGGTTGCTGCTGCCTGGGCTCGATCGACCTGACCCGCTTCGTGCGCGAGCCCTTCGGCGCCAAGGCGGCCTTCGACGAGGCCGGCTTTGCCGAGGTCTGCGCGCTGGCGACCCGGATGCTGGACAACGTGCTCGACGTGACGCCCTGGCCGCTGCCGGCCCAGGCCCAGGAGGCCGCCAACAAGCGCCGCATCGGCCTGGGCTTCACCGGCCTCGGCGATGCACTGGTGATGCTGAACCTGCGCTATGACAGCGAGGCCGCGCGCGAGCAGGCGCGCCGCATCAGCGAGCTGATGCGTGACGCGGCCTATGGCGCGTCGGCCGATCTGGCGGCCGAGAAGGGCCCGTTCAAGCTCTTCAATGCCGATCTCTATCTGTCCGGCGGCAGCTTCGCGACGCGGCTGCCGCAGGTGCTGAAGGACAAGATCCGCGCCCAGGGCCTGCGCAACTCGCACCTGCTGTCGATCGCGCCGACCGGCACCATCAGCCTGGCCTTTGCCGACAACGCGAGCAACGGCATCGAGCCGGCCTTCAGCTGGGCCTACACGCGCAAGAAGCGCCTGGGCCAGGCCGAGGGCGGCGGCTTCAAGGAATACCAGGTCGAGGACCATGCCTGGCGGCTCTACCGCCATCTGTTCGGCACCGAGGCGGCGCTGTCGCCGGCCTTTGTCACCGCGCTGGAGCTCAGCGCGGCCGACCATGCGGCGATGGTGGCGGCGGTCGCGCCCTATATCGACACCTCGATCTCGAAGACGGTCAATGTGCCGGCCGACTACCCCTATATCGACTTCCAGGACCTCTACACCCAGGCCTGGAAGAGCGGGCTCAAGGGCCTGGCCACCTACCGGCCCAACAGCATCCTCGGTTCGGTGCTGAGCGTCGAGCCCACGGTGACCGCGCCCGAGCCGCTGAAACCGGTGGTGGCCGAGGACGGCAGCAACCAGCGCCTGCGCGTCGAGCGCCTGCCCAAGCAGGTGCTGGCCTCGCTGCGCTGGCCCAGCCGGCCCGAGCTGCCCGGTGGCAACCCGGCCTGGAGCTATATGATCCGCCACCCGCACGGCGACTTTGCGCTCTTCGTCGGCGAACTGCCGGCCGAGGGGCCGGATGCCGGCCTGTTCGGCAAGACCCTGCCCTTCGAGGTCTGGATCAACGGCGCCGAGCAGCCGCGCGGCCTGGCCGCGCTGGCCAAGACCCTGTCGATGGACCTGCGCACCAATGACGCCGCCTGGCTGCGTCTGAAGCTCGACGCGCTGGCGACGGTGGCCGAGGAGCGCGCCTTCGAGATGCCGATGCCACCGGGCGGCGACAAGCGCCTGTTCCCTGGCGTCGTGGCCGCCACCGCAGCCGTGATCCGCTGGCGCTGCGAGCAGCTCGGCGCGCTGCAGGAGGGCGGGCCGACCCCGGTGATCGATGCGATGTTCAGCCGCGAGGAGCCGCGCACCAGCACCATGGGCACCTTGGCCTGGGCGGTCGACGTCGACAACCCCGCCACCGGCGAGCAGTTCACGCTGACGCTCAAGGAGGTCAGCCTGCCGACCCCCGAGGGCGGTCACATCACCCGGCCCTGCGCGATGGGCTTCTCGGGCAACTACCCGAAGGCGCTGGACGGCATGGCGCGGCTGCTGTCGCTGGACATGCGGGTGATGGACCCAGCCTGGATAGGCATGAAGCTGCGCAAGCTGCTGAATGTCGGCGAGCCGCTGGGCCATTTCATGGCGCCGGTGCCCACGCTCTCTGGCGAGCGTCGCCAGCAGATCTGGCCCTCGACGGTGGCCTATGTGGCCCGGCTGATCATCCACCGCTACGCGATGCTGGGTGTGCTCGACGAGCAGGGCCAGCCCCTGGTCGAGATGGGCCTGCTGCAGGCGCCGGTCGCCAAGACGGCGGTCGGGCTGAGCGTCCAGCCCCAGGCCGGCAAGCCCTGCCCGGAATGCGGCAATGCGACCATGATCCACAAGGACGGCTGCGATTTCTGCACGGCTTGTGGGTATGTGGGGCAGTGTGGGTGAGGTGTACGACCTCAAGTCGGTGTTCGAATTGGGCTTCGAGCAGTTGATGGCGGGCGCGCCGTGAAGGCGGTGCAACGGGCCTGGGAGCGTTTGTCGAATGCCATGCGGCTCTATAGCGAGGCGGCCATGCGGTTCTCGAGTCTTGTGCAGGTCGACCGCGAGGAGGCAATCAACAATCTGGACCTCGCATTCGAGGCGAAGCTCGAGACGTTTCACACCCTGTACGACGTGTCGAAAGGCTTGCCCGGGTTCAAGTACTTTGACCATGGCGACACGTCGCTCCTGATAGTGCTGCGGAATGCCATCCACCACTGGGACCACGACTTGTTCGAAAGCATGAACGCGCGGCTCGGCCTAGAGGGAGCCCTTCCAAAGTTGGCCGGTGCTGAGTTCTTGATGGCCAGCTACGCCAACGTTGACGATGCTTGGTCCAGCGAGCGCTACGTGCTGCTGGATGACTTCTACACCCGCCTTGCCAACCCGAATGTCAAGAACGCTACGCATCTCCAGGCACTATGGGAGAGCGAGCTTCGCTTTGCGGAAATCTCCGCTTATGCGAAAGCAAGGCGCTATCCGGTTTCGCAGGTTTACATCAATCTGATGCCCATCTTCATCTCGGCGATGCACCGAGTCTGCAAGTGGCTCGAAACGAGTGCGATGAAACCGAAGGGATTTGACGGCAACGTGTACTCGGAACACTTCCTCGGCCCGATGGGCGTGGATCTCGGGCGCGTGGCTTACAAGACACTGCGGGTTTGAGATGAACGAGACCTTTGCGCGTCACGTCGAGGCGCTGCACCCCTCCTACGAGCGGCTTGTTGCCGCGACGCCGTTCACTTTCGGACAGCTTGCGCAACAGGTGCTGCCGAGTCGAGGCGTCTACTTGTTTTCGGAGGGCGAACGCCATCTGTATGTCGGGCGAAGCAATGACATTCGCGCGCGCATTCGACTCCACTGCCGCCCGGGGTCTACCGATAACCAGGCTTCGTTCGCCTTCCTGTTGACTCGGGAGGTGTGCGGCGTGCCGAAGGCGACCTACAAGCCGGAAGGCTCACGCAAGCAGCTTCTGACGCAGGATGCTTTTGCGAAGTGCTTCGTGGCACAGAAGGAGCGCATGAGGTCGATGAACATTCGGGCGGTCGAGGAAACTGACTCCAGTCGGCAAGCGTTGCTGGAGATGTATGTGGCAATTTCGCTGTCGACGCCGTACAACGACTTTAACAACCACTGAACAAGCGGGTCCAACGTCTACCGCAGTGCTCATCCTCGGAGAGGATGGCGCCGGTGATGGCGTGGAGCAAACGCGACTCCCGATGCAGGCCCTTGAGTAGCTGGGCGGGTTCTTCGTAGTTCGCGCAGTGGAGGGCAGCGCCGTCATAAATGAAGGTCACACTGCTTTCCGCTGCTGTATCTGGAGAACTGCGAGCTGAGCCCGCCGACGCTGGCGCGCGCACTGTGGAGCCTGCGCCGCCAGGGCTGGTTCGACGATCTGGCCGGGCTGCTGATCGGCCGCAACAGCGGGCCCGAGGCGCCGCAAGCCGACGGCCTCTCGTACCGGGATGCGCTGGACGGGGTGCTGGGCGAGCTGGCCTGCCCGGTGCTGATCGAGCTGGACATCGGCCACAGGATGCCGCAGTTCACGCTGATCAACGGCGCGCTGGCCACCGTCAGCTTCGAGGCCGGGCGCGGCGTGCTGGTGCAGCGGCGCTGAGGCCGCGTGGCCCGACCCCCGTCGACCGCAGCCCGTGCCGTTTCATAAGGAGCGATGAACCCCATGGTCGATGACGTGACGTCTCGCTGGACTTATGTGCCCGGGCCGGCATTGCCGGGTGACTGGGGCGGCACCTTGGGCGGCTTCAGCGAGGATCTCGGCCGGCCGCTGCGGCGGCTCGAGGTCGCCTGCCCGCAGCTCAAGCTGGTGATCGGCTTCGGGACCGTCTATGAGCTGACACCGGTGGGCTCGCGCGCCCCTGCCGGCCGCCACCGGGCCTTTGCGATCGGCATGGCGGGCGGGCCGATGACGGCGGCGCACGGCGCCGCGCAATCCTGCATCGAGCTGGAACTGCCGCCCTGGGCTGCCCACCGCCTGTTCGGCGGCGACCGCCAGCCGCTGGAGGCGGGTGTGGTCGATCTGGCTGACATCTGGGGCCGCGAGGCCGACCTGCTGGTCGAAGCGCTGCACGAACAGCCTGCATGGCCGCAGCGTTTCGCGATCATCCGGCGTTTTCTGGCCCGGCGGCTCGAAGGCCGCGGTGCGCCGCTGCGGCCCGAGCTGCGCTGGGCCTGGGAGCAGCTGGCGCAGCAGCAGGGCCGGCTGCCGGTCCGCGCGCTGCAGCAGCGGCTGGGCTGGAGCGAGCGGCATTTCACGACCAGTTTCGCGGCCGCCGTCGGCCTGGGCCCGAAGGCGGCCGCGCGGCGTCTGCGGTTCGGCCAGGTCTGCCGGTTGATGACCGATGAGCCGGATAGCGCGATCGCCGACCTCGCCGCGGTTTGCGGCTATAGCGATCAGAGCCATCTGACGCGCGAGTTCCGCGAGTTCGCCGGCTGCGCGCCGGCCGCCTATATGCGGGCCGGCATCGCCGGCGCGCTGGGCAAGCCTGCCGAGCTGCTCGACGCCTGAGCCTGCCGGGCGGGTTTGCGGTTTTCTTCAAGACAAGGCGCACGGTCCTGCCGACACTGGCCGATCGTTCAACCGTCGTGCAAAGGAGTCAGCCATGATCGGAACCGTCTCTTACCTGGAAATCGGCGCGCCGGACGCGCGCAGCTCGCAAGCCTTCTTCCGCCAGTTGTTCGACTGGCCGTTCACTCCCACCGAGCGGCCCGGAGAGGGGTGGTTCCAGGGGCCCGGCCTGACGCTGGGCCTGCATGGCGACGACCCGACGCCGCAGATGCTGGTCTTCTTCCAGGTGCCCGACATGCCGGCGGCGCTGGCCCGGCTGCGGGCGCTGGGAGGGCGGGCTGATGAACCCGGTGCCGCCGAGCCGGGCTTCGGTGTTTTCTGCCTGGGTGTCGATCCCCAAGGTGTGCGCTTCGGCCTGCATCAGCCGCCCCCACCTTGATGTGATACTGCGCCCAGCATGGACCGCCCGCCGCCCCCCGAGTCGCTGACCGCCCTCCTGCGCGCCGCCCATGGTGGCGACCGGGGCGCCGCCGACCGGGCTTTTGCCGAGCTCTATCCGGACCTGCTGCGCATCGCCCGCGCGCGCCTGCGCAGCAGCCACCGGCCCGACACCCTGCTCGACACCCAGGCCCTGGTGCACGAGAGCTTTCTGCATTTCGTCCAGGGCGCCCGGCTGACGATAGCCGACCGCAAGCATTTCTTCGCCTACGCCGCCAAGACCATGCGCCACATCGTCATCGACTTTGCACGCCACCGCAATGCGGCCCGGCGCGGCGGCGCTGGGCAAGACCTGACCCTCGATACCCAGCGCGCGGCCGATCTGGGCGCGGGGCAGGGCGCCGATGCCGCCGCCGTGCTCGATGTCGAGCGCGCGCTGAACGAGCTGGAGCTGCTCGACGCCAAGCTGGCCCAGGTGGTCGAGATGCGCTATTTCGGTGGCTGCACCGATGCCGAGATCGCGCTGGCCATGGACATCAGCGACCGCAGCGTGCGCCGCTACTGGGACAAGGCGCGCGCCTTCATGCGGCTGCGGCTGCAGGGCGATGCCTGATGCGCGCGCCGGTCGACGCCGCCGCCTGGGCCCGGATCTCGCAAGGCTTCGACGAGGCGCTGGACCTGGCACCGGCGCAGCGCGCGGCCTGGCTGGCGGCGCTGGAGGCCAGCGAGCCCGAGATCGGCGCCGCGCTGCGCCGCCTGCTCGCCGCCCACGAGCAGGCCGATGACGGCCGGCTGGCGGCCGCGCCCTCGGGCCTGGTGGCCCAGGCCCTGGTCCAGCGGGCCGGCGCGGCCCTGCTGCCGGGCGCGATGGTCGGCTGCTACCGGCTGATCGAGCCGCTGGGCCAGGGCGGCATGGCCAGTGTCTGGCTGGCCGAGCAGACCGAGCATGTGCTGCGCCGTGTCGCGCTGAAGCTGCCGCATCGCGGCCTGGGTCTGGAGACCGACGAGACGGCGGCCCGACGCTTCATCCAGGAGCGCGATCTGCTGGCCGGGCTGGAGCACCCGCATATCGCGCGCCTGTATGACGCCGGCTTTGCCGCCGACGGCCAGCCCTATCTGGCGATGGAATGGGTGCCGGGGCAGACGATCACGCGCTATGCCGATCAGCAGCGCCTCGATCTGGCGGCGCGGCTGCGGCTGTTTCTGCAGGTGCTCAGCGCGGTCGGCCATGCCCATGCGGCCCTGGTCATCCACCGCGACCTGAAGCCCTCCAACATCCTGGTGACGCCCGATGGCCAGGTCAAGCTGCTGGACTTCGGCATCGCCCATCTGCTGGGCGCGGCGCTGCCGCTGGATGGGCACTCGTTCACGCCCGACGCGGCCGCGCCCGAGCAACTGGCCGGGCGCAGCCTCGGCACCGCCTCGGATATTTATTCGCTGGGCGTCGTGCTCTACGAGCTGCTGAGCGGCCGGCGGCCCTACCGGCTGCCGGCCGGCTCGGCCGAGGCGATGGCGGCTGCGTTGGCGGGCTTGAGCATCAGGCCGCCGAGCACCTGGCGCCGCGTGCTGGCCGGGGATCTGGACGCGCTGGTGATGTGCTGCCTGAGCCAGGATCCGGCCGGCCGCTATGCCAGCGTCGAGGCCCTGGCCAAGGACATAGCGCGCCATCTGGTCCGCGCGCCGCTGGCGGTGCGCGGTCGCTCGGCGACCTATCTGCTGGGCCGTTTTCTGAGCCGCTACCGCTGGTGGGTGGCCGGCGGCGGTCTGGTGTTCGCGTCGCTGGCCGGCGGGCTGGGGCTGAGCCTGTGGCAGATGCAGCGGGCCGAGCTGCAGCGCGCGGTGGCCGAGCGGGCGGCGGCGCGCGAGGAGGCGCTGCGCTACCAGCTGATCGGCCTGTTCCGCAGCGCGATTGCCGATCCCGCCGCGGCGTCGGCGGCCGGCCCGCTGACCGCCAAGGCCATGCTGGACCGCAGCGCCGCCCGGGTGATTGCCGAGTATCGCGACGACCCGCAACGTGCCGGCAAGCTGACCATCACGCTGGCCGATCTGTATGGAGCGCTGGGCGATGTCGAGGGCCAGCTGCCGCTGCTCGAAGGCTTTCTGGCGGCGGCCGGGCCGCAGGCCGATGCGCAAGACCTGGCCCTGGTGCGGCAGAAGCTGGCCAATATCGAGCTGCTGCGTGGCCGCGTGGCGGAGGCTGCGGCGCTGCTGGGCCAGGCCGAGGCCTTCTGGGCGACCGCGCCGGCTGCACATCGCGAGCCACTGCTGGAGGGCCTGCTGATACGGGGCAGCCTGCAGCGGGCCCAGGGCGATCTGGCGGGCTCGCTGGCGACTTTTCGCAGCGCCATCGCCCAGCGCCAGGCGCTCTCGGGCGAGCGCCACCGCGAGACGGCCCTGCTCTACAACTCGATGGCCATCACGCTGACGGCGGCCAACCGGCAGGACGAGGCGCTGGCCGCCTACCGCCGCACGCTGGCCATCTTCGAGCAGCTGGGCCGCGCCGAGGACCTGGACGCGCTGGTGATACGCGGCAATACCGGCACGCTGGCGCTGCGCCTGGGGCGGCTGGCCGAGGCCGAACCGGTGCTGAAGAGCGCCTTCGAGGCGCAGCGCCGGCGCGGCGGCGATTCGGCGGCGGTGGCGGCCGCGATGGGCATGTATGGCGCGGTGCTGAGCCAGCGCGAGCGCTGGGGCGAGGCCTTGCCGGTGCTGCGCGAAGCCCTGGGCCTTGCCGAGCGCTTTGCCGGCCCGGCCAGCCCGCTGGCGCTGCGCGGCCGGCTGTTCCTGGTCGAGGCCCAGCTGGGCTCGGGCGATCTGGCCGGGGCCGCTGCCGGCCTCGAGGCGGCCCAGGCCCGGCTGGCCGAGCGTTTGGGGACTGGCCATCTGCTGGCCCGGCGCCTGGGCCTGCTGCGTGCCCGGCTGGCGGCGCAGCGCGGCGACCACGCCGGCGCCCGGCGGCAGTACGAGGCCCTGCTGGCGCCGCTGGAGGCTCTGGGCGCGCCGGCGCTGACGGCGCTGGCCGAGGCCCGGCTGGGTCTGGGCGAGGCCTTGCTGGCCCAGGACCGGGCGCCGGAGGCGGTGGCGCCGCTGCGCGCGGCGCTGCGGCTGCGCGAGCAGCTGCTGTGGGCGCAGTCCTGGGAGCTGGCCCTGGCCCGGCTGCGCCTGGGCCAGGCGCTGCAGCGCAGTGGCGGCCCCGGCGTCGGGGAGGCCGCCGCACTGCTGAGCGAGGGCCGGGCCGGCCTGCTGGCCCAGCTGGGCCCGGCGCACTCCCTGACCCGCCCGACCCCCTAGCTTGTGGGTGAGCGACCTGTCCGGGTCGGGCCGCGATTTGCGTATGCCCCGTGACAAGCCTTTTTGCTTGTCGTTACCCATGGGAGAAAATCATGAAGCCATCACTGTCAAGCCCGCTGCTGTCGCTGGGGCTCGCCGTCCTGGCCGGCCAGGCTGCTGCTCAGCAGCAAGTGCTGTCGGTCGGCCAGGCACCGGGAACGCCGGGCTATACCTATACCTACGGTGGGCTGGCCTATGACAGCAGCACCCGCTACAACCCTCAGCCCGGCAAGGTGCTGCAGATGAGCTGGCTGAAGGATGCGACCAATACCACCGGCCTGGTCTCGGCCGAGCTGGGCCGTCTGCGCGTGGCCGAGTTCGGCGCGGGCCGGGCCTATGCGACGGATGGCAGCCAGTTCGGCATCGGCGGCAATCTGCGCCAGGCCTCCTTCGAGGACACGCTGAGCCTGGATGGCGCGGGGCTCAATGCGAACACGGTGATGCGCATCGACTATCACTTCGGGGGCCGGGCCGGCGGGCGCATCGAGACCAATACAGAGTATGGCAACCGGCTGGACATCCTGGCCGAGCTGGCGATGGTTGTCGGCCCTCACGGCTTGCTGGTCACCGAGCGTACCTGGGCAACCCAGGACGTGCTGGCCGGCGGCCAGACGCGCAGCACGCTGGCCAGCAGCGGCATCTTCGATGTCAGCGCCACCGGTTTCAGCATGAGGTTGGGCCCGAAGCCGCAGTTCGGGAATTATCAGTTCGATGTGGAATGGCGTCTGGCGCTGCGGTCGCAATGCCTGTTCACGCTGTCGGCGCTGCCCCCGCATCTGCCGGCGCCGTCGGGCGGCTGCAGCTACAGTGCCGACTACGGCAATACCGCCAGCTTCATGGGCCTGAGCCTCTACGACGGTGTCAGCGGCGCGCTGCTCGACCCGGCCACCTACTACCTGCGCTCGGGCAGCGGCTTTGACTATGGCGAGGGCTTCGGCAACACGGCCCCGGTGCCCGAGCCGCAGAGCTGGGCCCTGCTGGCCCTGGGCCTCACCCTGCTGGGCTGGCGCCGGGCGCGCCAGTCGTCGTCGGCCGGGGGCTGAGTCAGTCGCGGGCGTTGCGCAGCCGGTTGGCGCGCAGCGCCAGCAGCGTGCAGGCCACGCCCGACAGCAGATAGAGCGTGACGGCAGCAAGGCCGAAGCGGGCCGACAGGCCCAGTGCCACCAGCGGCGCGAAGGCGGCGCCGATCAGCCAGGCCAGATCGGCTGTCAGCGCGGCGCCGGTGTAGCGCATGCGCGGCAGGAAGTTGGCCGTCACCGCGCCGGCCGCCTGGCCGTAGCTCAGGCCCAGCAGCACGAAGCCGAGCAGGATGAAGGCGTCCTGGCCCACCTGGCCGCCGTCCAGCAGCAGCGGCGCGAACAGGCTGAACACGCCGATGGCCGTCGCCAGCATGCCCAGGGTGCGGCGCCGGCCGATGCGGTCGGCCAGCAGGCCCGACAGCGGCATCGCGCCAGCCGCCAGCAGGGCGCCGACCACCTGCACGACCAGCACCTCGCCGACCGGGCGCTCCGAGAACAGCATGATCCAGGACAGCGGGAACACCGTGACGATGTGGAACAGCGCATAGCTGGCCAGCGCGGCAAAGGCGCCGATCAGCACATTGCTGCCCTGGCTGCGCAGCAACTCGCCGACATCGCAGGGCTCCAGTTCCTTGGCATCGAGCTCGCGCTCGTACTCATGGGTGACCACCAGGCGCAGCCGCGCGAACAGCGCCACCACATTGATCGCGAAGGCGGCGAAGAAGGGGAAGCGCCAACCCCAGTCGAGGAAGTCGTGCTCGGACATGCTGCCCCAGAGATAGGCAAACAGTCCGCAGGCGATCAGAAAGCCCAGCGGCGCGCCGAGCTGGCCCAGCATCGCATACCAGCCGCGGCGGTTTTCCGGTGCGTTCAGCGCCAGCAGCGAGGGCAGGCCGTCCCAGGAGCCGCCCAGGGCCAGGCCCTGGCCGATGCGGAACAGCGCCAGCAGCGCGATCGCGCCCAGGCCCAGGCTGTGATAGCTGGGCAGCAGGGCCATGCCGGCGGTCGAGCAGCCCAGCAGGAACAGCGCCGAGGCCAGCTTGGCGCTGCGGCCCCAGCGGCGCTGGATGGCCATGCCGGCCACCGTGCCTACCGGCCGCACGACGAAGGCAAAGGCGAACAGCGCGAAGGCGTACAGCGTGCCCTCCAGCCGGTCGGCGAAGGGGAAGAACACCGCCGGGAAGACCAGCACCGAGGCGATGCCGTAGACAAAGAAGTCGAAATACTCGGAGGCCCGGCCGATCACGACGCCGACGGCGATGTCGCCGGGCGCCAGGCTGTGCTCGGGCTGGGTGCCCTGGATGCCGGGATGGGTGAGGGTGTTACTGCTGGCCATGTCTCGCTTGCCTTGGACAAAATGTCCTATCGTTGATTTGGGTCAATCAAGATACATTTCCGACCGATGCGCAACTAGCGTTTTCCCGCCGGCCTGGTATTCCCGATGTCCCCAAAACCTTTAGTCGATACCACCTTAGCACGACTGGGCCTGCTGGCCCTGGCCCTGCCGCTGGGCGCCTGCAATATGGTGGTGATGAAACCCTCGGGCGATATCGCCCAGCAGCAGGCGCAGCTGATCGTCACCTCGACGATCCTGATGCTGATCATCATCGTGCCGGTGATCGCGCTGACCCTGCTGTTCGCCTGGCGCTACCGCCAGAACAACAAGTCCGCCACCTACAGCCCCGACTGGGACCACTCGACCCGGCTCGAGCTGGTGATCTGGGGCGCGCCGCTCTTGATCATCATCGCGCTGGGCGCGATCACCTGGATCAGCACCCACAAGCTCGACCCCTACCGGCCGCTGGACCGCATCGCCGAAGGCCGGCCGCTGCCGCAGGGCCAGGCGCCGCTGGTGGTCGAGGTCGTGGCGCTGGACTGGAAGTGGCTGTTCCTCTACCCCGAGCAGGGCATCGCGACGGTCAACGAGCTGGCCGCGCCGGTGGACCGGCCGATCCAGTTCAAGATCACCGCGTCCACGGTGATGAACTCCTTCTACATCCCGGCGCTGGCCGGCCAGATCTATGCGATGCCCGGCATGCAGACCATGCTGCATGCGGTGATCAACAAGCCCGGCGCGTTCGACGGCTTCTCGGCCAATTTCAGCGGCGATGGCTTCTCGCACATGCGCTTCAAGTTCCACGGCCTGTCCGAGGCTGGCTTCGAGCAGTGGGTGCAGAAGAACAAGGCCGAGGGCCAGGCCTTGACCCGCGCCGACTATCTGCAGCTGGAGCAGCCCAGCGCGCGCGAGCCGGTGCGCCGCTATGCGACGGTGGCTCCGGGCCTGTATGACGCGATCCTGAACCGCTGCGTCGACGGCAGCAAGATGTGCATGGCCCAGATGATGGCGATCGACGCCGCCGGCGGCCTGGGCAAGGGCAGCATTGCCGGCCTGTCGAGCAAGCCCTGGCGCAATGGTGACGAGCTTGCCGAGCGCCGCTATGTGGCCGCGCTGTGCACGCCCGAGAACGCCGGCGACTTCAGCCTCGCGCGCAGCCAGCCCTGACGCGAACCGGATACAGAGCGAGACCCTCTCCATGCAAGATTTCAACACGCTCCTGTTCGGCCGCCTCGGCCCGGATGCGATTCCCCATGACCCCATCATCTGGGCCACCTTCGCGATGGTGCTGCTGGGCGGCACGGCGCTGCTGGCCGTGATGACCAAGTACCGGGTCTGGGGCCCGCTGTGGCGCGACTGGATCACCAGCATCGACCACAAGAAGATAGGCATCATGTATATGGTGCTGGGCATCGTGATGCTGTTGCGCGGCTTCGCCGACGCGCTGCTGATGCGCATGCACCAGGCCATGGCCTTCGGCGACAACGCCGGCTTCCTGCCGCCGCACCACTACGACCAGATCTTCACGGCGCACGGCGTGATCATGATCTTCTTCGTCGCGATGCCGCTGGTGACCGGCTTCATGAACTACCTCGTGCCGCTGCAGATCGGTGCGCGCGATGTGGCCTTCCCCTTCCTGAACAACTTCAGCTTCTGGATGACCACGGCCGGCGCGGTGCTGATGATGATCTCGCTGTTCATCGGCGAGTTCGCGCGCACCGGCTGGCTGGCCTACCCGCCGCTGTCGGGCATTCTGCAGAGCCCGGGCGTCGGGGTCGACTACTACATCTGGGCCCTGCAGATCGCCGGGGTCGGCACCTCGCTGTCGGGCATCAACCTGATCGCCACCATCATCAAGATGCGGGCGCCGGGCATGACGATGATGAAGATGCCGGTGTTCACCTGGACCTCGCTGTGCACCAATGTGCTGATCGTCGCCGCCTTCCCGGTGCTGACGGCCGTGCTGGTGCTCTTGAGCCTGGACCGCTACGTCGGCACCAACTTCTTCACCAACGATCTTGGCGGCAACGCCATGATGTATGTGAACCTGATCTGGATCTGGGGTCACCCCGAGGTCTACATCCTGATCCTGCCCTGCTTCGGCATCTTCTCGGAGATCGTCTCGACCTTCAGCCGCAAGAAGCTGTTCGGCTATGCCTCGATGGTCTATGCGACGGTGGTGATCACCATCCTGTCCTACCTGGTCTGGCTGCACCACTTCTTCACGATGGGTTCGGGCGCCAGCGTCAACAGCTTCTTCGGCATCACGACGATGATCATCTCGATCCCGACCGGGGCCAAGATCTTCAACTGGCTGTTCACGATGTACCGCGGGCGCATCGAGTTCGAGGTGCCGATGCTGTGGACCATAGGCTTCATGATCACCTTCGTGATCGGTGGCATGACGGGTGTGCTGCTGGCGGTGCCGCCGGCCGACTTCGTGCTGCACAACAGTCTGTTCCTGATCGCCCACTTCCACAACGTCATCATCGGCGGCGTGCTGTTCGGCCTGTTCGCCGGCATCAGCTTCTGGTTCCCCAAGGCCTTTGGCTACAAGCTCGACCCGTTCTGGGGCAAGACCTCGTTCTGGTTCTGGCTGATCGGCTTCTGGATGGCTTTCATGCCGCTGTATGTGCTGGGCCTGATGGGTGTGACCCGCCGCATGAGCCATTTCGACGACCCCTCGCTGCAGATCTGGTTCCAGGTGGCGGCCTTCGGTGCGGTGCTGATCGCACTGGGCATTGCGGCCTTCCTGATCCAGCTGGTGGTCAGCTATATGCGCCGCGAACAGCTGCGCGACCACACCGGCGACCCCTGGGGTGGCCGCACGCTGGAGTGGTCGACCGCCTCGCCGCCGCCGGACTACAACTTCGCCTTCACGCCGGTCGTGCATGAGCTCGACGCCTGGCACGATATGAAGCAGCGCGGCGCGCAGCGCCCCGTCGCCGGCTTCAAGTCCATCCACATGCCCAAGAACACGGCGGCGGGCTTTGTCATCGCGGCGCTGTGCACGCTGTTCGGCTTCGCGATGGTCTGGCATATGTGGCTGGTGGCCGGCCTCAGTTTCGCGCTGACCGTGATCGCCTCCATCGTCCACACCTTCAACTACAAGCGCGACTTCTACATCCCCGCCGATGCGGTGACGCGCAGCGAAGACGCCCGCACAAAGGCCCTGGCGGCCCTGGCCTGAGAGCGATCCTGACCATGCACACCTCTCCCACGCTCACCGCCGGCAGCGCGCCGGTGTTCTACGACAGCGGCGACCACCACCCGCAGCAAGGCACGCTCCTGGGCTTCTGGCTCTATCTGATGAGCGACTGCCTGATCTTCGCGGTGCTGTTCGCGGTCTACGCGGTGCTGGGTCGCAGCTATGCGGCCGGCCCCTCGGGCGCCGATCTGTTCGATCTGCAGCTGGTCGCGGTCAATACCGCGATGCTGCTGTTCTCGTCCATCACCTACGGCCTGGCGATGATCGCGATGCAGCACGGCCGCAAGCGGGGCGTGCTGACCTGGCTGGCGATCACCGGCCTGTTCGGCCTGGCTTTTCTGGGCCTGGAGCTCTATGAGTTCCATCACCTGATCGCCCAGGGTGCCACGCCGCAGCGCAGCGCCTTCCTGTCGGCCTTCTTCACGCTGGTCGGCACCCACGGCCTGCACGTCACCTTCGGCATCATCTGGCTGCTCGTGCTGATGGTGCAGGTCAACAAGCTGGGCCTGACGGTCGAGAACAAGCGCCGCCTGATGTGCCTGTCGATGTTCTGGCACTTCCTGGACGTGGTCTGGATCGGCGTCTTCACCTTTGTCTATCTGATGGGAGTGCTGCCATGAGTCAGCAACACGGCGACCACCACCACGACGATCATCACGACGACGGCGCCGCCTATCACGCTACCGTCAAAGGCTATGTGATTGGCTTCCTGCTGTCGGTGGTGCTGACGGCCATCCCCTTCTGGCTGGTGATGGCCAAGGTGCTGCCGTCTTCGAGCCTGACGGCCTTCGTGATCCTGGGCTTCGCGGCCGTGCAGATCGTTGTCCACATGGTCTACTTCCTGCACATGAACGCCAAGGTCGAGGGCGGCTGGTCCATGCTGGCGCTGATCTTCACCATCGTGCTGGTCGTCATCATGCTGGCCGGTTCGATCTGGGTGATGTTCCACCTGAACGAGAACATGATGCCCATGCACGATATGCGCAACATGCCCTGATCCGTGACGGCATCCGCTTCTCGGCCGCGCCGGCGCGGCGCCCTCGTGGCGCTGCTGCTGCTCGCGGCCTTGTTGTTTTCCGGCCTGCTGGCCCTGGGCGTCTGGCAGCTGCAGCGCCTGGCCTGGAAGCAGGACCTGATCGCGCGCGTCGAGCAGCGCCTGAGCGCCGCGCCGGTGGCCGCACCCTCGCCCGATGGCAAGACCTGGCCCTCGCTGAGCCGCGCCGAGCATGAATACCGCCGCCTGCGGGTGCAGGGCCGCTTCGACCATGGCCGCGAGGTCCAGGTCTGGGCCAGCACCGCGCTGGGCAGCGGCTACTGGGTGCTGACGCCGCTGTGGGTCGATGCAGAGCAGGCCACCGGAGCGGGCTTCTGGCTGCTGGTCAATCGCGGCTTTGTGCCGCCCGAGCAGCGCGATCCGGCCGGACGCGCGCAGCCGCCCGGCCCGCAGCAGATCACCGGCCTGCTGCGCCTGAGCGAGCCCGGCGGCAGCCTGCTGCGCCGCAACGACGCGGCCGCGGGCCGCTGGTACTCGCGCGATGTGGCGGCCATTGCCGCCGCCCAGGGCCTGAACGGCCCGGTCGCGCCCTATTTCATCGATGTCGGTGCCGACGACCCCGCCGCCGCCATGGCCTGGCCCCGGCCCGGCCTGACCGTGCTGCAGTTCAGCAACAATCACTTCGTCTACGCGCTGACCTGGTTCGCGCTGGCGGCCATGGTGGCCGGCGCGGCCGTCTTGCTGTGGCGCCACCATGCCGCTGGAGAACCGACGCTTGTCCCCCACCGAGACTGAAGCCAGGCCCGCGCCGCCCGCCGAGGCCGGCCAGGCCCCCGAGCACCAGGCCGGCCGCAACAATCTGCTGCAGCTGGTGCAGCTGCGCTGGCTGGCCGTGGCCGGGCAGCTGGCCACCATTCTCTGCGTGCATTTCGCGCTGGATGTGCAGCTGCCGCTGCTGGAGATGCTGAGCCTGCTGGCGGCGCTGGCGCTGTTCAATGTCGCGAGCTGGCTGCGCAGCCGGGTCGCGACCGGCGTCGGCAGCCGGGTGCTGAATGGCGAGCTGTTCGCCGGCCTGCTGGTCGATGTGGGCGTGCTCAGCGGCCAGCTGTTCTACAGCGGCGGCATCACCAACCCCTTCATCTTCCTGTTCCTGCTGCAGGTGGCCGTCGGCGCGGTGCTGCTGCGGCCGCGCTATATCTGGGCCATGGTGGCGCTGACCAGCCTGTGCTTCATCCTGCTGACCCAGTGGCACCGGCCGCTGCGCCTGCCCGATCTGAGCATCCCGGCGCTGTCGACCCACTACGTCGGCGGCCTCTTGCTGTGCTTCGCGCTGAACGCGGCCCTGCTGGTGATCTTCATCACCCGCATCGGCCGCAATCTGCGCCAGCGCGATGCCCGGCTGGCCGATCTGCGCCAGCGCGCGGCCGAGGAGGAGCACATCGTGCGCATGGGCCTGCTGGCCTCGGGCGCGGCCCATGAGCTGGGCACGCCGCTGGCCACCTTGTCGGTGATCCTGGGCGACTGGTCGCGCATGGCGCCATTCGCCGGCGATCCCGAGCTGCGCGAGGAGATCGAGGAGATGCAGGTGCAGCTCAAGCGCTGCAAGACCATCGTCAGCGGCATCCTGCTGTCGGCCGGCGAGGCGCGCGGCGAGGCGCCGATCGAGCGCGGCCTGCACGATTTCCTCGACGAGCTGGTCGCCGAATGGCGCAGCACCCGGCCTGGCCAGCAGCTGCGCTACGAGCGCGAGGGCCTGCCCGACCTGCCCATCATCTCCGACTTCGCGCTCAAGCAGATGGTCGGCAATGTGCTGGACAACGCGCTGGAGGCCGCGCCGCAGGCGCCGCTGCGCCTGCTGGCCTTCTGCGAGGACGAGACCCTGGTGCTGCGCGTGCTGGACCGGGGGCCGGGTTTTGCCCCGGCGATGCTGGAGCGTTTCGGCAAGCCCTACCAGTCCAGCAAGGGCAAGCCCGGTGGCGGGCTGGGCTTGTTCCTGTCGGTCAATGTGGCCCGCACGCTGGGCGGGCGCATCGAGGCGCGCAACCGCCCCGACGGCGGCGCCGAGGTCAGCATGCGGCTGCCGCTGGCCGCACTGAGCCCGCATCAGAAGGAAGAGCACGACGAATGAGCCACGACGACGAACGCCTGCTGCTGATCGTCGAGGACGACGACGCCTTCGCCCGCACCCTGCTGCGCTCCTTCGAGCGGCGCGGCTACCGCGTGCTGCGCGCCACCCAGCTCGGCGAGGTCCAGGCCTTGCTGGGCACGCACAACCCCGGCTATGCGGTGGTCGACCTGAAGCTCGCCGGCGGCGACTCGGGCCTGGCCTGCGTGCAGACCCTGCACGCCCACGACGAGCAGATGCTGATCGTCGTGCTGACCGGCTACGCCAGCATCGCCACCGCCGTCGAAGCCATCAAGCTCGGCGCCCGCCACTACCTGGCCAAGCCCGCCAACACCGACGACATCGAAGCCGCCTTCGCCCGTGCCCAGGGCGACGCCGAGGTCGAACTGACCGAGCGCACCACCTCGATCAAGACCCTGGAGTGGGAACACATCCACGAAACCCTGGCCGCCACCGGCTTCAACATCTCCGAGACCGCGCGGCGCCTGGGCATGCACCGGCGTACGCTGGCGAGGAAGCTGGAGAAGCAGCGGGTCAAGTAGGAGTGCAGGAGGCTCCTACAGCCCTTCGCAAAACCTGCGACGGCTCGGAAGGGGCCGCAGCACAAGAGGCCTCAATCGCCTCATCGGCGTTTGATCGCCGTGCTCTTGACCTGCTGACTCCATGAGCGCAGGATCATTAAGTCGGCCCCAGCAAGTAGCAGGCAGGACTCTCGATCAGGGGCTGCGTCGAGACCAACTGGAGCAGACACCATGGAAAGATCAGTAGGCCTTCTGCACTTGATCGTGCAGCCACTGGCAACACGTTGTTCGAAGCATGTGCTCGAGGTAGGGGCAAGAGCGAAACTGCGCTGGCCCCAAGCGTTCATCGCGGCGCTTGTCGCTACCCTTGCGCCTTTGCCGACGCTCGCGACCGTCGTGCTGCAGAACCCATTTACGGTGAGCGTCCTTTATGACGCTGACCCTGGAGATCCCGCCGCAACTGATATTTGCTTCTTTATTGGTATACCGCTCAGCGTCAACATCAATCAGACTGTCAATCTGGACCTGGCATTTACCGGGCCATTGGGCGGTTCGCCGGTTGACATCTACAGCGCCCGCCAAGGTGGCGCTGCCGACAGTACGGTTGCGGCACATCAGATCTGCTTTTACTTCCCGAGTACACCTGTGCAGCCCGGGGAAACACTCAACATCACGATGGAGGGCGACGGCAGCAGCAACGATCCACCGCTCAACGGCAATCAGATGGCGGTAGGCGATTACTGGACCTTTGCGCAGGATTTGTTCGAGTTCAGTTACCCGCATCTTGCCCCCCCGGATCATGGGCCGGTGCCCTTCGGAATCTTCGACGTCATCGACCGGCGAGGCGAGTTCAGGCCGCAGGACGTTCACCCATTTGCGCTTCGGCCGCCCTCGAATTCGGTAGTGACATTTGACGGTCATTCCTACTTCACGACGACTGTGCCCGAGCCGAGCACGGTCTGGATCCTCTCGCTCGCCGCTGCTTGTGCCGCACTGTGCAGCCGCCGGCGCCGTGAACCCGGCGCCTGACAAACATCGGGCTTGGACGGCAAAAGGGCCACCGTTGCGGTGGCCCTTTCGTTGCCAAAACGAGGATGTATCTTGAAGTGAAGGTCTCGCATGGACAATCGTCCCTGTCCCGCCTACTCAACGCCCCATCATGAACATCAGCCGCCGCAGCGATAGCAGCAAGGATCCTGACGTCGCCGACCGCATGGCCGGCGCGGTACTGGCCCTGGTTGCGCAGACGCCCGGCTCGACCCAGCGCCTGAGCGCGCGGCCGGCCGAGGCGGCGCGCGGTCTGGCGCGGCAGGCGGCGTCCAAGGCGGCGCTGGCGGCCGGCGCGCTGGCGCTGCCGCCGGGGCCGCTGGGCTGGCTGACGGTGCTGCCGGAGATGATGGCGGTGTGGCGCATCCAGGCCCAGCTGGTGGCCGATGTGGCTGCGCTGTACGGGCGCAGCGCCGAGCTGGGGCAGGCGCAGATGCTTTATTGCCTGTTCCGCCACACGGCGGCGCAGGCGCTGCGCGATCTGGCGGTTCGGGTCGGCGAGCGCCTGCTGGTGCGGCCGCTGGCGGCGGCGAGCCTGGGCCGGGTCGCGGCCGCGCTGGGCTTGCAACTGAGCCAGCGCGCGGTGGCCAAGTCGGTCGGGCGCTGGGTGCCGCTGCTGGGCGCGGCCGGGGTCAGCGCCTATGCCTACTACGACACGCTGAAAGTGGCGCAGGCGGCGCAGGAGCTGTTCGAGAGCGAATCGGTGATCGAGAACCCGGCCTGAGTTACTGGTGAGCCGCGATGCGGTTGAACTCGGCCCAGGTCTGACACTCATCGACCTGCTTCTTGCGGTTCTCGCTGACCAGGGTCTGCAGCCGGCCGAGCAGCGCGTTCTTGCGCTCAAGCTCGCGCGGATTCGGTGCCGGCAACTGCCGCGCCATCTCCAGACCCGTGTCCACGGCCTGGCGGCATTGCGCCGGCTTGGCGCCGCCCGCCGGGGCTTGCGCGGCCGCCAGCAGGCTGGACAGGCTCAGGGCCAGCATCAGGGCTTTCTTCTTGCTCATCGCGGTTTCCTCCATCAACGCAGATAAGGCTCGGCCTCGATCAGGGTCCAGCCCGACTGCTCCAGCACGCATTGGCGCAGCAGATGGCTGTGGCCGGCGCCGAACAGCAGCAGCACCCGGTCGCCGGGTCGCACCGACTGGCGCAGCCGGGCGCAGATCGCGGTGTTGCGGGCCTGCCAGCGGCCGAGCAGCTCGGCGCCGGGCTGTTCGGACCCGGCGCCATAGCCGAGCGCGTCGACATACCAGGCATGGTCGGCCCGGATCGCCTCGGGGCGGTTGATCTCGCGCAGCAGCGTGGCCACGCTGGCGCTGCGCGCGCGCTGCTCGAAGGCCCGGGTGCGCGCGCCGATCTCGTCCACCGAGCGCTGCAACTCGGCGGCGCGGCCGGTCCTGGCGGCAAAAGCCTGCAGCGCCGCGAAGGGGAACTCGCCCGGTGCGTCCACGCCCAGCACCTGGTCCAGCCCCATGCGGCGCGCCAACCGGTAGCCGATCTGCTCGATCTCGTTGCGATCGGGCGGGCCCTCGCCGCTCAGATAGCGCCGATAGCCCGGCAGGGCCCGGCCCGGCAAGGCATCAGCGCGGGACTCGACCGCCACCATGCTGGGTCGGAACGAAGCCAGGCGCTCGATCAGCTCGGCCAGCTCGGCCTGGCGCCGAGTTGACAGCACATCGTCGACCTGGGCGTTGTGCAGATCCAGCCCCGGGTTGGCGAAGTGGTAGCTGCCCAGCACCATCACTTGCACCTCGGTAAGGCCCGGCAGCGGCGCCAGCAGCAGGGCGGCCGTCAGCAGCGCCAGGGCGCGCAGCCGCCGACTCATGGTCGCTGCCCCAGCGGCGCGTCGCCCGGGCAGTGCTGGCGCGGCGCGGTGGCCGCCGCCGCGTCGGCCGCGACCTGGCGCAGCAGGGCCTGCTGCTCGGCGGGCACGCCGTTATTGGCCAGCGTGGGCAGGGCCAGCGGCGAGGCGCCGGTGAGGGTGGTGTAGAGCATCAGCGCGGTCAGATAGGCGCCGGCCGGGGCGGCGTGGTTGCCGTCGCCGGCATGCAGGACCAGGGCTGGGTGGCGCTGCAGGGCCAGCTCCCAGGCCTGGCCGATCGGGGCGACGCAGGCCGGCTGCTGGCGCGCGATGCCGGCGTGCAGCGCGTAGATGCGCTCGGTCTCGGCCACACCCAGGCGCGGCCATTCCGGGAACATCACCGGCATCGCGCCGAGCTCGCGGGCCACGCGGATCAGGCTCTGGGCCTCGCTGGTCGAGTAGCTGTTCTGGCCGGTGGTGCTGTACTTCTGCGCCTGCAGCACCAGCACCGTCCAGCGCCGGCCGCGCAGCAAGGCTATCGAGCCGGCATCGGCCAGCCGCTCGTCGAGGAACATCCAGCCCGGCGCCTCGGTGGCGGCCACGCTTTTGCCGGGCAGGCCGGCGCGCAGCAAGGCCTCCAGTTGCCGGGGCAGGGCGTTCAGCGAGGTGTGGCTGTTGCCCATCATCAGCAGCGAGATGTCGGCGTCGGCGGGGGCCGGTGCCGTCGGCTGCTGCTCCGGGTCGACCGGCGCCGGGCCGCCGCCGCCGCCGCCACCGCAGGCCAGCGCGCCCAGCGTCGCGGCCATCAGGCTCAGCCGCAGGCACCCGCTGCGTGAACCGCCATCGTTATCGTCCAGCATCCCGGCCTCCTGCCAGCGGCCGCCGAGCCCGTCCCGGCAGCCAGCCCGCAGTAGGCCGCGAGCCGGGCCGGAGCGACAAGCCCGGCCCGCTCCAAACCCTGTCCAAAAAATATTTCCTGCGGTCTGACAAGCACTTGCGTGCGCCGCCCGGCTCAGCGCGCCTGCATCAGATCGGCCACGGCGGTGTGGGCCAGCTCCACCCAGGCGCTGCCATCGGCGGCCAGCGCGAAGCTGGCCCGCTCCGGAAAGCTGCCCAGCGCATGGCTGCTGAGCAGCTGGGCCGGGCGCTCGCCGGCCAGATCGAGGCGGCGGAAATACTCGGCCTGGCTGCCGCGGGTCAGCAGCACCAGCCCTTGCGGCCCCAGCCGCCAGTCCAGCAGGGCTTCGCCCTCCGGCACGGCGGCCGCCATCGGCTGCTCGCGCCCGCCCGCCAGCGGGCGCCGGCGCAGCTCTTGGCTGGCGCGGGCCTGGTAGAACAGGGCGCTGCCGTCGGCCGCCCACTGCAGCGCCGGGCCGGGCGGCCGCTCGGTGTCCAGCGGCGTGGCGGCCGGGCTGCCGGACAGATCGAAGCGCCAGAGCTGCCAGCGCCCGCCGCGGTCGCTGGCCACCCAGACCTCGCGGCCGCTCGGGTGCCAGCTGGGCCGGCCGTACTGCGTCGCATCGGCCGCCAGCGGCCTAAGCTGCCCGCTGGCCAGATCGAGCAGGCACAGGCCGGGGCGTTTGCCGGGCCCGCAATTGCCGAGAAAGGCCAGCTGCCGGCCATCGGGCGAGGCGGCCGGCGCGGCGGGCTGGAGGTCCAGCTGGGTCAGCGCCCGAGTCCGGCCGTTTTGGTCCCCCTGGGCATCGGAGCGCCACAGCTCGGGCCGGCCGGAGCGCGCCGAGACAAAGAACAGGCCGCCGCCTGCCGGATCGGCGGTCGGGGCGCGGTCATTGACCACCGCGCCGGGCAGGCGCAGCGGCTGCGCGCCGGCGCTCCAATCGAGCCGCGCGATGCCGATGTGCGAGCGCATCAGCGCATAGACCAGCGGGCCGCCGGCGTTGCGCAGCGGCGCGCTGCCCTCCAGGCCCAGCGGCAAGGCCTGCCCGGTCTCGCGCTGCCAGCGCATCAGCACCCGGCTGTCCTGCCGGGTGGTCGAGAAGATCAGGTCGCGACCGTTCTCGGCATGGGTCAGGCCGTGCAGCGGGTACAGGCGCAGCTGGCTCAGGCGCTGCACCCGGCCGTCCAGGCCGGCCTCGTAGAAATCGCGGCTGCCGTCGGCCGGATCCTGGCGGGCGAACACCAGGTGCCGGCCATCGGGCGACCAGCTCGGCTGGTGGTCCGGCATCGCGGCCGGCGGGGCGCTGCTCAGGCGCCGCAGGCCGCTGCCATCGGGGGCCACCAGGAACAGGCCGCCGACCCCCTCGGCCTCGGCGCTGAAGGCGATGCTGCGGCCGTCGGGCGACCAGGCGACGCTGGGCGTGAACAGCGCGCTGCAGCGCGCTAGCGCCTGCTGCTGCGGTCGCTCGCTCAGGCGGTAGACCCGCAGCTGGCACTGCCCGTCGGGGCTCGCGGCGATATAGGCGATCGCGCGGCCGTCGGGCGACCAGCTCAGGCCCTGCACATCCAGGCCCTCGGGGCTGAGGGCCTGCGGCGCAGCATCCAGCTCGGCGGCCGGGCGCAGATAGAGCCGGCCCGCGCCCTGGCCCTGCCACCAGGCGAAGGCCAGCAGCCGGCCATCGGGCGAGAGCTGGCCCAGGTATTCATGACCGGGGGTGTGCGTCAGCGGCCGGGGCTCGGGCAAGGCCGCGGGCGCGATGTCGCCCGGCCGCAGCCACCAGACGGCGATGAGGCCGGCCAGCACCAGCAGGCCGGCCAGCAGCGGCCAGTGCGGCGCGGGCGCTGTGATCGGCATCGCCATGATCTGCGGCGGCGGCGCCAGCGCACGCACCGGCGCGATCAGCCGGTAGCCTTTCTTTGCGATGGTCTCCAGATAGCGCGGCGCCTCGGGGTCGTCGCCCAGGGCCTGGCGTATGGTCCAGACGGCGGTGTTGATGGCCTTGGGGGCGACAAAACGGTTGCCCTGCCAGATCGTGTCGATGATCTCCTCGCGGCCGACGGTCTCGCCGGGCCGGCTGGCCAGCAGCACCAGCAGGGCCATGGCCTTGTGGCGCAGCGCTCGGACCTCGGCGCCGCGCTGCAGGCGGTTGCCGGCGGCATCGACCCGCCAGTCGCCGAGCTCAAAGATCTCGCGGGTCGGGTCCATGGGTGAATCAGCGCTGCCGATTCGTCAGCCGGCGCAGCGCCAACCAGGCCGCCAGTGCGGTGAAGGACGCGATCAGCAGCAGCATCAGCCAGAAGCCGTGCGCATGATCGGCCAGCGGGATGCCGCCGACATTCATGCCCATCAGGCCGGCGAACAGATTGATGGGCAGGGCCAGCACGGTGACCATGGTCAGCGTGAACAGGCTGCGGTTGTTCTGCTCGGCCACCTGGGAGGCCGACTCGTCCTGCAGCAGCTTGACCCGCTCGTGCAGCGAGACGATGTCGCGCAGCGCCACCGCGAACTCGTCGTTGACGCGGCGCAGCCGGTCGCGCTCCTCGGCATTGAGCCAGGCCGGCGGGTTGGCCAGCAGGCGCAGCAGCGCGCCCGGCTCGGGCGCCAGCAGGCGCTGCAGCCGCACCGAGAGGCGGCGCAGCCGCGCCAGCTCGTCGCTGCCCTGCAGCTTGTTGCGGCGCGCCAGCATCGCGTCCTCGATATCGTCGACCTTGTCGCTGGCGCTGCGCACGATGTGCTGCAGCTCGTCGGCCTGGTCGCTGAGCAGATGCTCCAGCAGGGCCACCGGGCTGGCGATCGCGTCGCCGGCACCGACCGCGCGGCGCAGCCGGTCCACCGAGCGCAGCGGCTGCACCCGGGCGCTGACCACCAGGCCCGGCTCCAGGCTCAGCCACAGGGTCGCGACGTTCTCGGGGTCGAAGGAGAAGTCGAAGGTCACATCGTTGATCACCGCCATCAGCCGTTCGCCCAAGCGCGTGATGCGGGTCGAGCGCGAGCCCTCGCGCAGCGACTGGTGGAAGTCCTGCGGCAGGCTGGTGTGGGCGCGCAGCCAGCCATGGGCGCTGGTATGGGTCAGGTTGAAATGCAGCCAGATGAAGTCGGCGTCGCTGGCGCTCGCGCCGCGATGCAGCCATTGCTGGGCCGCCTGCGTGTCCACGGGCCGGGCCGGCTGGCCGGCCTGGAACAGATAGCCGCAGATCAGGCCGTGGTCGTCGGCCGGGCTGGCGAGCGTGGCGGTGGGCGTCGTGGTCATCGTCGGTGGCGGTGCAGGGTGTCGACGCATCATAGTGACAGGTCTTGCCGATCGGTCTGGCAGACCGCCGTCGTCAAAGCGTCACGCCCGCGTCATCGCCCTGGCATCTGTGTCGGCGCCAATGGCGGCCATGCGCATGCCGCCGGGTTTCCATCTGCTGATCGCCGCGCAGTTCGCCTCGGCGCTGGCCGACAACGCGCTGCTGATCGTCACGATCGCGCTGCTGCACGAGCAGGGCCTGCCCGCCTGGTGGGCACCGCTTTTGAAGTTCTCGTTCACGATCTCCTATGTGCTGCTGGCGCCCTGGGTCGGGCCGCTGGCCGACGCGCTGCCGAAGGCGCGGCTGATGGCCTGGATGAACGGGGTCAAGATGCTGGGCCTGGTGGCGCTGCTGGCCGGCCTGCATCCGGTGGCGGCCTATGCGGTGGTCGGCCTGGGCGCGGCCTGCTATGCGCCGGCCAAGTACGGGCTGGTGACCGAGCTGGTGGCACCGCGCCAGCTGGTGGCGGCCAACAGCTGGCTGGAGGTGTCCATCGTCGGCGCGGCGTTGCTGGGCACGGTGCTGGGCGGTCTGCTGGTCAGCGAGGGGCTGCGTGCGATGCTGGCTTCGCTGGTGTCGCTGCCCGGGCTGGCGTCCTCGCTGAGCGCCTCGCTGGCTTTGCTGCTGCTGCTCTACGGCCTGGCCGCCGTGGCGCAGCTGGGCGTGCCCGACAGCGGCGCCCGCTATGCCCGCAGCGCCAGCCTGCGGCCCGGGGCGCTGCTGCGCGACTTCGTCCGTGCCAACCGCGCGCTGTGGCGCGATGCCGAGGGCGGCGTGTCGCTGGCGGTGACGACCCTGTTCTGGGGGGTCGGCGCGACGCTGCAGTTCGCGGTGCTGCGCTGGGCGCAGCAGGTGCTGCAGCTGGGGCTGGACCGCAGCGCCTATCTGCAGGCGGTGGTGGCCGTCGGCGTGGTGGTCGGTGCTGCTGCTGCCGGGCGCTGGGTGCCGCTGACGCGGGCGCTGCGGGTGCTGCCGCTGGGCGTGCTGCTGGGCCTGCTGATGGCGGGGCTGGCCTGGGTCGATGCCTTTGCGCTGGCCCTGCCGCTGCTGGCCCTGGTCGGCGCGGTAGGCGGCCTGCTGGTGGTACCGATGAATGCGCTGCTGCAGCATCGCGGCTACCAGCTGCTGACGGCCGGGCGCTCGATCGCCGTGCAGGGTTTCAATGAGAACCTGAGCATCCTCGGCATGCTGGCCCTCTATGCCGGCGCGCTGGCGCTGGACGCGCCACTGCTGCCGCTGATGACGGTGTTCGGCAGCCTGATCGCGCTGGTGATGCTGGCGCTGATGCGCTGGCGCCGGGCCTCAATCGGGCTTCAGCAACCGGGTTGAGCGGCCGCGATGTCGCTGCGCACCGCAACGGTGGGCAGGGCCCGGCCGTCGATCACCGCCGCGTAGATGTTCTCGACATTGGTGACGATGCCGGCCCAGCTCTGCGCCTCGGCGGTCAACCGGGCGGCCTGGCCCATCGCCCGCAGGGCCGCCGGCTCGCGCGCCAGCTCGGCGGCCTGGTTCAGGAATTCGGGGCCGTTGCCGAAGGGTGCCAGCAGGCCGTTGTGGCCGGGCTTGATCAGCTGGGAAGCGGCCGCGTAGTCGTAGGCCAGCACCGCCAGGCCGCTGGCCATGGCCTCGGGCGTGACGTTGCCGAAGGTCTCGGTGATGCTGGGGAAGATGAAGGCGTCGGCGCTGGCGTAGTGGGCGGCCAGATCCTCGCCATGGCGCATGCCGGCAAAGATCGCTTCGGGCAGGCGCTCCTGCAGCTGCTTGCGCGCCGGCCCGTCGCCGACCAGCACCAGGCGCGCGCGCGGCTGCACCTGGCGGAAGGCCTCGAAGGCGTCGGCCAGCGTGGCCAGGTTCTTCTCGGCCGCCAGCCGGCCCACATGCAGGACCACCGGATCGTCGGCACCGGCGCCCCAGCTCTCGCGCAGCGCGGCGCAGCGCCGCAGCGGGTTGAACAGCGCGGTGTCGACGCCGCGCGCGACCACGCTGACGCCCTTGAAGCCCAGCTCGTCGAGCTGCTGGCGCAGGCCGGCATCGGGCACCATGGTGCACTGCGTCTTGTTATGGAATTTGCGCAGATAGACCATGATGGGCTTGTGCAGCCAGCCGACGCCGTAATGCTTGCTGTAGGCGTGGAAATTGGTGCGGAAGTCCGAGCAGATCGGCAGCTTCAGATAGCTGGCGGCCTGCAGCGCCGACCAGCCCATCGGTCCCTCGGTGGCGATGTGGACGATGTCGGGGCGGCGCAGCGTCCACAGATTGACCAGGCTTTTCTTCGAGGCCACGCCCATGCGCAGATGCGGGTAGCGCGGGATCGGCAGGCCGCGCATCAGCACCTCGTGGAAGCGCTCGTCGTCGCCGTCCGACTGCTCGCCCTTCAACTGGCGCGGCCGCACCAGCTGCACCGCGTGGTTGCGCGCCCGCAGGCCCTCGACCAGGCAGGCGATGGTGCGCGCCACGCCGTTGACCTCGGGCGGGTAGGTTTCGGTGACGATGGCCACGCGCAGAAAACGCTGCAGCGGCGGGGCCTCGTCGACCTCGATGTCGGTGTGCGCGGGCAGCCTCATGCTGCGCATCATGGGCTGCGATTGCGGCGTTTCGATGACGGCCCTGTGATGACGGGGTGACGGGGGCGGGCGGGCGCCCGGTCCGAGACCTTAAAAATCGCCGAAAACCCTGGCGACGCAGGCGTCGCAGCCCTTGATCGCGACCACGATGCCGAGACCGGACAGCGATACGAGGAAAAGAGCCAGCACGGCAAGGCCGAGTTCATGCTGATGGCCACGCAAGGCCCAGAGCAGCAAGCCGGACACCCCCATCAAGACCAGGGCGAGCGTCAGCAGCCAGGGGCGCTTCCATCCCTTCTCGGGCCGCGGCCCCCAGAAGCAGAGGGCGTTGACGGTCTTGCAGCAGGCGCAGCGCATCTCAGTCGGCCTGCGGTCTTGCCTGTGGCGTGCGTTCGTACAGCACGTCCGGGCTGCGCTCCTCGTTGCCGCTGCCATCCGTGAACGCGATGGCCATGAAGCCGAAGCGCTCGTAGAAGCGCCGCGCGCCGAGGTTTTGCTGGAAGGTGTAGAGCCGCAGATCCCGGGCCTGGCCGGCGATCAGTGGCCGCAGCAGGGCCGAGCCTATGCCCAGGCCGACCGAGGCGGGGCGCAGATAGAGATGGTCAACCCACCGGCAGGCATCGCCCTCGGTGCTTGCGATAAAGCCAAGCAGCTCGCCACCATCCTGCGCCACCGTGACCTGGGCCGAAGGCAGCAAATGCTCGCGGATCCAGGTGTGCACCTCCGCGTCGCTGTGCGCCAGCGGCGCATAGGGCAGGAAGTGCCGGCGCGAGCACAGATAGAGCCGAGCGATCTCGGCGGCGTCGGCCGGCGTGGCGGGGCGCAGGGTGGTGTGGCGGTTCATTCAGTCCGGCGGCGCGAAGCGTGCATCGACGTAGACCCAGGCCTGCCGCCCCGAGGAGAGCTTGGCCAGCACCCGCTTGTAGGCCGCGACCTCGTAACGGTCGGCGCTGGCCAGCTCGGCCTCGCTGATCTCGAACACCGTGCCCGGCACGCGGCTGGCCGCATCGCCGTTGAACTTGACGATGGGGTGATGGGTCTTGCCGCTGGTCGCGATGACCTCCGGATCCTCGATGCGCAGCATCGCCATCTCGAACTCGACCAGATCATCCGGCCGCCCACCCAGCCGCCGACCGAAGGTGGACAGCTGGACGTTCTCTTGCTGCAGCGTGCCGTAGGAGAAGAGCAGGGGCATGGTGGGTGCTTGGAATGCTGGCCGGATGATGCCCTGAACTGCAGGCCTGGGAAAGTGCCGCCGGCGCGCGGCGCGCCGCCCCGACCGTCACCCACATTTCACAAACCACCGTCACCATCCCGCCACGCCCGCGCTTGGCGCGCGGGGTCAACAGGAGCGACGGTGAAAGACTTTCTGAAGGCACTCGAGATCCAGCGCTGGGATGACCACCGCTACTACCACCACAGCCGTATCAACCAGTCGCTGCACCTGCTCAGCGCGCTGAGCTTTGTGCTGGCCTATCTGATGCTGTTCAAGGACCCGGCCGTGGCCGCGCTGATCGGCTGGCTGGTGTCGATGACCAGCCGCCAGGCCGGTCATTTCTTCTTCGAGCCCAAGGGCTATGACCATGTGAACCAGGCCACCCACGAGCACAAGGAAGAGATCAAGGTCGGCTACAACTTGCAGCGCAAGGTGGTGCTGATGGCGCTGTGGGCCGCCTCGCCGCTGCTGCTCTATATCGACCCGACCCTGCTGGGGGCCTTCGAGCCGGCCGAGACGCCGCTGGAGTTTGTGCGCCAGGTCGGAATGATGTGGTTGTGGCTGGGTGTGGCAGGCCTGCTGTTCCGCACCCTGCATCTGTTCATCATCAAGGATGTGCAGACCGGCCTGGTGTGGATGAGCAAGATCCTGACCGACCCCTTCCACGACATCATGCTGTACCGCAAGGCGCCGCTGCACCTGCTGCGCGGCGAGCTGATCGATCCGATGGGGCATGCCGCCGAGCGCGGCTGAGCTTAGGCAGAAATCTGGTCCTGGCTCTGAGTCGTGGTCGGGCGGGGCCCCGGGCTGCGGGCGGAAGCGTCCACTCCATGTCCTCCGGCCGCTGCGCGGCCTCCCCCTTTTACTTGCGTGGCCGCTCCCGCCCGCAGCCCGGGGCGAACTCCCACCGTTTGTTTCGCGATCAAGCAGGGTGGTGGGGTGCCCCGGCAGCGCAAGTCAAGGAGGAGCCCGCGCAGCGGGCGGGGGACATGGAGCTGCTGGGGCACCCCGCCGCCCTGCATCGTCACCACTGATCAAAACCGCTCGGCCAGCATCTCCCTCAGGATCTGCCGCTTGATGGTCTTGTTGCTGAGTCCTTCGCCCTGCCACCACCAGCCGTCCTGCTGCATGCGGCGGGCGGCGGCCAGGCAGCGGCGGCAGACCTCGTCGAAATCGGCCTCGCTGTAGTCCAGGCTGAAGATCAGCCGGCCGCTGCCGACCCAGGACAGCCACAGCCCCTGCTCGCGCAGATATAACTGCAGCATCCAGTTGTAGCGCGAGGGCAGCTCGAAGGTCAGGGTCCAGATCGAGGACAGGTGGGCGGCGCGCAGCGGCAGTCCGGCCTCGCTCATCAGGCGGTTGAAGCGCGCGGCGCGCGCGTCCTGCTGCGCCTCCAGATCGCGGTAGAGGGCCTGCACCTCGGGCCGCTGCAGATGCTCGAGAAAGACTGACATCGCCCCCATCACATAGGGGTGGGCGTTGAAGGTGCCGCGCGCGAAGCAGATGTCGGCCGGCCGCTCCTCGCGCCAGCGCTTCATCAGCGCGGCCTTGCCGCAGACCACGCCCACCGGCAGGCCGCCGCCCAGGCTCTTGCCGTAGGTGACCATATCGGCCTTGACGCCGAAGTACTCTTGCGCGCCGCCGCGCGCGAGCCGGAAGCCGACGAAGACCTCGTCGAAGATCAGCACGATGCCGCGCTCGCTGCAGACCTGGCGCAGCTGCTGCAGCCAGGCGGTGTAGGCGGTGCGGTCAAAGCCGGCGCTGCGCGAGCTATCCACCAGGGTCGAGTCGCCCGGCGCGCCGCGATTCGGGTGCAGGGCCTGCAGCGGGTTGACCAGCACGCAGGCGATGTCGCGCCGCGTGCGCAGCACCTGCAGGCTTTTCTCGTCCATGTCCTTCAGCGTGTAGGTGTCGCGCGGCGGCTGCGGGTTGCCGGGGCCGGGCTGCACGTCCTCCCACCAGCCGTGATAGGCGCCGCAAAAGCGCACCAGATGGCTGCGCCGCGTGTGATAGCGGGCCAGGCGCACCGCCTGCATCACCGCCTCGGTGCCCGACATATGAAAGCTCACCTCGTCCAGGCCCGAGATCTCGCGCAGCCGCGCGACGTTCTCGGCCACCACCGGGTGGTAGGCGCCCAGCAGCGGCCCGAGCTCGGCCACCCGCGCGCTGCCCTCGGCGATGCTGCGCTTGTAGAACTCATGGCCGAACAGATTGACGCCGTAGCTGCCGCTCAGGTCCCAATAGCGCTGGCCGTCCAGATCGATGAGGCGGTTGCCCGCGCTGGCCTGCATGAAGCTGCCCAGCTTCAGGTGCTCGCGCAAGTAAGGGCTGAACTGGAAGGGCACGCGGTAGGCGCCGGTGAACTGCAGATCGGAGATCGCCTCGCGGGCCTGGGCTGTCAGGGCGATGCTCCGGGCATGGCGGCTGTTGAGTTCGGCGGCCAGCGCGGCGAAGCCGGCGCGGCGCTGCGCCTGCACCTCGGCGGGCGCCGCGTCGGCGCCGAAGAAGCGTGCCTCGTCATAGGCATAGCCGGGCAGCAGGCCGGCCACCCGCTTGGCCATGCGCGAATGGCCGGCCAGCGAGCGGTGCTTGGCGCGCGAGAGCTGCAGGCGCTGGCGCGCGCGCGGCAGCGCCGCCACTAAGGCCAGCGCGGCGGCGGCCACCAGGGTCAGCTGAAAAACGGGCAGGGTTTCAATCATCGCGGCTCACCATCGAGATGTCACAGAGGACGGGCAGACTGCATCTGTAACCCAGGCTCTTGACTCCTTGATGAAAGCCATCCAAGCCGCCGCCACCCGCTGGCGCGACCGCCTGCTGCTGCAGGAGGATCTGAACTTCCTGCTGACCAACCGGATTCCGCGCATCGCGGTGAGCCGCTGGATGGGCCGCTTCAGCCGTATCGAGAGCCCGCTGCTGGCGCGCTTGTCGATTGCCGTGTGGCGGCTGTTCACCGAGCTGGACCTCAGTGACGCCAAGCACAGCCGCTTTCGCAGCCTGCACGATTGCTTCATCCGCGAGCTCAAGCCCGGCGCGCGGCCGCTCGCCCCCGAGCCCGGCGCGCTGGTGAGCCCCTGTGACGCCATCGTCGGCGCCTGCGGCCGGGTCGAGGCCGGCCGGCTCTACCAGGCCAAAGGCTTTCCGTACCGCATCGAGGATCTGTTCGGCGATGCCGCGCGCGCCGCGCCCTATCGCGAGGGCAGCTTCGTCACGCTGCGGCTGACATCGGCGATGTACCACCGCTTCCATGCGCCGGCCGATCTGCGCGTCGAGCATGTGACCCATCTCGCCGGTGACACCTGGAACGTCAACCCGATTGCGCTCAAGCGCGTCGAGCGATTGTTCTGCCGCAACGAGCGCGCCGCGCTGCATGCCCGCCTGGCCGATGGCCGGCCCATCGCGCTGGTGCCGGTGGCAGCCATCCTGGTGTCCAGCCTGCGCCTGCATGCGCTGGACCTGCTGCTGCACACCGGCTACGCCGGCCCGCATGAGCTGCCCTGCAATGCCCGCTATCAGAAGGGCCAGGAGATGGGCTGGTTCCAGCATGGCTCGACCATCCTCGTCTTTCTGCCGCCGGGCCTGACGCTGCGGGTGGCCAGCGGCCAGCGCCTGCGCATGGGCCAGCTGCTGGCCTCCTGAGGCCCGGGCCAGCCCCCCGGAAAACAAGGCTTGATTCTTGCGGCGGGGCATAGCATGCTCGGGCCGAGGTCCCCCACCCCCACCATGCTGCCGCCCACCGTTCTCGATGTTGAAGCCTCCGGATTCGGCCGTGGCAGCTATCCGATCGAGGTCGGTTTCGTCGAGCCTGAGGGGGCGCTGTTCTGCAGCCTGATCCAGCCCCTGCCCGACTGGCAGCACTGGGACGAGCAGGCCGAGGCCTTGCACGGCATCAGCCGCGATGTGCTGCACAGCCGCGGCAAGCCGGCCGACTGGGTGGCCCAGCAGATCAACCGGCGCCTGCATGGCCAGACCGTCTATTGCGACGGCTGGGGCCACGACTATCCCTGGCTGGCGCGGCTGTTCGAGAGCACCGGCCAGGTGCCAGGCTTCAAGCTGCAGGACCTGCGCATGCTGCTGAGCGAGGCCGAGGCGGCGCGCTGGCACGAGACCATGCTGCAGGTGCGCGCCGAGCAGAACCTGCGGCGCCATCGCGCCAGCAGCGACGCGCGGGTGCTGCAGTTGGCGCTGCAAAGAGTCAAGCGGGTGGCGGCGCTGCTGTAGCGGGGCCGCCGCGGTAGCAGCCGCGCCCGGCTCGCTTGGCCTCGTAGAGCCGGGCGTCGGCCTCGGCCACCATGGTGTCCAGATCGGCCGAGCCGCCGGCGGCCACGCAAAAACCGATGCTGACGCCGATGCCGAGCTCCAGCGCCTCGATGCTGAAGGGCTGGGAGATCACCCGCAGCAGCTTGGCCGCCACCGCCTCGGCATCCGCCGCCGAGGGCAGGGCCGGCAGCAGCACCGCGAACTCGTCGCCGCCCAGCCGCGCCACCAGATCCTGGGGCCGCAGCGCATGGCGCAGCCGGCCGGCCACCGCACGCAGCAAGGCATCGCCGACCGGATGGCCATGCTGGTCATTGACCGGCTTGAAGCGGTCCAGGTCCAGATAGAGCAGGGTCAGCAGGCTGTTGTGCTGGCGGGCGTGGGCCAGCTGCTCATCGGCGCGCAGCGCGAAGCCGCTGCGGTTGAGCAGCTGGGTCAGCGGGTCGGTCTGCGAGGCGTCGCGCAGCCGCGCTTCTTCGGTGCGGACCTCGGTGATGTCGCGGGCAATGCTGATCACGCCCTCGATCTCGCCACTCTCCAGCTGCAGCGGCGCATAGTGCAGCTCGATGACCAGCGGCGGGTCGGTATAGCGCTTCTCCAGATGGGCGCTGCGGCCGGCCAGCGCGGTCTCGATCAGCGGCCGGCTCAGCGCATAGTCGGTCGCGCCCAGCAGCTCGCTCAGGGGGCGGCCCAGCCAGGGCTCGCGCTCGATCTGGAAGCGCTGGGCGAAGGCGCGGTTGAAGAACAGCAGGCGCTGCTCGCGGTCCAGCACAGCAATCATCGTCGCCGCCGCCTCGGCCACCGCCTTCAGCATGGCCTCGCTGCGCTCGCGTTCGTGCTGGGCCTGCACCTGGTTCGAGATATCGCGCAGCAGCACCGAGACGGTCGCTATCTGCTGGCGTTCGTTGCGATGCACCAGCACCGTGCTGGCCACCGGCACGGCCCGGCCCTGCAGGTCCAGCACCGCGCTGCGGCCCTGCCAATGGCCTTGCTGCAAGGCCTCGGCCGGTATGGTGTCGAGAAAGCTGTGTGGCTCGATGCTGCGCATGAAGCGCCGAAAGTCCAGTGCGTCCAGCGCCGCATCGGGCGCCAGGCCCAGGCGCTGCCGGCCGGCCGGGTTCAGATAGCGCAGCCGGCCCTCGGCGTCGAACTGACAGACATAGTCGGGCGTGCGGTCGAAGATCGCGCCCAGGGTCAGCTCGGCCTGGCGTTGCGCGACCCGTTCGGTGACATCGTCGACCGTGCCGGCCGCACCGACCACCCGGCCGTTGACCCGCAGCGGCGCGGTGCGCACCGAGAACAGGCGTTGCTGGCCGTCGGGTCGCAGCAGCTGGCGCATCGCATTGATGGCCTCGCCCTGGCCGACACGCTCGCGCCAGCGCTCGCGCACCTGGGCCCGCTCGGCTTCGGGCACCATCGCCAGCCAGCCCCATTCCTGCCGCTCGGCGCCGAAGCCATGCAGGCGCAGATAGGTCTCGTTGGCGTAGATGATGCGGCCCTGGGCGTCGCAGCGGAACAGGCCCAGCGGCGAGGCATCGCTGGTGGCCAGCAGCGCGGCATCGCGCTCGCGCGCGGCCCGCTGCATGCGGGCCAGCATCAGCGTGATCAGTAGGGCCGCGACCGAGATGACCGCGCTCAGCGTCAGCAGCAGATCGCGCTGCTCGGCATGGTTGCCCAGGGTCGCGCTGAGGCCCTGGGCCAGCAGCACCTGGACACCGAAGTCGTTCAGGGTCTCGAAGCTGACCAGCCGGGCCAGGCCGTCGGTGGCGGCACCGCTGCTGACGAAGCTGCCGCTGGCGCCGGCCAGCAACTGGCGGCGCCTGGGCTCATCGGCAAATAGATCGCGGCCGACGAAACCGGCCAGCTCGGGCACGCGCAGCAGGCCCAGTCCGTCGCTGCGCAGCAGGGCCACCGCACTCTCGTCACCGCGCGAGTAGGGGCGCAGCAGCTCGGCCAGGCGCCGGGTGTCGACCATGGCCACCAGGCTTTGCAGCTCGCCGACCGGCGCACTCATGCGCATCGCCAGCGGCAGATAGATCGGGCCGCCGGCGCGCAGCTGCAGCGGCGCGCCCAGCATCACCCCCTCGGCCTCGGGCGAGGCCAGCAGGGTGATGAAGTCGGCCTTGGGCAAGGTGGCGAAGGGCTGGCCGGGCTGGGCCGGCAGGCGGAAGAGGCGGCCGTCGGCGCTGGCCAGCATCACATCGACCAGCTCGCGCGAGGTACCGCGCAGGGCCTCGGCCAGCTGCACCAGCGAGGCATCGTTGAGCGGGTCGCCGCGGCTGCGGGTCAGCAGCCACAGATCGAGGGTGCGCAGATTGCCCTCGGCATCGCGCAGCACCGCCTCGGTCTGGGCGGATGCGGCGGCGGTCTGGCTGGCCAGCTCGCGCTTGTACTCGTCCATCAGCCGCTGCGGGTAGACGATGGAGAACCAGGCCACCACGCCCCACAGCATCAGCAGCACCAGGCCCAGCGCGACAAAAGGCCCGGCCGCCAGCAGGCGCTGGCCGGCCCGCGAATCGAGCCAGCGGCTCGGCGCGGGCCGGGGTGCCGCGCGGCCTGCTGTATCGAGGGTTGAGCTCATCGTGCGCCCATTGTGCCAAGCATGGCAAAAGGCCCGCAGCCTGTTACAGCTGCGGGCCCGGTGTCAGGTCTTGCCCGGACCTCGCCGGGCAGGACGCCAACGATCAGAAGCGGAAGTCGATACCGGCCGAGAAGACCTTGACATCGCTGGCGGGCTTCTGGAACTCGGCGCGCAGGCCGACTTGCTTGCTCACGGCATAGCGGGCGCCGAAGCCGAACAGGGCCTTGGTCTCGCTGTCCTTGTCACGCTGGCCTTGGGCCGAGGCCTTGACCTCGATACGGTTCACGCCGACGCGGCCGAACACGCTGAAGTCCGTACCCAGCGGTGCCGACAGCACTGCCGACAGCTGCAAGGCGGAGCCCTTGACAGTCACGGGCACATTGAAGACGGAGACCGTGTCCTTGCCCAGGGTGCGATAGCCAGCTTCGGCAGCGATGTTCTCGCTGAACTGGTAGCCACCGTACAGATTGAGGCCGGTGTCCTTGAACTTTGCGCCTTGTTCGCTGATGCGGGTCTGACCCACGTCAGCGCCAATATAAAAGCCTTCGGCTTGGGCAGCGGTCGACAGGGTGGCCACCAGGGCCAGGGCGATGATGTTCTTCATGAGAGGGTTCCTCCGAGGGATTGTTTTGGACTGCTTGTGCAAAAAAACGCCCCCCTTGCGGGAGGCGTGCGGCATTCTCGTAAACCCTAGGAATTCCGGCAAGACAGTCTGGCGCTTTGGCGCCACACCCTCAGGAGGGATGCAGCACCGGCGCGCCGTCCTGCAAGGCCTTCAGGCAGGCAATGCACAGGCAGCGCTGGTAGTTCTCGCGCAGCGTGCTCATCAGTTCCGGCGAGAGGCGCAGATCGAAGCAGTCGCACACCGCCTCGCCGACGCCGCAGTGGAAAGGCCCGCCGCAGCGCGGGCAGGTTTCGTTGAGGGCGGCGGGTGACGGCGTCGGGTCCATCAGGCGAACAGCGTCTTGTGCTGCTCGCGCAGCTGGTTCTTCAGCACCTTGCCCATGGTGTTGCGCGGCAACTCGGCAACGACGAAGACCTTTTTCGGGATCTTGAAGTTGGCGATCTTGCTTTTCAGCGCCGCGATGATGGCCTCGCCGTCCAGCGCCGCCCCGGGCTTGGCCACGACCACGGCCACCGCGCCCTCGCCGAAGTCAGGGTGGGGCAGGCCGATCACCGCCGATTCGGCGACGCCGGCCATCTCGTTGATATAGCCCTCGATCTCGGCCGGGTAGACGTTGTAGCCGCCCGAGATGATCAGATCCTTGCTGCGGCCGACGATGGTGAAATAGCCGCGTGCGTCGCGCTTGCCGACATCGCCGGTCTTGAACCAGCCATCGGCGGTGAACTCTTCCTTGGTTTTTTCAGGCATGCGCCAGTAGCCCGAGAAGACATTGGGGCCGCTGACCTCGATATTGCCGATCTCCTCAGGCCCGCAGTCGCGGCCCTGATCGTCACGCACGCGCACGCCGACGCCGGGCAGCGCGAAGCCGACCGTGCCGCCCAGGCGATCGCCATCCTCGGCGCGGTAGGGGTTGGACGTCAGCATCACCGTCTCGCTCATGCCGTAGCGCTCCAGGATGGTGTGGCCCGTGCGGCTCTGCCAGTCCTTGAAGGTCTCCAGCAGCAGCGGTGCCGAGCCGGCGATGAAGAGCCGCATGGTCTTGCAGGCCGCCTTCGTCAGCGCGGCCTCGCCCAGCATGCGCACGTACAGCGTCGGCACGCCCATGAAGACCGTGGCCTCGGCCAAGCGCGCGATCACCGCCCTGGGCTCGAACTTGCTGAACCAGATCATCTTGCTGCCATTGAGCAGCGCGCCATGCGAGGCGACAAACAGGCCGTGCACATGGAAGATCGGCAGCGCGTGGATCAGCACATCGCCCGGCCGCCAACCCCAGTAGTCCTTCAGCGTCTGCGCATTGCTGAGCAGATTGCCGTGGCTCAGCATCGCCCCCTTGGAGCGGCCGGTCGTGCCGCTGGTGTAGAGGATGGCGGCCAGCTCGTCGGCGCGCTTGGATGCGGGCTGGTGCTGATCGCTCTGCGCGGCGGCGCGGTCCAAGAGGGTGCCCGTGCGGTCCTCATTGAGCGTGAAGACGTTCTGGGTGCCGGCCTGGAAGGCGATCTTGGACACCCAGCCGAAGTTCTTGCCGGCACAGACCACCACCGCCGGCTCGGCATTGGCGATGAAGTACTCGATCTCGGCGGCCTGGTAGGCGGTGTTGAGCGGCAGGAAGACATAGCCGGCGCGCAAGACCGCCAGATACAGCATCAGCGCTTCGACGCTCTTCTCCGTCTGCACCGCGACCCGGCTGTCCGGCGGCAGGTCCAGCGAGGCCAGCAGATTGGCCATCATCGCGGTGGCGCGCTCGATATCGCGCCAGCTGTAGCTCAGGCCGTGGCCGTCGGCGCATTCGATCGCCACGGCATCCAGATCGGCCGGGAAGGCCGCGCGCAGCGCGGCGAAGACATTGGCATTCTTCATCTGACTCAGTCCAGCTTCGCTCCAGAGCTTTTCACGACCTCGGCCCAGCGCTTGACCTCGCTGCTGACGAAGCTGCCGAAGGCATCGCCGTACATGCTGGGCACCTCGGTGCCCAGACCGTTCCAGGCCGACTTGATGGCCTCGTCGGCAAAGGCCTTGCGCAGCTCGCCCTGCATCGCGGTGATCACGTCCTTGGGCGTGCCCTTGGGCGCCCACAGGCCGTACCAGGTCGCGACCTGGTAGGTCGGCACGCCGCCCTCGACACTGGTCGGCACATCGGGGAAGCCCGGCGCACGCTTGTTGGCGGCGACGGCCAGGGCCTTGATGCGGCCGCTCTTGATGTGGGTGGCGGAGGAGCCGAGGCCGTCGAACATCATGTCCACCTGGCCGGCGATCAGGTCCTGCAGGGCCGGGCCGGCGCCGCGGTAGGGGATGTGGGTGATGAAGGTCTTGGTCTGCAGCTTGAACAGCTCGCCGGCCAGATGGTGCGAGGTGCCGTTGCCGGCCGAGCCGTAGTTCAGCTTGCCCGGATTCTTGCGGATGAATTCCAGCAGGCCCTTCAGATCGGTGGCCGGCACCTTGGCCGGGTTGACGACGATGACCTGGGGCACGCTGGAGATCAGGGCCACCGGCACGAAGTCCTCCTCCAGCCTGTACTCGAGCTTGGGATACATGGCCGGTGCGATCGCGTGATGCACCGCGCCCATGAAGAAGGTGTAGCCATCGGGCGCGGCCTTGGAGGCGATGCCGGCGCCGACGGTGCCGCCGGCGCCGCCCTTGTTGTCGATGATGAACTGCTTGCCGGTCTGCTTGCTGAGCACGGCGGTCAGCGGCCGCGCGAAGGCATCGGTGCCGCCGCCGGCCGGGAAGGGCACGACCCAGGTGACGGGCTTGCTGGGCCAGCTCTGGGCCTGGGCGCCGGTGGCGGCCAGCAGTGCGGCGGCGGCCAGCAAGCAGCGGCGTGTCATGGTGGGCTTCATCGGTCGGTCTCCTGTGATTGCCGCGCGCGGCGGCTTGTGTATAGGGATCAAAGCAGCGCGGCGACGCCGCGCGAGTAGGCAATCTCACCCTGGGTGAAGGCCTCGTGGTAGGCCTCGATCTTGCTGAGGTCGTACAGATAGTTGACCATCATGCCGCAGCTTTGCTTCAGCCCCTTGGCGGCGCGATTGCCCATCGGGTTGAGCCGCTCCAGGCGGGCACCGTTGTCCAGATGGAAGCGCGCCACCGGATCGCCCTGCGCGCCGGTGGTCTGGCCGACCAGATAGACCGCAGCCAGGCGCAGCAGGGCCTGCTGGGCGGCGCTGTCCAGCTTGGCCAGGGTGTCGGCCTGGCTGAGCTTGGCGAGTTCGCCGCCGCAGGCCTTCAGCAGCAGTTCGCGGGCCTCGCGGGCACGCTCGATCTGCGGCTTCTTCAGCGGGTTCAGCGCGCTGAAATCGCTGCTGCGCTGCAGCCAGGCGGCAAAGCCGGGGATCGGCGACAGCGTGCAGAAGGTCTTCAGCTTCGGATGCTCGTGCTGCAGATGCTCGGCCACCCGTTTGATCAGGAAATTGCCCAGCGACACGCCTTTGAGCCCGGGCTCGCAATTGCTGATCGAATAGAACACCGCGACCTTGAACTTGTCCGGCGCCATGGTCTCGGCCTTCTTGTCGATCAGCGGCGCGATCGCGGCCGGCATCTCCGGCAGCAGCGCCACCTCGACAAAGATCAGCGGCTCGTCCGGCAGCTGCGGATGGAAGAAGGCGAACAGGCGGCGGTCCGGCTGCAGGCGGCGGCGCAGATCGTCCCAGCCGTCGATCTCGTGCACTGCCTCGTGGCGGATGATCTGCTCCAGCAGCTGGGCCGGCGAGTTCCAGTCGACCTGGCGCATCTGCAGAAAGCCGGGGTTGAACCAGGAGCCGAACAGATGCAGCAGGTCGGCCTCGACACTGCGCCATTCCGGATGCCTGGCCAGGCCGCCGAGCAGACTGCGGCGCAGCCGCACCAGCACGCCGGTGGCGCCGGGCGCGCGGTTCAGGCGGCGGAACAGCTCCTGGCGCGGCGGCTCGCTGACCCGGCTCAATGCCAGCAGATGGGCGGCATTGGGCTCGGCGGCATAGGCCTGGGCGGCCAGCAGCACGGCCTGCGGATCGGGGTTGAAGTCCAGGCTCAGGCGCTCGAACAGCTCGTCCAGCCCTTCGGGCGGCAGCTGGGCGATCTGGTCGAGCAGCTCGCGCGCCTGGCCCAGGCTGTTGGCCTCGCCGCGCTCGGACAGCAGGCGGCGCGCGGCGATCAGCACCTGGCGCTGCTGGCGCTGCAGCCCCCGCAGCAGCGAGGCCTTCTTGAGCTCATCCAACATGGTTCACCTCGGCGTTGTGGCGCATCGCTTGCAAGGCGCCCAGCTGGGCCAGCAGATGTGCTTGCATCTCGGCCTCGGCGCCGGCCGCGTCGCCGGCCAGCAGCGCGGCCAGCAGGCGGCGGTGCTCGCTCAGCGAGGCCTGCAGCCGGCCCGGCGACTTCAGCTGGCGGCCGCGCAGCAGGCGCAGGAACTTGCGCAGATCGCCGGTGGCGCGCTCCAGCCAGCGGTTCGCCGCCAAGGTCTGCAGCAGGCTGTGGAAGACATGGTTGACGCGGTAATAGCTGTCGATGTCGCCGGCCGCCGCAGCCAGCTCCAGCTGCTCGTGCAGCTGCTGCAGCTGCAGCAGCTGGGCCGGCGTGGCCTTGCGCGCGGCCTCGAAGGCGCAGCGCCCCTCCAGCATCGCCATCACCGGGAACAGATCGTTGGCGTCGGCGTCGTGCATCTCGATGACGCGGCAGCCCTGGCGGGGCAGCAGCTCCAGCAGACCTTCGGCCACCAGCACCTTCAGCGCCTCGCGCAGCGGCGTGCGGCTGATCGCCCATTGCTCGGCCAGCGCCTTCTCGTCGACCAGCGCGCCGGGTGCCAGCTCGCGCTCGAAAATCATCGCCCGCAGGCGCGCCGCCACCGCATCGTGCATCGAGCTGCCGCGCAGGGGGAGGTCGGGGCTGTTCATGGGCTGTGGCGAGTTGGTGATTACATAATTACAGCCCTGTGCGGAGCCCGCATCGGGGTAGACCCGCAGCCGCGCCGACGGCCTTGGCGCGCTGCTACATTGCGCAGGCTGTGGCCGGCCGGCCGCCGTTTCCCGCTGCGCAGACACCCGTGATCAACAGCTCCCAACTCCCGCTCGATGCCCCAGGCGTGCTGCGCCTGGCGGCGCGCACGATGTTCGAGCTGCTCGAGTCCAGTGCCCAGGGCATGATGGTGCTGGACCGCGAGCACCGCATCGTCTGGATCAGCGAGGGCTACAAGCGCTTCCTGCCCGGCCTGGGTTTCGAGCACGAGTCCGACTTCGTCGGCCGCCGCGTCGAGGAGGTGGTGCCCAACACCTTGATGGCCCAGGTGATCGACAGCGGCCAGCCCATTCTGGTGGACCTGCTGAGCAACAAGGCCGGCACCTTTCTGGTCAGCCGCCTGCCGCTGCGCAGCGACGCCGGCGAGGTGATCGGTGCGCTGGGCGTGGTCCTGCTCGACCACCCGGAGACCACGATGCAGCCGCTGATCGCCAAATTCGGCCGGCTGCAGCAGGAGCTCGACGAGGCGCACCGCCGGCTGGCGGCCGAGCAGGTCAGGAACCGCCGCCCCAAGCACACCATCGCCAGCTTCATCGGTGCAGGCCCGGCCGCGCTGGAGCTCAAGCGCCAGGCCCGCCGTGTAGCGCAGACCGATGCGCCGGTGCTGCTGCTGGGCGAGACCGGCACCGGCAAGGAGCTGCTGGCGCACGGCATCCATGCGGCCTCGCGGCGTGCCGGCGGGCCGCTGGTCAGCATCAATATCGCGGCCGTGCCGGACACCTTGCTGGAGGCCGAGTTCTTCGGCGTCGCGCCGGGCGCCTATACCGGTGCCGACCGCAAGGGCCGCGACGGCAAGTTCGCGCTGGCCGATGGCGGCACGCTCTTTCTCGACGAGATCGGTGACATGCCGCTGGCGCTGCAGAGCAAGCTGCTGCGGGTGCTGCAGGAGCAGGAGTTCGAGCCGCTGGGCAGCAACACGGTGCGGCGGGTCGATGTGCGGGTGATCGCCGCCACCAGCCGCGACCTGGCCGCGATGGTGGCGGCCGGCGAGTTCCGCGCCGACCTCTTCTACCGGCTCAATGTGCTGCCGCTGAAGCTGCCGCCGCTGCGCGAGCGCCTGGAGGACATCGAGGCCCTGGCCGAGACGCTGGGCGAGGACATCGCGCGGCGCAGCGGCATGCCGCAGCGCCAGCTCAGCCCCGAGGCGCTGGACTGGCTGGCCCGGCAGCCCTGGCCCGGCAATATCCGCCAGCTGCGCAATGTGCTGGAGCAGGCCAGCCTGATGAGCGACGAAATCCAGCTGGGCGTGCACAGCTTCGATCCGGCCGCGCTGGCCTGCCTGCCCGCGCCGGCCGAGGCGCCGCCGGCCCCTGCGCAGGCGCCGCGCCACATCCGACCGCTGCCCGAGCGCATCGAGGCGCTGGAGCGCGAGGCCATTGCCGAGGCCCTGGCGCTGACCGAGGGCAATCGCATGGCGGCCGCCCGGCTGCTGCAGATCTCGCGGGCCTCTCTTTACGAGCGCCTGACGCGCTGGCCCGATCTCGGCGCGGCGTGACAAATAGCCGCCAGCCCGGGGCGGCCTGAGCTGATAGCAGTTGTTTGTGCGCGTCTCGCCCTTGCGCCTTGCCGACGCTTGCCCGCATAGTGGCCGCGCGGTGATCGCGACGATAAGAAGGAGACAGTCATGGGCAATCTGATGTTGGCCACCCGTTTGCGCCTGGCGGTGCTGGTGGTGGTGCTGGGCTTTGTGGCCCTGGTGCTGCTGCTGACCTACCGGGCCTCCAGCAGCCTGCTGGGCGTGAAGATGCTGACCACGGTGGACCAGGTCAAGCTGGGCGAGAAGATCGCCCGCGAGCATTACGAGAAGGCCAGGTCCGGCGCGATGCCCGAGGCCGAGGCCAAGGCCGCCGCCGCGGCGGCCATCGGCAAGATCCGCTACTCGGGCAGCGAGTACCTGTGGATCAACGATATGAGCCCGCGCATGGTGATGCACCCGATCAATACCAAGCTCGATGGCCAGGACCTGAGCCAGAACAAGGACCCGAACGGCAAGCGCCTGTTCATCGAGTTCGTCGAGGTGGTCAAGGCCAGCGGGGCCGGCTATGTCGACTATCTGTGGCCCAAGCCCGGCGCCAAGGATCCCGAGCCCAAGCGCAGCTATGTGCTGGGTTTCGCGCCCTGGGGCTGGGTGATCGGCTCGGGCGTCTACGTGGACGATGTCAAGGCGGTGGCGCGCCAGGACGCGGTGTTCACGCTGGTACTGGTGCTGCTGGCCGGCGGCCTGGCGCTGGGCGGGGTGGAGCTGTTCGTGCGCGGCCTGCGCAAGCGCCTGGCCAGCATGCAGGCCTTGATGCATGCGGTGGCCGGCGGCGATCTGCGCGCCGACATCCAGCCCGGCCGGCCCGATGAGCTGGGCCTGGTGCTGCGCGAGGTGGTGGCGATGCAAAAGCGCCTGACCGAGCTGGTGCGGGCGATCCGCGAGGCCACCGAGTCGATCGGCCATGCCTCCAGCGAGGTGGCGCTGGGCAGCCAGGATCTGTCCTCGCGCACCGAGCAGGCCGCCTCGAATCTGCAGCAGACGGCGGCCTCGATGCAGGAGTTGACCCAGCAGGTGCGCCACTCGGCCCAGGCGGCCGACCAGACCAATGCCCTGGCCGACACGGCCGCCGGCCAGGCCCGCGCCGGCGCGGCGGCGATGCAGGAAGTGGTGCGCACGATGGACGGCATCTCGGACGCCAGCCGCAAGATCACCGACATCATCAGCGTGATCGACGGCGTGGCCTTCCAGACCAATATCCTGGCGCTGAACGCTGCGGTCGAGGCGGCCCGGGCCGGAGAGCAGGGGCGGGGCTTCGCGGTGGTCGCGGCCGAGGTGCGCAGCCTGGCGCAGCGCTCGGCCCAGGCGGCCAAGGAGATCAAGGCCTTGATCACCGATTCGACCGAGCGGGTCTCGGCCGGCAGCCGGCAGGTCAGCCGCGCCGGCGACACCATGGGCGACATCCTCGGCGCGGTGCAGCGGGTCACGACCACGGTCAGCGAGATCAGCCAGGCCAGCAGCGGCCAGTCCGAGGGCATTGCACAGATCAACCAGGCGGTGGCCCAGCTCGACGACATGACGCAGCAGAACGCCGCCCTGGTCGAGCAGACCGCGGCGGCGGCCGAGTCGCTGAAGCAGCAGGCCCAGCAGCTGAGCGCGACGGTGGCGGTGTTCAAGATCTAGGCATAGACCGTCGATTGACTGTCTGAATTTCAGGCAGCGACTGCTTTCCGGACGCGCGTTCGATGCGGCTGCCCGGCCTAGCGCCGCCCATCGGGGCGCTAGGCCGGCTGTTTCTCGGGGTTTACACCAGTTTGGTGCGTTCGGGCATGGGATGTGCATCTTGATGGGGCAAGCTCAGCGAGCCACAACAAGGAGACGACCCGATGACCACCCCATCCCTTTCCAGCAAGCGCCTTGTCCTCACCGCTCTGATCGCAGCCTTGGCCGCCGCGTATGCGCCGGCGCCCGCGCTGGCCCAGGCGGGCAAGGACATCCGCATCGCCCATATCTACAGCAAGACCGGGCCGCTGGAAGCCTATGGCAAGCAGACCCAGACCGGCTTCATGATGGGCCTGGACTATGCGACCGGCGGCACTTTTGCCGTGGCGGGGCGCAAGCTGGTGGTGATCGAGAAGGACGATCAGGGCAAGCCCGATGTGGGCAAGAACCTCCTGGCAGCGGCCTATGGCGACGACAAGGCCGATCTGGCCGTGGGCCCGACCTCGTCCGGCGTGGCCCTGGCCCTGCTGCCGGTGGCCGAGGAGTACAAGAAGATCCTGCTGGTGGAGCCCGCCGTGGCCGACTCGATCACCGGCGACAAGTGGAACAAATACATCTTCCGCACCGGCCGCAACTCCAGCCAGGATGCGATCTCCAACGCGGTGGCGCTGGACAAGGCCGGCGTGACGATCGCGACCCTGGCGCAGGACTATGCCTTTGGCCGCGACGGCGTGAAGGCCTTCAAGGACGCGGTCAAGAAGGCCAAGATTGTTCACGAAGAGTACCTGCCAACGACGACCACCGACTTCACCGCCGGCGCCCAGCGCCTGATCGACAAGCTGAAGGACCAGCCGGGCCGCAAGGTGATCTTCATCATCTGGGCCGGTGCCGGCAACCCCTTCAAGATCGCCGATCTGGACCTGAAGCGCCATGGCATCGAGGTCGCGACCGGCGGCAACATCATGCCGGCGATGGTCAATTACAAGGCCTTCCCCGGCATGGAGGGCGCGACCTACTACTACTTCGGCATCCCGAAGAACCCGGCCAACGAGTGGCTGGTGGCCAATCACTACAAGCAGCTGAAGACGCCGCCGGACTTTTTCACCGCCGGCGGCATGAGCGCGGCGATCGCGGTGGTCGAGGCGCTGAAGAAGACCGCCGGCGACACCAACACCAACAAGCTGATCAAGACCATGGAGGGCATGAGCTTCGAGACGCCCAAGGGCAAGATGAGCTTCCGTGCCGAGGATCACCAGGCGATGCAGTCCATGTATCACTTCAAGATCAAGGTGGATCCGGCCTTCCCCTGGGGCGTGCCCGAGCTGATCCGCGAGATCAAGCCCGAGGAAATGCAGGTACCGGTTCGCAACAAGCGTTGAGTCGTCGATGCTTGAAACCCGTGACCTGACGATTCGCTTCGGCGGCCATGTGGCGGTCGACCATGTGTCCTGCGCCTTCCGACCCGGCACGCTGACGGCCATCGTCGGGCCCAACGGGGCCGGCAAGACGACCTATTTCAATCTGATCTCGGGCCAGCTGCGGGCCAGCGAGGGCTCGGTGTCGCTCGACGGGCATGACCTGACCCCGCTGTCGGCGCCGCAGCGCACGCGCCGTGGCCTCGGGCGGGCTTTTCAGCTGACCCAGCTGTTTCCGAATCTGTCGGTGCTGGAGAACGTGCGGCTGGCGGTGCAGGCGCGGCGCGGCATGGGGCTGAACTTCTTGAGCGTGTGGCTGAGCCACCGCGAGCTGCTGGACGAGGCGCAAGCCATCGTCGAGCGGGTGCGCCTGGGCGCCCGGGCCGAGGCCCCGGCGGCCAGCCTGCCGCATGGCGACCAGCGCAAGCTGGAGGTGGCGCTGCTGATCGCGCTGCAGCCCGAGGTCTATATGTTCGACGAGCCGACCGCCGGCATGAGCGTCGACGAGGTGCCGGTGATCCTGGACCTGATACGCGCACTGAAGGCGGAAGGGCGCCACACCATCCTGCTGGTCGAGCACAAGATGGATGTGGTGCGCGAGCTGGCCGACCGCATCATCGTGCTGCACAACGGCCAGCTGGTGGCCGATGGCGAGCCGGCCGCCGTGATCGCCTCGCCCGTGGTGCAGAACGCCTATCTCGGGGTGGCGGCATGAGCAAGCCCTTGCTGAGCCTTGAGGGGGTGCATACCCATATCGGCGCCTATCACATCCTGCACGGCGTCGACCTGGCCGTGCCCGAGGGCCAGGTCACGATGCTCCTGGGTCGCAACGGCGCCGGCAAGACCACGACGCTGCGAACCATCATGGGCCTGTGGAAGGCCAGCCAGGGTCAGGTCTTGTTCGACGGCCGGCCCATCACCGCCGCGACCACGCCCGAGATCGCGCAGCGCGACGTCGCCTATGTGCCCGAGAACATGGGCATCTTCGGCGACCTGACGGTACGCGAGAACCTGCTGCTGGCCGCGCGCCGGGCCCGCTCCATCGACGAGCTGGACACGCAGCGCCTGGACTGGCTGTTCGGCCTCTTTCCGGCGCTGAAGACCTTCTGGCTGCATCCCGCCGGCAAGCTCAGCGGCGGCCAGAAGCAGATGCTGGCCATCGCCCGCGCGATGATAGAGCCGCGCCGCCTGCTGCTGATCGATGAACCCTCCAAGGGCCTGGCGCCCGCCATCATCCTGAACATGATCGAAGCCTTGCGCGAGTTGAAACGCAGCCGCAGCACGGTGCTGCTGGTCGAGCAGAACTTCATGGTGGCCAAGGCCTTGGGCGACCGGGTCGCGGTGATGGACGACGGCCGTGTCGTGCACAGCGGCGCGATGGCCGAGCTGGCCGGCGACGAGGCACTGCAGCAGCGTCTCCTGGGTCTGTCGCTGGGAGTCTACCAATGATCATCAGCGCCGAACGCAAGAACCTGTTGCCGCTGCTCCTGTTGCTGGGCCTGGCCCTGATCGCGCTGCCGCTGATCGGCAGCCCCAGCACCTGGGCCACGCTGACCCTGGCCGGCCTGGCGATGGGCTTGATCATCTTCATCATCGCCTCGGGCCTGACCCTGGTGTTCGGGCTGATGGACGTCTTGAACTTCGGCCATGGCGTCTTCATCGCCCTGGGCGCTTTCATGGCGACCACGGTGCTGGGGGCGATGAGTGGATTCACCGCCAGCCCCTCGCTGCTGAGCAATCTGATCGCGGTGGCCGTGGCTTGCGCGGTGGGCATGGCGGTGGCCGCGGCGGTCGGCCTGGCCTTCGAGCGGGTGCTGGTGCGGCCGGTCTACGGCATGCATCTGAAACAGATCCTGATCACGATGGGCGGCATGATCATCGGCGAGGAGCTGATCAAGATGATCTGGGGCGCGCAGATGATCGCGCTGCCGCTGCCCGAGGGCCTGCGCGGCGCGCTGCTGTTCGGCGATGTGGCGGTCGAGAAGTTCCGTGTGCTGGCCGTGCTGCTGGGGCTGGCCGTGTTCGCCGGCCTGTTGTGGCTCTTGAATCGCACCAAGCTCGGCCTGCTGATACGCGCGGGCGTGCAGGACCGCGAGATGGTCGAGAGCCTGGGCTACCGGATCCGCCGGCTCTTCGTCGGCGTCTTCGTCGGCGGCTCGGCCCTGGCCGGCCTGGGCGGCGTGATGTGGGGCCTGTACCAGCAGAGCGTGACGCCGCAGATCGGCGCCCAGGTCAACACCCTGATCTTCATCGTCATCATCATCGGCGGCCTGGGCTCGACCCTGGGCTGCTTCGTCGGCGCGCTGCTGGTGGGCCTGATGGCCAACTACACCGGCTTTCTGGCGCCCAAGGTGGCGCTGTTCTCCAACATCGGCTTGATGGTGGCCATCCTGTTGTGGCGCCCGCAAGGGCTTTATCCGGTCACGAATCGATGATGCTCAAAGCCCTTCTTTCCCACGACCTGCCGCGCAGCAGGCTGCTGTCGCTGCTGCTGATCGCCACGGTGCTGGGCCTGGCGCTGACGCCCTTCATCTTCCCGTCGACCCGGGCGCTGAACGTCGCCGCCAAGATCCTGATCTTCATCGTGCTGGTGGCCAGCTACGACCTGCTGCTGGGCTATACCGGCATCGTCAGCTTTGCCCACACGATGTTCTTCGGCATCGGCGCCTATGGCATCGCGATCGCCAGCTCGCGGATGGGCCCCGGCTGGGCCGCGGTGGGGGCAGGTCTTGCAGGTGCGCTGGCGGTCTCGCTCCTGCTGTCCCTGCTGATCGGCCTGTTCAGCCTGCGGGTCAAGGCGATCTTCTTCGCGATGATCACCTTGGCCGTGGCCTCGGCCTTTCTGACCCTGGCCTCGCAGCTGTCGGACTTCACCGGCGGTGAGGACGGACTCAGCTTCAAGGTGCCCGAGGCCCTGCAGCCCGGCACCGAGTATCTGGAGCAGCCGTTTCTCGGCGCGGCCATCGACGGCCGCTTCGCCTCCTACTACCTGCTGTTCTTCGCCACCGTGGCCCTGGTGCTGCTGATGCTGCGCATCGTCAACTCCCCGTTCGGCCGCGTGCTGCAGGCGATCCGCGAGAACGACTTCCGCGCCGAGGCCATCGGTTACCGCACCGTGGTCTATCGCACCTGGTCCAACGTGCTGGCCGCGTTGTTCGCGACCCTGGCCGGCGCGCTGCTGGCGCTCTGGCTGCGCTACAACGGGCCCGACACCTCGCTGTCCTTCGAGATCATGCTGGACATCCTCCTGATCGTCGTGATCGGCGGCATGGGCACGATCTACGGCGCGGTGATAGGCAGCGTGCTCTTCGTGCTGGCGCAGAACTATCTGCAGGACTTGATGAAGCTGGGCGCCGGGGCGGTCGAGGGCGTGCCGCTGCTGTCGCAGCTGATCGCACCGGATCGCTGGCTGCTCTGGCTGGGTCTGCTGTTCGTGCTGGCGGTCTATCACTTCCCCAGCGGCGTCGTCGGGCGGCTGCGCGCCCGAGCCCAGGAGAACTCGCCATGAGTGCATCCTTCAGCTCCCACTACCTGCGCTGCGCCGGCCGCGAGATCCATTACACCGAATGGGGCGCCGGCAATCCCGAGGTCGTGATCGCCTGGCATGGGCTGGCACGCACCGGCCGCGATATGGACGAGCTGGCCCGCCATCTCAGCGGCCGCTACCGCGTGATCTGTCCCGACACGCTGGGCCGCGGTCTGTCGCAATGGAGCCCGGCTCCGGCCAGCGAGTACTGCCTGGACTTCTATGTGAAGCTGGCCGTGGACCTGGTCGACCAGCTGGGCATGGGCGCTTTCCACTGGGTCGGCACCTCGATGGGCGGCGCGATCGGCACCCTGGCCGCGGCCGGCCCCTTGCGCGGCCGCATCCGCCGCCTGGTGCTCAACGACAACGGCCCGCAGCTTGCCGAGGCGGCGATCGCACGCATCCGCAGCTATGCCGGCAACCCGGCGGCCTTCGACACGGTGAGCGAGCTGGAGCAGTATTTCCGCCAGGTCTACAAGCCCTACGGTGCCTTGAGCGACGCGCAGTGGCGCCATCTGACCGAGACCTCGGTACGGCGCCTGCCCGACGGCCGTGTCACCCCGCATTACGACCCGGCCATGGTCCAGCAGTTCATCCACCACCCGCAGGACTACCAGCTCTGGGACGCCTGGGACAGCCTGGACCTGCCGGTGCTGTGCCTGCGCGGCGAAGACTCCGACCTGCTGCTGGCCGAGACCGCCGAAGCGATGCGCAGCCGCGGCCCGCGCGCCGTGGTCGCGACGATCGCCGGCTGCGGCCATGCGCCGGCGCTCAATGTGCCGGAGCAGTTTGCGCTGGTGGAGCGTTTTCTCGGCGGGGCCTGAGCGGCGCCGGATTCAACGCGGTTTGAGGGCGCGCGTGGCAATACAAACCGGCGCGCGATTGCTGAAGGGCCAGCTGTTGTCGTACCAATGGTCCTCGTACAGGCCTGTGATCATGAAGCCGGCCTGGGTCTGCCCGCCGATCTGGGAGGTTAGCGAGTGGCTGAATTCCAGCGGTTCCTTGGCCTTGATCTTGGCTTCCAGGCGTTCGGCGGCCAGGTCGGCCTCGTCCGAGTAAGGCAGCGAATACCTGACCACCAACGCCCCCGCTTGCTCTACCTCTTCATGGTCAAACATGAACACGGCGGGATTCATGAAGCCGGTCAGCAGCACGCCGCCGGGCCGCAGCACGCGATGGCATTCGCGCCATACCGGCGCCAAATCCTTGACAAAGACGGTCGAGGCAGGATTGAAGATCAGATCGAACGAGGCATCGTCAAAGCAGGCCAAGTCGGCCATGTTCCCTTGCTGGCAGCGGATGCTGAGCCCCTCGCGATCGGCGACCCACTGATCCTTGCGCAACTGCTCGTCGGACAGATCGAAGCTGACCACCGACGCGCCGGCGGCGGCCAGCAGCGGTACTTGCTGGCCGCCGCCGGAGGCCAGGCACAGCAGGTCGCGGCCGGCGATGTCGGACAGCCAATCGGCCGGCACCGGGGTGCTCGGTGTCAGCAGCAGACGTAAGTCGCCCGCGCGGGCCGCTGCAACAGCGTCCGGCCCGACCGGCTGCGCCCAGACGCTGCGGGACATGACGCCGTCGTTCCAGCTCTGGCGATTGCGTTCAAGATAGCTCATGGGGATCCGCACCGGCTGCGCCTGTCCCGCGCGAGCAAGCCCGGCCGCTCAATTCAGCCCGGGCAGCTTGAGCCAGCGATGCAGCCGTGTGCGCAGCGCGACGAAGTCCAGCGGCTTGGTCAGGTGCTCGTCCATGCCGGCGTCCATGCTGGCCAGCACATCGGCTTCCAGCGCGTGGGCGGTCAGGGCCAGGATGGGGAAGGCGGGCAGCTGGCCTTCGCGCTGCAGCTCGCGCAGGCGGCGGGCGCATTCGAGGCCGTCCATGCCGGGCATCTGGATGTCCATCAGCACCAGATCGGGCGGCGATTCCAGGCACAGCGACACGGCTTCCAGGCCGTTCTTCGCGAGCCGGCTCTGCACCCCCATCAAGGCCAGGAACTCGAGCGCGACGACCTGGTTGATATGGTTGTCCTCGACCAGCAGCACGGTGGGCAGCGTGGTGGCTTGCTGCGGCCGTGAGGCGTCGCTCTGCTCGCCCGGGCTCAGCGGTCCCGACTCCTGACCCGACTGCGCCAGCAGCGGCGCCATCAGGCCCGGCCTGTGGATATTGATGAGGGTTGTTGTTTGCATTGATTGATAAGCCTCGAAGCTTCCCATCCATCCCGTCGCTGAACTCCCGGCACCTGCGGTGCATCCCGCCGGCGATGCGGCTCCCAAGCCTATCGCCACCAGGCCCCCGGCGTCTCGTTCAATTCAAGGGTTTTCCCTTGTTTTTGGGTGGAGGGCCGGGCGTGGGGTCAATTGTTGCCTGTGAAGCGCCCCAGCGCAACGCCCAGGGTCCCTGCACTGCGGGCCTTGACATCGGCCCTGCTGACAGGATTGTGCCGCTCGCTCCCTAGAATGTCCGGTCTCCTCCCTGCCAAGGCTGCCAAGCAATGTCCGAAGGTCTGATCCGCATACGCGGCGCGCGTCAACACAATCTGAAGAATCTGGATCTGGACATTCGCACGGCGGAGCTGACGGTGGTCACCGGCCCCAGCGGCTCGGGCAAGTCCAGCCTGGTGTTCGACACCCTCTATGCCGAGGGCCAGCGCCGCTATGTCGAGACCTTCAGCGCCTATGCCCGCCAGTTCCTGGACCGGATGGACCGGCCGGCGGTGGACAAGGTGGACGGCGTGCCGCCGGCCATTGCGATCGACCAGACCAACCCGGTGCGCACCTCGCGCTCGACGGTCGGCACGATGACCGAGCTGAACGACCATCTGAAGCTGCTCTATGCCCGCGCCGCCGAGTTGTTCGATAAGCAGACCGCGCAGGGCGTGCGGCACGACACGGCGCAGACGATTTACGCCGAACTGCTGGCGCGAACCTCGGCAACTGATCCCAGACTGATACTGACCTTCCCGGTCGAGTTGCCCGGAAACACCACCGCCGAGCAGATCGAGCAGTGGCTGTCGGCCAGCGGTTTCACCCGGGTGCAGGCCGAACGGGAGGTCGGCACGCCGACCGGGCCGCGCAAGGTGCTGGATGTCGTGGCCGACCGCTTCCGCATCCAGGGTGCCGACAAGCAGCGCGCGATGGAGGCCATCGAGCTGAGCCTGAAGCGCGGCAGCGGCCGCATGAACATCTATGCGATGCCGGCCGAGGGCGAGGGTGAGCCCGAGCTGTGGCGCTATTCGACCGGCCTGCACTGCCCCGACAGCGATCTGCGCTACCAGGACCCGCAGCCGCCGCTGTTCTCCTTCAACTCGGCGATGGGCGCCTGCGAGACCTGCCGCGGCTTCGGCCGCGTGATCGGTGTCGATATGGGACTGGTGATCCCGGACGAGAAGAAGACGCTGCGCGGCGGCGCGATCAAGCCGATGCAGACGCCGGCCTGGGAAAGCTGCCAGGCCGACCTGATGAAGTACGCCGGCGAGGCCGGCATCCCGCGCGACACCGCCTGGATGCAGCTCAGCCCGGCCCAGCGCGACTGGGTCGTCGAGGGCTCGCCGAACTGGAGCGGCAACTGGAACAAGCAGTGGTACGGGGTCAAGCGCTTCTTCGAGTATCTGGAGAGCAAGGCCTACAAGATGCACATCCGTGTGCTCTTGTCCAAGTACCGCAGCTACACGCCCTGCGGCACCTGCGGCGGCGCGCGGCTGAAGACCGAGGCGCTGCTGTGGCGTGTCGGCTCCAAGGCCCTGGCCGATGCGGTGCTGCCGGCCGCGCAGCGCGTGATGCCTATGGGCGTGGCCTGGCAGCGCGACCAGCTCGAAGCCCTGCCGGGCCTGAACCTGCACGATCTGATGCAGCTGCCGATCCACCGGCTGCGCGCCTTCATGGATGAGCTGCAGCTGCCCAGCACCCTGCTGGACGATGCGCTGAAGTTATTGCTCGACGAGATCCGCAACCGGCTCAAGTACCTGGTCGATGTCGGCATCGGCTACCTGACGCTGGACCGCCAGAGCCGCACCCTGAGCGGCGGCGAGGTGCAGCGCATCAACCTGACGACGGCGCTGGGCACCTCCCTGGTCAACACCTTGTTCGTGCTGGACGAGCCCAGCATCGGCCTGCACCCGCGCGATATGAACCGCATCGTGCAGGCCATGCACCGGCTGCGCGATGCCGGCAATACGCTGGTGGTGGTCGAGCACGATCCGGCCGTGATGCTGGCGGCCGACCGCCTGATCGATATGGGCCCCGGCCCCGGCGAGAAGGGCGGCGAGATCGTCTTCGACGGCACGCCCGAATCGATACGCGCCGCCGACACCTTGACCGGTGCCTATCTGGGCGGCCGCAAGCATGTGGGCATGGGGCTCAAGCGCCTGGTCGAGGCCAGCACGCCACGATTGATCCTCGAAGGCGCGCGCGAACACAATCTGCGCAATGTCACGGTCGAGTTCCCGCTGCAGCGCATGGTGGTGGTCACCGGCGTGTCGGGCTCGGGCAAGAGCACCCTGATGCAGGACGTGCTGTACCCGGCGCTGGCCCGCCATTTCGGCCAGGCCACCGAGACGCCCGGCACGCACGAGCGCTTGCTGGGTGCTGACTGGCTGTCCGGCGCGGTCTTCGTCGACCAGTCGCCGATCGGCAAGACCGCGCGCTCGAACCCGGCCTCCTATGTCGGCGCCTTCGACGAGCTGCGCAAGCTGTTCGCCGATGCGCCGATGGCGCGCGAGCGCAGCTACACGGCCGGCATGTTCAGCTTCAATGCCGGCGACGGCCGCTGCCCGACCTGCGGCGGCTCGGGCTTCGAGCATGTCGAGATGCAGTTCCTGTCCGACGTCTATCTGCGCTGCCCGGACTGCGATGGCCGCCGCTACCGTGGCGAGATGCTGGATGTGAAGCTCTTGCGCGGCCCGCGCGAGCTCAGCGTGGCCGATGTGCTGGACCTGACCGTCAGCGAGGCAGTGAGTCTGTTCAAGGACGACCGCGAGGTGGTCGCCAAGCTGCAGCCCATCGTCGATGTAGGCCTGGAATACATCAAGCTGGGTCAGCCGGTGCCCACGCTGTCGGGCGGCGAGGCCCAGCGCCTGAAACTGGCTGGCTTCCTGGCCGAGGCCGCCAGCACGGCGAGCAAGACGCGCCAGGCCGTCGCGAAGAAGGGCACGCTGTTCCTGTTCGACGAGCCGACCACCGGCCTGCATTTCGACGACATCGCCAAGCTGATGCGCGCGATGCGCAAGCTGCTGGGCGCCGGTCATTCGCTGATTCTGATCGAGCACAACCTCGATGTGATACGCGCGGCCGACTGGCTGATCGATCTTGGCCCCGAGGGCGGTGAGCAGGGCGGTGAACTGGTCTGCCAGGGCACGCCGGAGGAGGTCAAGGAGCACCCGAGCTCGCACACCGCGCTGGCGCTGCGCGAATACGCCGCCCACATGGACCGGCCGGCGCTGGCGGTGGAAGAGGGCGTGCCGCTGCAGACCCTGGTGCGGGCGCGCCGCAAGGCGCAGGACGAGGCCATCCGCATCGTCAATGCGCGCGAGCACAATCTGAAGTCGGTGGACGTGTCCATCCCGCGCGGCAAGTTCAATGTGATCACCGGCGTGTCCGGCTCGGGCAAGTCGACCCTGGCCTTCGACATCCTGTTCAACGAGGGCCAGCGCCGCTATCTGGAATCGCTGAACGCCTATGCGCGGTCGATCGTGCAGCCGGCCGGCCGACCCGAGGTCGATGCGGTCTGGGGCATTCCGCCGACCGTGGCCATCGAGCAGCGCCTCTCGCGCGGCGGCCGCAAGAGCACGGTGGCCACCACCACCGAGGTCTGGCATTTCCTGCGCCTGCTCTATGTGAAGCTGGGCGTGCAGCACTGCATTCACGACGGCACGCCGGTCAAGCCGCAAAGCGTCGAGTCGATCGCCGCCCAGCTCTTGCGCGACCACAAGGGCCAGCATGTGGGCTTGCTGGCGCCGCTGGTCGTGAATCGCAAGGGCCTCTATACCGACCTGGCCAAATGGGCCAAGGCGCGCGGCCACACGCATCTGCGGGTCGACGGCGAATTCCTGCCGACCGCGCCCTGGCCGCGGCTGGATCGCTTCAAGGAGCACACCCTGGAACTGCCGGTCGGCGATCTGGTGATACGCCCCGACAACGAGGCCCAGCTGCGCGAGCTGCTGGCCAAGGCCCTGGACCTGGGCAAGGGCGTGCTGCACCTCTTGAGCCCGCTGGACGGCCTGCACGCGGCGATTGCCGACGGCCAGAGCACGGCCCGGATCGGCAGCGTCAAGGTGTTCTCGACCAAGCGCGCCTGCCCGACCTGCGGCACCAGCTATGGCGAGCTGGACCCGCGCATGTTCAGCTACAACAGCAAGCATGGCTGGTGCACCAGCTGCGTGGGGACCGGTCTTGCCTTGACCCGCGAGCAGCGCAAGGCGCTGGACGATTCGGTCCAGGACAAGGACAACAAAGGCCGTGAACAAAGCTTCCCTTCGGAAGAGGCCGAGGTCGAGGGCCTGGTCGACCAGCCCTGCCCGGACTGCTGCGGCTCGCGCCTGAACCCCTCCGCCCGCGCCGTGACCTTCGAGGACCAGGCCATCAGTACGGTGGCCGGCTGGAGCGTCAAGGACGCCCGGGCCTGGGTCGATGCGCTGGAGTTGACCGGCCGCGACGCCGACATCGCCCGCGACGTGGTGGTCGAGATCAAGGGCCGGCTGGAGTTCCTCGAAGAGGTGGGCCTGGGCTATCTGACCCTGGACCGCGCGGCGCCGACCCTCTCCGGCGGCGAGGCCCAGCGCATCCGCCTGGCCGCCCAGCTGGGCAGCAATCTGCAGGGCGTCTGCTACATCCTCGACGAGCCCACCATAGGCCTGCATCCGCGCGACAACCAGATCCTGCTGAAGGCGCTCGGGACGCTGGGCGACAAGGGCAACACCCTGGTCGTCGTCGAGCACGACGAGGACACGATACGCCGGGCCGACCACATCATCGACATCGGCCCCGGCGCCGGCAAGCGTGGCGGCCGCGTCGTCGCCGAGGGCACAGCGGCCGATCTGGCGCTGCAGCCGGACTCGGTCACCGGCCGCTTCCTCGCCAATCCATTGCTGCACCCGCTGCAGGCGCGCCGCGAGATGCTGGACGGGGCGCCGAAGCTGCGTGTGCTCGACGCGACCCTGCACAATCTGCAGCAGGTCAGCATCGATGTGCCGCTGCACCGCCTGGTGGCGATCACCGGCGTGTCCGGCTCGGGCAAGAGCACCCTGGCGCGCGATGTGCTGCTGGCCAATATGGCCCAGGCTGTGCCGCTGCGCCGCGCGCCCAATCCCTGGATCGGTTGCGCGGGCATCGAGGGCCATGCCCAGGTCGACCGGGTGCTGGAGGTGGACCAGACACCGATCGGCAAGACGCCGCGTTCCTGCCCGGCCACCTATATCGGTTTCTGGGACGCGATCCGCAAGCTCTTCGCCGAGACCCTGGAGGCCAAGGCGCGCGGCTATGCGCCGGCGCGTTTCTCCTTCAACACAGGTGAGGGCCGCTGCCCCGGCTGCGAGGGCCAGGGCATGCGCACCATAGAGATGAGCTTTCTGCCCGATGTGAAGGTGCTGTGCGACCAGTGCCATGGCCAGCGTTTCAATCCCGAGACCCTGGGCGTCAGCTGGCGCGGCAAGAGCATCGGCGATGTCCTGGCGATGGAGGTCGACGAGGCGGTCGAGTTCTTCGCGGCGATGCCGAACATCGCCCACCCGCTGCAACTGCTGAAGGATGTGGGCCTGGGCTATCTGACCCTGGGCCAGCCCTCACCGACGCTGTCGGGCGGCGAGGCGCAGCGCATCAAGCTGGTGTCCGAGCTGGTCAAGGTGCGCGACGACGTCACGCGCCGCGGCCAGAAGGCGCCGCACACGCTCTATGTGCTGGACGAACCGACCGTGGGCCTGCATATGGCCGATGTCGAGAAGCTGATACGCGTGCTGCACCGCCTGGTGGCCGGCGGGCATTCGGTGGTCGTGATCGAGCACGACCTCGATGTGATCGCCGAGGCCGACTGGGTCATCGATCTGGGCCCCGAGGGCGGCACGGCCGGCGGGCGCATCGTCGTGGCCGGCACGCCGGAGCAGGTGGTGGCCTCGGGCTCGCATTCGGGGCGCGCGCTGGCGCCGGTCTTGCTGCGGGGGCAAGCCGCCTGAAGCGCTAATGCGGTTTGCGCGGCTTGTCGAACTGCTTGGGGCGGTAGACGTTGCCGTCCCACTGGCCGCGGTCGGTGTCGGGGGCGCTGCGCTTGGCGCGGTTGATGGCTTCCATCGCGGCTTCGTGCGCGGCGCGGCGGCGCTCGCGGGCATCGAAAGGGCTGATGGCTCGTTTGGAGATCCAGCGCCAGCCCGTCGCCCACCAGGCTTCCATGCGCAGCTGATGGCGCCGGCTCAAGCACATATGCAGGGCCAGCACGAGGCAGATCGCGAGGCCGAGGCTGGCAAAGATCTTGACGAGCATGGGGCGGGCGGATGGACCCAAGATGGGTAGGGCGGATATTAACTGAGAGACCTGCGGCCGCGTGCGATTTGGCGATGCCTTGCGGCGGCGGCCGTGCCGCGCAACCCTAGAATCCCCCCGCCCGAAGCACGGGCTGCTCGGAGTTATCGATTTGGCACGCTGGAAATTCCTCTCTGTGGCCGCCGCCCTGCTGGCCGCCCTGTCCCTTGGCGCCGGCCCGCAGCCGGTGCTGGCCCAGAACCCGTCGCCGCTGACCTTGGAGTCGCTGTTTCGCGACAAGCCCTACCGGGGCGAACCCGCCCGCGAACCCGCCTTCAGCCGCAGCGGCCGCTATCTGGCCTATCTGTGGAACCCGCATGGCGAGCCCGGCAGCGATCTCTATGTGCATGACACGCGCAGCGGCAAGACCTTGCGCCTGACATCGCCGGCGCTGATGCAGGCCCATGACGCGCCGGAGGATCTGGAGCGTTTCGAGAAAAAGCGCCTGCAGCGCGAGCGCGAGCAGACCGAGCGCCAGGCCCGCGAGGAGGCCCAGGCCGCCTATCTGCGCGGCGAGACGGTCGATCTGGCGCAGTGGGAAGCCGAGCAGATCGCGGCACTGAAGCTGGAATTCGCCGAGAAGAAGAAACGCGAGGACGCGCAGAAGGCCGCCGACAAGGCCGAGGCCGACGCCGAGAAGCGCGCTGCCGAGGCCCTGGTCGCGCGGCGTGGCGGCAAGCCGGCCGCTGCCGCGCCGGCCAGTGCGGCAGCCTCGGCGCCGGACAAGGACAAGGAGCTGTGGGAATGGCGCGACGAGCTGAAGAAGAAGCTGGCCAAGGACCAGCTCAAGCCGACCGACCTCTATCCCGGCGTCAGCCAGCTGGCCTGGGCGCGCCAGCGCGATGAGCTGATCTTCCAGTACCGCGGCGGTCTGTTCCGCTGGCAGGCCGATGGCAACCGCCTCACGCCCTTGCTCGGCACGCAGCGCCAGCTGCGCATCGTGGCCTACACGCCCGACGACCAGGGCTTTGTCTATATGGACGAGAGCCGGGTGCTGCGCGCGCGCTTTGCCGGCATGGCGGTGCAGGTGATCAACCGCGAGCTGATCCATGCCGACGAGGACGAGGCGGCGAAGAAATACCGCATCGAGTCCACCGTGCTCAGCGAGGACGGCCGCTGGATGTCTCTGCTGGCGCGCGCACCGCTGGTGCCACCCGTTGGCGCGAGCGGCCCGGCGCCCAAGCCCGGCCGCCAGGTCGAGATCATGAATTACGGCGAGCGCTTCGCGACGGCCAAGAAGGTCGATCGCGAGGTCTCGGACGACAAGCGCATGCAGCAGCCGCTGGCCCTGTATATCCGCCGGGTGCCGGGTCTTGACAGTGCGCCGGCCCGCCAGCCGGCGCCGGTCTTCACCCAGGCCGGCGGCGACGGCTGGTTCGAGATCAGCCCGGTGGCCTGGGCCCGCGACGGCAGCCACTACGCCTTCGCGACCTGGGAGCGCGAGAAGGAGCTGCTGCGCGTCTACCTGGGCCGCGCCGACGAAACGGGCAAGCCGGAGGTCGTGATCGAGCGGCGCGGCGATGTGCACCATGAGCTGGTCAATGTGTTCGCACCTCGCTTCACACCGGACGGCAAACGGCTGATCGCGCTGCTGTCCGACAACGACTTCCGCCAGCCCTGGGCCTGGGACATCGCCACGCGCCAGCTCAAGCCCCTGCTCCAGGGCGAGTTCGAGGCGCACCAGCTGCTGGGTTTCACGCCGGACAGCCGCGCGATGTTTGTCGCGGCCAACCGCGACGATGCGGCGGCGATGAATCTCTACAAGGTCGAACTGGCCGACGGCGCGATGCAGGCGCTGGGAAGCGCGCCCGACTACCACCGCAACGCCGTGGTTTCGGAGGACGGCCGCTGGCTGGCCGCCAATGCCGGCCACTGGGCCCAGCGACCCGAGCTGAAGCTGATCTCCTCAGTGCCCGGCCAGCCGGCGCGGGTGCTGACCCAGAGCCATGACCCGGCCTGGGCCCGGGTGGACCGGCTGCGGCCCGAGCGTTTCAGCTTCAGGAACCGTCATGGCGACAGCATTCCGGCCTATGTGTTCAAGCCTGCCGGCTGGCAGGCCAGCGACCGCCGCCCGGCCGTGGTCTACACCTATGGCGGCCCGCTGAACGATCGCCATTCGGTCGAGACCGACAGTTTCCAGCCGACCGGCTATCTGTTCGCGATGTATATGGCGGTGCGCCACGGCTATGTGATGGTGACGGTGGATCCGCGCGGCCAGTCCAACTACGGCCGCCGCTTTGCCGGCGCCAACTGGCAGCAGCCGGGCCAGCCGCAGACCGAGGATCTGGAGGACCTGCACCGCCATATGGCCGCGAACCTGGGCGTCGACCCGGCGCGGGTGGGCCTGAACGGCTGGAGCTTCGGCGGCTTCCAGACCCAGTACACGATGTATACGAAGCCGGAGCTGTTTGCCGCCGGCATTGCCGGCGCCGGCCCGACCGAATGGGAGAACTACAACAGCTGGTACAGCGGCCGCACCATAGGCCCGGTGGACCGCAAGAAGCCGGTGCTGCGCAAGCATTCGCTGCTGCCGCTGGCCAAGGGCCTGAAGAAGCCGCTGCTGCTGGTGCACGGCATGCTGGACCCGAATGTGCTGTACCAGGACACGGTCAATGTCTACCGCGCGCTGATGGAGGCCGGCAAGCAGCCCCTGGTCGATCTCTTCCTCGATCCCGACGGTGATCACAGCATGGGCGGCGCGGTCAAGACCGTCGGCTGGCACCGCAAGTACGAGGCCTTCTGGCTGCAGCAGCTGGGCCGCGCCCAGCCCTGAGCAGGGCTCAGGAGGCCTGTCGCAGCGCCAGCAGCTGCAGGAGCTGGTCCGGCACCGCGCGGCTCAGCGCGTCGCGCTGCAGCGGGTCGGCCAGGCGGGCGGCGTCAAGCTCGCTGAGTTGCGACTCATCGCTGCCCAGCAGCGTGATGGGCTCCAGCAGCGCGGCGGTCTCGGCCGTCTCGAACAGCGGCTTCCAGGCGCCAGGCGCCAGGTCGACCGCGCTGAGAAAGCCCAGCGACCAGTCGCCGGCGTCGGTCAGATCCTGCTCATCCACTTCGGCGATGCTGAAGATCGGCTCCCAGGCCTCGGGCCGGGCGGCGGCCAGCTCCCATTGGTGGGCGATGGCGCGCAGATGGCGCAGCACCAGCAGCATCACGCGCTTTTTCTGCTTGCCGCTGACGAAGGGCCAGGTGTCGGGCTGGCCTTCCTCGCCGTCGCCGCCCCAGACCAGGGGCAGCCAGTCCGAGCCGGGCAGCTCGGCCAGCGGCTGCGGGCTCAGGAGCAGGCCGGACAGATAGCCGTCCAGCGCCTCGATATTCATCGCGCCGTCGCTGGGCAGCCGGGCCAGCATGTCATCCAGCGTCGACAACTCCTCGTCGGAGAGCGGGAGGTTGTCGGACTGGGGGTTGTATTGGGGATATTCCATCGCGCGATTGTCGCCGGTCCGGTTCAGAACCGGCTCTTGGCCTTCTTGCCGTCGAATTCGGCCAGCTGGGCCTTCAGCAAGGCCATCAGTACCCGGGCATTGGCCTCGGTCATGCTGATCAGGGTGCTGGGCTCTATTCCCTCGACCGGGGTCTTGGGCGTGACCAGGGCATCGACCTTGAACACCATCAGGCCGTTGATGGCGTTGGAGGCGGCTTTGAACTTCTGGATCTCGACATTGTGGATTTTCATGCGGCCATCCTCGTGAATCTGCAAAAACGCGGACCGGTATTAGACCTCAGCGCTTGCCGCTACATTCCAACAGCTATGCGAACCGAGAACAACAGCCAGCGACCACCGCTTCAGCAACTACAGGCGGACCGCCTGGGCCGGCCGCTGTCCGGCTGGCGCCTGAAGGTCTACACCATCATCTTCGAGGCCGACACGCGCGCCGGCCGCGCCTTCGACATGGCGCTGATCGCGCTGGTGCTGGCCAGCATCGCGGTGGTGATGCTGGAGAGCGTCGCCCCGATCAAGGCACGCTGGGGCGGGTTGTTCCGTGTGCTGGAGTTCGTCTTCACCGCGCTGTTCACGATCGAGTATCTGCTGCGCCTGGCCTGCGTGCGCCATCCCTGGCGCTATGCGCGCAGCTTCTACGGCATCGTCGATCTGCTGGCCGTGCTGCCCACCTATCTGGCGCTGTTCGCGCCGGAGCTGTACTTCCTGGTCGATGTGCGGGTGCTGCGCCTGCTGCGGGTGTTCCGCATCTTCAAGCTGGGCGCCTATGTGGCCGAGTATGCGATGCTGGCCCATGCGCTGCGCGCCAGCGCGCGCAAGATCCTGGTGTTCCTGTCGGTGGTGCTGATGGTGGTGCTGATACTCGGCACGGTGATGTATGTGGTCGAGGGCCCGGGCAACGGCTTCACCAGCATTCCGACCAGCCTCTACTGGGCCATCTCCACCATCACGACGGTGGGCTTCGGCGACATCACGCCCAAGACCGATCTGGGCCGCGCGATCGCCTCGCTGATGATGCTGCTGGGCTGGGGCGTGCTGGCGGTGCCGACCGGCATCGTCACCGCCGAGATGACGGCCCAGCGCCACGGCCGGCCGACCACGACGCGCAGCTGCCATGACTGCCTCAGCGAGGGCCATCTGCCCGAGGCGCGCTTTTGCCGCGATTGCGGCGCCGAGCTGCCGCCCTACCAGCGCGATGTGCCGGGCGGCAGCGAACTCAAGACTTGACCCCGCGCCAGATCTTCTGAACGCCGCTGACCAGGCCCAGCGCGATCAGGCCGGCCACGATGCCGACCACGGCATCGGCCAGCAGACCCAGCAGGCCCTGGACGAAGCCATTGCCGCTGATGCCCTGCACCGCATGATGGATCAGCTCGTGGGCGCCCGGAATGCCATGGGTCAGGATGCCGCCGCCGACCAGGAACATCGCCGCCGTGCCGGCCACCGACAAGGCCTTCATCAGCCAGGGGGCGGCCGCCAGGATCAGCGCGCCCAGGCGCTGCTGCAAGGCACCGGCCTGGCGGCTCAGATAGAGCCCGGCGTCATCGAGCTTGACGATGCCGGCCACCAGGCCGTAGACGCCCACCGTCATGATCACCGCGATGCTGCTGAGCACCAGCAGCCGGGTCGTGAAGTCGCTGGCGGCGACCGTGCCCAGCGTGATCGCGATGATTTCGGCCGACAGGATGAAGTCGGTGCGCACGGCCCCCTTGATCTTGTCGCGCTCCAGCGCCACCAGATCGATGGCCGGGTTCTTGACGGCCTCGCTGAGTGCCTGCTCGTGGGCGGCATCCTCGGCGCTGTGCAGGAATTTTTGGGCCAGTTTCTCGACCCCTTCGAAGCACAGAAAGGCGCCGCCCAGCATCAAGAGCGGCGTCACGGCCCAGGGCGCCCAGGCGCTGATGGCCAGCGCCGCCGGCACCAGGATCAGCTTGTTGACAAAGCTGCCCTTGGCGACGGCCCAGACCACCGGCAACTCGCGCTCGGCGGCAACACCTGTCACCTGCTGGGCATTCAGCGCCAGATCGTCGCCCAGCACGCCGCTGGTCTTCTTGGCGGCGAGCTTGCTGAGCACGGCCACATCGTCGAGCACCGTGGTGATGTCATCGAGCAGGGCAAGCAGACTGGAGGCCATAGCTAGGGTCGGTCGTGGTGGTCAGGCCGAGTTTGTACCTCAAACAACGGACGCGCCGGCCGGCGGCGGGCCGTGCCGGCGGGGTCAGGCCTTGCCTTTTGGGATTCGATGGCCTAAGTTCCCTCATGGCCAGACCCCCACGCATCGAATTCGCCGGCGCCGTCTACCTGCTGAGCTCGCATGGCGAGCAGGGCGCGGCGATCTTTCGCGACGACGCCGACCGCGCCACCTTGCTGGCCGTGATCGCCCAGGCGGCCCAGCGCTTCGACGCGCAGGTGCTGGCCTACAGCTTTGCGGACGATGCCTACCAGCTGCTGATCTACACCCGCCAGGCCAATCTCTCGCGCCTGATGCGCCATCTCAACGGCGTCTATACGCAGAGCTTCAACCGCCGCCACGGCGGCACCGGCCCCTTGTTCCAGGGCCGCTTCAAGGCGGTGCTGGTGGACCGGGAGCGGCTGCTGCTCGATGCCTGCCGCTATGTCGATCTGAGCGCCGAGCGCCAGGGGCTGGCGCGGCGCGGGGCTGACTGGCCCTGGCACAGCCTGGGCGCGCACCTGGGCCAGCAGCCGGCGCCGGACTGGCTCGATGTGCAAGGCCTGTTCAGCCATGTGCTGGGCCGCGAGGCCCGGGGCGCGGCCGACCGCAAGCGGGCCGCCGAGCGCTACGCCAAGCTGCTGGCGGCCGAGCCCGGGCTGGACATCTGGGGCCATCTGCGCCACCAGATATTTCTGGGCGACGAGGCCTTTGCCCAGCGCATGCTGGCCCAGGCCGGCGGCGGCACGGGCCGGGTGGCCAGGTCGCCGCGCAAGGCTGCGGCGCCCAAGGCCTTTGCCCAGTGGCGGCGCGACAGCGCCTCGCGCGAGCAGGCCCTGTACCGCGCCCATACCGAGGGCGGCCTGTCGATGACGGTGCTGGCCGGCGAGCTGGGTCTGTCGGTCTCGCGCATCAGCCGGCTGATCGCCGGCCACGAGCGCAGCCTCAGTGCAGCGTGAGCCTGTCTTGAGGTCTTCGCGCTACCGCGCCTGGGTGCTGGTCCTGCTGGCCTTTGGGGCCTGGGCCGTGCAGGCCGCGCCTTACGAAGGCCCGCTGTTCGATGCCCATCTGCACTACAACGACGAGGCCCAGGGCCCGCATCCGCTGCCCGATGTGCTGGGCCGGATGCAGCGCAGCGGCGTGCGCGCCATCGTCGCGAACAGCCGGCCCAACGCCGGCACGCTGAGCCTGGCCGGCGCTGGCGAGGCGACGCGCGCGGCCGGCCTGCGGGTCGTGCCCTTTGTGCGCCTGTACCGCAATCGCGCCGACTACAGCGGCTGGTTCGCCGACCCGACCATCTATCAGATGGTGCTGGACGAGCTCAAGCGCGGCACGCCGGCCGGCCCCTATCGCGGCCTGGGCGAGTTCCATCTCTACGACAGCGCCAATGCCGATGGCCCGGTGGCGCGCCAGCTGATGCAGCTGGCCGCCGAACGGGGTTTGGTGGTGCTGGCCCATGTCGACGATGTGGCGATTGACAAGCTGATGGCCCACGCACCGAAGGCGCGGCTGATCTGGGCTCATACCGGCATCGGCGGCGTGCCGATCACGCGGGTGCGCGAGCTGCTGAAGCATTACCCGAGCCTGCTGGGCGAGCTGTCCTACCGGCCCGGCCTGACCGAGAACGGCCGCCTCAGCGCGGACTGGCAGGCCCTGCTGAGCGAGCAGCCCGAGCGCTTCCTGATCGGCTCGGACACCTGGGTCAACCAGCGCTGGCAGTATTACGAAGCCCTGATGAGCGAGGCCCGCCAATGGCTGGGCGAGCTGCCGAGCGAGGCCGCGCGCAAGATCGCCTGGGGCAATGGTGCGGCGCTGTTCGGGCTGGATTAGCCTGGGCTAGCTGCCTTGCGCGAGCAGCCATTGGCGCAGGCTGCGCAGCGCCCGCTGCGTCTGGCTGGCGCGGCGGGTGCACAGCATATAGCCGCGGCTGATCTGCACCGGCTGCCCAAACGGGATGACGATGCGGCCGGCGGCCAGCTCGTCGGCGATCAGGCAGCGCTGCACGACGGCCACGCCCAGGCCGGAGACGACGGCCTGCACCAGCATCGCGACCTGCTCGAAATCGGCGCTGGGCTTGAGCTGAGCGTCGTGCACGCCGACCGCCTCCAGCCATTGCCGCCAGTTGTCCGGATAGTGGCTGTGATAGAGCAGGGGCCGGCTCAGCAGATCGGCCGGCTCGCGCAGCGCCTGGCGGCCGCGCAGCTCCTGCGGGCGGCAGATCGGCACGATGTCGCGGCCGACGATGTAGTCGGCCGTGATGCCGGCCGGCCACAGGTCCTCGCCGGGGCGCAGCCAGGCGTCGACCTCGGGGTCGCCGAAGTCCTCGTCGCGCCGGTAGGGCGCCAGGCTCAAGGCGATCTGCGGATGCAGGGCCTGCCAGTCGGGCAGGCGCGGGATCAGCCATTTGGTCGCCAGCGTGGGGGCCACCGAGATGCGCAGCCGCGTCGGCCCCTCGGCCGTGCGCTGCGCCACTGCGGCCGACTCCAGCGTCTGCAGCGCCGGCTCGATCAGCTCCAGATAGCTGCGGCCCACCGGGGTCAGCTCGTTGCCGCGCGGCTGGCGCAGCAGCAGGCTTTGCCCCAGATGCTCCTCGAGCCGGGCGACGGCGCGGCTGACCGCACCCTGGGTCACGCACAGCAGCTCGGCCGCCTTCGAGAAACTGCCCAGCCGGGCGGTCGCGGCAAAGGCATGCAGTTCATGCAGAGAGGGAGAGCGGATGCGCATGGCCGGATTTTGCTATGAGCGCGGCGCATGCCTGCGTGAGAAATTGTCGACTCATGCGCCGAGCGCAGGTCACAGAATCGCGCCATCCTGTTCAACACCTGAGCCCCTTGCCATGCGCCTTCACCGCCGCCCCCTGCTGGCCGCCGCCTTGCTGCTTGCCTTGCCGTTATCGGCCCTGGCCGACTATCCGGACAAGCCGGTCAAGCTGATCGTGCCCTTCGCGGCGGGTGGCTCCACCGATATGGTGGCGCGCCTGCTGGCCGAGAAGATGGGGCCCTTCCTGGGCAAGACCGTGGTGGTCGAGAACCGCGGCGGTGGCGGCGGCACCCTGGGCACCGATGCGGTGGCCAAGGCCGCGCCGGACGGCTACACCATAGGCATGGCGACACAAAGCACCCATGGCGCCAACCCGGCCGTCTACACCAAGCTGCCCTATGACGCGGTGAAGGACTTCGCGCCCATCAGCAATGTGCTGGCCGTGCCCAGCGTCTTCGTCGTCCACCCCAGCGTGCCGGCCAAGACCATGAAGGAATTCATTGCGCTGGCCAAGGCCGCGCCGGGCAAGTACAGCTTCGCCTCGCCGGGCAATGGCTCGCTGGGTCATGTGAACATCGAGCAGTTCATGGACCTGGCCGGCATCGAGTTGCTGCACATCCCCTACAAGGGCGCGGGCCAGGCCTCGACCGATGCGCTGGCCGGTGTCGTCAATGCGATGACCGACAACCTGCCCTCGACCCTGCCCCATATCAAGGCCGGCAAGCTGCGCGCGCTGGCCGTGCTGGCGCCGCAGCGGGCGGCGGTGCTGCCCGAGGTGCCGACCTACAAGGAGTTGGGCTTTGCCGAGATGGCCGAGGGCGGCTGGTTCGGCCTGGTCGCGCCGGCCGGCACGCCGCCGGCGGTGCTGAAGAAGCTGCACGAGGCGGCCCACAAGGCGATGCAGACGCCGGAGTTCAAGGAGAAGGCCGCGTCCATCTCCGGCATCGCGATGGCCAACAGCCCCGAGCAGTTCGCCCTGCAGATCCGCGCCGCGCTGGACAAGTATCAGCGTATCGTCACCAAGGCCAAGATCCGCCTGGACTGATCACGATGCGCTTCACGCCCGACACCGCGTTCCGCCTGCAGCTGCCTGGGGGGCAAGACCTGCCCCTGGTCTGTGACTCGCCGCACAGCGGCGTCGACTACCCGGACGACTTCGACAGCTGCCTGCCGCCGCTGACGCTGCGCCGCGGCGAGGACACCCATGTGGACGCGCTCTGGCAGGCCGCGCCGGCCCAGGGTGCGACGCTGCTGGCGGCGCGCTTCCCGCGCAGCTATATCGACCCCAACCGCGAGCTCGCCGACCTCGATCCGGCACTGCTGGCCGAGCCCTGGCCCGAGCCGCTGGCGCCCGGCGAGAAGACCCGGCTGGGCTATGGCCTGATCTGGCGCCAGGTGGCCAAGGACCAGCCGATCTATGCGCGCAAACTCTCGGTGGCCGAGGTGCAGGCCCGCATCGCCAACTGCTGGAAGCCCTATCACGCGGCGCTCGACGCGGCGGTCGAGCGCGCCCATGCCCGCTTCGGCGCGGTCTGGCATCTGAACCTGCACTCGATGCCCAACAACGCCTTCGAGCGCCTGGGCCTGACGCGCAGCGATGCGCTGGCCGATTTCGTGCTGGGCGACCGCGACGGCACGACTTGCGAGCCGGCCCTGCTGGACGTGATCGAGGCCAGCCTGCGCGGCCATGGCTATAGCGTCGCGCGCAACGATCCCTACAAGGGCGTGGCCCTGATCGGCCGCATTGGCCGGCCGGCCGAGCGCCGCCACAGCCTGCAGATCGAGATCCGCCGCCCGCTCTATATGGACGAGCTCACGCGCGAGCGCAACGCCGGCTTCGAGCCGCTGCGGCAATGCCTGACGGCGACGCTGGCGGCGGTGGCTGCCCATGTGCGCACGCAGCTTGACTGAACTGTCCCCGCCCGCTGTGGACAAGTTCGTGGGCAAGCTGCCCACAGTGGCGCCAAGTGATTGATTCCTAAGGGGATTGCTTGGCCTGCTGCAATATGAGGCAGGTCAGGGTTGCTCGGCCAGCGCCTTCAGATTGGCCAGGCCGGCCTCGAAGTCGGGGCCGACCATGCGGTCGCCGAACAGGGCCAGCCAGCGGAACAGCGGGTTCGCGCCCATATCGCCGTTCATCACCCAGCTGATCTTCGTGCCCGGGCCGCTGGGTTCCAGGCGCAGCTCGCCCTGCGAGGTGGTGCCGAAGTCGGGGAAGAACAGCTCGTAGCCCAGGCGCTGGCCGGGCTCGGCGGTGGTGAAGGTCATGCGGCCGTCGCCCTCGCTCTTGCTCTTCCAGGCCCAGACGGCGCCGCTGCCCGACTCGGGGCCGCTGTACTCGATCTGCATCGCCGGGTCGCGCTGGTTCCAGACCGACCATTGCTTCCAGTGGCGCGGGTTGGCCACCAGCGCATAGACCTTGTCGGGCGCGGCCTGGATCTGCGCCGTGCGCGTCACGGTGAACTTGGACGACAGCAGCAGGCCGCCCAGCAGCAGCACCGCGACCAGACCGAGCAGCAGCACAGCAAGTGTCTTCAGCAATTTCATGGTGACCTCCAGGCCGCTCAGCTTGCCGCCGTGCCCAGCCCCTCGCAATGGGGACAGGCCCTAAACTGCGCGCTCCAGGAGTGAAGCATGCTGAGCCAAGAACAGAAATCCAGCTTTGACGAACAGGGCTTCCTGATACTGCCCCATTTCAAGAACGCCGCCCAGATCGCCGCGCTGCGCGCGCGCGCCGAGGCCCTGGTCGAGGCCTTCGATCCTGGCGAGCAGCGCGCCATCTTCACGACCCAGGAGCAGGAGCGCAACGTCGACGACTACTTCCTCGACTCCGACGACAAGATGCGCTGCTTCTTCGAGGAGGAGGCCTTCGACGCCCAGGGCCGGCTGCGCCAGGCCAAGGCCTTGTCGATCAACAAGATCGGCCATGCGATGCATGACCTGGACCCGGTATTCCGCGAGTTCTCCAGCGGGCCCGAGCTGGCGGCCGTGGCCCGCGATGTGGGCCTGAGCCGGCCGCAGGTCTGGCAGTCCATGTATATCTTCAAGCAGCCGGGCATAGGCGGCGAGGTGCGCTGGCACCAGGACGCCAGCTTCTTCGACAGCGAGCCCATCACCGTGACGACCTTCTGGTTCGCGCTGGAGGATGCGACGCGCGACAACGGCTGCCTGTGGGCCGAGCCGGGGGGCCATCGCGGGCCTCGTGGCGTGTTGCGCGAGCGCTTTGTGCGCGAGGGCCGGCGGGCCTGGATGGAGACGCTGGACGAAACGCCCTGGCCCTCGGTCGAGGCGCTGGCCGAGCCGCTGGAGGTTGAGGCCGGCGCGCTGGTGATCTTCCATGGCCTGCTGCCTCATTACAGCGCGCCGAACCGCTCGGCGCACTCACGCCATGCCTACACCTTGCATGTGACCGATGCGGCCAGCGCCTATTCGCCACGCAACTGGCTGCAGCGCGGACCGCAGCTGCCGGTCCGGGGCTTCTGAGGATGCTTCAGTGAAGCAGTGAGGCGGGGCGGTCCGGATCGGAGCGCTCGCGCCAGGCTTCCTGGGTCTGCTCGCGGGCGGCCTGCAGCTGCTGACACAGCTCGAACACGCCCAGGCCATCGGCCTCGCCGGCCACCGCTTCCGGCGTCGCGACGGTGGCCAGCGCCGGCAGATCGGCCAGCGCGCCCAGCAGCTCGAACAGCAGTTCCAGGCCCGGCTCGCCGCCGGGCTCCAGCTGGCGCGCCGCGCCGAGGCTGCGGCACAGATACCAGCAGGCGCTGGCGGCGTCGTCGCAGCGGGCATGCTCCAGCGCCAGCTGCTGCAGCGCCGCGCTGCGCTCGGCCGCCTCCTCATCGACCTCGGCCCGGCACTCATCCAGGCCTTGCCAGGCGGAGTCGTGTTCACTCTGCACGGATTCGCCAGCTCGCTGCTTGATAAGGATCGCCATGACTGCAGGCCTTGAAGAAGAAACTGCTGCCAATGCTAGGCATCGGGCTGTTCCGCAGCTGTCCCTTGTTCATGGTTGTTGAGGGTTATTGGCGGCCATGGCCCCGGATTCTCGTGCATTTGTCACGGCTCAGCGCTTTTTGCTCGGGCGGGTCCAGCCGGCGATGCCGGCCTGTTTGCCGCGTGCCACAGCGAGCTCGCCGGCCGCCACCGGCTTGGTGATCGTGGAGCCGCCGCCTATCGTCGCGCCGGCGCCGATCTCGACCGGGGCCACCAGCACGCAGTTGCTGCCCACATGCACATCGGCGCCGATCACGGTGCGGTGCTTGTTGGCGCCGTCGTAATTGGCGGTGATGGAGCCGGCGCCATAGTTGACCCGCTCACCCACCGTGGCGTCGCCCAGATAGGCCAGGTGGTTGGCCTTGGCGCCCTTGGCCAGGGTCGAATTCTTGACCTCGACAAAGTTGCCGATATGGACCTCGGCGCCCAGTTCGGCGCCGGGCCGCAGCCGCGCGAACGGCCCGATCAGCGCGCCTTCGCCGACCGTGACGCCCTGGGCCTCGCCGTCGATATGGGTGAACTCATGGATGCGGGCGCCGGCCGCGATGCGGGCGTTGCGGATCACGCAGTTGGCGCCGATGCGCACGCCGTCGCCCAGCACGACCTGACCCTCGAAGACGCAGTTGACGTCGATCTCGACATCCTGGCCACAGCTCAGCGTGCCGCGCAGATCGAAACGTGCCGGGTCGGCCAGACGCACGCCGGCCTCCAGCAGCGCGCCGGCCTGCAGATGCTGGAAGCGGCGCTCCAGATCGGCCAGCTGCAAGGGGCTGTTGACGCCCAGCACCTCGGTCTCGCTGCCGGTCTTGACGCTGACCACCGGCACGCCCTCGGCCACGGCCATCGCGACGATGTCTGTCAGGTAGTACTCGCCCTGGACGTTGTCGTTTTTCAAGGCCGCGACCCAGCGCTTCAGCGCCCCCGTCGGTGCGGCCATCATGCCGGTGTAGCACTCGCGGATCTGGCGTTGCTCGGGCGTGGCGTCCTTGTGCTCGACGATGGCTTTGACGAGCTCTCCCTCGCGCACGATACGGCCATAGCCACTCGGGTCACTGTATTCGATGGTCAGCAGCACCAGCTTCTCGCCGCCGCAGGCCTCGACCAGCTGGCGCGTCGTCGCGGCGCTGATCAGCGGCGTGTCGCCGTTGAGTATCAGGGTGCTGCCGCTGTCGGGCAGATGCGGTACGACCTGCTGGATCGCATGGCCGGTGCCGAGCTGGGGCATCTGGCGCACAAAGGCGATGCCGGGGCCGGCCACCGCCGCCTCGACCTGCTCGGCGCCATGGCCGGTGATCACCAGGCGCTGGGCGGCGCCCAGCTCGGCCGTGGTGTCCAGCACATGCCGCAGCAGCGAGCGGCCCGCCAGCTTGTGCAGGACCTTGGGCAGGGTGGACTTCATGCGGGTGCCCTTGCCCGCGGCCATGATGACCAGGTTCAACGTCATAGCGATCAGCGCGGTTTGAGAAGCCGCGATTATCGACGACGCTTGTTACCGGACTCTTTGCACCGCGATCGCGTGGGGCTCCGGGCGGGTGTTCGGGAAGTCGCTCAGCGCGGCCTCGAACATCGCGCTGATCAGATCGGCATCGCCCTGGGTCAGGCCGTCATTGCTGGCGCGTGCCTCGTACAGCGGCTCGCTGCTGCCACGGTCGCGCAGCAGCAGGGCCACCTCGCGGTCATAGCGCCGGTCCACCGGATAGTGCGGCGGGTAGTAGTAGGAGCGACCCATGCGACCATAGCGCCAGGCATTGATATTGCCGTGCCAGCGCCACCACAGCGGGTCGTCCCAGGGGGCGCGCTCCTGCGTGCTGACGCGCACGCCCAGTGCCACCAGCACATCGGCGCTCTTGGCATCGGCGGCGGGCCTGAAGCCGGCCTTCTCCAGCGCCACGCGGGCGGCATCCTCAAGCTCGGTCTGGCGCGAGCCTTCCTGCTGCTGCGAGGGCAGGCGCTCGAAGGCATAGCTGCCGGGCGCGCGGCCAGCCGGCCAGGTGCCGAAGCTGGTGACCTCGGAGCGTATCGTGTAGGGGCCGCTGCAGGCGCTCAGAGCCGCCAGCGCAACAGCGCTCAACAAGAGGTGACGTCTTTGCATGATGATTTCTTGCCTCCTTGGTAAGCGCCTATTCTGAACCGCTCTTGTTAGCTGCGTGTAAAGCTCAGTCTTCGTCGCGGTGAAGCTTGATCACCGAGGCCGGCGTGGCCGGGCTGCCGCAGGCCTCGTCCTCGTCGAAGGCGATATCGCCGTCGGGCTCGGGTGTGCCGCTGGCCTTGATGGTTTCGAAGGGGAAGAGCTTGCGGTCCATCATGTGCGAGGGGACGATATTGCTCATCGCGGTGAACATGTTCTCGACCCGGCCCGGGAAGCGGCGGTCCCAGTCGTTGAGCATGGCCTTGACCTGCACGCGCTGCAGGTTCTCCTGGCTGCCGCAGAGATTGCACGGGATGATGGGGAACTCGCGGTGCTCGGCCCAGCGCACCAGGTCCGGCTCGCGCACATAGGCCAGCGGGCGTATCACGACGTTCCTGCCGTCATCGCTGACCAGCTTGGGCGGCATGCCCTTCATGCGGCTGCCGAAGAACATATTCAGGAACAGGGTCGTGACGATGTCGTCGCGGTGGTGGCCCAGCGCGATCTTGGTCGCGCCGATCTCCTCGGCGACGCGGTAGAGGATGCCGCGGCGCAGCCGCGAGCACAGGCTGCAGGTGGTCTTGCCCTCGGGGATCAGGCGCTTGACGATGGAGTAGGTGTCCTGCTCCTCGATGTGGAAATCGACGCCGCGGCTCTTCAGATAGGCCGGCAGGATCTCTTCCGGGAAGCCCGGCTGCTTCTGGTCGAGGTTGACCGCGACGATGTCGAACTTGATCGGCGCGCGCTGTTTCAGGTTGATCAGGATGTCCAGCAGCGAATAGCTGTCCTTGCCACCCGATACGCAGACCATGACCTTATCGCCGTCTTCGATCATATTGAAGTCGGTGATGGCCTGGCCGACCTGGCGGTGCAGTCGCTTGGACAGCTTGTTGATCTCCAGCGCGGCCTTCTTGTCGGCCTCGCTGTTGGCCGCCGATGCTTCGGCGGGGGCGAGCAGGGTGTCGCTCATGGCTTGTTCCTTACGATTGCTTGAGGCCGAAGACCTCGACGCCGACCGCATCGCAGTCGGGGTAGACATCCGGCTTTTCCGTGGACACGCGGGCCGCCTTGACGCGCGGATGCGCCAGCATCAGGGCCAGGATGTCGTCGCACAGCGTTTCCTGCAGATGGATATGGCCGCGGCCGACGCGCTCGGCGATGGTGCGGCGCATGAAGTCATAGTCGACCACCTCGTGCAGCTCGTCGGCGGTCGGTGTCGACTGGGCCAGCGGGATGTAGAGGTCGACATTGATCAGCACGCGCTGTTCGCCCTTCTTCTCGAAGTCGTGCACGCCGATATTGATCCAGACCTCGTAGTCGCGTAGGAACAGGCGGCGGCAGTCGAGCAGGGCCGGGTGGGCAAGAGGGCTGTGCATATCAAAGGCCTTGTTCGGTCTTGGGGGTCAGGAACATCACGTCGCGGGCCTGGGCCGCCAGATGCTGGCCGCCATCGACCAGCAAGGTGGTGCCGGTGATGGCCGGCGATTCCAGCAGAAAGCGCACGCTGCGCGCGATGTCGGTGGGGGTGGAGGAGTAGTGCAGCGGCGTCAGCCGGTGGGCGGCGCTGAACTCGGCCTCGTTCATCGGGCCCGAGGCCAGCGTCACGCCGGGCGCGACGCCGCAGACCCGCAGCCGCGGCGCCAGCGCCTGGGCCAGCAAGGTGTTGCAGGCCTCCAATGCGGCCTTGGACAGGGTGTAGGACAGATAGTCCGGATTCGGGTTCCAGAGCTTCTGGTCCAGCACATTGACGACGCAGGCCTGGCTTTGCTGCAGACCGGCCTGACGATGCAGGGCCCGCGCCAGCACGATGGCCGGCGCGGTATTGGCGCGCCAGTGCGCGTCCATGCGGGCATAGCCGAAGCTCTCGACGTCGTCGTACTCGAACAGCGAGGCGTTGTTGACGACGGCATCGAGCCGGCCGAAGTGGGCGACGACGGCCGGCAGCAGGGCCTCGCATTCAGGCTCGACGGCCAGGTCGGCGGCAAAGGCCTGAGCCCGAACGCCGCGTCCGCGCAGCTCGCCCACCAGGGCCATGGCCTCCTCGGCCGAGCTGCGGTAGTGCACGGCCACGCCATAGCCGGCGCCGGCCAGTTCCAGGGCCATCGCGCGCCCGAGACGGCGGGCGCCGCCGGTGATCAGGACGACAGGGGAGGTGCTCATAGACACAGCGGACCAAAGTGGCCAGCCGCCGATTATCTCAGCTGCGCCAGCGCCGCCAGGCCCGCCAGCCCAGCAGCAGGCTCAGCACGGCCAGATAGATCAGCGGTTCGGTGAAATTGTTCTTGCCGGCGCGCAGCCACAGAAAGTGCGCGACCGCCACCAGGCTCAGCAGGTAGATGGCCTTGTGCAGCGCCTGCCAGCGCTTGGCGCCCAGCGCCTTGATCGCGCGGTTGAACGAGCTCAGCGCCAGCGGCAGCATCAGCAGCCAGGTCGTGAAACCCAGCAGTATGAAAGGCCTCTTGGCGATGTCGCGGGCGATCTCGCCGAGATCCAGGCCCTGGTCCAGCCAGCCATAGGCCAGCAGATGCAGGCTGGCATAGAAGAAAGCGAACAGGCCCAGCAGGCGCCGAAAGCGCGCCAGCGCCGGCTGGTTGCTGATCACCCGCAGCGGCGTGACCGCCAGTGTGATGCAGATGAAGCGCAGCGCCCAGTCGCCCAGGCCGCGTATCACCGCCTCGGCCGGGTTCGCGCCCAGGGTGTTGGCGACGGCGCCCCAGAGCAAATCGGCGAAGGGCAGCAGGCACAGCAGGAACAGCAGGGGCTTGGCTGCAGGGTGCAGCCACCAGGAGCGTCGCGCCACGTCAGTAGAACTTCTTCAGATCCATGCCCGCATAGAGTTGGCCGACCTGGGCCTCGTAGCCGTTGAACATCAGCGTCGGGCGCTTCTTCGCGAACAGGCCGTCCTCGCCGATGCGGCGTTCGGTGGCCTGGCTCCAGCGCGGGTGGTCGACCTTGGGGTTCACGTTCGAGAAAAAGCCGTACTCCTGGGCCGCCGCGCGGGTCCAGCTGGACACCGGCTGCTTCTCGACGAAGCGGATCTTGACGATGGACTTGGCCGACTTGAAGCCGTATTTCCAGGGCACGACCAGGCGTACCGGCGCGCCGTTCTGGTTCGGCAAGACCTCGCCATACATGCCGAAGGCCAGCATCGCCAGCGGCTGCATGGCCTCGTCGATGCGCAGGCCCTCGGTATAGGGCCAGTCCAGCACGCCCGAGCGCAGGCCCGGCATCTGGGCCTTGTCGGCCAGGGTGACGAACTCGACGTACTTGGCCTTGGAGGTGGGCTCGACCTTCTTGATCAGTTCGGCCAGCGAATAGCCGACCCAGGGGATCACCATGGACCAGCCCTCGACGCAGCGCAGCCGGTAGATGCGCTCCTCCATGGTGCTGAGCTTGAGCAGCGCGTCGAGATCAAACAGGCCGGGCTTGCCGACCTCGCCCTCGACCGCCACTGTCCAGGGCCGAGTCTTCAGCGTGCCGGCACTGCGCGCCGGATCGGCCTTGTCGGTGCCGAACTCGTAGAAGTTGTTGTAGCTGCTGGCGTCCTTGAAGCTGGTCGGTTTCTCCATCGTCAGCGCGCCGGGGAGGGCGCTCTTGGCGCCCGGCAGCTTGGCGGCGCTCTGTGCCAATGCCTCACGCCCGGCCCAGCCGGCCAGCGCCACGCCGGCCGCGCCGCCGGCCATCAGGCGCAGCCAGTCGCGCCGGCTCTCGTAGACGGCTTGCGGGGTGATCTCGGCGGGCGCAATACGCCCAAAGCGGTTGGGATGGAAATGCATGGCGGCTCTTTCGGTGCGGAGAATGCACCTTCAGTCGGACAGATGGCGCAAAGCTTACGCTGTGCGCCATCTCTTCGCTGCCGCCGGGGATTACAGCTCGCCGTAGGAGTGCAAGCCCGACAGGAACATATTGACGCCCAGGAAGGCGAAGGTCGTGACGACCAGGCCCACCAGCGCCCACCAGGAGGCGACCACGCCGCGCAGGCCCTTCATCAGCCGCATATGCAGCCAGGCCGCGTAGTTGAGCCAGACGATCAGGGCCCAGGTCTCCTTCGGGTCCCAGCTCCAGTAGCCGCCCCAGGCCTCGGCGGCCCAGAAGGCGCCCAGAATGGTGGCGATCGTGAAGAAGGCAAAGCCCAGCGCGATGGCTTTGTACATCAGGTCGTCGAGCAGGGTCAGCGAGGGCAGGCGGGCGGTCAGCTTGTCGCGCAGCAGCACGCAGACCACGAAGAAGGCCAGCACGCCGCCCATCTTGCGGGCCCAGCCGTCCAGGCCGCTGATGGTCTCGGCCGGCAGCGCGGCGCCGAAGCGCACCGCCAGTATCAGCGCGATCAGCGCGGCCGGCACGCCGATCAGGCCGATGATCAGCGCGCGCTGGGTGGCGGTCTTCAGCAGATAGGCCAGGGCCACCATCGCGGCCAGCGCGAAGGTGCCGTAGCCGACGAAGTTGGCCGGCACATGGATCTTCATCCACCAGCTCTGCAGCGCCGGCACCAGCGGCTGGATCTCGTGCGCCTCGCGGCTGACCGTGTACCAGAGCAGAAAGCTGACCGCCGCGCTGATCACCAGCAGCACATAGGCGCCCAGCGCGCGGGTCTTGAAGCGGGCCTCGTAGTAGAGATAGAACAGCGCCGTCATCCAGCAGAACAGCACGAAGACTTCGTAGAGATTGCTGACCGGGATGTGGCCGATGTCCGGCGCGATCTGGTGGCTCTCGAACCAGCGCACCATGGTGCCGACCAGGGCCATGAAGACGGCGCCCCAGGTCAGCCGGGTGCCGATGGCCTCGGCGGCGCTGGTCTGGCCGCTCTTCGTGAAGAAGCCGCCCCAGTAGAACAGCGTGGCCATGAAGAACAGCAGGCTCATCCACAGGATCGCGCTCTGGCTGGACAGCATGTACTTCAGCAGGAAGACCTGCTCGGCGGCGGCCAGGTCGGCACCGAAGCCGTCGGGCGTGCGGTTGTAGAGGCTGATCGCCAGCAGGGCGGCCGCGCCGACCAGCACGCACAGCAGGCGCAAGGGCTTCCAGAACCAGCCCAGCGCGATCAGCGAGGGGATCGCGAAGGCCAGGATGCCTTTCTCGTAGCCATCCATCGAGGCGCCGTAGCGCAGGAAGGCGAAGGCCCCGCCGGCCAGTACCAGCAGGGCGAAGACCCAGTCCTGCCAGTCGCGCCTGGCGATCAGGCCGCGTCGTCCCAGGGACAGTGATGCGCTGGCGGTATTCATGCTTGCTCCTTCAACAAGGCCTGTCTCAGGGCCTCAAATTCGCTATCGGTATCGGGCGAGTTGCGCGTGCAGGACAGGGCCATGCGCACCCGCGTCGTGCCATTCTGAACCGGCTCCAGCCAGATCCAAAGCCGGCGTTCCTTGATGTAGAGCATCGCAAACACACCGATGATCAGCAGGATGGCGCCGAGATAGACCAGCTTCTGGCCCGGCGCGCGCGCCACCTGGAACACGCTGGCCTGCACCTGCTTGAAGTCGGCCAGCTGCAGCAGCACCGGGGCCGGGTAGAACATGCTGTCGGACAGCGCCAGCACCGCCTGCGTCATGAAGGCCTGGGTGTTGTCGCCGGCCTCGGGCGTGGGCTGGCCGGCCTGGCTGCGGACGATCTTGTAGAGCTCGAACAGGCTGCCGTTGAGGATGCGCAGCAGCACCTCGGAGACGCGGCCGCGCTCGGCCTCGGGCACCTCGCTGTCGATGAAGGCCGACAGCGCCGGCAGACCGCCGACCGCCGGGCCGGGCGCCGCGCCCGGCTTGATGCCCTCGGCGCCGGCAAACAGCGCCAGCGCGCGCCGCGCGGTGGCCTCCAGCTGCGGGGTCATCTGCGGCTTGTCATTGGGCGTCGCGCCCTCGGCATAGCGGCGCGCGGCGCGCTCGCGCAGGCCCGCATCGGCCAGGCCGCGACGCAGCGCCAGCCAGCCGGCCATCTCGCCCTGCTCGTCGACCGGGATGCGCAGATAGCGGAAGGCCTCGGCCGGCGTGTCGCGCACGCCCGCCAGGTAGACCTTGTGGCCGTCCAGATCGACCGGCAGCATGTAGTTGTTGTATTCGCGGGCCTGGCCGGCGGCGTCGCGCAGCTTGTAGCTGAACGAGGGGCCGACGTTCTGCAGGGCCTTCTCGGTCTTGACCTTGGCGCCGCTGCCCAGATGGGCCTGGACCGAGCTGACCAGATCGACCTTGCGCACATCGGTGCCGCCCTGGCTGGGCGCACTCATGTTCTCGACATTGATGACGCGCAGGCCGCTGAACTCCAGCCCCAGCTTGTCGTCGCCATTGCTCAGCGAGGTGCTGCTGCCCACCGTGCCTTCGATCTCGAAGGGGGCGGCCGCGCCGCTCAGCGGCTGGGCGCGCAGGGTCAGGTGCGAGCCCCCGTCGTCGAAGCTGCTCTGGTAGATGGCCACACCACGGTGATAGGCCGGCTCGTTGACCTTGACCAGGGCCTCGTGAGTGGCGCCGGTCTCATGGTCGCGTATCGTGATCTCGCTGGCGAACAGCTTGGGCATGCCGGTGGCGTAGTACTCGACGATGAACTTCTTCAGCTCCACGTCGAAGGGCAGGTCCTGCAGCACCACACCATTGGGCATGGACAGGATGGCCGTGGTGGCGCGGCCGCCCTCGGGCACCATCAGATTGCCGCGAAAGCTCGGGTTGCTGCTGGCCAGGCGGTGCTGCGGCTCGACATTCATGATCAGGCCGCCACCCTGGTAGATGCTCTTGCCCTGGGCCCACATCATGGCCCGCACGATCAGGTCGCCGTCGAACAAGCCGCCCAGGCAGATCAGCACGATGGCGCTGTGCGCGGCGAGGTAGCCGATCTTGTTGGCCGCGCCCTTGCGCGCCGCCACCATCGTGCCCTTGTCGCGGATCTGGGCGCGGGCCTTCCAGCCCTCGGCATCCAGCAGGGCCGAGACCTGGGCATAGGCCTGCTCGGCCGGCACCGGCAGGCTGCCGATGGCCTTGTGCGGGAAGGCCTGCAGCGACTGCTCGCGGATGTGCTCCTTGTAGCTGCGCAGGTCGGCAATGATCTTGGGCGTGTTGCGGGCGATGCACAGGCTGGTCGACAGCACCAGAAAGGCCAGGATCAGCAGAAACCACCAGGCGCTGTAGACCGTGTAGATGTCCAGCTTGGCAAACACCTCGGACCAGAAGGGCCCGAACTGGTTGACATAGTTGGTCAGCGGCTCGCGCTGCTTGACCACCGTGCCTATCACCGAGGCGATGCAGATCACCGTCAGCAGCGCGATCGCGAAACGCATCGAGGACAGCAGATCGAAGAGATCGCGACCCAGGCGGGAACTCGGCGTGGGGGCGGTAGGCGTGGACTCGGACATGGCTGGCATTGTGGCGGCTGACCCCGGATGCGGGACTCGCCATGAAAAAAGGCCGGAGCTGAGCGCCGGCCTTTGCTTTCAGGAAGCGGGGGAACTGATGCGGCGCCGGGCGTTCAGCGCAGGCCGGCGATGTAGTCGGACACGGCCTTGATCTCGCGGTCGTTCATCTTGGCCGCGATGGCCGTCATCTGGGCGCTGTTGGCGCGGGTGTTGACGCGGAAGTTGGTCAGCTGCAGCTCGGTGTAGTCGCTGTGCTGGCCCGAGAGGCGCGGGTATTGGGCCGGGATGCCGGCGCCGTTGGGGCTGTGACAGCCGGCGCAGGCGGGGATCTGGCGGTCGGCGATGCCGCCGCGATAGATCTTCTCGCCCAGGCTCACCAGCTCCTTGTTCTTCGCGAAGCCGGGCTTGGCCTGCTTGCTGGCGTAGAAGGCGGCGACATTCTTCATGTCGGCGTCGCTCAAGGTGGCGGCGAAGCCCTTCATGATGGCGTTATTGCGCTTGCCTTCCTTGAACTCCAGCAGCTGCTTGGACAGGTAGTCCGGGTGCTGGCCCTGCAGGATGGGGTTGGCGGGGCTGCCGCGCGAACCGTCGGCCGTGTGGCAGGCGGCACAGACCTGGGTGGCGATGGCCTGACCCTTGGCCAGATCAGGCTTGGCTTGCACCGGGGCACCGCTCGCAAAGGCTGCGGCAGCAAACGTCAAACCAGACAACAGGATAGCGGCAGTCTTCATGAGTTTTATCGAGGTTCGGTAAGCGCAACTGCGGGATTTTACAATGGCAATCCAACAAGCCCGGTATCTTCATGACCAACACCACCCCGAACCCACCGCAAACCGACGCCGCCGAGGCGGGTTTGCTCACTGACAAGATGGTGTTGGGCTGGACCCACACCGCCCGTTTTCTGACCACCGCCAGCGAGCTGGTCCACCTGCCGCCCAATGAGCTGCCGGAGATCGCCTTCGTCGGCCGCTCCAATGCCGGCAAGTCGACCGCGATCAATACGCTGGCCCAGCAGAAGCGGCTGGCTTTCGCGTCCAAGACGCCTGGGCGCACACAGCACATCAATCTGTTCGAGCTCGGTCCCAAGGACGCGGCCAATGCCTGGTTCGCCGATCTGCCCGGCTATGGCTATGCGGCGGTGGCCCGCTCGGCCAAGCTGCGCTGGCAGAAGGTGATGGCCGACTATCTGGAGGTGCGGCGCAGCCTGTCGGGCGTCGTGCTGATGGTGGACTCGCGCCTGGGCCTGACCGATCTGGATAAGCAGCTGCTGGAGTTCGTTGCGCCGCGCGTCGGCAACGGCGAGGTCAAGCTGCTGGTGCTCCTGACCAAGTCCGACAAGCTCAATCGCAAGGAAGCCAACGCCGCACTGGCCGCCTGCCAGGCCTTTCTGGGCGAGCTGGCCACCGAGGAGTCGGATGTGGCGGTGACGCTGTTCTCGGCGCTGAAGAAGCAGGGCGTGGCCGATGTGGCGCGCATCCTCTACGAATGGGTGCAGGCCGCGCCCAAGATCAGCGAAAACCCCGAAGCGGCGCTGTCGCCGGAATGACAAGCCGGCGTCGCCGGCCGGGCAGATACTGACCGGCTGAGGAGACGCCCGCCGATGATCGAGACCTTCGAGCTGCCGCTGCCGCACGGCATCACCCTGTCGTGCCGGGCCTGCGGGCCCATCGACGCACCGCGGCTGGTGTTCCTGCATGGCTTTCCCGAGGCGGCCTTTGTCTGGGACGAGCTGATGCAGATGCTCGCGCCGCGCTTTCGCTGCATCGCACCGAATCTGCGCGGCTACGAGCGCTCCAGCAGCCCGGCCGAGGTCGAGGCCTACCGGGCCAAGCACCTGATGGCCGATATCAAGGCCTTGATCGCGGCCACCGGTGGCGCTGAGCAGCCGCTGGCGGCCCTGGTCGCGCATGACTGGGGCGGGGCGGTGGCCTGGAATCTGGCGGTGCAGGCGCCGGCGCTGATGCGCCAGCTGGTCATCATCAATTCGCCGCATCCGGGCACCTTTCTGCGCGAGCTGCAGCTCAATCCGGCGCAGCGCGAGGCCAGCGCCTATATGAACTGGCTGTGCCGGCCCGATGCCGAGGCGCTGCTGGCCGCGGACGACTACGCGCGGATGTGGCCGTTTTTTACCGAGATGGGCGGCGCGGCCTGGCTCAGCGATGCGCTGCGCCAGCGCTACCGCGAGGTCTGGGACCAGGGCCTGAACGGGCCGCTGAACTACTACCGCGCCTCACCGATGCGCCCGCCGACGCCCGAGGACCCCGGCGCGATGGCGCTGAGCTTTGCGCCCGAATTCGTCACCGTCAGGCTGCCGACCCTGGTGATCTGGGGCGAGGAGGACCGCGCGCTGCCGCCCGGCATGCTGGACGGACTGGCGCAGTTCGTGCCGCTGCTGGACTTGCAGCGGGTGGCCGGGGCCGGCCACTGGATCGTCCACGAGCGGCCCGCGTTGCTGGCCGAGGCCATCCTCAGGGTCTGCCGATGAAGAGGTAGACGGCCGTGCTGCCGCGCGGCGCATGGCCCAGGGCCAGGTAGAGCGGGCCCAGGCCGGTGTCGGCACCGACGAAGACGCTCATGGCCTTGCGCAGATCGCGCAGCGAGGCTTCGTGGCGGCTGGCCCAGGCATTGCCTAGCTCCAGCGAGCCGCCGACGAAGAAGCCCCGCGTCAGCAGCGGGGTCTCGCGCAGGCGCATGTAGTAGGTAGCGCGGCCGAACACCAGACTCTGGCCCACCAGCTGATCGGGCTGGTAGCCGGAGAGCTGCTGGAAACCGCCCAGCGCATAAGGCCCCTGGGTCGAGTCTTCGCGCTGCTTGGCGTCGAAGATGCGGGTGTGCAGGTTCAGCGTGTGGGCGCCCCAGCTCTTGACGCCGGTGGCCTGCAGCTCCAGGCGCTGGAAGTGGGCGCGCCTGACATCCGGCCCCGACTGACGGCCGCCGGCCAGCTCGGCCAGCAGGCGGTAGCCGTTCTGCGGAAAGTTGGCGAAGTCCAGCTGGTCGACCACCGCCTTCACACGCAGCCCGCGTTCGCGCCAGGTCTGGTTCAGGATGCCGTCGGGCACATCGATCGTCAACAGGTCGGGGCTGATGCGCCAGTTCTGCTGCATCAGGCCCAGGCGCAGCTCGCCGAGCCGGCCCCAGGGCTGACCGATGTCCAGGCCCAGCGTGGCGCTGCGCCGGCCCAGGCGGGCGCGCCCCTGGCCGCTGTCCTCGTCGTAGAGGGTGATCGAGCGCCGCTCCAGCTCACCCCAGCCGGAGACGAACCAGTCGTTCGAGGTGCCCAGCTTGGCGATCAGCGGGTGGTAGAGCTCGCTGTAGAGGCGCGGCGTCTGGCCCAGGGTCAGCTGGTTGCGCCACTCGGTGCCCTGGGGCGTCAGCCAGTGGCGGTTGTGGCTGATGCGGATATTGAAGGCGCTCTCGCCGGAGAAGTCGGTGCTGAGGTCCAGGCCGATGCGGAAGTAGTTGGGCCCCCAGGATTTGTCCTCCATCGCGAACACCAGCGCGTCGCCCTCGGGGCGGGCCGCGACATGGAAGTCGACCCGCTCGTAGTCGCCCGAGGAGGCGAGCAGCTGCGCATCGCGCTCGGCCCGCGCGGCGTCGAAGGCCTGGCCGGGCTGGCTGGCCAGCTGGGCGGCAAAGCGCTCGGGATGGCTGCGCTCGCTGCCCTCGAACTCGATGGCAGCGAGCCGCGCATTGGGTGTGCTCGCGGGCGTGCGGGCCAGCCGCCATTGCGCATAAGCCTCGGGGCTGACCGCCAGCGGCCGCAGCTGGGCCAGCATCGCTTCGGCGGCGCGCTCGCCCTGCTGTATCAGATCGCGGGCGCGGTCGAAGTCGCCCGAGCCCAGCTTGCCCAGCTCGGGCGTGATCAGCACATCCTCGGCCCACAGGCTGGCGATGCTGCGCTGCACGTTCTGCTCGGTCAGGATGTTGATCATCTGCGCGGTCACACCGACCAGCGAGGACAGCGCCTCGCGCGCGGCCAGCGGCGTGCCGACATTGACCGCGATCAGGCGCTCGGCGCCCTGGCGGCGCGCGACGTCGACCGGCAGGTTGTTGACCAGGCCGCCATCGCCGAGGATGCGACCCTTGGTTTCGACCGGCGCGAACACGCCCGGCACGCTCATGCTGGAGCGCATCGCCAGGGCCAGATCGCCCTGGTCCGACACCACCTGGCTGCCGCTTTCCATATCGGTGGAGATGGCGCGGAACGGGGTCGGCAGCGCATCGAACTGCTCGATATTGCGCACCGGCTGGGTGTAGCGGCGCAGCAGGATCTCCAGGCCGCGGCTGGACAGCGTGCCCTGCGGCGCGCGGAACTCGCCGTCGCGCATGCCCAGCTCCAGCACGGCGGAGAACTCGAAATCCTCCTCCTTGCGGCGCTGCGACAGGTTCTGGCGCTCGACCCGGCTGGCGAACACCCGGTCCCAGGCCAGCGGCAACAATTCGCGCTCCAGGTCGGCGGCGCTCATGCCGCTGGCGTAGAGCCCGCCGATGATGGCGCCCATCGAGGTGCCGGTGATCAGATCGACCGGGATGCGCTCGCGCTCCAGCACCTTGAGCACGCCCACATGGGCCAGGCCGCGGGCGCCGCCGCCCGACAGCACCAGGCCCAGCTTGGGGCGGGCGGCCGTGGTCGAGGGGCTTGCAGGGGTCGGGTCTTGCGCCCAGCTGCTGCCACAGATCAGCAGCAGGGCCAGGGTCAGGGCGGGTCTTCTCATCAGGCCTTGTCGTCCAGGTCTTGCATCAGGGTGGCGACGGCGCGCTGCACCAGGTCGTCCTCTTCGAGCACCGCGATCAGGCCATGACCCAGCAGCTGCTCCAGCGCACCGCGGGTCAGCGAGTGGCGGTCCTCGGCGTCCTGGCCGACGAAGAGGAAGAACTGGCGGCTGTCGCTGACCCAGGCCAGCTGGGCCGTCAGCCACTGGCTCTGCACGAACATGTGGTACCAGGCGCCGATGCGCAGGCCCTCGATCCAGGTCTGCAAGGCCAGCTTGGGATCGGTACCCAGCTGCTGGTCGTACAAGGTCACCGGCACGGTGGGCAGGCGGCCGCGGTCGACCGCCTCATGGGCCCAGCGCGAAGGCATCTGCGATTCGCGCTCGCTGAGCAGCTGGCGCAGCCGCGCCTCGGGATCGGCGTCGGGCTTCGGTCCTTGCTCGGGCTGCGGCGCGGCCACTTGCTGGCCCAGCAGCAGCCGGCCATGCAGGCGCATCAGTTCGTCGAACAAGGTCTGGCGCTGTGGGGCCGGCAGCGCCACGCTGTCGCAGCCGGCCTGCAAGCTCTGGATCAGCGCCGGCAGCTCGGCGCGGCGGCGCAGGCGCTGGGCCTCGTCGACCGGCAGGCGCAGGCTGTCCAGCAACTGGTCGACCAAGGCGATCTGGGCATGGGCCTGAGGCGCGTCCTGGCCATGCTCAACCATGGCCTGGACGATGACGCGGGCCCAGACCTTGTGCAGGAACTGGCGCAGCAGCGGCGTGGTCTGGGCGTCCGGTGCCTCGTCGAGCTGGGCCTGGACCTGCTCACGCAGCAGGGCCAGCCAGGGTTGGCGCTGCTGCTCGCGTTCCAGCAAGGCCAGCGCGCTGGCGCTGCTCTCGCTGCGCCGACGGGCCTGCGCGCCGATATGCGCGTCCACCTCGGTGAGCAGCTGCAGAAACTGCGCGGCCGTGGGCTGGGCCTGGTTCAGCAGCGGCGTGATGTGCTGATCCATGAACTGCAGGAACTGCTGCAGCCCGGCATCGTCGGCGCGCTCGAAGGCCGCGCCATGGGCGGCGACCCGGTTCAGCAGCTGCCAGGTCGGATGGTCCTGGCGGCGCAGGAGGCTGATGTCGCTCATCGCCAGCCGGGCCACCGCGACCTGCAGCCGTGCCAGCAAGGCCTTGACCGAGGGCAGCAGCTCCGGATCGGCCAGGATCTGGTCGTACAGGCGCGACAGCATGTCCTTGCCGGCGGCGCCGGCCATGGCGGGGCCGAGGCGCTGCGGTCGCGAGTTGTAGGCGTCGACGCGGCGCGCCAGGCTGTCCAGCGTTGCGGGCTCGACGGTCTCCTGAAAAATGCTGCCGGCGTGGCGCAGGCGCTGCTGGTCGCTTTGCTGCATCGCCGTGCTGCCGGCGATCAGCGGAGTCAGCTCGGCGGCGCGCAGCTGGGCGCACAACTGGCCGTACAGCCGGCCCAGGCCCTGGGCCAGCGGCTGGGCGGCCGCGCGCATCAGCGCGTACTGGCCTTCGGCATCGAGCGGCACCGGCTGCAGGGCTTGCAGCAGAGCCTGGGCAAACAGCGCGGGCCGCAGGGGATTGTCGTTTTTGCGCGGGCGGGCCGTGCCGCGCAGCGCGGCAAAGAAATTGCCGAGCTGGTGCAGCTCGGCGCGGCAGTGGTCTTCGACCGTCTGGATCACATGGGCGACGGCCACGTCCTGCAGCGCCTGCTGCTCGTCCACCAGGCTCAGCGTGTCGAGGCTGACCGGCTTGCGGTGCAGCGGGTCTTCGCCTCGGGCGGCGGCCTCCAGCAAGGGGGTCAGGGCCTGCTCGAAACGCTCGGCGAAGCGCAGACGCTGGCGCTGCCAGGCGTCCAGCAGCAGATGCTGTTGCGGGCGGCCACCGAGCTCGTCCGGTATCCGGTCCAGCAGATGGCGGCTGAGCAGGCCCAGCTGGGCTTGGGCGTCTTGGACGAGGGCGGCGAGGGTGGGTGCGGGCATGGACAGGGCGGACCGATTCTTGCCCGGATTATGCGGCTGGGCCCGGACGAAAAAAGGGGCCGCATTCGCGGCCCCTTTCGAGACGGTCAGACTTGTTGCACGGGTGCCGCAGGCACCCGGCGCGGTCTTACATGTCCATGCCCATGCCGCCCATGCCGCCCATGCCGCCAGGCATGCCGCCGGCCGGAGCGTCGTCCTTCGGGGACTCGGCCACCATGGCTTCGGTGGTCAGCATCAGCGAAGCGACCGATGCGGCGTTCTGCAGGGCAGTGCGCGTCACCTTGGTTGGGTCCAGGATGCCCATTTCGATCATGTCGCCATAGGTGTCGTTGGCGGCATTGAAGCCGTAGTTGCCCTTGCCGGCCAGCACGGCGTTCACGACGACGGAGGCTTCGCCACCGGCGTTGTAGACGATCTCGCGCAGCGGGGCTTCGATGGCCTTCAGCACCAGCTTGATGCCGGCGTCTTGGTCGGCGTTGTCGCCCTTGATCTCGCCAGCGGCTTGCTTGGCGCGCAGCAGGGCCACGCCACCACCGGCCACGATGCCTTCTTCAACGGCGGCACGGGTCGCGTGCAGCGCGTCTTCGACACGGGCCTTCTTTTCCTTCATTTCGACTTCGGTGGCGGCGCCAACCTTGATCACGGCAACACCGCCGGCCAGCTTGGCCACGCGCTCTTGCAGCTTCTCACGGTCGTAGTCGCTGGTGGCTTCCTCGATCTGGATGCGCACTTGCTTGACACGAGCCTCGATGTCGGCAGCGGCGCCAGCACCGTCGATGATGGTGGTGTTTTCCTTACCCACTTCGACGCGCTTGGCCTGGCCCAGATCGGCCAGCGTGACCTTCTCCAGCGTCAGGCCGACTTCTTCGGCGATGACCTTGCCGCCGGTCAGGATGGCGATGTCTTCCAGCATGGCCTTGCGACGGTCGCCGAAGCCCGGAGCCTTGACGGCCACAACCTTCAGGATGCCGCGGATGGTGTTGACCACCAGGGTCGCCAGCGCTTCGCCTTCGACTTCTTCAGCGATGATCAGCAGCGGACGGCCGGCCTTGGCCACTTGCTCCAGCGTGGGCAGCAGGTCGCGGATGTTCGAGATCTTCTTGTCGAACAGCAGGACAAACGGGTTGTCCAGCAGCGCGGCTTGCTTCTCGGGGTTGTTGATGAAGTAGGGCGACAGGTAGCCGCGGTCGAACTGCATGCCTTCGACGACGTCCAGCTCGCTGTCCAGGCTCTTGCCGTCTTCGACGGTGATGACGCCTTCCTTGCCGACCTTGTCCATCGCTTCGGCGATGATGCGGCCCACTTCCACGTCGCTATTGGCCGAGATCGTGCCAACCTGAGCGATTTCCTTGGAGGTGGTGGTGGCCTTCGAGGCCGCCTTCAGCTGGGCGACCAGGGCCGTGACGGCCTTGTCGATACCGCGCTTCAGGTCCATCGGGTTCATGCCGGCTGCCACGTACTTCATGCCTTCGCGCACGATGGCCTGGGCCAGCACGGTGGCGGTGGTGGTGCCGTCACCGGCGTTGTCAGAAGTCTTGGAAGCGACTTCCTTGACCATCTGGGCGCCCATGTTCTGCAGCTTGTCCTTCAGCTCGATTTCCTTGGCCACGGACACACCGTCCTTGGTCACGGTGGGGGCGCCGAAGGAGCGCTCGAGCACCACATTGCGGCCCTTGGGGCCCAGGGTCACCTTGACCGCGTTGGCCAGGATGTTCACGCCTTCAACCATGCGAGCACGAGCTTCGCCGCCAAAGATCACGTCTTTTGCTGCCATTTGTATTTCTCCGAATTCTTTAAGGTGTCAGATCTTGGGGGCGCCGACTTACTTGGCGACCACTGCAAACAGATCTTCTTCGCGCATCACCAGCAGTTCGTCGCCGTCGACCTTGACGGTCTGGCCGCTGTACTTGCCGAACAGAACGCGGTCGCCGACGGCCACGTTCAGGGCGATGAAGTCGCCCTTCTCATTGCGCTTGCCCGGGCCCACGGCCAGGACTTCGCCCTGGTCGGGCTTCTCAGCGGCGTTGTCGGGGATGACGATGCCAGAGGCGGTCTTGGTTTCTTGTTCCAGACGCTTGACGATCACACGATCGTGCAGAGGACGCAGTTTCATTTCATCTCCTTGAGATTGGTGCTGGATCAATGGGTGCACTGTGAATCGAGCACCCATTCACATGCGAAGACCCGTCGTGGCGAAGCCGTTTCGGATCGTTAGCACTCTATCTTGGTGAGTGCTAGCAGACCGATTATAGGGTTGTGCCGAGGGCTTTCAAGAGGGGCGGGCATGAATCTGCCGAAACAGTGGCCGGCGCCGGGGCTAGACTCGTCGTGGGCTTGGCCCCTTGTTCCATCGCTCACCCAAACGACTGGAGATCAGCATGACGCTACCTTCCTACCTCGCTGCAGCGGCCTTGATGGTGTCGAGCGCGGCGTTCGCCTTCCACTGCCCCGCCGACATGAAGAAGATCGACGAGGCCTTGGCCAAGAGCCCCAAGCTCACGGCCGAGCAGATGAGTGATGTGAAGAAGCTGCGCGCCGACGGCGAAGCCTTGCACAAGGCCGGCAAGCACCAGGAGTCGGTCGACACACTGGCCAAGGCGATGAAGATCCTTGACATCAAATAGCGCCCCGCCCGGCCTCCACAACAGAGGGCCGGGGGCGTGTGCCGCTAGCTTTTCGGCGCGGCAGGCTTGGCGACCGGCTCATCCGCCCCGGTATTGCCCAGCTCCGGATGGCTGCGATTGACGTCGCCCGGCGCCTCTGGGCCAGTCTGCCCCGTCTCGCCGAGACGATGGTCTTCGTTGTCGTGCTCGAGCCCGCCCTGCAGGCCGGGCGGAAAGTCTTGCTGTCTGCGTCCACTCATGATGCCAGCTCCTCGGAAATCCATGCTCCGCGACAGGCCCAGTATGGATGGATATGAAAATTGAGCAAACCCTCCCGACACAAGCCATGCAAAAAGATCCTTGCCAAGCCCTGCGCATCGCGCTCCTCGACCTGCATCGCGTGCTGGTTGAGTTGGAGCGGCGCCAGTACGAGAAACAGCACGGCCGGCAATCGTCCGGCGACTTTCTGCAGGTGATGGCCTATGCCGATGAGATGCGTTGGCTTGAACCGCTGAGCCGTCTGATCGTGATGCTGGACGAAGCGCTGGACGGTGACGGCGACGCTCTCTCGGCCCCGGCGGCCGTGGCCCAGCGTGCCCGCGCGCTGCTGAGCCTGGACCGGCACAGCAGCGAGCTCTTCACGACGCGCTATCTCTGGCATTTCGATGCGGCGCCGGAATTGGTGCAAGCGCATGCGCTGGCGCTGGCGGCGCTCAAGCTTGCCGGGTCGTCGGTCCCCCCAACTGGGACCTGAGCGCTCGCGCCCGGCGGCCGGCTTCGACCGTTCAGACGCTGATCGGCCGGCTGGCCGAGCGGCGCGCCGCTCGCAGCCGACGCACCTGCAGCGTGGCGCCGATCAGGAACAGCAGGAAGATCACGCCGACCACCTTCTCGAGCTTCGGGTCCTCCGGGCTGCTGAACAGCGGTGCGCCGCTGGGCAGGCGGGTGAAGGTCTCGGTGACGCCGGGGATCATGTGGAAGAACACCGTCAGCGAGTAGCTGACCGTCTCCACATAGGGCGCGGCGTGGCCCAGCAGCCGGCTCCGGCCGGCCACGGTGGCCAGGCCTAGCACCAGCAGGGTCACGATGCCCAGCACATGGGGCTTGCCGAAGCCGCCGTGCTCGAAGATGCCGAAGCCGGTCAGGCAGGTCAGCACCGTGGCCCAGATGTAGAGCTTGCCGACCGGCCGGTCCGGCAGGATGGCCTTGTCGCGCAGCAGGGCGACCAGGGCAGCGGCCAGGGCCACCAGGCTGATCAGGGTGTGGATGAAGCCGAGCGTCGTCAGTCCGAACATGGGGTTCTCCTTGGGGCGATGAGGTTCAGCGCCGAGCTTGGTTTGCCGTGGGCTGACCATGCCCCAGTTTCGCCTTCTTTGGATCCGTCATGTGGCCTGCCGCCGGCTCGGCCGTAAGAGGCAGGGAAGGGTGTTTCCAGCCTGTGTAGGACGCCAACCCGGCCGCGACCCGTTGCCCGACTACGCCCGATGGTGGGTCCGGACTACCGTCGGTAGGCCGGGGCGGCCCTACTGTCGAGGTCTTCAGAAGGAGACCTTCATGGCACTCAGCACCATCCTGCTCATCGTCCTCATCCTGTTCCTGATCGGCGCGCTGCCCTCCTGGCCGCACAGCCGCAACTGGGGCTATGGCCCCAGCGGCGGTCTGGGTCTGGTCGTCGTGATCCTGATCGTCCTGCTGCTGCTGGGACGGATCTAGGCCTTGCTCAGGTCGTCGCCGCCGGTTTGGTATTGACCGCCAGGCACAGCAGGCCGGTCAGCAGGGCCAGGCCCACATGCAGGGCGTAGACCGCGTCGAAGTCGGCACGCTGCAGCTGCGCATGGCCGAGCAGCAGCACGGTCAGCGCCACACCCAGCACCGCGCCGATCTGGCGGGTGGCCTGGTTGACGGCGCTACCGACCGCGTAGTGCTGGGCCGGCAGCCCCATCACCGCCGCACCCGACAGCGAGGGCAGCACCATGCCGACGCCGATGCCGCTGAGCAGCAGGCCCGGCAGCCACTGCGTCAGATAGGCCGGCTCGACGCCCGGCACCAGCAAAAACCACAGGCCGCTGCAGGCATAGACCAGCGCACCGCCGACCAGGAAGGGCCGGTGGCCATGCCGGGCCGCGAGTCGGCCGGTCAGGATGGCCGAGGGCATCACCAGCAGCGGGCCCGGGGTCACGGCCAGGCCGGCCTGCGGCAGGCTGTAGTGCCAGATCTGCGCCATGTAGAAGAAGAAGGTGAAGAACATCATCGCGAACGCGGTGCCGAAGGCCAGCGTCGCCAGGTTCACATAGCGGTAGGTGCGGCTGCGGAACAGCGCCAGGTCCAGCAGCGGCGCCGGCGCATGGCGGGCCCACAGCACAAAACCGATCAGCGCGACCAGGCCCAGCGCGCCGGCCATCAGCAGCTCGTCGCGCCGCCAGCTCGGCGATTCCGACTGGACGATGGCCAGCGTGACCGCGCCGACCCCCACGATCAGCAGGCTCATGCCCACCAGGTCCAGCGGTCGCCGCGCCTCGGGCCGGCGCACCTCGCCCAGCAGCCGTGCGCCGAACCACAGCGACAGCGCGCCCAGCGGCAGGTTCAGATAGAAGGCCCAGGGCCAGCCGATGCTGTCGACCACCAGCGAACCGAGGCTGGGCCCGACCGCCGCCGCCAGCGCGCCGACCGCCCCCCACAAGCTCACCGCCACCGCGCGCCGCGAGGCCGGGAACGCCGCCAGCACCAGCGACAGCGAGGCGGGCGTCAGCAGCGCCGCGCCGATGGCCTGCAGCACCCGCGCCGCGATCAGCCAGCCGACGCTGCCGGCCAGACCGCAGGCGGCCGAGGCCGCCAGGAACAGCACGACGCCGATCATGAAGACGCGCTTGCGGCCGTGCGCATCGGCCAGGCCGCCGGACGGGATCAGCATCGCCGCATAGACCACCGTGTAGGCATTCAGCACCCAGGACATATCGGCCGCCGTCGCCGCCGGAAAGGCGGCCCGCAGGCTGCCGAAAGCGGCGAACAGCAAGGTGCTGTCCAGCGAGACCAGGAAGACGGCGACGCTGGCAATCCAGAACACCGGCCAGGGTGAGCGGGTGCCGCCGGCGTCAGCGGGCGGGGTGGCGGTGGCGGCGAGGCTGCTCATGGCGTGGGGCCGCGTTCAGTGCGACAGCGCCTGCAGATAGACGCCGGCCGCCAGGCCCTGCTTGACCTGGCGCGTGAGCTCGTCGGCCAGTACCTCGGTGGCGCCGGCCGCCAGGCCGTCGAAGGCCTGGGCCACCACGGCCTCGGGCGTGGTCTTGGGTACATCGAGGCCCTGGGTCAGGTCGGTATCGACAAAACCCATATGCAGGCCGGTCACCAGCGTGCCCTGGCCGCTGAGTTCCTGGCGCAGGCCATTGGTCAGCGCCCAGGCGGCCGACTTGGTCGCGCCATAGGTGGCCAGCAGGGGGCCATTGATCCAGCTGGCGATCGACAGCACGTTCAGCAAGGCGCCGCCGCCATTGGCGGCCAGCACCGGCGCGAAGGCGCGGGCCATGCGCAGCGGGCCGAAGTAGTTGGTGTCCATCTGGCGCTGCGCGGCCTCGATCGCATCGGGCGCGAGGAAACCGCCCAGCGTGGCGATGCCGGCGTTGTTGATCAGGATGCTGACATCGCCGCATTGCGCGGCGACCGCCGCGATGTTCTCGGCATTGCTGACATCGAGCCGTATCGGCAGGACGCCGGGCAGGCTGATGCTGTCCGGGTCGCGGGCGGCTGCATAGACCTTGCGCGCGCCGCGGGCCAGGGCTTCGCGGGCAAAGGCCAGACCGAGGCCGCGATTGGCGCCGGTGATCAGGACGACGGAGTTTTCGAGCTTCATGGTGGATCTTTCAGGCAAGGGGGTGAGGAGAAATATGACAATCGTCATAAATTGAGGCAAAAGCAAGTCTCTGATGCCGGGGCTTGCTCTGGTCCTAAGGGGAGAGGGCGGACCGGGTCTTCTGCCCGTGGCGGGCCAGCAAGGCTTCGCGATTGGCGGCCAGCAGCGCATGGCCGTCGGCGTTGTCGCCCAGCGCGCGGGCCAGTTGCAGCGCGCCGACCAGGCTGCTGACGATGACGCGGGCCTGGTCGGCATCGGCCGTGGGCAGCACCTGCTGCACCCGTGTCATCAGGGCCTGCACCCGGCTGCGCCCGGCCGCCAGCACCTCGGCCGACTGGCGCGGCATCTCCGAAGCCAGCGCCGCCACCGGGCAGCCGGCCTCGGGTCCGGCCAGATGGGCGGGCGACAGATAGCCCTCGACCAGCGCGACGAAGGGGTCGCTGCCGTGCTGCTCGGCCTTGGCCAAACGCGAAGTGAGCCTGCGCTCACTGTCCCGGCCTGCCCATTCCATGGCCTCGGCCAGCATGGCGTCGCGGGAGGAGAAGTGGGCATAAAAGCCGCCATGGGTCAGGCCGGCCTGCTTCATCAGATCGGCCACGCCGATGCCGCCATAGCCGACGCGCCGGATCTCGCGCGCCGCCGTCTCGAGGATGCGCTCGTGGGTCAGTTCCTTGCGGCTGGGCGTGGTGGCGGTCACGGGGTTCTGCTGGTAAATATGATGACCGTCATATTAGGCTGCAAGCAGCGGCCGCGTCAACCGCCTTGTCGGGCTCAGGGCTTTTGCCGGCTGCTCAGCAGCGGGCGGCGGCGCGGCGGGCCCGGCGCAGCTGCTGGTCCGAGCTGAAGCCGGCTTGCAGCGCCGCCTGGCTGGCCGCGAGGCCGCCGGCCTGCGCCTGGCGGGCACGTTCGAGCCGTATCGCCTGCAGATAGTGCAGCGGCGTCACGCCGGCATGGGCGGCGAACAGCCGGCTCAGATGGCGCGGCGTCACATGGGCGGCCTCGGCCATGCGGGCCAGGCTCCAGTCCTCGGTCGGGTCGGTGCAGATCGCGTCCTGCACTCGGTGCAGGGCCGGGTGCAGATGGTGGCGGTGCGCCAGCATGGGTGACAACTCGGGGTCGGCCGTACCGCGGCGCAGATAGACCACCATGGTCTGCGCCACCGTCGCGGCCAGCGCCGCGCCGCACAGCTGGGCGATCAGGTGCAGGGCCAGGTCGATGCCGGCGGTGATGCCGGCGCTGCTGGCCAGCGGACCGTCGAGCACGAAGACGCGGTTGTCCACCACCAGGGCGCGTGGCTCGGCCTGGCGCAGCGCGTCCAGCAGCTCGTGATGGGTGGTGCAGCGCCGCCCGGCCAGCAGGCCGGCCTCGGCCGCCAGCAGCGCGCCGGAGCAGACCGTCAGCAGCCGCCCGCCGCCACTCAGCAAGACCTGACCCTGCTGCGCGAGCCAGCGCAGGCCCGCGAGCTCGGCCGCCAGCGCGGCGCTGTCGGGCGGCGGCTCGCCGGGCAGCTCGCTGCGGCAGCCGACCAGCACCAGCCAGCTGTCGCTGGCCAGCGCAGCCGGCAGCGGCTCCAGCCCGGCGACCGCGAGGCCTACCGAGCTGAGGCATTGCGGCTGTGCCGCGATGAAGCGCAGCCGAAAGGCCGGCGGCCGGCCGCGCCCGGCCAGGGCCTGGTTGGCCAGCCGGAAGGCCTCGGCCGGCCCGGCCAGGTCCAGCAGCAGCGCGCGCGGCTGCACCAGCATCAAGACATCAATTGCGGACATGACCGCCAGCTTAACGCCCGAGCGCCTGCCGGGCCCGTTGCAGCGCTTGCTCGGCCGTGCAGACCTGGGCGAAGCGGTCCTGCAGCACGGTCTCGGTGCGCAGCTTCAGCTCGGCCGCGCTGAGCGTGGCGCCGCTGGCGTGCGTCATCGCGAAGGTCAGCGTCGCCTCGCTCACATAGTCGACCTGCCAGCCCTCGTCGCTGGCATGGCGGGTGGTGGTCTCGCAGCATTGCTCGCTGCGGATGCCGGTGATGATCAGGCGCTGGATGCCTTGCTGGTGCAGCCAGATGGCCAGGCCGGTGCCGACCAGGGCGCTGTGCCGGTGCTTGATGAATTCGGCGGCGGCCTCGTAGCGCGGCAGCTCCTCTAGCGGCATGACCCGGCCCGAGGCCAGCGCGAAGGCATTGTCGGCATGCTCCGGGCCGTCGCTGTGCAGGATGCGGACGATGGGCAGGCCCAGGGCCTGCGTGCCTGCTATCAGGCGGGTGTTGGCGGCCAGGAAGTCGGGCAGATCGGCCCCGCTCCAATAGGGGCGGTGGCGAAAGGATTCCTGGATGTCGATCAGCAGCAGGGCGGTTTTCATGACGGGCACTCCGATGGGTTTGAGTGCTTCGATCTTGCCGCCGCGGACCGGCCGCGTCGCGCCGGGTCCGGACCGCCTGCGGTCAAATCAGGACATCATGATCAGGGCTTCAGCCCAAGCGCCTTCCAGCCGTCCAGGCCGAGCTTCTCCAAGGTCGCCATATTGGCCTCGTAGATCGCATCGGTATCGGCCATGGTGTCCACCGCACGCTCGATGCTGCTCTCGCGCAGGATGTGCAGGGTGGGGTAGGGCGCGCGGTTGCTGTAGTTGCTGATGTCGTCCGGCGCGGTGCCCTCAAACTGGTACTGGGGATGGAAGCTGGCGATCTGCAGCTCGCCGTCCAGCTCCAGGTCCTCGACCAGGGCATCGGCAGCGCCGATGAAGTCGTTGAAGTCGAGGAAGTCCTGCAGCACCTGCGGGTGTATCACCAGCGTGGTCTCGATCTCGTCGGGGTCGCTGCGGCGCAGCAGCAGCAGCTCCTTGGCGAGCTCCTTCAGCAACTCCTCGGGCGTCGTCGCGCTGCTGACCACATAGCGCAGCCGATTGTTGACATGCACGCTCTTGGCGAAGGGGCAGAGATTCAGGCCGATCACGGCCTTCTCCAGCCAGGCGCGGGTGTCGGCTTCGATCTGTGCGGCGGTCGTCATGCGCTCAGCCCCCGGATCGCCTGGCGGGCAGCTTGCTGGGCCTGGTCCAGGATCTGTTGTTTCCACTCGTAGCTATCGATATAGAAGGCGTCGCGGATCTGGCGCTTGATCTGGGCGGCCTGCTCGGCCGGCGCCTCGGGATGGGCTTCCAGCCAGTGGTCGGCGCGCAGCGCACCAATCATCTGATCCAGCGGCAGAGTGCCGTATTCCAGCGCGATGCCGGTGTAGGCGGCCTCCGGGCAGGCATCGGCGACGGCGGTCCACATCAGGCCCACCAGCGGGGCCGAGCTGGAGCTGCCGTCGTAGATCGAGGTCACTTCGGAGCCCCACCAGGCGCGTGCGCGCGCCAGCGCCGCCGCATCGTTCTTGCAGGCAAAGATGCGCTCGCCATGGCCGCTGGGGCCCAGGCCGGTGTGCAGATCAATCCAGGCGATCGCCTCGGCAGCCTGGCCCTGTTCTTCGAGCACATGGCGCAGGGTGACATTGCTCCAGGTCGGCGCATGGCCACCGTAGAACAGGCCCAGCTCGTGGGCGTACTGGCCGCTGGTGATGGCGGTCTGCAGCCCGCGCTCGCCGTGCCGGGCGGCATAGTCGGACAGCAGCGCCTCGTCGGCCGGCGTCGGCGGCCAGTGCGCCGGGATCAGCGCGGCGGCGATCTCGTCGTAGCCGGCGTTGTGCGGTAGCGGCTGGTGGAAGTCGTGGAAGTTGCGGTTCAGGTCCACCCCCTCCTGTGTGACGCGGCGCCACCAGGAGAAGCCATGCGGGTTCAGCGCGTGGACATAGAGCACGGCCACGCCGCTGGTCTTGACGGCTTCATGCCAGTCCGGATCGGACAGCAGGCCGGTCTGCACGCCCGAGCCGCAAAAGCCTTCGACGCCGTGGCAGGCGCTGCTGATGATCAGCAGCCGCTTCGCATCGCGCGGGCCCTGGCGCACCACATCCATCGCCAGGCGCTCACCGTCGCGACCCAGCAGCGGATGCCAGTGCGGCTCATTGTCCAGCCCGGCGGCCTCGACGGCAGCCAGGAACTTGCCGCGCGCCTCGGCGTAACTCTGCGAAAAGAAAGTGGCGGCGCTCATCAGGGCTTGGGCGAGTTCAACCAGGTTTCGGCCATGCGCACCCACATCGAGCCGCCCAGCGGGATCAGTTCGTCATTGAAGTCATAGCTGGGGTTGTGCAGCATGCAGGGGCCCAGGCCATGGCCGCCCTCGCGGTGCGTGCCGTCGCCATTGCCGATCAGGAAATAGCAGCCGGGTTTTTCGAGCAGGAAGAAGCTGAAGTCCTCGGCGCCCATGGTCGGCTCGAATTCCTGCACGTTCTGCGCGCCGACCACATCGCCCAGCACCGCGCGCACGAAGTCGGTTTCCTTTGCGTGGTTGATCGTCGGCGGGTAGTTGCGGTGGAAGCTGAATTCGCAAGTCGCCTCGAAGGCCTGGCAGGTCGCCTCGGCGATGGCCTTCATGCGGCGCTCGATCAGGTCCAGCACCTCCAGGGTGAAGGTGCGCACCGTGCCCTGGATCTCGCAGCTGTCGGGCACGACATTGGTGGCCTCGCCGGTATGGATCATCGTCACCGAGATCACGCCGGCATCGATCGGCCGCTTGTTGCGGGTGATGATGGTCTGGAAGGCCTGCACCATCTGGCAGGCCACCGGCACCGGGTCGATGCCGTTGTGAGGCAGCGCGGCGTGCGAGCCCTTGCCGCGTATCACGATCTTGAATTCATTGCTGGACGCGAACACCGGGCCGCTCCTGACGGCGAACTGGCCGGCCGCCATGCCGGGCCAGTTGTGCGCGCCGAACATGGCCTCCATCGGGAACTTGTCGAACAGCCCGTCCTTGATCATCTCGCGGGCGCCGCCGCCGCCTTCCTCGGCGGGCTGGAAGACCAGGTAGACGGTGCCATCGAAATTGCGGTGCTTGGCCAGGTGCTTGGCGGCGGCCAGCAGCATCGCGGTGTGGCCGTCATGGCCGCAGGCGTGCATCTTGCCGGGGTGCTTGCTGGCATGGGCGAACTGGTTGTGCTCGGTCATCGGCAGCGCATCGATGTCGGCGCGCAGGCCCACCGCGCGGTCGCTCGTGCCGTTCTTGACGATGCCGACGACGCCGGTCTTGCCCAGGCCGCGATGCACGGGAATACCCCATTCGGTCAGCGCACGCGCGATCACATCGGCGGTGCGTTCTTCCTGGAAACAGAGCTCTGGGTGGGCGTGAATATCTCGTCGCAGGGTCGCGATGCTTGGCGCATCGGCCAGGATTGAGTCGATCAACTTCATGGCGGCACTCCGTAGGATGGGAGGCGCGCGGCGGCAGGCCGGCGCCGGTGTCGGGTCAGTTTACCCGGGGGTGGCGCCGTCTGCAGCGGGGGCTCAGCGCCTGACCTTGCCGTCCCCGGTCAGCATCGACAGCTCGACAAAGCTGGATCCCACATGCTTGCCGGGACCGAACTTCACGGTGAAGCCACCGGCGTTGTAGTTCTGCATGCCCTCCAGCGCGGCCACCAGGCCCTCGCGGCTGGGCCGCCCCATGCGGCGCAGGCCTTCGCTGAAGACCTTGGCGGCCAGAAAGCCCTCCATGCCGGTGTAGTTGGGGCGCAGATCGCCCCCGGCGCGTTGCACCGCTTCCTGGTATTCCTCGACGATGCCGATGGCGGAGCCGAAGGGGTAGGGCATGACCTGGCTGACGACCACGCCCAGCGCCTGCTTGCCCAGCTCGTCGGACAGCGACTGGGTGCCGACGAAGGAGACGTTGTAGAACACGCCGCCATAGCCGGCCTTGCGGGCCTCGCGGATGAAGGCGGCGCAGCTCTTGTAGGCGCTGATCATCACGATGGCCTCGGGCGCGCCCGGCACCAGGGCCTTGACGGCGGCGGCCACATCGACGCTGTTGCGCTCCACCGTGCCGACGGCCTGCGGCTTCAGCGAGCGCGACTGCATCGCCCGCTGCACGCCCTCCAGGCCGGCCCGGCCATAGGCATCGTTCTGGTGGAACACGGCGATCTTGTTCAGGCTCAGCTGGGTCAGCTGCTTGACGATCAGTGCGGTCTCGTCGAAATAGGAGGCGCGCACATGGAAGACCCAGCGGCTGGCCGGGTCGCGCAGCGCCTCGGCACCGGTGAAGGGGGCGAAGAAGGGGATCTTGTGCTGATTGACCAGCGGCAGCGCCGCCAGCGAGGTCGGCGTGCCGACATAGCCGAACAGCGCGAACACGTCCTCGGCGATGAATTTCTCGGTATTGGCCTTGCAACGCTCGGGCTCGTAGCCGTCGTCCAGGCTGCGCAGCTCGATGGGCAGGCCGTTGATGCCGCCGGCCGCATTGACGGCGTCGAAGTGCAGCTTGGCGCCGGCCTGCATCTGCAGGCCCAGCTGGGCGGCGGGGCCGGTCAGCGGGGCCGACTGGCCGAGCACGATGCGGCGGCGCTCCTGGGCTTGCAGCCAGGCCGGCAGGGTCAGTGCGGCCAGGCCGGTGAGGCAGTGACGTCGTTGCAAATCGGCTCTCCTGAGGGGGATGAAGGGGTCAAAAATGGCAGGGCTCAAGGGTAGCGCCCATGGGGCTATCGGCTCTGTGCAATAGTTCGCGGATGAACTCGATTGCCGCTGCCTTGTCACCATCAGATACGACTACCGTGAAGGGCGCCTGTCCGCACGACTGCCCGGACACCTGCGCGCTGCGCATCACGGTCGAGGCCGGCCGCGTCATCAAGGTGCAGGGCCAGGCCGACCATCCCAGCACCCATGGCGCGCTGTGCACCAAGGTCTCGCGCTACCCGGAGCGCACCTACCACGCCGAGCGCGTGCTGCGGCCGCTGAAGCGGGTCAGCGCCAAGCACGAGGCGCCGCGCTTCGAGCCGGTCGAGTGGGGTCAGGCCTTGACCGACATCGCCGCGCGGCTGCAAGCGCTGCCCCCGCAGGCCGTGCTGCCCTATAGCTATGCCGGCACCATGGGCCTGCTGCAGGGCGAGGCGATGGCGGGCCGCTTCTTCAACAAGCTGGGCGCCTCCTGTCTGGACCGCACCATCTGCGCCTCGGCCGGCGCGGCCGCGCTGAGCGCGACCTATGGCCACAAGCTGGGCATGCACCTGCCCTATTTCGCCGAGAGCCGACTGATCCTGATCTGGGGCAGCAACTCGATCGCATCGAATCTGCATTTCTGGACCTATGCGATGAAGGCCAAGCGCGAGGGCGCCAAGCTGATCTGCATCGACCCGCGCAAGACCGAGACGGCCGACAAATGCCACCAGCACATCGCGCTGCTGCCCGGCACCGACGGTGCGCTGGCGCTGGGGCTGATGCATGAGCTGATCGCCCATGACTGGCTGGACCATGATTATCTGAGTGCCCATGTCGAGGGCTGGGACGAGTTGCGCGCCAAGGCCCTGGCCTGGCCGCCCGAGCGCACGGCCGAGGTCTGCGGCATCGGCGCCGACGAGGTGCGCGGCCTGGCACGCGACTACGGGCAACGGAATATGGTCGAGGCGCCCGCCGCGATCCGGCTGAACTACGGCATGCAGCGGGTGCGCGGCGGTGGCAATGCGGTGCGGCTGATCGCCTTGCTGCCCTGCCTGACCGGGGCCTGGCGGCACCGCGCCGGCGGCCTGCTGCTGTCGAGCTCGGGCTGGTTCGCGCCCTTCAAGAACCCGGCGCTCGAATGCCCCGAGCTGCGCGGCAGCGCGCCGGCGCGGCTGATCAATATGAGCACCATCGGCGACGATCTGCTGCGCGAGGGCTCCGACGAGTTCGGCCCGAAGATCCGGGCCCTGATCGTCTACAACAGCAATCCGGTCGCGGTGGCGCCCGAGTCGCCCAAGGTGGTGGCGGGTTTTCAGCGCGCCGATCTGTTCACCGTGGTGCTGGAGCACTTCATGACCGACACGGCCGATCTGGCCGACTATGTCTTGCCGGCCACCACCCAGCTCGAGCATCTGGATGTGCACACCAGTTACGGCCACACCGATGTGCTGATCAATGAGCCGGCCGTCGCGCCGCTGGGCGAGGCCAAGCCGAACACGCAGATCTTCCGCGAGCTGGCGGCGGCGATGGGCTATACCGAGGCCTGCTTCCGGGACAGCGACGAGGACCTGGCCCGCCAGGCCTTCACCGATGCGATCGACTTCGAGGCCCTGCGCGCGCAGGGCTGGCAATCGCTGCCGGTGGCCGAGGCGCCGTTTGCGCAGGGTCAGTTCCTGACCCCCAGCGGCCGCGCCCAGGCCGGCGGCGCCGACTACCTGCCCAATTACGAGAGCGCGGCGTCGACACCCGAGCTGGCTGCACGCTTCCCGCTGGCGATGATCTCGCCGCCGGCGCGCAACTTCCTCAACAGCAGCTTCGTCAACGTCAAGAGCCTGCGCGATATCGAGGGCGAGCCGCTGCTGGAGATCCATGCCGACGATGCGGCCGCACGCGGCCTGGCCGACGGCGCCGAGGTGCGAGTGTTCAACGAGCGCGGCAGCTACCACTGCATCGCCCGCGTCAGCACGCGGGCACGCCCCGGTGTCGTCAATGGCCTGGGCGTCTGGTGGCGCAAGCTGGGCCTGCGCGGCAGCAATGTCAACGAAGTCACGCACCAGCGCCTGACCGATCTGGGCCGGGCGCCGAGCTTCTATGACTGCCTGGTCGAGGTGGAAGCGGCGCGGTGAGGGCGGCGGCCTGCCTGGGCTTGATGGCCGCGGCGCTGCTGAGCGGCTGCGCGCAGATCGGGTATCTGGGTCAGGCGGTCGGCGGGCATCTGCGCCTGGTCGGGGCCGCCAGGCCGGTGGCCGAGCTGGTGGCCGACGCGTCGCTCGACGCTTCGCTGCGCGAGCGCCTGGCATTGAGCCAGCGCATCCGCGATTTCGCCAGCCGCGAGCTGGGCCTGCCCGATAACGCGAGCTACCGCCGCTACGCCGATCTGCGGCGCGGCGCGGCGGTCTGGAATGTGGTCGCGACACCGGAGCTGAGCCTGCGCCTGAAGACCTGGTGCTACCCGGTGATGGGCTGCGCCGGCTATCGCGGCTTTTTCGACCGGGCCGAGGCCGAGGCCTATGCGCAGCGGCTGCGCGCCGACGAAGGGCTGGAGGTGCTGGTCTATGGCGTGCCGGCCTATTCGACCCTGGGCTGGAGCCGGCTGTTCGGCGGCGATCCGCTGCTGAGCACCTTCATCGCCTATCCCGAGGGCGAGCTGGCACGCATGATCTTTCACGAGCTGGCGCATCAGGTGGCTTATGCGGCCGACGATACCGAGTTCAACGAGTCCTTCGCCACCACGGTGGAGCGCCTGGGCGTGCTGGCCTGGCTGGACGGCCCCGGGCGGGCGGCGGCCCGCGAGCAGTATCTGCAGGGCGACGAGCGGCGCCGGCGCTTCCAGACCGAAGCGATGGCCTGGCGGCGCAAGCTGGAGGCCCTGTATGCCGGCCCGCTGGACGAGGCGGCCAAGCGCGCCGCCAAGGCCGAGCTGCTGCAGCAGATGCGGGCCGCGCCAGCCCCCGGCTACGAGGCTTGGTTCGCGCGCGCCAACAACGCCAGCCTGGCCCTGCTGGCCAGCTACCACCAGCTGAGCCCGGCCTTCGAGGCGCTGTTCGAACGGCAGGGGCGCGACTGGCCGGCTTTCCATGCCGAGGTGCGACGTCTGGCAGACTTGACCAAGGCGCAGCGGCGCCAACAACTATTGATGAATCCCTAGGAGACCCCGATGGCCGATATCCGCATCCACCGCGATCATGAACTGGGCCTGAAAAAGGCCCGCGAGATCGCCTGGGCCTGGGCCGAGCAGGTCGAGGCCAAGTTCGATATGGAGTGCGCGGTGCTGGAAGGCAAGACCAGCGACACGGTCACCTTCACGCGATCGGGCGTCAAGGGTGAGTTGATTGTCGCGGCCGACCATTTCGATCTGCATGCCAAGCTGGGCCTGCTGCTGGGGGCCTTCAAGTCCACCATCGAGGGTGAGATCCAGAAGGAGCTGGACGGCCTGCTGGCCGCCGGCGCTGCGGCAAAGACGGCAGCAAAAAAGAAAAAAGCGACCTGAGCGGTCGCTTGGCAATCGAGGTCCCGGGTCGGGGCCTTATTTCAGCGATTCGATCAGGTCGATGTACTGCTGCTGAGCCTCGTCGGTGCCGGTGCCCTTCAGCTCGTTCCAGGCATCCCACTTGGCGCGGCCGACCATATCGGTGAAGCCGGGGCGGGAGCCTTCGACGTCGCCGCTGCTGCCTTGCTTGTAGAGCGCGTAGAGCTTCAGCAGGGTCATGTTGTCGGGGCGCTCGGGCAGGCTCTTGGATCCGGCCACGGCGGCTTCGAACTGGTCTTTCAGGCTCATCTTGAATGTCTCCTGCTTGGTGTTGATCGGGATGGACGCTGGCGATGTTAACCAGCATTGTCTGGGCACAGAACTCTAGAACATCAAGGAGACGGACTTGGCACAGCTGCATGAACGCATGTCGCGGGTGGACACCGCCTGGCTGCGCATGGATACCGACGCCAATCTGATGATGATTGTCGGCGTCTGGTACATCCGGCCCGGCATCACGCTGGCGGCGCTGCGCGAGCGGGTCGAGGCCAGGCTCTTGCAGTACACGCGCTTTCGCCAGAAGGTGGTCGAGGACGCGCTCGGGGCCCAGTGGGTGGAGGATGAGGACTTCGACATCGCCAACCATGTGCAGGCCGAGATCCTCTTGCCGCTGCGCGGCCAGAGCGCCGAGGCCGCGCTGCAGGCCCGGGTCGGCGAGCTGGCGGCCACGCCCCTGGACGCCGTCCGGCCGCTGTGGCAGTTCCAGCTGATCGAGGATTTCGCGGACGGGCAGAGCGTGCTGCTGGCGCGCATCCACCACTGCATCGCCGATGGCATTGCGCTGATCGCGGTGATGCTGTCGATCACCGATGGCGGCAAGGCGCCGCCCAAGCGCCAGCAGCAGCCGCGCGACGACCAGGACTGGCTGACCGACACCTTGCTGCGCCCGCTCAGCGATATGAGCATCAAGGCGATCCGCATGGCCGGTGCCGGCGCGGCCAAGGGCGTCGATGCCTGGATAGATCCGCCGCACCCGGTCGACAGCTCGATGGAGATGGCGCGCATCGGCTATCAGGCCGTCAGCGATATCGCGGCCTTTGCGCTGATGCCGGACGATTCGCCGACCCGGCTCAAGGGCAAGCCCGGCGGTGCCAAGCGGGTGTCCTGGGCCGATGGCCTGCCGCTGGACGCGGTCAAGGCGGTCGGCAAGGCGATGAATGCCTCGATCAACGATGTGCTCTTGTCCTGCGTGGCCGGTGCAATCGGCAGCTATCTGGCCGAGCGCGGCGAGGATCCGGCGGGCAAGGAGATCCGCACCATGGTGCCGGTCAATCTGCGGCCGCTGGAGAAGGCTTATCAGCTCGGCAACCGCTTCGGTCTGGTGCCGCTGGTGCTGCCGATCGGCATCGCCAATCCGGTCGAGCGGCTGTATGCGGTGAAGGCGCGGATGCAGGAGCTCAAGGGCAGCTTCCAGCCGGTGCTGGCCTTCGGCCTGCTGTCGGTCGCCGGGCTGCTGATCAAGCCGGTCCAACATGCGATGCTGAACATCTTCGCGAAGAAGACCACGGCCGTCGTCACCAATGTGCCGGGGCCGGCCCAGGCTCTGAGCTTTTGCGGCTCCACGGTGACGCGGGTGATGTTCTGGGTGCCGCAGTCCGGCGATGTCGGCATGGGGGTCAGCATCCTGACCTATGCCGGCCAGGTGCAGTTCGGCCTGATCACCGACAGCACCCTGTGCCCCGATCCCGAGGCCATCGTCGAGCGCTTTGCGCCCGAGTTCAACAAGCTGCTGCTGCTGGCGCTGATGCTGCCCTGGGGCGACTGCGACTGAGGCTTATTTGGCCTTGGGTCGGCCGGCGGCGCTGGGGTAGGCCGCCATCACGCGGCCCGGGTCGGCCTTGTCCAGATAGGCGGCGTACTGCGACTCGGTGCAGGCCAGGCTCTGGCCGGCACGGTGCTCGCCCTTGTACTGGCCCTTGGCGTAGACGAAGTGGTGCTCGTCGGCGGCCGGGGTGCCGAGCTTGGCGCTATAGCTGCTGGCGCAGTCGGCGCGCAAGGCCTGGATCTCTGGGCTGGAGGAGGCCCAGGATGCGGTGACGGCCAGCGGGGCCAGCAGCAGGGCGAGCAGGGTGTTCTTCATTTTGCGTTGGGGTGTTGGTGACGGAGCGGAGCTTAGCGTCAGGCTTTCGCGCCGGCCTCACCCTGCTTGCGGGGCGGGAAAGCCCGGAGTTTTCACTCGTCCAGCTCTTCCCGCGCCAGCTCCACGTCCAGACACTCCATCGCATCCAGCGGCTCGCAGGCCGCCGCGTCGGCATACAGCGTCTCGGCCTCCTTCATGCGCTTGTCGCCCTCCAGCATCACCAGGCCGTTGGCCCGCTCGATCATCGCGATCGCGCTGCTGGGATTGAGCTTGACGGCCTGGGCGAACATCGCCAGGCCGGTCGCGGCATCGGCGCCCTGGGTCTTGCCCAGCAGCTTGCCGACCTTGTCGATCACCTCGGCATGGAAGGCGCCCAAGGCGATATGGGCATCGGCATGCTTGGGCGCGAGCTTGATGGTGGTCTCCAGCGCGCCCTTGACCTTGCCGCCAAGGCCCTGGGCCAGGGCCTTGGTGACGCTGATGCCCTGGCCATAGCGACCCAGCGCATAGGCCTGCCAGTACCAGGCGTTGGGATTCTTGGGTTCGTCGGCCTGCTGGGCCTCGGCCCGGCCCGCCACCTCCAGGAACATCTCCAGCTTGGTCTGTTCCTTCTTCTCCAGGTAGTTGGCGTAGATGGCCTGGGCCTTGTTGGCGACCGTGGTGCCGGCGGCGCCCGCGGCCAGCCCGGCTTCATAGGCCTTCTGGAATTCGCCGGCATGGAAGTGGATCCAGGCCTGGACCACGGCCGCCTCCTTGGGCCAGGGCTCGGCGTCGCCGGCATGCAGGCGGGCCCAGTGCTTCTTCAGCGCCGCCGCGTCGTACTGGTAGGCGGTGTTGTCATAGGGGAAGGCGGTCCACTTGGCCATCATCAGCTCCTAGCTATCCATCTCTTGATACTTGCCCGCCAGGGCAAACAGATGCTCGCGCGAGTTGCTCTCCAGATAGGGCAGCAACAGGCTCAGCACATGGAAGGCGCCCCGCATCAGCGCCGCACCGGCCTGGGCCGGTTCCAGCGCGTTGCGCGGGTTGCGCACATATTCGTAGCTCAGCCAGTAACTCATCAGCACCACCATCGAGTTGGCCACCGGCGGGGCCTCGCGGGCCTCCATCTTCAGCGCGCCGCCGAACTGCAGCCCCACCAGCACCGCGCGCATGGCCCGGGCCTTGCGCTCCAGCACGCTCTGGAAATGCGTCTCCAGCTTGCGATTCTTGCTCAGCAGATCGTTCAGGTCACGATAAAGAAAGCGGTGCTTCCAGATCAGCTCGATCAGCATATGGAAGAACAGCCAGGCGTCTTCGACATGGCGCACATTGTCGGCCGCGCCCAGCAGCTCGCCGAGCTCGCGCTCGTAGTTGCCGAACAGCGAGTTGATCAGCTCGTCCTTGGCCGGGTAGTGGTAGTAGAGATTGCCGGGGCTGATATTGAGCTCGGCCGAGATCAGCGTGGTCGAGACATTGGGCTCGCCGAAGCGGTTGAACAAGTCCAGCGTGACTTCGAGGATGCGTTCCGCGGTACGGCGCGGTTTCTTGGTGACCATGGCGCCGATTCTGGCATCAAGGCTTGTGCGCTTTGCGCAGCCTTGCCCCGGGCAAACCCTTTGCCGAGCGGGATTGGTGGGCGCTCCCTACAATGCCCGCCCATGCCTATCCAGCCCCTGCCGGCCGACCAGCCCGCCATCAGTTTCCAGAACGTCAGCAAAACATACCGGGGAGGGCAGGTCCGGGCTCTTGATGGCGTGTCCTTCGACATCCAGCCCGGCGAGTTCTTCGGTCTGCTGGGCCCCAACGGTGCCGGCAAGACCAGCCTGATCAGCATCCTGGCCGGGCTGTCGCAGGCCAGCGGCGGCGCGGTCAAGGTGCATGGCCACGATGTGGTCAGCGACTATGCGGCGGCGCGCAAGGCCCTGGGCATCGTGCCGCAGGAGCTGGTGTTCGATCCCTTCTTCAGCGTCCGGGAGTCGCTGAAGATCCAGAGCGGCTATTTCGGTGTGAAGGGCAACGAAGCCTGGATCGACGAGCTGCTGGAGAACCTCGGCCTGGCCGACAAGGCCCATGCGAATATGCGCCAGCTCAGCGGCGGTATGAAGCGCCGCGTGCTGGTGGCCCAGGCGCTGGTGCACCGTCCGCCGGTCATCGTGCTGGACGAGCCGACCGCCGGCGTCGACGTCGAGCTGCGCCAGACGCTGTGGGCCTTCATCGCGCGCCTGAACCGCGAGGGCCACACGGTGCTGCTGACCACGCACTATCTGGAGGAAGCCGAGGCCCTGTGCCAGCGCATCGCGATGCTCAAGCAGGGCCGCATCGTCGCGCTGGACAGCACCTCCGAGCTGCTCAAGGGCAAGGCCTCGACGATGCTGCGCTTCAAGACCGATGCGGCGCTGCCGGCCGCGCTGCTCGAGCAGTCGCGCGTCACCGGCCGTATCGTGCAGATCAAGGCCCATGACGCGGCCGAGGTCGAGACCATTTTGTCGACCTTGCGCGCGGCGGGCTGCCCGGTCGAAGACCTGGAGATCGGCCGCGCCGATCTGGAAGACGTGTTTCTGGAAATCATGCAAGGAGCCCATCAATGAGCGCCATCCGTTTGCAAGGCGCTCGGACGCTGTTCTACAAGGAAGTGCTGCGCTTCTGGAAGGTCAGCTTCCAGACCGTCGCCGCGCCGGTGCTGACCGCCGTGCTCTATCTGCTGATCTTCGGCCATGTGCTGGAGGATCATGTGAAGGTCTACGACTCGGTCGGCTACACCAGCTTCCTGATCCCGGGCCTGGTGATGATGAGCGTGCTGCAGAACAGCTTTGCCAACAGCTCCTCGTCCTTGATACAGAGCAAGATCACCGGCAATCTGGTCTTCCTGCTGGTGACGCCGCTGTCGCACTGGGCCTGGTTCGTCGCCTATGTCGGCGCGTCCATCGTGCGCGGCCTGGTGGTCGGGCTGGGCGTGATCGTCGTGACCTTCTGGTTTGCGCCCCCGGGCCTGGCCAATCCCTTGTGGATCGTCACCTTCGCCGTGCTGGGCGCCGCCATCATGGGCAGCCTGGGCCTGATCGCGGGGCTGTGGGCGGAGAAGTTCGACCAGATCGCTGCGTTCCAGAACTTCATCATCATGCCGATGACCTTTCTGTCCGGCGTGTTCTATTCGATCAAATCGCTGCCGCCGTTCTGGCAGGGCGTCAGCCATCTGAACCCTTTCTTCTACATGATCGACGGCTTCCGGCGCGGCTTCTTTGGCGTCAGCGATGTCTCGCCCTGGATCAGCCTGGGCCTGGTCGGCGTGAGCTTCCTGGCGCTCGCCGCCCTGGCGCTGGAACTGCTGCGCCGCGGCTACAAGATCCGCTCTTAGTAGAATCCTGCTCACCATGGCCGATCCCACTCCCCAAGAAGTTCAGCAATTCATCGCCAACGGCCTGCCCTGCCAAGCGCTGCAGGTCGAGGGCGACGGCCGGCATTTCTTCGCCACCATCGTCTCCACCGAGTTCGAAGGCCTGTCCCGTGTGCGCCGCCATCAGCGCGTGTACCAGGCCCTGGGTGACCGCATGCGCGAGCAGATCCACGCGCTCTCCATGAAAACACTGACGCCGGCCGAGCATGCTGCTTCCCCGGCCGAGCACCATCATTCCTGAGCGCCATCCGCTTTTCTGCAAGCGGGTGGCGGCGAGGCGCCGCTAGGTGAACCCGCTGCCGTCCCGCTGAACCCGATTCACAAGGACGACAGACGCACCATGATCACCCTGGCTCTCTCCAAAGGCCGCATCTTCGACGACACCCTGCCGCTGCTGCGCGCCGCCGGCATCGAGGTGCTGGAAGACCCCGAGACCTCGCGCAAGCTGATTCTGGCGACCAGCAATCCCGAGGTCCGCATCGTGATGGTGCGTGCCTCCGACGTGCCCACCTATGTCCAGCATGGCGGTGCCGATCTGGGCGTGGCCGGCAAGGACATCCTGATCGAGCATGGCGGCGCGGGCCTCTACCAGCCGCTGGACCTGAACATCGCGAAGTGCCGCGTCAGCGTGGCGGTGCGCCAAGGCTTTGATTACGCGGGCGCCGTCAGGCAGGGCTCGCGCATTCGCGTGGCCACCAAGTACACCGAGATCGCGCGCCAGCATTTCGCCGAGAAAGGCGTGCACGTCGACCTGATCAAGCTCTATGGTTCGATGGAGCTGGCGCCGCTGACGGGTCTGGCCGACGCCATCGTCGATATGGTCTCCACCGGCAACACCCTGCGCGCCAATCAGCTGAGCGAGGTCGAGTTCATCATGGACATCTCGGCCCGCCTGGTCGTCAACCAGGCCGCGCTCAAGCTCAAGCGCGAACCGCTGCGCCGCCTGATCGACGCCTTCGCCTCCGCCATCCCGAAGTGAGCCGCATGATGTCCTTGAAGCTCCGCCAACTGAATACCGCCAGCCCCGACTTCGAAGCCGAGTTCCAGCGTGTGCTGCACTGGTCGGCCGAGACAGATTCGGCCATCGAAACCCGCGTGGCCGAGATCCTGGCTGATGTGCGCGCGCGCGGCGATGCGGCCGTGCTGGATTACACGGCCCGCTTTGACGGCCTGCAGGCCGACACGGTGGCCTCGCTGGAACTGACGCGCGAGGAATTGAAGGCTGCCTTCGAGGCCATCACCCCGGCCCAGCGCGGCGCGCTGCAGGCCGCTGCCGAGCGGGTGCGCAGCTATCACGAGCGCCAGAAGCAGGCCTGCGGCCTCAGCTGGAGTTATCGCGACGAGGACGGCACGCTGCTGGGGCAAAAAGTGACCCCGCTGGACCGTGTCGGCATCTATGTGCCCGGTGGCAAGGCCGCCTACCCGAGCAGCGTGCTGATGAATGCGATTCCTGCCCAGGTGGCCGGCGTGCCCGAGATCATCATGGTGGTGCCCACGCCAGCCCGCAGGGATGGCGCCTCAAACGGCGCCAAGGGCGACAAGAACCCGCTGGTGCTGGCCGCCGCCTATGTGGCGGGCGTGCACCGGGCCTTCACGGTCGGCGGCGCCCAGGCCGTCGCAGCGCTGGCCTATGGCACGGCGACGGTGCCGCGCGTCGACAAGATCACCGGCCCCGGCAATGCCTATGTGGCCAGTGCGAAGAAGCATGTGTTCGGTCAGGTCGGCATCGACATGATTGCCGGCCCCAGCGAGATCCTGGTGCTGGCCGATGGCACGACGCCGCCCGACTGGGTGGCGATGGACCTGTTCAGCCAGGCCGAGCACGACGAGCTGGCGCAGAGCATCCTGCTCTGTCCCGATGCCGGCTATATCGAGAAGGTCCGCGAGGCGATCGAGCGCCTGCTGCCGACGATGCCGCGCCAGGACGTGATCCGAGCGTCGCTTGAAGGGCGGGGCGCGCTGATACAGACCCGCTCGATGGACGAAGCCTGCGAGATCAGCAACCGCATCGCGCCGGAGCATCTGGAGGTGTCCAGCGCCGATCCGCATCGCTGGGAGCCGCTGCTGCGCCACGCCGGTGCGATCTTCCTGGGCGCCTACACCAGCGAATCGTTGGGCGACTACTGTGCCGGGCCCAACCATGTGCTGCCGACCTCGGGCACCGCGCGCTTCTCGTCGCCGCTGGGGGTGTATGACTTCCAGAAGCGCAGCAGCCTGATCGAGGTCAGCGAGGCCGGCGCCCAGAAGCTGGGGCCGATTGCGGCCGAACTGGCTTATGGCGAAGGCCTGCAAGGGCATGCGCGGGCGGCGGAGATGCGCTTGAAAAGCTGAGGCGAATTGACACGAACTTCGTGTTGCACGAACTTCGTGTTAAATTTCGAGCCATGAAGAACGTGACCGTCAGCATGGAGGACAGCGTCGCCGAATGGGCCCGGCTGGAGGCCGCGCGGCGCAATACCAGCGTGTCCCGCCTGGTCGGCGAGATGCTGGCCGAGAAGATGCGGCATGACGACGCCTATCAGCGGGCGCTGCAGGACTGGCTGCACCGCGAGCGCTCCTGGGTTTCGGACGGCGCGGCCTATCCGGCGCGGAGCGCTGAGGCATGAAGCCGGTCTTTGTGGATACCTCGGTGCTGATCCTCAGCGAGGACGGCGCCGATCCCGAGGCCCGGGTCAAGGCTCTGGCCTGGCTGATGCTGTTGTGGCAGCAGCGCGCCGGCCGGGTTTCGACCCAGGTGCTGAACGACTTCTACCGCCTGGTCACGACCCGCATCCAGCCGCCCATGCCCAATGGCGATGCGCGCGCCGAGGTGCGGCGCTACCAGCGCTGGAATCCCTGGGCGATCGACCATGCGACGGTCGAGAGCGCCTGGTCGATCGAGAGCCGCTTCGGCCTGGCCTATGCCGACGCGCTGATCGTCGCGGCCGCCAAGGCCCAGGGCTGCGAGCTGCTCTTGAGCCTGGAACTGCCGCACGAGCAGCAGCTCGACAGCGTGCGAATCCTCAATCCCTTGCAGAGCGAGCCGACCGCATGGACCGACTGACGCAACAAAGCCTGGCCCGCATCCGCGACGATGTGCGCGCCACCCAGGCCTATCCGGTGCAAAGCGCCGCCGGCCTGATCAAGCTGGACACGATGGAGAACCCGTTCCGGCTGCCCGAGGCACTGCAGCGCGAGCTGGGCGAGCGCCTGGGCCGGGTCGCGATCAACCGCTACCCTGCGGCGCGCACCGGCGTGCTGGCCGCCGCGCTGGCCGCGCGTGCCGGCATGCCGGCGGGCTGCGCCATCACGCTGGGCAATGGCTCGGACGAGATCATCACGATGCTGGCGATGGCGATCAGCCGCCCCGGCGCGAAGATCCTGTCGCCGCTGCCCAGTTTCGTGATGTACGAGATCTCGGCGCGCTACCAGGGCCTGGGCTTTGTCGGCGTGCCGCTGACGGCCGATTTCGAACTCGACGAGGCGGCGATGCTGGCCGCGATCGCGGAGCAGCAGCCGGCCCTGATCTATCTGGCCTATCCGAACAACCCGACCGCCAATCTGTGGGATGCCGGCGCTATCGAGCGCATCATCGAGGCGGCACCAGGCCTGGTGGTGATGGACGAGGCCTACCAGCCCTTTGCCGAGCGCGATGCGATGGGCCTGTTGGCCAGGTATCCGCATGTGCTGGTGATGCGCACGATGAGCAAGTTCGGCCTGGCCGGCGTGCGCATCGGCTATCTGATCGGCCAGCAGGCGCTGATCCAGGAAATTGACAAGGTCCGCCCGCCCTTCAATATCGGCGTGCTCAATGCCGAGGCCGGGCTGTTTGCGCTGGAGCATGCCGAGGTCTATGCGCAGCAGGCCGAGATCCTGCGCGCCGAGCGCGAGCGCCTGCTGGCCGAGCTGGCGCAAATGCCCGGAATCCAGCCTTTTCCGAGCCAGGGCAATATGATTCTGGCCAGGGTGGCCGACGCGGCACGCAGCTTCGACGCGATGAAGGCCAGTGGCGTGCTGATCAAGAATGTCTCGGCCATGCACCCGCTGCTGGCCAACTGCCTGCGCATCACGGTGGGCACGCCGGATGAAAACACGGCCATGCTGGCCGCCCTCACAGAGAGTCTGCAATGAGTACGCCAGAGCGCATCGCCGAAGTCAGCCGCAACACCAAGGAAACCCAGATCAGGGTACGCGTCAATCTGGACGGCACGGGCGAGGCCAAGCTCAACACCGGCATCGGTTTCTTCGACCATATGCTGGACCAGATCGCCCGCCACGGCCTGATCGACCTGGACATCGAGGCCAAGGGCGACCTGCACATCGATGGCCACCACACGGTCGAGGATGTGGGCATCACCTTGGGCCTGGCCGTGGCCCAGGCCATCGGCGACAAGAAGGGCATCACCCGCTACGGCCACAGCTATGTGCCGCTGGACGAGGCCTTGTCGCGCGTGGTGGTCGATTTCTCCGGCCGCCCGGGCCTGCAGATGGACTGCAAATTCACCGCTGGCAGCATCGGTGCTTTCGACACCCAGCTGACCTTCGAGTTCTTCCAGGGCTTCGTCAATCACGCGCTGGTCAGCCTGCATGTCGACAACCTGAAGGGCCATAACGCCCACCACCAGGCCGAGACCATGTTCAAGGCCTTCGGCCGCGCGCTGCGGATGGCGATGACCTTGGATCCGCGCAGCGCCGGCGTCATCCCGTCCACCAAAGGCTCGCTCTGACATGAGACGTACCGTCGCCGTCGTCGATTACGGCATGGGCAATCTGCGCTCGGTGTCGCAGGCCGTGCTGCATGTGGCGCAGGACTCGGGCCTGGACGTGGTGATCACCGCCAAACCCGAGGAGGTCTATGCCGCCGAGCGGGTCGTGCTGCCGGGCCAGGGCGCGATGCGTGACTGCATGCGCGAGCTGGCCGACTCCGGTCTGAAGGAGGCCGTGCTCGACGCCGCCGCGAACAAGCCGCTGATGGGTGTCTGCGTCGGCATGCAGATGCTCTTGGACCACAGCGAGGAACAGGACACGCCGGGCCTGGGCCTGATCCCGGGCCAGGTCAGGCGTTTCCGGCTCGAAGGCCAGATCCAGCCCGATGGCAGCCGCTACAAGGTGCCGCAGATGGGCTGGAACCGTGTGCGCCAGAGCCGGCCCCACCCGATCTGGGCCGGCGTGCCCGACGAATCCTGGTTTTATTTCGTGCACAGTTTTTATGCGCAGCCGTTAGATGCGCACCACAGCGCGGGGGAAACCGAGTACGGCCTGCGCTTTACCTGTGCGGTGGCCCGGGATAATATTTTTGCTACCCAATTCCACCCTGAGAAAAGTGCCGCGCTCGGGCTTGCCCTGTACCGCAACTTCCTGCTTTGGAAGCCTTGAGGACATCCACGTCTTCTTCCCCTGCACTTGGTCTCACCCCTCTTCTCCCCTTTCTCACCACCCCTGCCTCGGCCATGCTGCTGATCCCTGCGATTGACCTGAAAGACGGCAAGTGTGTTCGCCTTGAACAAGGCGACATGAATGTCTCCACCACCTTTGGCGAGGACCCCGCCGCGATGGCCCGAAGATGGGTGGACGCCGGCGCGCGCCGCCTGCATCTGGTGGACCTCAACGGCGCCTTCGCCGGCAAACCGGTCAACGAACCGGCCATCAAGGCCATCCTGCGCGAGGTCGGCAGCGAGATCCCGGTGCAGCTGGGGGGCGGTATCCGCGACCTCGACACCATCGAGCGCTATCTCGACGACGGCCTGAGCTACATCATCATCGGCACGGCCGCGGTCAAGAACCCCGGCTTTCTGCAGGACGCGGCCACCGCCTTCGGCGGCCACATCATCGTCGGCCTCGATGCCAAGGACGGCAAGGTCGCGACCGACGGCTGGAGCAAGCTGACCGGCCACGAGGTGATCGATCTGGCCAAGAAGTTCCAGGACTACGGTATCGAGGGGGTGATCTACACCGATATCGGCCGCGACGGCATGCTGACCGGCATCAATATCGAGGCCACCGTCAAGCTGGCGCGGGCGCTGACCATCCCGGTGATCGCTTCCGGCGGCCTGTCGAATATGGCCGATATCGAGGCGCTGTGCGCGGTCGAGGACGAGGGCGTCGAGGGCGTGATCTGCGGCCGCGCCATCTACACCGGCGCGCTCGACCTGGCCGCCGCCCAGGTGCGCGCCGACGAGCTGAGCCGGGGCTGAGCGGGCGATGCTGGCCAAGCGCATCATCCCCTGCCTGGACGTGACCGGCGGTCGCGTCGTCAAGGGCATCAACTTCCTGGAGCTGCGCGACGCCGGTGATCCGGTCGAGATCGCCGCCCGCTACAACGAGCAGGGCGCCGACGAGCTGACCTTTCTGGACATCACCGCGACCAGCGATGGCCGCGACCTGATCCTGCACATCATCGAGGCCGTCGCCAGCCAGGTCTTCATCCCGCTGACCGTGGGCGGCGGCGTGCGCGAGGTGGCCGATGTGCGGCGCCTGCTGAACGCCGGGGCCGACAAGGTCAGCTTCAACTCGGCCGCGATCGCCAACCCGCAAGTCATCCGCGATGCGTCCGACAAGTACGGCGCCCAGTGCATCGTCGTCGCGATCGATGCCAAGCGTCGCGCTGATGGTGATTCACGTGGCCAGGGCTGGGATGTCTACAGCCACGGCGGCCGCAAGAACACCGGCCTGGATGTCGTGAGCTGGGCCAGGCAGATGGCCGAGCATGGCGCCGGCGAGATCCTCTTGACCAGCATGGACCGTGACGGCACGAAGAGCGGCTTCGACTTGGCGCTGACCCGCGCCGTCAGCGACGCGATCAATGTGCCGGTGATCGCTTCCGGCGGTGTCGGCTCGCTCGACGATCTGGCCGATGGTGTGCAGCAGGGCGGCGCCGATGCGGTGCTGGCCGCCAGCATCTTTCACTATGGTCAGCACACGGTCGGCGAGGCCAAGGCCTTGATGGCGGCGCGTGGGATTCCTGTTCGTCAATGAGTGAGGTTCGCATCATTGGCGGCCAGTGGAAGCGATCGAAGCTTCCAGTGGCCACCAAGCCGGGATTGCGCCCGACCTCCGACCGAGTGCGCGAAACCCTGTTCAACTGGCTGGGCCAGGATCTCGACGGCTGGCGGGTGCTCGATGCCTTTGCCGGCAGCGGCGCGCTGGGCTTCGAGGCGGCATCGCGCGGTGCCGACGAGGTGCTGCTGCTGGAGCGCGACGCCGAGCTGGCGCGCAGCCTGAAGGCCAGCGCCCTGCGGCTGAAGGCCGAGCAACTGCGCGTCGAGTGCACCGATGCCCTGGGCTGGATGGCCCGCTCTGCGCCGGCCCGTTTCGAGCTGGTGCTGCTCGACCCGCCATTCGGCCAGGCACTGTTCCTACCGGCCCTGCACGCCGCCACGCCGCTGCTGGTGTCCGGCGGCCTCATCTATCTGGAAGCGCCAGAACCGATTGCGGCGCCACCCGAACTGGGGCTCGAAGTCTGGAAATCGGGCCGGGCCGGGGCTGTTCACTACCAGTTGCTGCGGCGCGGGGATAATCCGGGCGTCTAACCAGGAGCGCCGTTTGACCTCTGTGACTGTTCTCACCGCCGTCTATCCCGGCACCTTCGATCCGATGACGCTGGGTCATGAGGATCTGATCCGCCGTGCCAGCCGCTTGTTCGAGCGGCTGATCATCGCGGTGGCGGCCGGCCATCACAAGCGCACGATGTTCACGATCGAGGAGCGCCTGGCGATGGCCCAGGAGCTGTCGTCCAAGTACCCGAATATCGAGGTGATCCCCTTCCGCGGCCTGCTGCGCGACTTCGTCATCGAGAACGGCGGCAAGGTGGTGGTGCGCGGCCTGCGCGCCGTCAGCGACTTCGAGTACGAATTCCAGATGGCCGGCATGAACCGCCAGCTGATGCCCGATGTCGAGACCGTCTTCCTGACCCCCTCGGATCATTACCAGTTCATCTCCAGCACCTTTGTGCGCGAGATTGCCACCTTGGGCGGTGATGTTTCCAAATTCGTGTCACCCTCGGCGCGCGCGCGTTTGGAAGAGCGCATCAAGAAAGGTTGAGTGGTAGTTTTATGGCGCTGATGATCACGGACGAATGCATCAACTGCGATGTCTGCGAGCCCGAGTGCCCCAATCAGGCGATCTCGATGGGCGAGGAGTTCTACCAGATCGCCCCTGACAAATGCACCGAATGCGTCGGCCATCATGAGGAGCCGCAGTGCGTGGCGCTGTGCCCGGTGGCCTGCATCCCGGTCAACCCGGCCCATGTCGAAAGCCGCGAGACCCTGATGCAGAAGTATCTGCGGCTGACGGCCCAGGCCGCCTGATCAGACAAGCCGCCAGAGCTCGCCGTAGCGCGGCGCGGCCGGCCAATCGGCGGCCGATGCCGGCGGCGGCCTGCCCTCCGACACCCAGCGCCTGGCCAGCATCCAGCCGCCGTGGCTGACCACCAGCACCGGTTTCCGCGCCGGCCACGCGCCGGCCCTGGCCAGCAGTGCATTCAGCGCCTCGCCACCGCCCGGCGCATGGGCGCCGAAGTCCGCACACCAGGCATCGACCTGGGCCCGGCCGATGGCCTGCCAGGGCTGGCCCTCCCAGCGGCCGAAGTCCAGTTCCAGCAGCGCTGCATCGATCCGATGGGTCCAGCCCCAGCGCCGCAGCCAGGCGCCGACCTCGCGGCAGCGCCGCAGCGGCGAGCTGTGGATGCAATGCGGCAGGCGCTCGCGCCGGGCCGTGGCCTGGATGCGGCGGGCCAGGCGCTTGGCGCGGCGCCAATGCACTGGCAGATCGGTGCCGGCGCCGATGCAGCGCCCGGCCGCCCCCTCGGGCCGCGGATGGCGCCAGGCCCAGACGCTCTGGTCTTCAGACATGGGCCAGCCAGGCCAGCAGCGCGGCCAGCTCCACCACCTGCTGGGTCGCGCCCAGGTTGTCGCCGGTATAGCCGCCCAGGCGTCGGTTCAGCCAGGCCTGCATCGCCCGGGTCGCGACGGCGGCCGCCAGCACGGCCAGGCCCAGCTGCGACAGCCACGGCGGCTGTTGCCAGGCGATCCCCAGGCTCAGCAGCAGCACCCAGAGCAAGGCGGTGAGCAGCGTCGCGATGCTGGCCTGGGTGGCCAGCGGCTTGGCCTTGGCATGATCCTCATCGCCGGCATAGGGCAGGGCGCGTATCAGCCAGACCGGCGCGGCCCGCGAGGCACAGTGGGCCCAGACCAGGGCCGTCATCGCCAGCAGCCAGTCCTGCTCCACGAGAGCAAGCAGCACGGCCGCCTTCAGCCCCAGCATCAGGATCAGCCCCAGCGCGCCATAGCTGCCGATGCGCGAGTCCTTCATGATCAGCAAGGCCTTGTCGCGGCTGACCGCGCCGCCCAGGCCGTCGCAGGTATCGGCCCAGCCGTCCTCGTGGAAGCCGCCGGTCAGCCAGACGCCGGCCGCCATCGCCAGGCCCACCGCCACGCCGGCCGGCCACAGCCATAGCGCGGCCCACAGCACCAGCGCGCTGAAAGTACCGACCAGGAGGCCTACCAGCGGGAAATGGCGCGCGCAATGCTGCAGCCACAGCGGCTCGAACCCCACCCAGCGCGGAATCGGCACCCGGGTGAAGAATTGCAGGGCAATGAAGAACAGACGGAGTTCGTGGAGGACGAGGCGCATGCGCGGGCGAGAGCGGGAGGCCGGCCGATTATCGTCGGGGCGCCTGGCGAGTCGCAGCGGCTTCGTTTCTCGGGATTGATGCCGGCCGGGCTCTTGGCTAAGGTGGCGGCCGTGATCAAGCCCTGTCCATCTGCATCCTCATGCCGGAGAACCCTATGAAGCCGCCCATTCTCAAATCAAGCCTCCGTCTGGCCGCCGCCGCACTCGCTGTGGCGCATGCCGCCAGCTGGGCCGCCGACGGTTATGTGACGACCAACGAGGCCAAGCTGGATGCGATCTTCTCGCAGGCCGGTTTTGCGGCTGCCAACAAGATAGACATTCGTTTCAACAGCCAGACAAGCATCATCGATGCCAGCCTGACCTCGATCGACAGCTTTGCCGAGTGGAACAAGATGGCCGGGCTGGCCGTCAACCTCGATGCGCCCGTCGTCAATATGTTCTTTGTCGACAAGGTGCGCTGGTGCGGCGATCCGGGCAGCAATATCGTGGGCTGCGCGGACACGCCCGGCAACCTGATGGCGCTCGACTCCAGCTGGGCGGCCCATGCGAGCCTCGGCGGCAATCTGCTCGCTCATGAACTGGCCCACAACCTGGGGCTGGGTCATGTGCTGCCGAACAATGGCAGCAATCTGATGAACCCGACGCTGTCGACCAGCTTTGCGCTGACCGCCGCCCAGATCACCACCATCCTGGGCAGCGCCCTGGTGCAAAGCGATGCGCAGGGCAAGTTCATCACGATCCAGCCGATCGCCGTGCTGGCTACCGCGCCGGTGCCCGAGCCCGCCAGCTGGGCCATGCTGCTGTTGGGCGGTGTGCTGCTGGTCGGCGCGACACGCGGGCGCGGCCTGGGCCAGGCCTGATGTGGCTGGCCCGCTGGCTGAGTTGCCTGTCGCTGCTGTGGGGCGTCACCCTGGCCGCCGCTGAGCCGCTGCCGCGCCGCGATCTGGGCGGTTTCTCGCTGCAGCTGCCGGCGACCGTGGCGCAGCAGGCGGGCGGCATCGACTCGAAAGCAGGCCGGCTGCATGGCGACGGCTTGCTGATCGACTACGACCTTGGCCTGTACAGCGATCCCCTGCTGAACCGCGACGGCGTCAGCGGCTACGAGGAGAAGCCGGTGCTGGTGGACGGCCGGCCGGCACGGCTGGTGCGCTGGCGGCAGCAAGACTCGAAGCGCTATTTCATCGGCCTGCACCTGCCGGAGCTGCGCGTGACGCCGATGGGTCCGATCCGGCTGACCCTGCTGGCTCAGACCAGCGATGCGACCCGGCTTGACGACATCCAGGCCTTGCTGCTGAGCTTGCGCCTGACGAAGCACTGAGATCCCGCCATCGCGACTGCAGGGAGAATGCGCACGCTGATCCGGCGTGAACGGTTTGACGTGCGAAAGGGAAGAGATGGCGGCAGAGGGAAGTGCAGGGGACCTGATCAAGGTCGTGACCCTGCTGGGGGCGGCGGTGGTGGCGGTGCCGCTGTTCAAGCGATTGGGTCTGGGTTCGGTGCTGGGCTATCTGGCGGCCGGCCTGGTCATCGGGCCCTTCGGCCTGGGCCTGTTCAGCGATGCGCAGACGATTCTGCACATCGCCGAGCTGGGCGTCGTGATGTTTCTGTTCGTCATCGGCCTGGAGATGCGGCCCTCGCATCTGTGGGCCCTGCGCCGCGCCATCTTTGGCCTGGGCAGCCTGCAGGTGGTGGTCTGCGGCGCCTTGCTGACCGGGGTCGGCCTGGCCTTTGGTTTCCCGCTGGACGTGTCCTTCGTCAGCGCGATGGGCTTTGTGCTGACCTCGACCGCCATCGTGATGCAGCTGCTCGGCGAGCGCGGTGACAGCGCCGCGCCGCGCGGGCAGAAGATCGTCGCCATCCTGCTGTTCGAGGACCTGCTGATCGTGCCCCTGCTGGCCCTGGTGGCCTTTATCGCACCGGCCTCGGCCGCTGCGCCGGCGGCGGCCGGCTCGCGCTGGGGCGCGGTGCTGCTGGGCCTGGGGGCGCTGGCGGCGCTGGTGGCCGTCGGCCTGTGGCTGCTGAACCCGCTGTTCCGGGTGCTGGCGCGCGCCAAGGCGCGCGAGGTGATGACGGCCGCGGCCCTGCTGGTGGTGCTGGGCGCGGCCCTGCTGATGCAGCTCGGCGGCCTGTCGATGGCGCTGGGCGCCTTCCTGGCCGGGGTGCTGCTGTCGGAGTCGAGCTTTCGCCATCAGCTGGAGGCCGATATCGAGCCCTTCCGCGGTCTGCTGCTGGGGCTGTTCTTCATCGGCGTCGGCATGGCGCTGGACCTGGCGGCGGTGGCTCAGAACTGGCAGCTGATCATCGCCGGCGTGCTGGCGATGATGGTGGTCAAGACCCTGTGCATCTATGCGGTGGCGCGCCTGGCGCGGGCCTCGCACGCCGATGCGATCGACCGCGCGGTGCTGATGGCCCAGGGCGGCGAGTTCGCCTTCGTGCTCTATGCGGCGGCGCTGGCGGCCGGTGTCATCGACGCCGAGGTCAATGCGAACATGACGGCCATCGTCGTGCTGTCGATGGCGCTGACCCCGCTGACCGTGCTGGCGCTGCGCCGCCTGACGCCCAAGATCAAGCCCTCGATGGAGGGCATCGAGCGGCCCGAGAACCTGGCCGCCAGCGTGCTGATCATCGGCTTCGGCCGCTTCGGCCAGGTGGCCAGCCAGGCGGTGCTGGCACGCGGTGCCCAGATCACCATCATCGACAACGACACCGAGGTGATACGGGATGCCGCCGAGTTCGGCTTCAAGGTCTATTACGGCGACGGCGACCGCGCCGACGTGCTGCATGCGGCCGGCGCCCACCATGCGCGGGTGATTCTGGTCTGCATCAATGACAAGGCCGCGGTCAACCGCATCGTCGAGCAGGCGCGCATGAGCTGCGCCCAGGCCAAGCTGCTGGTACGGGCCTATGACCGCGAGCATGCGCACGAGCTGCTGAAGGCCGATGTCGATTACCAGATCCGCGAGACCTTCGAGTCGGCCATGGCGCTGGGCCGCGAGGCGGCGCTGGCCAGCGGCGCGACGCCGGACGAGGCCGACGAGGTGATGACCGAGGTGCGCCGGCGCGATACCGAGCGCTTCGAGCTGGAGGCGGTCGGTGGCATCTTCGCCGGCCGGGCGATGATTCTGGGCAATGTGCCGGCCAAGGACGCCTGAGGCCGGGCTCAGACGCTGTTGCGCGGCAGCCTGATCACAAAGCCCAGGCCCGCTCCGGGTTCCGTATCCAGCTGCACCGAGCCGCCCAGGCGCTGGCTGAGGGTCTGCACGATGTGCAGGCCCAGGCCCGAGCCGCCGTCGCCGCGCTTGGTGCTGAAGAAGGGCTCGAACAGGCGCGGCCGGATCTCGTCGGGCACGCCGTTGCCGTTGTCGCGCAGGCGCAGCTCAATCCAGTCCTCGCCGTGCTGGCGCAGCCCGACCGCGATGCGGCGCTCGGACCGGCCCTCGAAGGCATGGGTGATGGCATTGAGCAGTAGGTTGGAGATGATTTGCGACAGCATGCCGCCGGCCATGCGCACCGGCAGCCGTTCCGGCGCGTCCAGCAGCACCTCGACCTGGGCCTTGCGCAGCACCGGCTGATGGGTGCGGATGATGGCGCGCAGATAGTCGACCAGGTCCAGCGGCAGGGCCAGCTCGCTGCTCTGGTCCACCGCCAGGGTCTTGAAATTGCCCACCAGGGTGGCGGCCCGGGCCAGATTGCTGCACACCAGGCCGGCCGCGCTTTCGACGCGCCGCGCCAGGCCCTGCAGCTCGCTGCGGCTGACCTTGTCGCCGGCCAGCATGGCCAGCATCTCGCGCGCGAACTCCTCCATGCCCGAGGCCGCCGTCACCGCGATGCCGATCGGCGTGTTGACCTCGTGCGCGACCCCCGCCACGAGGCCGCCCAGCGCGGCCAGCTTCTCGCGCTCCACCAGCGTGGCCGTGGCATGGCGCAGCTCCTCGGTGCGCGCCAGCACCAGGCCTTCCAGCTCGGCTTCGCGGTCCTGGTGCTGCAGCTCGGCGGCGCCGCGGGCCGCAAAGATCGACAGCAGGGACAGGGCCAGCAGATGCTTGTCGGCATCGATCTCACGTTTGTCCAGCGCCACCAGAATGCCCAGGCTGGCGCCCGTCGTGCCCACCATGGGCATGCCCACATAGCTTTGCGCGCCCATCTCGCCGAGCAGATGGTCGTCCGGATAGGCCTGCTGCACCCCGCAGGGGTAGAAGCACATGCTCTGGTCGGCCACATTGCTGCAGGGCGTGCCCTTCAGCGAGTAGCTCATATTCGGCAGCCAGTCGGCACCGCCCCAGACGGCCAGGGTCTGGATGCCCTCGCCACCCTCGAAGGGGATCAGCCGGCCGGCAATCACATAGGCCACGTCCAGCGCGGCGGCCAGGTCCTTGACCAGCACGCGGAAGAAGGCCTCGCCCTGCACGCGCGAGGTCGACAAGGTGATCGAGCGCAGCGCGGCCTCGGCCAGCCGGCGCTTCTCGATCTCGTTGAAGAGTGGCGTTTCAGGCATCGGGGTAACGCTCGTAGATGTCGCGCAGCTCGGGCAGGCGCTCCAGCAGCAGGCTCACCAGCTTGGGGTCGAACTGGCGGCCGGACTCGGCGCGCAGATAGTCGATGGCCTGCTCGAATGGCCAGCGCTGCTTGTAGCAGCGGGTGCTGACCAGCGCGTCCATCACATCGGCCAGCGCGACGATACGGCCGACGATATGGATCTGCTCGCCGGCCAGGCCGCGTGGATAGCCCAGGCCGTCCCAGCGCTCATGGTGCTCGTGGGCGATGGTCGCGCCCAGCTGCAGGATGCGCTTGTCGCTCTTGCTGAGCAGCTCGTAGCCGATGCGGGCATGGGTCTTCATGACCTCCCACTCCTCCTCGTCGAGCTTGCCCGGCTTGTTCAGCACCCGGTCCGGGATGCCGATCTTGCCGACATCGTGCAGCGGCGCGGCCTGGCGCAGAAACTCCACATCCGAAGCGGCCAGGCCCACCGCATCGCCCAGCAGCGCCGACAGCTCGGCGACGCGGCGCACATGCGAGCCGGTTTCCTTGGAGCGCTTCTCGACCGCCTCGCCCAGGATGAAGACGGTGGAGCGCTGGGTTTCCTGGATCTCCTCGCGCAGCAGCAGGGTCTCGTAGGTGATCGCGACATTGGCGCAGAAGATCTCCAGCAGCTCGCGAGCCGTCTCGTCGACCGGCTCGGAAAACACCATATAGAGCAGGCTCTCGTTGCCGGTGCTGCTGCGGTAGTAGCCGACGAAGTGGTAGTCGTCGAAATGGCTTTGCTGCGAGCTCAGCGCCCGGTTCAGCGCTTCGCGCACCTCGGCGGGCAGGGTTTCCAGCTCCTCCTCGACCAGCAGGCGTGAGTACTCGGCCGTGGCCGCCAGCACCTTGAGCCGGCCCTCGACATGCGAGGCAGCATAGGCCGACACCCGGCTGGCGCTGAAGCCCTGGGCGTCCAGGCCCAGCAGATGGGAGACCTGCTCCAGCACCGCCGAGGCGAAGCGGCGCAGGTTCTGCGAGTCGTAGACCTTGGTGATCGCATCGATGGAGCGGCGCAGCGCCTGGCGCGAGGCCTCGATGATCATGATGTCGCGGTAGCTGCGCAGCGCCGAATAGAAGACGGTGATCAGCTTGCGCTTGGTCAGCTCGGTCTTTTCCTTGTAGTCATTGATGTCATAAGTCTTGATGACATGCTCTTCGGGCGCCTGGCCCGGCTGGCCGGTGCGCAAGACGATGCGCACATGGTGGTTCTGCTGCACCTCGCGGATATGGCGGGCCAGATCCAGCCCGGCATGCTCGCTCTCCATCACGACGTCGAGCAGTATCAGCGCGATGTCCTGGCGATGGGCCAGCAGCTCGCGCGCCTCGACGCCGCTATAGGCATCGAGGAACTGCAGGCGTCGACCGCCGAACTCGAAATCGGCCATCACCAGCTGGGTGACTTCATGGACGGCGGGGTCGTCGTCGACAATCATCACCACCCAGGGGTCCAGCGAGCGGCTGGCTTGGGGCGCGCCCGGCGTTTCGTCCGCAAATACCAGGTCCGTCATGGATGGCCTTTTGAGAGTCGGCGTTCAGGAGATTATGAGCATGGCCGGGTGGCTTGGGCAGCAGAAAAGTAGGGCAATCCAGCGATGACTGCGATTCATGAGCATGGCGATCTGTTGCGCGAGCTCGGCACCAATCTGGGCCTGCTGAGCCTGCTGGTGCTGGCCTATGCACTGCTGGCGCCGGCCCGGCAGCCGGACGGGCGGCGCTGGGGCTGGCGGGAACTGGCCCTGGGCCTGGCCTTCGGCCTGGCCGGCGTGCTGGCCCAGCTGGCCCCGCTGACCTTGGAGGGCGGGCTGAAGACCGATGCCCGCGGGGTGATGCTGGCTCTGGCCGGCGCCTACCTGCCCCTGCCCAGCGCGTTGCTGGCCCTGGTTCTCAGCGCGGGCTTCCGTCTGCTGATGACACAGCCGCTGGGCTGGCTGGGTGCGGCCGGCATGGCCATGGCCGTGCTGCTGGGCTGGCTGTGGGCGCGCTGGTGGAACGCCTGGTGGGCCGGCCATCGCCGGCGCTGGGTGCGCCCTGTGTGGCTGATGAGCCTGGGCCTGGCCGTGGCCGCGATGGGCCTGGCGATGGCACAGCTGTTGCCGGGCGATCTGGGGGCGCGGCTGGCGCGCAGCGTCGGCCCGGCGCTGAGCCTGGCCTTTGTGCTGGGCAGCCTGGGCCTGGGCCTGCTGCTGGACCTGGTGCTGGCCCACCGGCGCACGATGCTGGCGCTGCGCCAGGCCCTGCATGAGCGCGAGCTGAGCCAGGCCCAGCTGGAGCTGGCCTTGGAAGCCAGCGGCGCGGCGCAATGGGAGTGGCAGATCGATGCACAGCTGATGGTGCTCAGCGAGCGCTTCTATCGCCAGCTGGGTTATCAGCCCGGCGCCTTCGAGGCCACGGTCACGCAATGGCGGGCGATGCTGCATCCCGAGGACGTCGAGCGCGCGGTGTCGACCGCGCTGGCCGCCGCACGCAGCCCGGCCGGCACCTATGTCAGCGAATACCGGATGCGCGACGCCGACGGCGAATGGCGCTGGCTGCTGTCGCGCGGCCGGGTGGTGCGGCGCGGACAGCAGGGCGAGCCGCTGCTGATGGTGGGCAGTCATCTGGACATCGATGTGCTGCGGCGCCAGCAGGCCGCGCTGCTGGAGTCGCATGAGCGCTTCCAGCAGATCTACCAGACCACGCCCGATGCCATGGGCATCACCCGCATCGCCGACGGGCTCTATCTCGATGTCAACGAGGCCTTTGTCCAGATGACGGGCTATGCGCGCGACGAGGTGCTCGGACGCACCAGCACCGAGCTGGGCGTCTGGGCCGAGCCGCAGCAGCGAGCCTTGCTGATCGAGACCTTTCGCCGCGAGGGGCTGGTCGACTCGATGGAAATGCAGGTACGTCATCGCGACGGCCGGCTGCTGGACGGGCTGATGTCGGTGCGTCTGCTCCGGCAGCACGGCGAAGACTGCATGCTTTTCATCTACCGCGACATTACCGAGCGACAACGTCTGCTGCGCGATGCCGAGGCCGCGCGCGCCGAAACCGCGGCGGCGGCGGCGGCCAATCTGGCCAAGACCGAATTCCTGTCCCGCATGAGCCATGAGCTGCGCACGCCGCTGAACGCGGTGCTGGGCTTCGCCCAGCTGCTGCTGACCGCGTCCGAGCCGGCGCTGCGCGAGCGCCAGCGCGCCCAGGTCGAGGCCATCGCCCAGGCCGGCTGGCATCTGCTGGACCTGATCAATGATGTGCTGGATGTGGCTCGCATCGAGGCCGGACAGCTGCAGCTGCAGACCCAGGCGCTGGCGCTCGAGCCGCTGCTCGACGAGTCGCTGGAACTGCTGGCGCCGCAGATTGCCGCCCAGCGGATCCGGTTGCAGCGGGACCTCGCCGGCCCGGCGCTGCCCTTGCTGGAGGCCGATCCGGTGCGGCTGCGCCAGGCCCTGGTCAACCTGCTCAGCAATGCGGTCAAGTACAACCGCCCGGGTGGCACGCTGAGCATCACCGCCGAGCGTCATGCCGACCATCTGGCGCTGCACATCGCCGACACCGGCATCGGCATGAGCGCGCAGCAGCTGGCTCATCTCTACGAGCCCTTCAACCGCCTGGGCCGGGAACGCGAGGCGATCGAGGGCACCGGCATCGGCCTGGTGCTGACCCGCTATCTGCTGGGCCTGATGGGGGCGCAGCTGAGGCTGGAGAGCCGGCAGGGCGAGGGGACGGTGGCCCATCTGCGCCTGCCGCTGGCTCGCCAGGCGGCCTTGCCGCAAGACCCGAACCCGGAGGCCGCGCCCGCCGCCCTGCCGAGGGGACGGCTGCTCTATATCGAGGACATGGCGGTGAACCGCCTGCTGGTACAGCAGATGCTGGCCGACTGGCCGGGCCTGTCCCTGCATATGGCCGAGGATGGTGCCCAGGGCCTGCGGCTGGCGGCCGAGCTGCGACCGGACCTGCTGCTGCTGGACATGCGCCTGCCGGACATGGATGGCATCGAGCTGCTGCGCCGGCTGCGTGCCGACCCGGCCTGTGCCGGGCTGCGCGTGGTCGCGCTGTCGGCCAATGCGATGCCCGAGGAGGTGGCGCGGGCGCTCGCGGCCGGAGCCGAGGACTACTGGACCAAGCCGCTGCAGCTGCAGCGCTTCCGCGCCGACCTGCAGCGCCTGCTGCTCAGGACTTCTGGCTGACGCCGGCCGATGCGAAGCTGGCCATCTCGGCCAGGATGCGGCAGGCGGACTCCAGCAGCGGCCAGGCCAGCGCCGCGCCCGAGCCCTCGCCCAGGCGCAGGCCCAGATCGATCAGCGGCTCGGCGCCCAGCGCTTCGAGCATCAGCCGATGGCCGGCCTCCTGGGAGGCGTGGGCGAACACGCAACGCTCCAGCACCGCCGGCTGCAGTTTCGCCGCCACCAGCACCGCCGCGCCACAGATGAAGCCGTCGACGACGATCACGCGCCGCTCCAGCGCCGCCTGCAGCACCGCGCCCACCATCATCGCGATCTCGAAACCGCCGAAGGCCGCCAGCGCCGCCAGCGGCGTGGCCGCCTCGCCATGGCGCTGCAGCACCTGGCGCAGGATGTCGGTCTTGTGCTGAAGCTGCGCATCGTCAAGACCTGTCCCCCGGCCGGTGCAGTCGGCAATCGGCAGGCCTTGCAGCCGCGCCAGCAGCAGGGCCGCCGCCGAGGTATTGCCTATGCCCATCTCGCCCAGCAGCAGCACATTGCCCGGCTGCTTGTGCAACAGGTTCTTGCCGGCGGCAATCGCGGTGGCGCACTGGTCGGCGCTCATCGCCGGCCCCTGCAGCGCATCGGCCGTGCCCGGCGCGATCTTGGCGATGATCAGGCCCTCGCGCGGTGCGAAGTCGTGAGCCACGCCGGCATCCACCACGCTCAGGGCCAGGCCGTGCTGGCGCGCCAGCACGCTGACCGCCGCACCGCCGGCCAGGAAGTTCTCGACCATCTGCCAGCTCACATCGCTGGGGTAGGCCGACACGCCGCGCGCCGCCAGGCCGTGGTCGCCGGCGAACACCATCAGCTGCGGCTCGCGCAATTGCGGTGTCTCGCTGCCCAGGATCAGGCCGAGGCGCAGCATCAGCGTCTCCAGCCGGCCCAGGGCGCCCAGCGGCTTGGTCTTGGCGTCGATGCGGCGCTGCAGGGCCAGGGCCAGCTCGGGGTCTTGCAGGGAGGGGATGTGGGGAATCATGGCTTGATCAGGCCCATCAAGGTGCCTGCCTGGAAATGTTCATCGATGTAGTCGGCCAGGCCCTCGAACACGCTGTCCAGGGTCGGCAGGTTCTGGCCGAACAGCGCGGCCATCACGGCCGGCTGCTCGAACAGGCCGTGGGCATAGCAGCCCAGCACCGAGCCCTGCTGCCAGCCTATGGCCTCGCCGGTGTCGCTGCTGACGGCCACATGTGCGGCGGGCAGCGAGGGATGCTGGGCCGTGCGGCCGTGGTGGATCTCGTAGCCGCTGGCCTGGATGCCGGCCAGGGCCTGCCAGCAGCCGTCCAGGCCGGCCTCGAAGCGCAGTTCGGCCGGGCGCAGCAGCTTCTCGCGCTCGAAGCGGGTGACCAGCGGCAGCAGGCCCAGGCCCGGCGCATTGCCGTCCAGGCCGTGCGGATCGATCAAGGCCTCGCCCAGCATCTGCAGGCCGCCGCAGATGCCCAGCAGCGGCTTGCCGGCTGCGGCATGGCGGGCGATGGGGGCATCGAGCTGCTGGGCGCGCAGCCAGGCCAGATCGGCGGCCACGGCCTTCGATCCCGGCAGGATGATCCAGTCGGCGCCGTCCAGCTCGGCCGGCGTTCGGGCCCAGACCAGGCGCACGCCGGGCAGGCTGCGCAGGGGCTGGAACTCGTCGAGGTTGGACAGGCGCGGATAGGCGACGACGGCAATCTTCAGACCCGAGCCCGAGGGCGCGTCGTCGAACACGCCGTCCTCTTCCGGCAGCCCATGGCCGCGCCACATCGGCAGCACCGCGACGGTGGGCACGCCGGTCAGCGCCTGCAGCTGCTCGGGCCCCGGCGCCAGCAGAGTAGCGTCGCCGCGGAAGCGGTTCAGCACAAAGCCCTTGATCAGTGCGCGCTCGTGTGCGGGCAGCAGCTGGTGGGTGCCGTAGAGATGGGCAAAGGCGCCGCCGCGGTCGATGTCGGTGACCAGCAGGCAGGCGGCCTTGGCCTCCAGCGCGGTGCGCATATTCACATAGTCGCTGGCATGCAGATTGATCTCGGCCGGCGAGCCGGCGCCCTCGATCACGAGCACATCGTTCTCGGCCAGCAATTCGTGCAGCGCTGCTCGTGCGGTGGGCCAGATCTTCTCGCTGCGGCCGCGCCAGGGCATCGCGCCCAGCTCGGCGCTGACCTCGCCCATCAGCACCACCTGGCTGCGGGTATCGGCCTCGGGCTTCAGCAGCACCGGGTTCATCCGCACCTCGGGCGTGCGGCGCGCGGCCAGGGCCTGGAAGTACTGGGCGCTGCCGATCTCGCCCATGGCCCCATTCAAGCCGGGGACCACACGGGCGTTATTGCTCATGTTCTGCGCCTTGTAGGGCGCGACCTTGAGCCCCTGGCGGGCATACCAGCGGCACAGCGCGGTGGCCAGCCAGCTCTTGCCGGCGCCACTGGTCGTGCCCAGAACCATCACAGCCTTGGCCGTCATTGCGTGATCACTTTCTTCAATGCCAGCTGCGATTGTGGCGGCAGGGTCGCGACGCGCACCCAGCCCGGCAGGCCGAAGGAGCTGGCGTCGCGCAGCTTGATGCCATGGGCGCGCAGGGCCTCGTGGTCCAGCGGCGCGGCCGGCCGGGCCAGCCAGAAGGGCGTGCAGCTCTCGCGCTGCTGCCAGCTCAAGCGCGCCAGCATCTCGCGCTGCTGCACGCTCCAGCGCCGCAGCTGGGCGCGCGATTCGGCCAGCCAGGCCTGGATCTCGGGCCGGTGCAGCTGCATCAGCAAGACCTGGCCCTCGGCCGACAGCACCCAGCTGGCCGCCAGCTGCCTCATGCTTTGCGTCAGGGCGCCTTCGTCGGGCGCAATCAGGTAGGCGGCGCGCACGCCGGTGTGGCCCAGGGCCTTGTTGGGACAGTGCAAGGCCCAGCAGTTCGATGGCAGCGCCGGCACCATGCCGGCCAGGCGCAGCGGTTCATAGGCGCGGTCCAGCACGGTCAGCGCCGCGCGCGCGGCGACGGCCGCGATCTGCGCGCTGGCCAGGCTCTCGCCTGTCGGGTTGCAGGGCTCGCAGATCCAGACCATGGCCTCGCTACCCAGATCTTTCAGCAACTGCGTGACATCCGCATAGGGCCGCACGCGCAGGCCCAGTGCCTGGGCCGCCGCCGCATAGTCGCCGAAGCCGGGCGAGGGCACCCAGACCTCGCGCAGCCCCTGCAGCAGCGCGGCCAGGCTCAGCCGGCGTATCGCCTCGGCGCCGCCGGAGGCCGGCAGGATGCGCCCGGACGGTACGCCATGGGCGAGCCCCAGCTGCTCGCGCAGCGCCAGGTAGTGCGGGTCCGGGTAGCGGCACCGGTCGGCAGCTTGCAAGGCCGCGCTCAGCGATGCCGGTGCCGGCAGCGGGTTCGCATTGGTCGAGAAGTCGTGCAGCAGGGTCGGGCCGCTGTCACTGCCACCGTGGGTCATGTCGGCAGCCTCAGGCTCAGGGCCGCGAAGGCAAGCAGGAGCGCACAGCCCAGCATCGCGCGCCGTGCCAGGCCGGCGGCGCGCCGCAGATCGGCGCCCTGCGGCGCGGCGCCAGCGTCGTTGAGGCTGTAGACGCCCGGCTTGGCCAGGCGCAGATTCAAGCGCAGCGCCATCGCCGCCATCGGCCAGCCGCTATTGGGCGAGGGCGTGCGCCGTGCCTCGGTGAGCAAGCGCATCTGCAGCATCGGGTTGATCCCGGTGATGGCCCAGGCGGTGAGGCGGGCCGGTATCCAGCTCAGCACATCGTCGGCCCGCGCGGCCCACTTGCCCGACCATTCGCGATGATCGCGATAGCCCCACATCGCATCGGCGGTGTTGGCAAAGCGGTAGACCGCAGCGCCGGGCAGGCCGGCGATCACGAACCAGAACAGCGGCGCGACGACCGAGTCGTTGAGGTTCTCGGCCAGGGTCTCGATGGCGGCCTCGCGCACCTCGGCCGCATCGAGCGCGGCGGTGTCGCGGCTGACCAGGCGCGCCAGCTGGGCCCGCCCGGCCTGCAGCGATTCGCCCAGCGCGCGCTCCACCGCCAGCACCTCGTCGACCAGCATGGCCCAGGCCAGCAGCGGCTTCAGCAGCAGGCCCAGCACCAGCGCGCCACCCAGCAGGGCCGGCCAGGAGGTCCAGGGCTGCAGCCCCTGCATCAGCGCGATCTCCAGCCCCAGCGCCAGCGCCGCGACGAGCAGCGCGCCCAGCAGCCAGACCAGCGCGCCGCCGGTGAAGGCCCGGGCCGGTGGCATCGCGGCCAAGCGTGCGCCGAAGGCATTGAGATAGCGGCCGATGCCCACCACGGGATGTGCCCAGGCCGGTGGCTCGCCCAGCAGGCGGTCCACCAGCAAGGCGACCCCCATGGCCAGCGGCAGCAGCAGCGCGGTCATCAATCCTCGATACCGCGCTGGGCCGGCACGCCGGCCTTGAAGTGATGCTTGACCATGGCCATCTCGGTGACCGTGTCGGCCAGGTCTATCAGCTCCTGCGGCGCGCCGCGCCCGGTCAGCACCACATGCACATGGGCGGGGCGCTCGCGCAAGGCCTGCAGCACCGGCTCCAGCGCGACCCAGCCATAGCGCAGCGGATACATGATCTCGTCGAGCACGACCAGAAAGGTCTCGCCGGCGCGTATCGTCGCCTCGGCCTGCGCCCAGCCATGACGGGCCAGCTCGGCGCTGTGGTCCAGGTCCTTGCTCTTCCACGAGAAGCCGTCGCCCAGGCCGATGATGGGCACGCCCAATTGTTCGAACACCCGGTGCTCGCCGAAGCGGGCGCTGGGCACCTTCATGAACTGGTAGATCTTGACCGTCTTGCCGCGGCCATGGGCGCGCAGCGCCAGGCCGAAGGCGGCCGTGCTCTTGCCCTTGCCGGGGCCGGTGTGGACCAGGATCAGGCCGCGGCGCTCGGCCGTGGGAATGATGCGTTCGCGGTCGACCGGGGGCTTCTCAATTTCCATCTTGGGCACTCCAAAAATCGTTCATCAACAACTCGTCCAGCGGCCGGCGCCGGCGCCAGCCCTCGAGCTCAAGCATCGGTGCCTCGTAGAAGCCGTCGACCGGTCCCAGGCACAGCAGGCCCAGCGGCTGCGCACCCTCGGGCAGACGCAGGAGCGCGGCCAGCTGGCGCGGCTCGAACATCGAGACCCAGCCCAGGCCCAGGTTCTCGGCACGGGCGGCCAGCCAGAGGTTCTGCACCGCGCCGCCGACCGAGCACAGCGCCATCTCGCGTGGCATGCTGCGCCGGCCGAAGACGGTGCCGTCATCCGGCGGCAGCACGATGGCCAGCAGCTCGGCGCATTCGCGCAAGCCCTCGACCTTGAGTCTCAGAAACTCGTCGCTGCGCTCGCCCAGCGCCGCGGCCGTGGCCTGGCGCTCGGCCTCGACCACGGTGATGATCTGCGCGCGCAGCACCGCATCGCGGATGCGCAGCACCCGCCAGGGCTGCATCAGCCCGACCGAGGGCGCCTGGTGCATGGCCTGCAGCAGGCGCTGCAGCTGATCTTCCGGCAGCAGCTGGCCCGGCTTGAAATGCCGGGTGTCGCGGCGCAGCGCGATCACGCGATAGATGGCGTCGCGCTGGGCCTCGTCGAAGCGGTGCTGGGCGTCCATGGCTGTGCTCAGAAGCTGCTGCGCAGCGAGACTCTCAGCGTACGCGCTTCCATCGGATGCACCAGTCGGCCATCGATGCCCTCGCCACCGCCGCAGCCGGGGCCTTCGGCCCTGGTGCAGGCGCCGCCCCAGTATTCGATGTCGTTGGCGCGGCGGTCGAACAGGTTCAGCACATCGAGGCTGATCTGGGTCCTGGTGCTGAGGCGGTAGCCCAGCTTCAGATTGGCGGTCCAGTTGGTGGCCGATTTCTCGGTGCCGGTTTCCTCGAGCGCGTAAGAGCCCAGATAGCGCAGTTTCAGGCCGCCGAACCAGGGGCCGGCCGGGACCACCGTCGCCGACAGCGAGGCATTCACCGGGATCGCATTGGGCACATGGCGGCCGCCGTTCTCGGCGTGCACGAAACGGGCCCGCGACCAGGCCATATCGGCGTCGATCAGCAGCCAGCTCGTCGGCGCGAAATCATTGGACCATTCCAGGCCGCTGCGCCTGGAGGCCCCGCGCGCCTCGGTCACACCCTCGTCGCCGACAAAGACCAGCTCCGAATCCAGCCTGGCCTGCCACAGCACCAGGCTGCTGTTCCAGCCCTTGGCGGGGCGCACGCGCAAGCCCAGCTCATGGCTTTGCGTGCGCGCCAGCAGCGGCAGCAGGTCCTGCGGGCTGCCGTCGTTGGGGTTGAGCGCGCTGGTGGCGCCGCGTACATCGTTGGAGCGGAAACCGCGGCCCCATTGGGCATAGAGCTCGGTATCGGCCGCGACGCGGGCCACCAGGCCCAGCTTCGGGCTCCAGCGCTTCTTGCTGGCCCTGCCGCCGTTGTCGAGATTGAACTCGCCGGCGATGGCGCGGTTCTCGGTCGAGAGCCGGTCCCAGCGCAGGCCGGCGCTGCCGCGCAGCCAGCTGTTGATCTGGGTGCGCGCCTCGGCGAACAGGCCGACGGCGTTTTGCTCGACCTGGTCGGCGCGTACCGTGTGCGTGCGCTGGCGGTCCACCGTGTCGTAAAGCCCCAGCTCGGAGATGCGGTCCTGGCGCCATTGCAGGCCCCAGCTGGCGTCGGTGCCGAGTGACGGGATCGCGAAGCCGTGGCGCAGCTGGCCGCCGTAGATGCGGCGGTGATCGGCCTGCTCGTGCTGGTCGCCGTCGGGGCCCTTGATGTAGCCCGAGGCGCCGGAGAACAGGTTCAAGGCGTTATCTATCACATAGGCGCTGGCGCGCCAGTCCTGGGCTTGCTCGCTGCGCGCCCATTCGACCGAGAGGCTGTGGCGGTGCGTGATGCCGCCATCGTTCCTCAGCAAAGTGCCATAGCGACCGACCTCGCCGCTACGGATCGCGCGCTCGGGCACATGCTCGCTGGCGTGCCAGCGTGCGCTATAGCTCAGTGCGCTGATCGCGATGCCGTTGTCGGCATCACCCTTAGAGAGGCGCAGCACGCCGTTGCCGCGCCGCAGCGCCTCGGGCTGTTCCCAGGGGCCGTCGTAGCGGCTGCTCTCCAGCGCACCCAGCAGCTGCCAGCCGCTGTCGCCCAGCTTGGTGCTGCCGGCCACCAGGCCGCGGCGATAGTCGTCCGGGCCGGCGGTGAGCTCGACGAAAGGCGCATCGATCTGGCGTGTGTAGGCGATGCGGGCCGAGCCGGTGGTGACGAAGTCGCCGTCCTCGGCCGCGTAGCTGCCCTTGCGGTACTGCAGGCTGGACACCAGCTCGGGGATCAGAAAGTTCAGATCCATATAGCCCTGGCCATGGGCATGGCTGGCCATATTGGCCGGCATGCCCATTACCGTGGTCGCGAAGTCGCTGCCATGGTCCAGATTGAAGCCGCGCAGGAAGTACTGGTTGGCCTTGCCGTCGCCGCTGTGCTGGGTGACGATCATGCCGGGCATGGCCTCCAGCAGCTCGGCCGGCCGCAGCAGCGGGCGCTGCGCCAGGCGCTCGGCCTTGACCTCGCCCTCGGAAGCGCTGTCGGCGGCGCCCAGCGCGGCGCGGCCGTGGACCTGGACGCTGTCGAGCTGCTGGGTCGCTTGCTGGGCATAGGCCACCGGGGCCAGCATCGAGACAAGGGCGATTGCTGTTCTATTCATCATCAGATGCTGCTCGAGAAGACCGTAGGGCGACGGCGCGCCTGCCAGACCGCGCCCAGACTCATCAGCAGGGCCATCGCGATCCAGGCCAGCGCCTGCGAGAGCTGGTTCTGCAGCCGGGGCGGGGCCAGGTCTTGCTGCGGCTGTTGTTGTTCCAGCAGCAGGCCGCGCGTGCTGGGGGGCGGCGCTGCCGCTGCGGCCGGCGCAGCGGGCGGCGCGGCGACCTGGGCTGCTGCCTGCAGAACCGGCGTGTGCAGCTGGTCGGCAGCCCACTGTCGCACCGCCGCCAGCTCCTGGTGCAGAGGGGCCTCGCGGCTCAGGCTCTGGTAGCTGGCGGCCAGCTGCTCGCGGGTCGCGGCATCGGGCTTCCAGTAGCCCAGGCGCTGGGCCTGGATCATCCGTTCCAGCGCCTGCGCATAAGCCTGCTTGTTCTGCTTCAGCCACTCGGGCAGGCCGAGCTGCTGCTTGTCGCGCACCAGGGTGTCGTACAGGCTTTGCCAATGGTCGGGCCGCACGGTGCCCGGTGCGATGGCCTGCCAGCCAAAGGTGTATTGCACGGCCTTGAGCACCTGCAAGGTGCCGGCCCAGCCCTCGGCCTGCTGAGCCTTCAGCCAGCCGGGATGCAGATAGCGCGACTGCATTTCCATCGCCAGGCTGCTGGCCGCACTCTCGGTATGCAGCTCGTTGGCGTCCTGCAGCTGGCTGACATGCAGGCTCAAGCCTTGCTTGCGACCGGCCGCCTTGGCGGCGGCGGACAGGCCGCCGAGGTACTGAAAAGGGTCGTCCGAGCTGAGCATCGCGTACAGATGCGAGCTGCGCGACATCAGGGCCGCATCGGTCTGCTTCAGGTGTGCACCCAGGGCCTGGGCTGCGACGGCCGGCCGGCTCAGGCGCAGCGGCTCGCCGTTGACATAGGGCTGGCTCATGCGCTGCAGAAAGAGCTGGCCCAGCCTTGCGTCGTCGGCCTTCAGACCATTGTCCTGGGCCGCTTCCGAGATGCCGGTGCCGTAATCGCCGGTGTTGTTGCCGAACACCCGCGCCTGGGCCAGGGCCTGGGCCTCGGTCTTGCTCAGGCCCTGGCGGCGCAGCTCGGCGGCCACGCTGGCGGTGTTGCGCGCGACGATATTGCCGGGCTCGGCGGCGGCAGCGGCCGCGACGGCCTGGTCCAGCAGATGCATCAGCGCCGGGAACTGGTCGCGGTAGGAGCCGGTGATGCTCAAGAGCACGTCGACCCGTGGTCTGCCCTTCAGTTCGGCCAGCGGCAGCAGCCTGACGCCGGTGGGCCGGCCACTGTCGTCCCAGATCGGCTGCACGCCGAGAGCGGCCAAGGCCTGCGATTCCATCAGGCCCTGGTGGCGCAAGGTCTCGCCGGCCCAGAGACTCAGCGCCAGCCGCTGCGGCGGCTTGCCGGTCTTGAGCTGCTCGGCATACCAGCTCTCGAACAGGCGCCGTGCCACCTCGTAGGCTTGCTTGGTCGGCAGCCGGCTCGGGTCCAGTCCGGTCAGGTTGCGGCCGGTGGGCAGGCTGTCGGGATTGCGCAGCGGATCGCCGCCATAGGCCGCAGGCAGGAAGCGACCCCGCAGCGCGGCCAGCAGGCCGGGCATCTCGCCCTCGGTGGCCAGGCGGCGCTCCAGCTCCTGGGCACGCTCGGCGAGCTGCAGCAAGGCCGGCGTGTCGATGGGTTTGCGCGCGGCGCGGTTCGGGACATAGCCCTCGGGTTCCGGCGGTCTCAAATCAAGAATGCTGGCGGCCTGCGCGTCCTTCAGCGCGACATGGAGCCAGCGCGCCGGGCGCGATGTCGCCACGCCCTCGTGATTGATCAGAAAGGCCTCGTCGATGTCCTCGCCCAGCGCCTCGATCAGCGGCTGGCGCAGCATCTGCAGAATCGTCGTGCGGCGGGCGTTCTCGTCCGGCAGCTGGCCGAACACCGCCAGGCCCTTGGGCTGGGAGCTTTGCGCCAGCCGGTCCAGCCAGGGATGCAGCAGCTCCAGGAAGCCGCTGAAATCGGCGGCGATCTGCTGGGCGCTCCAGCCCAGGTCGCGGTGCAGCTGGTGCTCGACGAAGGCGCTGACCATCTGGCGTTCCAGCGCCTGCCGCGTAGGCCCGGCGTCCACCGTCTCCCACTCGTGCATCAGCTCGTGCATATGGGCCATGCGGGCATTGAAGCCGGCCGGCGCGAAGCTGGGCGTGCGGTGGCTGACCATCAGCGCGCGGCCGCGGCGCTTGGCCGTCAGGCCCTCGCCGAGGTTGTCGACGATATAGGGGTAGATCACCGGCACATCGCCCAACGGCAGCAGGGCCTCGTCATGGATGTCCAGCGCGCGCAGCTTGCCGGGCGCCCATTCCTGCGTGCCGTGGGTGCCGAAGTGGATCAGCGCATCGGCCTGGCGGGCCCACAGATAAGTGGCCAGGTAGTGGTGCGAGATCGGGGTCTTGTTCTTGTGCATGAAGGGGTCCTGGCCCCTTTTCAGCGTCTCCTCGCGCGGCGGCTGCGGCAGCACGCTCAAGCCCCCGCGCTGCAGACGCGGGATCACGAAGACCGGCCGGCCTTCATGGCTGACGATATAGCGGCTGCGGGCCGGCTCGCCCCACTGTCCGTTGATGCGCTGCTGCAGCGCCGCCGGCAAGGTCTTGAACCAGGCCTCGTAGTCGGCCAGCGGCAGCGCGGCGGCCTGGTCGCGGGCCAGCAGGGCTTGCAGATCGGCGCTGGGATAGTAGGCCGCGATCAGCGGCTTGAGCTGCGTGATCCACTCGGCCTCGGGCAGCGGCTGCACGCCGTAGCCGGCCTCGCGCAGGCCCATGGAGACGCGCTCCAGGCTGCGCGGCACGTTCAGGAAACTGGCGCCGAAATGGTCGCCGCCCGGCGGGTAGTTGTAGACGAAGGCGACCAGGCGCTTGTCCGATGCGGGCTTGGTCTGCAGCGCGATCAGGCGCTTGGCCTTGGCGATCACGGCCTCGGCCTGGCGCGCGATCAGCTGCGGTTCCCTGCCCTTGTTCGCATGGGCGACCACCATCAGCGGGTCGATCGCGCCGGCCCCCTCGGGCTGGGCGAAGTAGAAGGGCAGATCGCTCATGGAGAGGCCGGTCTCGCTGGCCTCCCAATCGGCCGTGCCGCCGGCGCGGTAGGGCAGGGTCTGCAGCAGCGGCGCGCCCCAGCGCTCGAACAGCGGCTGCAGGCCGCCGGCCTGGGGCAGCAGCGCGTGGTTGACGATCACCGAGGCGTGCAGCTTGCCGCCCGGCAGTTCCATCAACGGGGCCAAAGAGTCGCCCGCCAGATGCGAGCTGAAGACGGCATAGGCCAGCAGGCCCTGGCGGTCGAAGCGGCGCAGCCAGTCGTCGACCCAGGCGGTGGCGCCCTGCACGAAATGGTAGCGGTGCAGCAGCAGCGCGACGGCGGGACGCTTGTCGCCCTGGGCCTCGGCCCAGCGTGCCAGGTCGGTGGCGCTCGCGAACAGGCCAGGCGCGCCCGGCAGATAGAGGCCGCGCTGCGGCAGCAGGGTCGGCGCCGGCATATCGGGGGCGGGCTGGCCGGCCAGCTGGGCCTTGACCAGGGCGAAGGCGTGACGGGTGTTGGCGACGCCGCCGGCCTGCAGATAGGCGCGCAGCGAGCGCTCGCCGGCCGCAGGCTCGCCGGCCGTGATCCAGACCGGGGTTGCTGCGGCCTGCTGCTTCAGCGCCGCGCCCAGCATGGCTTGCAGCTTGGCCTCGACACTGGCATGGGGCGCATCGATCCAGACCAGCTGGGCCTGGCTCAGCGCCTGCGCCAGCTCGCGCGCCTGTGCGGCGTCCAGCACCGTGCTGCGCAGCGGGTAGTCCAGCGCCTTGACGGTGAAGCCGGCGGCCGCCGCTTCCCGCTCGATCAGGGCGCTGCGCGCGGCGGGCGTCACGTCCAGCGTGATCCACAGCAGCAGGCCCGGCTTGGCGCCGAGGCCCCAAGCGGGCGCCAGCAGCAGGGATAGCAGCATCAAGACCAGGCAGGCTCGGATCACGGCTTGTCGCCCTCGGGCACATAGATGATGTTGCCGTCCTTGAGCTTGTAGGCCACGCCGGCGCGCACGCCCTGGCCCTCGCTGCTGCCGCCATTGCCCTTGTAGCGGATCTCGCGTCCGTTCTCGCGCACGACGATCTCCATATCCGGCTCGCCGGGCTTCTTGATGATGGTGACGTTCTCGTTCGCTTCCTTCTGCTGCTGCAGCGCGACCGCGGTCAGCAGCGCAACGACCAGCACCAGGAACACATCGACCAGATTGACGGCCGACAGCATCGGGTCATCGTCTTCCTCGCCGAGGATGGAGAGGTGTTTCATGCCATGCCTCTCGAAGTGCGGATGGCGACCAGCTCACTCATCAGCCAGCGACGGCGCACCGAGTACGCGACCAGGCCGACGGCTGCCGCCGCCAGCGCCAGCACGACGCCGGCGAAGGCACCGCTGAACACCGCCAGCGCCTGCTGGCCCTGGCCGGCGGCCACGCTCTGCAGCGCCGGGCCCAGCGGCACCATCGTCGCGATCAGGCCCAGGAGCGGGCTGACGCGGCCCAAGAGGCGCAGCGGCTCCAGCTGGCGCACCACCTGCAGCTCGATCTCTTCCAGCGGCTTGCCGGCATGGGCGTGCAGGGTCCGGTAGTTCGGCGAGCGCCAGCGCTGCGCAGCCTCCATCAGCGTGGCCCCGGCCACCCACAGCGCGTAGACGAAGCCGAGGCCGACGAGCACGAGAACCGGCCACAGCAGGGCCTGGGCGATCTGGGCAAAACCTTGTTCGAGCATCATGAGGAGAAGAAGGCGGCGATGGCCTCGGGGTTGGAGGGGAAGTAGTGGTGCACGTAGCTGGCGCGCAGGCAGCCTTGCGCGTAGAGCGCTTCGGCGGCCTTGCCCGCATTCGGGTTGCTGGCGTGCGCGATCGGCACCAGCGGTGTGTTGAGGGTGGAGTAATGGAAGGTGTGGCCGCGCAGCTCACCCTCGGGCCACTCGATCTTCTGCATGCCCAGCGCGGCCAGGCGTGGTTGCATCCGGGCGCGGCCAGGCATCAAGCCGGCCATCGCATGGTCCACGCCCTCGGCGTCCGTCAGGCACTCGGCCAGCGCCAGCATGCCGCCGCACTCGGCCAGCAGCGGTTTGCCGGCCGCAAGATGAGCGGCCAGATCGGCGAAAAAGCTCGCATGGGCGCGCAGCGCCGGTGCATGCAGCTCGGGATAGCCGCCAGGCAGCCACAGCGCGTCGCAGGGCGGCAAGGCCTGACCCTCGATCGGCGCGAACATCAGGACCTCGGCGCCCAGCGCGCGCAGGCAGTCGAGATTGGCGGGGTAGATGAAGGAGAAGGCGGCATCCTGGGCCACCGCGATGCGCCGGCCCTTCAGCAGCGGCGGCAGGGCCGGCTCGGGCTCGACATCGAAGCGTACCGGCTGGAACTCGAAGCCCTTCGAGGCTTCGCCCCAGGCTCGCGCCCAGTCGTCCAGCTGCGCGTCCAGCCCCGGCAGCTCCAGCGCCTGCACCAGGCCCAGATGCCGCTCGGGCAGGGCCAGGTCTTGCCTGCGCTGCAGCGCCGCGACCAGGGGCAGGTCCTCGGGCAGGCCTTCGGCCACCATGCGGGCATGGGCCGGGCTGCCGACCCGGTTCGCGACCACGCCGCACAGGCGGATATCGCGGCGGAAGGTCTGCAGCCCGACCGCCAGCGCCGCAAAGGTCTGGGCCATCGCCGAGGCGTCGATCACCGCCAGCACCGGCAGGCCGAAGGCCGTGGCCAGGTCGGCGCTGCTGGGCGTGCCGTCGAACAGGCCCATCACGCCCTCGACCAGGATCAGGTCGGACTCCGCCGCGGCCTGGGCCAGCAGGCCCTGGCAGTGCGCGAGCCCGCCCATGAAGAGGTCCAGCTGATAGACCGGGTGGCCGCTGGCACGCTCCAGCACCATGGGGTCCAGATAGTCCGGGCCGGTCTTGAACACGCGCACTCGCTTGCCGGCATTGCGGGCATGGCGCGCGATCGCGGCGGTGACGCTGGTCTTGCCCGAGCCGGAGGACGGGGCACTGATCATCAGGGCGGGGCAGCTGTTCATCGTTCTTTTCATGCGTTCAAGGCCAGCCAGCGGTCCTGCACCTGCAGTATCAGCAGGCGCTGGTGGAACACCTGCTGCAGCGCGGCGTGGGTGGCGGCGGCCTCGGGCGGGCCCTGGTGGACGATGCGGCCGGCATCCATCACGACGACGCTGTCGGCCTGCAAGGCGATATTGAGTTCATGCAGCACCGAGACCACGGTCACGCCCTCGGCGACGAGCCCGCGCACGATCTGCACCCAGTCGCTCTGGTGCGGCGGGTCCAGATGGGCCAGCGGCTCGTCCATCAGCAAGGCCTGCGCCCGCACGGCCAGCGCACGCGCCAGCAGCACACGCTGGCGCTCGCCGCCGGAGAGCTGGCCCAGCGGGCGCTCGCGCCAGTCCCAGCTCTGGGTCATGCGCATCGCCTGCTCGACGGCCGCGTGGTCGGCGCTGCTGGCCGGCGCCAGCCAGGGCTGGTGCGGCAACCGGCCCAGCATCACGACGTCCAGCGCGCTGAGCTCGTCGGCGCTGGCCTCGTTCTGGCCCAGCCAGGCGACCTGGCGGGCGCGTTCGCGTGCCGGCCAGCTGTGCCAGGGCTGGCCTTGCAGCTGCAGCGCGCCGTCGAAGGGCAGCAGGCCGGTCAGCGCGCGCAGCATGGTCGACTTGCCGGCGCCGTTGGGGCCGACCACGGCGGTCCAGGCGCGCGACTGCGGCGCGAACTGCAGAGGCTGCAAGATGCTGCTGCCGCCGAGCTTCAGCGAGCGCAGATCCAGGCTCAGCAAGGACGCAGCGCTCATGACCGTCTCCCCAAGCCTGAGGAACGCCGGTGCATCAGGTACAGCAGGTAGCTGCCGCCCAGCAGCGCGGTGATGATGCCCACCGGCAGCTCCTGCGGCGCGATCACCCAGCGCGCGCCGATATCGGCCGCCAGCAGCAGCATGCCGCCGGCCAGCGGGCTCAGCAGCAAGAGGCTGCGATGCGTGACCGGCCCCCAGCTGCGCACCAGATGGGGGGCGACCAGGCCGACAAAGGCGATCAGCCCGCACTGCGCGACGGCCGCCGCCGTGGCCAGGGCCAGCACCGCGATCAGCAGCACCCGCACCAGGGCCAGGCGCACGCCCAGCGAATGGGCGGTGGCCTCGCCCAGGCTCAGCGCGTCCAGGCTGCGGCTGCAGCCCAGGGCGACCAGCAGGCAGGCCAGCAGGGTCGCGGCCATGATCAGCACCGCGTTCCAGCCGACAAAGCCGGTGCTGCCCAGCATGAAGGCCTGCATGGCCCGCATGATGTCGGGGTTCATCAGGGTCAAGAGGGCCGAGCCCGAGCCCAGCACCACGCCGACGACAACGCCGGCCAGCAGCAGCCTCAGCGTCTGCTCGACGCCGCGCGCCAGCAGCAGGGTCAGCAGCACCGCGCCCACCGCGCCGACAAAGGCCGCGCCCGTCATGCCCACCCGCAGCGCCAGCGCGGTGGCGGCCGGCGAGAAGCCGACCATGAAGAGCAGCACAGCCACGCCCAGCGAGGCGCCGGCCGAGCAGCCCAGCAGATAAGGGTCGGCCAGCGGATTGCGGAACAGGCCTTGGGCCACCGCGCCGGCCAGCGCCAGCAGCGCGCCGGCCAGCCAGGCACCCAAGGAGCGGGGCGCGCGGATGTCCCAGAGGATTTGCTGCATCACCGGGTCCTTGTCGACCCAGGGGCTCCAGCCGGTGCTGCCTATGGCCAGGCCCAGCGCCAGCAGCGCGGCGCTGCCGAGCAGCAGCATCAAGAGCCACAGGCCATGGCGAGCACTCATCAGCGCATCCCCCCTGGGGGCGCATTGAAGGGCACGGTGGGCAGGGCCACCGGGCCGGCGGCGGCCTCGCGCAGGCAGCGGGCCATCAGCGCGGCGGCCTCGTCCATGCGCGGGCCGGGGCGCACCAGCACATCCGATTCGGCCGGCACCCAGACGCAGATCTTCTTGTTCCTGACCGCCTGGATCGCGCCCCAGCCGGGACGTTGTGGCAGGCCCGACGCACTGCGCTGGCCCACCATGATGACCTGCGGGTCGGCGCGCACGACGAACTCGGGATTCAGTTTCGGGAAAGGCCCCAGCTCGGCCGGCACGATGTTGCGGCCGTGCAGCCGGCTCAGGATCTCGCCCATGAAGGAGGCGGTGCCGGCGGCATAGGGCGCGGCATCGACCTCGTAATAGATGCGCAGGCCGCGCGCGGCCGGCGGCAGGCTGGCCGCGCTGTGGGTGATGGCGCCGTCGATGCGGTTCCAGATGCGGCGCGCGTCGTCAGGCTTGCCCAAGAGCTGCGCGATCTTGTCCAGCACCCGTCGCACATCGCCCAGACTCTTTGTCTCCAGCGCGATGACCTTGATGCCCAGCGCTTCCAGCCGGTCCATCAGGCGCGAGGACATGCCCAAGAGCACGACATCGGGCTTCAGCGCCACCAGGGCCTCGATGCTGGTGTCGTCCAGCCCGCCCAGCTTGGGCAGGGCGCGGGCGGTGGCCGGGTGGTTGGAGAAGCGGTCGGTGCCGACCAGGCGGGCGCAGTCGCCCAGCTCGCAGACCGTCTCGGTCAGCGAGGGCAGCAGGCTGACGATGCGCCTGGGCACCTCGGGCAGGGTGACGGTGTGGCCGCGGTCGTCCTTGACGGTGACTGCGGCCTGGGCCAGCCCCGCCAGCGCCATCATCAGCAGGCTTGCCAACAGACGTTTCATAGCTCTTCCTTCTCCACCGCTCGGGTCCAGGCCTGGCCGGCCACCATCAGGGTCAGGTCTTGACAGCGCCGGGCCACGGCCTGGTTCAGCCGCCCCAGCTCGTCGACATAAAAGCGCGCCGCACTCGACATCGGCGACACACCCCAGCCGACCTCGTTGGAGACGAACAGCACCGGCGAGGGCAGCGCCGGCAGCAGGTCCAGCAGGCGCTGGCGCTCCGCCTCCCAGCCGGTCAGATCGGGCTTGTCGTCCATAGGCATCAGCCAGTTGGTCAGCCACAAGGTCAGGCAGTCGACCAGGATCAGCCGCCCGGGGGCGGCGATGCTCGAGAGTCCCTGAGCCATGGCCAGCGGTGCCTCGAGGGTGTCGAAGCCCGCCGGTCGGTCTTGTTGATGGCGCGCGATGCGTGCGCTCATTTCCGCATCAAAAGCCAGCGCCGTGGCCAGCACCGTGACCCGGTGGCCGGGCGCGGCGGCCAGCCAGGCCTGCGCCAGCCTTTCGGCATGGCGCGACTTGCCGCTGCGCTGGCCGCCGACGATCAGGTGGTGCTGGGCGGCGCTCATGGCTCAGAGCGTCGGGCTGTAGCGCAGGCCGACGAAGAACTGGAACGGCGAACTGGCATAGCCGCGCGCGGTCTCGTACTTGCGGTCGAAGGCGTTGTCCAGCTTGAGCTGCAGGCGCAGCTGCTGATTCAGGCTGTACTGCGCATCCAGGTCCAGCGTGGCATAGCCGCCGATCTTGAGACCGGTGTCCAGGTTGTCGGTGCGCTTGCCGCTGGCCAGTAACTGGGCGCCCAATGCCCAGCCTGCCACATCGGTCTCGGCGCGCAGCGTGCCGTGGGTCTTGGATCGGCGGGCCAGGACCTTGCCGTAGTTGGCACGGCCCTCAGTCACATCCTTGGGCGCTTGCAGGTCCAGTGAGCCGGACAAGCGGATGCCGGCCATGGCGGTATTGCCCTTCAGGCTCAGGCCCTGCAGACGCGCCTGGCCGATGTTGTCATAGCAGCCGAGGCTGCTTTTGCAGGCGCCGCGTCCTCTGACGTACACGATCAGGTTGTCGATCAGGTTGCGGTAGGCCGTCAGGCTGGCACCGTGGACGCCTTGTGTGAAGTGCAGGCCGATCTCGGCATTCTTGCCCTTCTCGGGCTGCAGATCGGGTTTACCGTTATCACTGAAGCGCTGGAACAGCGAGGGCGCCTTGAAGGCCGTGCCGTAGGAGCTCAGCAGGCGCCATTGCGGGCTCAGCTGGTATCCGGCGGCCAGCGTGCCGGTGTTGGCGCTGCCGAACTCGCTGTCGCTGTCATGGCGCGCATGGGCTTGCAGCGACAGCGGGCCGGCGGACCAGAGATAGCCCAGGCCCACGGCATCCTGGTGGCGGTCGGCCTTGCCGCCGGTCACGCTGGTGTTCACCAGCTTGTCCTCGCGGCGCTCCAGCGAGCCATTGAGTTGGCCGGTACCCAGCTTGAGGCCGGCGCTGAGCGCGATGGAGCGGGTACGGGTTTCGGTTTGATAGACGCTGGGCTTGGTTTCGTAGTTGTCGGTGGACTCGCCGACGCTGAAACTGGTGTCCAGCGCCGGGCTCCACTGCGCGGTCCAGGCGGCGCGCAGCGCGCGGGCGGCGTTGATATTGCGGTCATCGACCTTGGGCTTGGCCGAGGCGTCGTACTGGCTGTTGATATGGCTGTCCATGCCGATCAGGTCGACGCGGTGGGCCTTGTTCAGCTGCGCGCCCAGGCGCAGGCTGACGCTGCGGCTGCGGTAGCCGTCGATATCGGGGCTGTAGCCCGGATCGCCGATCACCGGTCGGGTGTTGAAGCCATCGCTGCGCTCGCTGGCGACGGAGAGCGCGTAGTCAACAATGCCGTTCAGGCCGCTGATGCTGGCGTCCAGCTTGGCCAGGCCGTTGTTGCCGCCACCCACACCCAGCTCCAGCAGCGGCGCGCCCTCGCCCTTGCGGGTGAAGATCTGCACCACGCCGCCGATGGCGTCGGAGCCGTAGATCGCGCTGGCGGCGCCACGCACGATCTCGATGCGCTCGATCTGCGCCAGGGGCAGCGACTGCCAGGATGCGCCGTCGGTGCGCTGAGAGTCGTAGGGAACCCCATCGATCAAGACCTTGGTGTGGCGGGTCTCGGCGCCGCGCACGAACAGGCTGGTGTTGGCGCCGGGATTGCCGTTGCGCACCATCTCGAAACAGGCCTGGTTGCGCAGCAGATCGGCCAGGCCGCCAAAGGCCTGGCGCTCGATGTCGGCGCGGGTGATCACGGTGGCATCGGCCAGCACCTGGCTCAGCGCCTGCGGGCTGCGGGTGGCGGTCACGAAGACCGGGTCTAGACCCTTGCGGCCAGCGGACTGGGCCTGGGCCTCGGGCAAGGCCGCCAGCAGCGCCAGGGCAAAGGGAGTCATGCGCAGCAGTGCGCTCGTCGTGCGTGCGGGACGCCGAACAGAAGTATTCATTTGTGGACCAACAACAGTACATCCAGGACGCCAGCTTCCCCGCGGGTCCTGTGGAACGACGACCCGGCAGAGGCCGGGACATCACTTGTTGGCCGGTATCCGGGCTGGTGGATGCAAGCTCTGAGTCCTTCCCAGCGCCTCAGGCGCCAGTGGAGCGAGTACAGAACCGGAAGTCGCGCCTGGCGACTTCGTCCACTTACCGTTGCGGGGACAGCTCAGGTTAGGTTTGCCTCGGCGAGGCGCGCCCTTCTGATTCCCGTTTAACTGCGCAGCCATGACGGCTGCACGAGCACCAACGCCGTGGATTCTAGCGGCTAGCGTGGTGCCGAAGCGGCGCTGCTCTTGGGCGGCTTGGGTTTCTTGGTCTTGGGCTTCTGGGTCTGCAGCGGCTTGTCGCGATCGGGCTTGCTGCCCAGCACCGGCTCGGGCCGGGCCAGACCGTCGATGCCGATGGGCCCGCCCCGGGGTGCACTGGCCTCGAAACGCTGGCGCTCACGTTCCAGTTCGCGGGCGCGCTTGGCATCGCTGCGCTGGCGCTGCAGGGCCTCGCGCTGCGCGGCCGAGGCCGGCTGCTCGTAGGCGACGGCCTGGCGGGTTCCGGGCTTGCCGTCGGGGCATGGCGAGTCGCGCAGATCGCGGCCCTCGGGCCCGCAGCGATAGACGCCGGTGCTGCGGGTTTCGGTCTGCGCCTGCAAGCCGCTGCCCAGCGCCATCAGGGCGATGGCGCAGCAGGCGAGCGGCGAGCGGGTCATGATGGATCGAGGGCTGGGGGCTTGGGTGGCTTGGGCCTGGGCGGCTTGGCATGTATCTTCATCATGGCCCGCTCCAGCTCGCCTTTCAACATCAGATCGACGGATTCCAGCGACTTGGCGATGCAGTCCTCGATGGCCTGGCGCTCGGCCAGCGGCGGCTTGCGCAAGACATAGCCGGCCACCTCGGTTTTGACGCCCGGATGGCCGATGCCCAGCCGCAGCCGCCAGAAATTGGCCGAGCCCAGGCAGGCCTGCATGTCCTTGAGCCCGTTGTGGCCGCCGTTGCCGCCGCCCTGCTTGAACTTCATCTGGCCGGGCTCGATATCGAGCTCGTCATGGATGGCCAGGATCTCCTCGGGCGCGATCTTGAAGAAGCGCGCCAGCGCGGCCACCGATTTGCCGCTGAGGTTCATATAGGTCATCGGCTCCAGCAGCCAGATCGGCCCGGCCGCGCCCGGCGCGTTATTGATGCGCGCCACCAGGCCGTGATAGTTGCGGTCCACCGCCAGCGTGCCGCCGAGCTTGCGGGCCAGGTCATTGACCCACCAGAAGCCGGCGTTGTGGCGGGTGTCCTCGTATTCGGGGCCCGGGTTGCCGAGGCCAACAAAGAGTCGAATCATGGGCGGGATTATCCCTGCCCATGACCCGAGCCCGGCGGCGCTCAGCCGCCCCAGCCGCCGGCCAGCGCCTTGTAGACGCCCACCAGCGAGGTGGCGGCCGCCGTCTGCGACTGCGCCAGCCGGTCGCGCGCCGACAGCAGCTCGCGCTCGGCATCGAGCACCGCGAGGAAGTCGCTGACGCCGACACCGAAACGCTCGCGCGCGATCAGCGCCGCGCGCTCGGCGGCGCGGGCCGCTTCGAACAGGTGCTGCGCCTGCTGCTGGCTGCGGCTGTAGCCGGCCAGCGCACCCTCGGTCTCCTCCAGCGCACCCAGCACGGTGCGCTCATAGCTCAGCAGCGCCACCTCGCTGCGCGCATCGGCGGCGGCGATCTGGGCCTTGATGCGGCCGAAGTCCAGCAGGTTCCAGACCAGCTGGGCACCGAGGTTGTAGGCGTAGGAGGCGCCGTCGCCCAGATCGCCCAGCCGCGAGGCGTTCTGGCCCAGCGTGCCGCCCAAGGTGATGCGCGGGAACAGATCGCTGCGGGCCACGCCGGCGCGGGCCGCGGCGGCCGCAGCCAGGCCTTCAGCCGCCTGCACATCGGGGCGGCGGCGCAGCAGGTCCTGCGGCGCGCCTATGCCGCCCAGCGCCACCGTCTTCAGGCCCGGCAGCGGCTTCACCTCGCTGAGCTCCTGATCCAGCGCGGTGGGCGGCTGGCCGCTCAGCACGGCCAGGCGGTAGCGGCTGCGCAGCAGGGCGGTTTCCAGCGCCGGCACGCTGGCCGCGGTGGACTGCAGCAGCGCGCGGGCGCGCTCGCTGTCCAGCGCCGTGCCGCGTCCGGCGTCCTGGCGGGCCAAGACCAGCTTCAGCGCGGCCTCCTGGGTTTCCAGCGAGGCGCGCGCCACGCGCAGCTGCTCCTGCAGGCCGCGCAGCTCGAAGTAATTGCGCGCCACCTCGGCGGCCAGGCTCAGCTGGGCCGCACGCAGCCCGGCCTCGCCGGCCAGCACGCCGGCCGCGGCCGCGCGCTGCTCGCCGCTGAGGCGGCCGAACAGATCGGCCTCCCAGGCGACATCGAAGCCGGCCGAGTAGGCGCGCCGGGTCTGCGCCTGGCCCTGATCGTTTTGCGCGCGCACCCGCGCCGCGCCGGCGGCCAGGCCCACGGTGGGCAGCTGCTGGGCATCGGCAAAACGGCCCAGCGCGCGGGCCTCCTGGAGATTGGCCGCGGCGATGCGCAGATCGGTGTTGGCCTGCAGGGACTGGGCGATCAGCCGGTCCAGCTGCGTGTCATTGAAGCCGCGCCAGAACTGGGCCACCGGCTCGCCGGCCACGGCCTCGGCGGGCTTGTTCGCGAACTCGGCCGCCAGCACGGGCTCATAGCGCTTCAGCTCGGGGGCGCTGGAGCAGGCGGACAGGGCCGCCAGGCACAGAAGACTCAGAGCGAGGCGCATCATGCACCCTCCTTGCGGGGCGTGGTCTCGGCATCGTCGATACCGGGATGGAAGGGATGAGCGGCGGCGTCGATCTCGCGACGCAGCTCGGCCGCATGGGCGCGCTTCTTCTCGGTGCTCTTGCGCAGCAGGGCGTAGAACACCGGGGTCAGGAAGATGCCGAAGAGCGTGACGCCCACCATGCCGGAGAACACCGCGATGCCCATCGCGCGGCGCATCTCGCTGCCGGCGCCGGAGCCCAGGATCAGCGGGATCACGCCGGCGCAGAAGGCGATCGAGGTCATCAGGATGGGCCGCAGGCGCAGCCGGCAGGCCTCGGTGACGGCCTGCAGCATGGTCTTGCCCTGTTCTTCCAGCTCCTTGGCGAACTCGACGATCAGGATGGCGTTCTTGCAGGCCAGGCCCACCAGCACGACCAGGGCCACCTGGGTGAACAGGTTCAGATCACCGGCCTGCGCGAAGGGCGGGAAGTGCGACAGCCAGATGCCGAACAGCGCCGAGAAGATGCCCATGGGCACGATCAGGATGATGGCCAGCGGCAGGCTCCAGCTCTCGTACTGCGCGGCCAGCACCAGCACCACCAGGATCACCGACAGCAGCAGCACGGCCGCCAGGGTCGGCAGCTTGATGCCCAGCCCCGGCAGGGTGACATCGCGGGTCAGCCGGTCCTGATGGCTCAGCTCGGTCCACTCATAGCTCATGCCGCGCGGCAGGGTCTTCAGCAGCTGCTCGATCTCGGCCTCGGCCTGGCCGCTGGAGAAGCCGGGGTTGGGCGAGCCGTTGATGTCGGCGCTGGGGAAGCCGTTGTAGCGCGTCACCCGGGTTGGCCCGAAGGTCGGCGAGACCTCCATCAGCGCGCCCAGCGGCACCATCTCGCCGCGAGCGTTGCGGGTCTTCAGCGCGACGATATCGTCGGCCTGGGCGCGGAAGGGCGCATCGGCCTGCACGATCACCTGATAGGTCTTGCCGAAGCGGCTGAAGTCGTTGACATAGAGCGAGCCGAGGTTGATCTGCAGGGTGTCGTAGATGTCCTGCAGGCCCACGCCCATCTGCTTGGCCTTGCCGCGGTCGACATCGGCGAACAGCTGGGGCACGTTGATGTCATACATCGAGAACGGCGTGCTGATGCTGGACTTGGGATTGCCATAGGCCTGGCCCAGCACACCCCAGACCGCGCCGAACAGGGCCTGCTCGCCCTGGCCGCTGCGGTCCTGCACCTGGACCTTGAAGCCACCCGCATTGCCCAGGCCCTCGACCGCCGGCGGCGGCACGACGAACATGCGCGCGCCCTGGATCTGCTGGATCGCACCATTGACCTGGCCGAGGATCGCATCCTTGGACAGGCTGGGGTCCTTGCGCTTGTCGAAATCGGCCAGGCCGAAGAACACGATGCCCTCGTTCGGCGCGGCCGAGAAGCCGGCGAAGGACAGGCCCGGGAAGGCCACCGAGTCGACGATGCCGGGCACCTTCAGCGCGATATCGCTCATGCGGCGTATCACCTCCTCGGTGCGCTCCAGCGAGGCGCCGGCCGGCAGCTGGGCCACGCCGATCAGGTACTGCTTGTCGGGCGCCGGCACGAAGCCGCTGGGGATGCGGCTGAACAGCAGGGCCGTGGCACCCAGCAGCAGCGCATAGACCAGCAGCGCGGCCGACTTGCGCTTCAGGATGCCGCTGACACCGCGGCCATAGGACTCGCTGCGGCGCTGGAAGAAGCAGTTGAACCAGTGGAAGAAGCGGCCGAACAGCTTGTCCATCAGCTTCATCACGCCGTCCTTGGGCGCGTCGTGCGGGCGCAGCAGCAGGGCCGCCAGCGCCGGCGACAGGGTCAGCGAGTTGAAGGCCGAGATCACCGTCGAGATCGCGATGGTCGCGGCGAACTGCTTGTAGAACTGGCCCGACAGGCCGGGCACAAAGGTCAGCGGCACGAAGACCGCGCACAGCACCAGGGCGATCGCGATGATGGGGCCGCTGACCTCGCGCATGGCCTTGACCGTGGCCTCGTGCGGGGTCAGTCCGTCGGCCAGATTGCGCTCGACGTTCTCGACCACGACGATGGCATCGTCGACGACGATGCCGATCGCCAGCACCAGGCCGAACAGGGTCAGCGTGTTGATCGAGAAGCCCAGGGCCAGCAGCACCGCGAAGGTGCCGACGATGGACACCGGCACGGCCAGCAGCGGGATGATGGAGGCACGCCAGGTCTGCAAGAAGATGATGACCACCAGCACCACCAGCAGCACGGCCTCGATCAGGGTCTGCACGACCTTGCTGATCGAGGTCTCGACGAAGCGCGTCGGGTCGTAGACGATGGAGTAGCTGACGCCGGCCGGGAAGCTGGCCTTGAGCCGCTCCATCGTGGCGCGCACATCGCTGGAGATGGCCAGCGCGTTGGAGCCGGGGGCCTGGAAGATGCCGATCGCGGCGGCCTCCTTGTTGTTCAGCAGGCTGCCTATCGAGTAGGTGCTGGCGCTCATCTCGACGCGGCCGACGTCCTTGACGCGCACCAGCGCGCCGGTGGCGGGCTCGGCACGCACGATGATGTTGGCGAACTCCTCCTCGCTGGCCAGGCGGCCCTGGGTATTGACCGAGAGCTGGAACTCGGTGCCCTTGGGGGCCGGCGAGGCGCCGACGACACCGGCCGCCACCTGGGCGTTCTGCTCGCGGATCGCGGCCACCACATCGCCGGCCGTCATGCCGCGGCCGGCCAGCTTCTGCGGGTCCAGCCAGACCCGCATCGCATAGTCGCCGGAGCCGAACATCAGCACCGAGCCCATGCCGGGCACGCGCAAGAGCTCGTCGCGCACATTGAGCTGCGCGTAGTTGCGCAGATAGAGGGCGTCGCGGCTGTTGTCGGTGCTGACCATGTGCACCACCATGGTCAGATTGGGCGACTGCTTCTCGGTCGTCACGCCGATCTGGCGCACGATCTCGGGCAGGCGCGGCAGCGCGCGGTTGACCCGGTTCTGCACCGCGGTCTCGGCGGCCTCCGGGTTGGTGCCGATCTTGAAGGTGACGGTCAGCGTCATGCCGCCGTCGCCGGTGGCCTGGCTGTCGAAGTACAGCAGGTTTTCCAGGCCGTTGATCTGCTCCTCCAGCGGCGTCGCCACGGTCTCGGAGATCACGCGCGGATTGGCGCCGGGGAACTGGGCGCGCACGACGATTTGCGGCGGCGCGACCTCGGGGTACTCGGAGATCGGCAGCTGGAAGATCGCCAGCAGACCGACCAGGAAGATGAAGATCGACAGCACGGTCGCGAAACGCGGCCGGTCGATGAAAAAGCGTGAGATGTCCATGGGGCTAGCCTCGCGCTCGGTCTTACTTGGAGGCAGCAGCGGCAGGTGCCGGCGCGGCTGCGGGAATCGGCATGCCCTTGTCGTCCACCTTCAGCTGCTGCGGCGTCACCGGCGCGCCGGGGAACGCGCGCAGCAGGCCGTCGACGATGACCAGCTCGCCGGGCTTGACGCCCTCGACCACCCGCATGCCCTCGATCAGCACGCCGGGTTTGACCTCGCGCGGCTGGACGATGTTGTTGGCGCCGACGACCAGCACGACCTTGCGGGTCTGGTCGGTGCTGATCGCCCGCTCGGCCACCAGGGTGGCCTGGTAGCTGCCCGAGCCGACCAGCTTGATGCGGGCCAGCAGGCCCGGCGTGAACAGGCCGGCCTTGTTGTCGAACACCGCACGGCCACGGATGGATGCGGTGGCGGGGTTCAGGCGGTTATCGACGAAGTCCATCCGCCCCTCGTGCGGGAAGCCGGTCTCGTTGGACAGACCCATCAGCACCTTGTTGCCTTCGCTGCTTCGCTGCGAAGGCATGCTGCCGTTGCGGGCCGCGCGCACGTACTTCAGATAGGTGGCTTCGCTGGCGTCGAAATAGGCGTGAATCTTGTCGCTGGAGACCACGGTGGTCAGCACCGGGTCGCCGACGCCGACCAGATTGCCCGGCGTCACGTTGGCGCGCGAGCTGCGGCCGGCGACCGGCGCGGTGATGCGGGTGAACTCGAGATTCAGCCTGGCCTGCACCAGGGCGGCCTCGGCGGCCTTGCTAGTGGCCTCGGCATTGCGGGTGGCGGCGCGCAGCTGATCAATCTCCTGCTGGCTGACCCCCTGGATCGCGACCAGCTTTTGTGCGCGCGCCAGCTCGCTGGCGCTCAGCTCGGTCTGGGTGCGGGTGGCCGCCAGCTGGGCCTCGGCGCGAGCGACCTCGGCGGCGAAGGGCCGCGGGTCGATGCTGAACAAGGGCTCGCCCTTTTTGACCAGCTGGCCTTCGCGGAAATGCACCTTGTCCAGCGTACCGGCCACGCGGGAGCGGATCTCCACGGTGTCCGGAGCTTCCAGTCTGGCGGTGAATTCGTCGAATTCCTGCACCTCGCGCTGCACGGCCGGCGCCACCGACACCGCCGGCGGGCCGCCAGCATGCTGCTGCTCCGCCGTGCTCTGGCCGCAGCCGCTGGCCAGGGCCGCGACTATCGCGCCAAGCAGGCTCATTGTTGCCGGGATGGCCGTGGCCGGATTTCGACCCTTCTTTTCGTTCACGCTGTCAGTCATGGATACCCTCCTGCGACACGCCCGTCCGCCTGAGGGCGGACCGTCGGCGGACCAGGCGCGACTGTAGGGGCTAGCCCCTAATCCGCCCACTCCCTAAGGTCATGCCTACTGACATCAGCATGGCAGTAGTCCAGCCGTGCTGTGCGATCTGGCCCGGAAAAAGAAAAAGGGCCCCGCAGGGCCCTTGGTCAACAAAAAGCAGCGCAGGGCTTACTTCTTGCCCTTCTTCTTGCCCTTGCCGTCGTCGGCCGGGGCGGCAGCAGCCACGATCACCTCTTCGGCGACCGGTGCCACGGCGGTGGCCACGGCGGGGTTCGGCTTGCCATGCACGACGACCTTGACGCCGGCGGGCAGCTTCAGGTCATTGATGTGCAGCGAGTGACCCAGGGTCAGGCCGCTCAGGTCCACTTCGATGAACTCGGGCAGTTGTTGGGCCAGGCAGGTGATGGCCAGCTCGGTGATGATGTGGTTGACCGTGCACTTGTCGGTCTTCACGGCCACCGAGTTCTCTTCGCCGATGAAGTGCAGCGGGATCTTCTTGGTGATCTTGGTGCTGCCGTCCACGCGCTGGAAGTCAGCGTGCAGCACTTGCGGCTTGTACGGGTGCATCTGGTAGTCACGCAGCAGCACTTGCGAGACGGCGCCGTTCAGTTCCATCTCGAGGATGGTGCTGTGGAAGGCTTCCTTCTTCATGGCGTGGAACAGCGCGTTGTGGTCCAGCTCGATCATTGCGGGCTCGCCGGCACCGAAGACGATGCCAGGCACCTTGCCTGCAATGCGCAGGCGGCGGCTCGCTCCGGTCCCCTGCAATGTGCGCTCAAAAGCGACGAATTTCATAACGTACTCCAATATGGATGAGCGCCCGCGACCAGGCTGCTCGGTGATGCAGCCTGTAGCGGCTGCGGCTTTGACGCTTGCCCGAGGGCAGGCGATCAGAAATTGTTGTTCTGCTCGCTGAACAGCGAGGTGACCGACTCGCCGTCCGAGATGCGGCGAATCGTCTCGGCGAACAGAAAGGCCACCGACAGCTGGCGGATCTTGCCGCAGGCCTTGGCGGCGTCGGACAGCGGAATGGTGTTGCTGATCACGACCTCATCGAGCTGCGAGCCCGAGATGCGCTCGATCGCCGGCCCCGACAGGATGGGGTGGGTGCAATAGGCGAAGACGCTCTTGGCGCCGCGGTCCTTCAGCACTTCGGCGGCTTTCACCAGGGTGCCGGCGGTGTCGATCATGTCGTCCATGATCACGCAGTTGCGGCCGTCGATCTCGCCGATCACATGCATCACTTCGGAGACATTGGCGGCCGGGCGGCGCTTGTCGATGATGGCCAGGTCACAACCCAGCTGCTTGGCCAGCGCGCGGGCGCGCACCACGCCGCCGACATCGGGGCTGACCACCACCAGGTTCGAGTAGTTGCGGGCCTTCAGGTCCGACAGCAGCACCGGGCTGGCGTAGATATTGTCGACCGGGATGTCGAAGAAGCCCTGGATCTGGTCGGCGTGCAGGTCCATCGTCAGCAGGCGCTCGACGCCGACGGTCTCCAGCAGATCGGCCACCACCTTGGCCGAGATCGGCACACGGGTGCTGCGGGGGCGGCGGTCCTGGCGGGCGTAGCCGTAGTAGGGGATCACGGCGGTGATGCGGCGAGCGCTGGCGCGCTTCAGGGCATCGACCATGATCAGCAGTTCCATCAGGTTCTCGTTGGTCGGCGCACAGGTCGGCTGGATCACGAACACGTCGCGAGCACGCACGTTCTGCTGGATCTCGACGGTGACTTCGCCATCGGAAAAGCGACCGACCACGGCACGTCCGAGCTCTAGGCCCAGATGGGTGGCGATTTCCTGGGAGAGAACCGGATTGGCATTACCGGTGAAGAGGACGGTATTGAGCAGCACGAGCGGGCCATCCTTTGAATCAATGGCCCCGTGGCCAGCCCAGCGGGTCCCGGAGGTGAACAACTAAAGAAATTTGGCAGGGGCGGAAGGATTCGAACCTGCGCATGTCGGAATCAAAATCCGATGCCTTAACCAACTTGGCGACGCCCCTACACAGGACACTGCAGAGCTGCAGCACCCTATAACCTTGCTCAGTCTTCGGCCCATCCGCACAGCGGGTGAACGTCCAAACTGCGGCACATCTTAGCAACCCATCCGGTGGGCTGATCAGCCATGCCATCTTTCCCGTCCGCCGCGTCCACTCTCGCGAACACCGCGCTGCCCGAGCCCGTCATCCGGCTATTGCCGAATCGTTCTTCTAGCAGTTGCAGAGCCTGGACCACTTCGGGGCAGCTTGCCTCGGCCGGTTTTTGCAGGTCGTTTCGACCAAAACCATTCGCCAGCAGCGCCACACCTTCTGTATCCAATCTCACCACATCAGCCGCTTGCGACGCCGACAAAACACCCCGTGAACTACTTGCTGTTGCACTCGATGTTTCGTTTTTGTCTTCGCTGCTATTGTGTGCAGGAAAGCCCGCTACTATAGCCACGGATTTCGATCTTGCCAAGAGGGGGCTCGAAAATATTTGCTGTGTCGAGATGCCGGTGGGCGGTTTGAGCACGGCAAAGCCCAGCGGCGGCAGGGTGATCGGGTACAGGATCTCGCCGATGCCCTCGACAAAGGCATTGCGTCCGCCGATGAAGAAGGGCACATCTGCGCCCAGCTTCAGGCCCAGCGCCAGCAGACGCGAGCGTGGCCAGTTCAGGCCCCAGAGCCGGTTCAGCGCCAGCAGGGTGGAGGCGGCATCCGAGGAGCCGCCGCCCATGCCGGCGCCGGCCGGCAGGCGTTTCTCCAGATGGATGTCGGCCCCGAGGCCGCAGCCGCTCTCGGTCTGCAGCAGGCGCGCTGCGCGCAGGCAGAGATCGTCGGCGGGCAGGGCGGCCGCTGCACAGTCGCCATCATGGCGGGCCAGCCGGCCGTCGCTGCGGCGTTCGAAGTGCAGGGTGTCGGCCCAGTCGATCAGCGCAAAGATCGACTGCAGCAGGTGGTAGCCGTCGGGCCGCTTGCCGACCACATGCAGGAACAGGTTCAGCTTGGCCGGGGCCGGCACATCGTAGAGAGCGAGAGGCATAGGTACAAAAAAGGAATCAGCGCTCCAGGCGGGCGCGCAGGGTGACGGCAGGCGCGGCCTGGCGCTGGGCCAGCACCAGGCCGCTATCGAACCGGGACAGATCGACCTGCCAGCCGAGCTGCGAGAAACCGCCGCCGGCCAGGGTTTCGCTGGCCGCGCCGGGCCAGGGCCGGCCGCGCAGCCAATCGAACAGTGCGGCCACCGGAATCGCCTCGCCCAGCAGTTCGCGGCTCAGCGCGTCCAGATCATCGAAGCGGCGTTCTTCCTTGGTCGTCTGCAGCCGCACCTCGCTGCGCGACCACAGCGCGCGCGCCAGCAGGCTGCCCAGCGGCGTGCTGAGCTCCAGCTGCCCGGCGCTCGGCGAGCCCCTCAGCTCGAAGGCGGCATTGCCGCCCTGTCCACCTTCGACCAGCACCGAGAGCCGGCCGCTGAGGCTCAGATCGCCCTCGGTGGGGATATGAACAGGCGGGGGCTTCAGCCCGGCGCAGGCACTGAGCAAGACCGCCAGTGCCAGGCCGGCCCAGCGTCGGCTCATCGGCCGGCCTTCAGGCGCTGGCGGGTCTCGCGCAGGGCCTCGTTCTTGGGGTCGCGCTTGGCGCCTTCGCCCCAGACCTTGCGGGCCTCTTCCTGCTGGCCGCTGACCCACAGCACCTCGCCCAGATGGGCGGCGATCTCGGCATCGGGCCGCGACTGATAGGCCTGGCGCAGCAGGCGCAGCGCCTCCGCGTGATTGCCCATGCGGTATTCGACCCAGCCCAGGCTGTCGACGATGAAGGGCTCGCTGGGCGCGTACTCCAGCGCCTTGGCGATCAGTGTCTTGGCTTCGGGCAGGCGCTCGTTGCGCTCGGCCAGCGAGTAGCCCAGCGCGTTGTAGGCGTGGTAGTGCTCGGGCTTGATCTCCATCACGCGGCGCAGCAGCTGCTCCATCTCGTCCATGCGTCCGAGCTTCTCGGACATCATGGCCTGCTCGTAGATCAGGTCGGCATCGGCCGGGAAGCGGGTATTGGCCTTGGCCAGCACCTGGTGAGCGGCCTCCCATTGGCGCGCATCGCGCAGCAGCTGGGACTCGGCCATCAGCGTGGCGCGTGCGTCCTCGTCGCGCTCGCCCGGCAGGGCCTGCAGCAGCGCGCGGCCCTTGGCCAGCTGGCCCTGGCGCGCCAGCAGCGAGGCGCGGCGGTAGGTGACCTCCAGCGCGCGCTGCGGGTTGTCGATGCGGGCCAGCCAGGATTCGGCCGTCTTCAGGTCGCCGCGCATCTCGGCCGCCTGGGCCAGCAGCAGCCAGGCCTGCTGGCGGGAGTCCTTGTTGCCGTCCTTGTCGTCAAGCCGCTCCAGAAAGGCCTGCAAGGCCTTTTCGGCCGCCTCGGGATGGCGCAGGTCCAGCTCCAGCGCACCCAGCACATACCAGGGCTGGCTGTCGTCCGGCCTGGCCTGGGTGACGATGCGGAACTCGCGGGCCGCGTCGGCGGCGCGCTGGGCGCGCGCCAGCGCGCGGCCGTAGGCCAGGCGCAGATCGTAGTGATCGGGCTTGGCCTGCAGGCGGGCGGCGATCAGGCTCTCGGCCTCGGACCTGCTGGGCAGCAGATCCAGCGCCAGCAGCAGCGGTTCGTCGGCCTCGGGGAAGTCCTTGGCGGCGGTCTGGGTCAGGCTCAGTGCCTTGTCCGCCTGCTCGGCGCTCAGCGCCAGCCGGCCTTGCACCAGCAAGGCCATCATGCGGGTGGCCGGCTGCGCGGACGCCGCCTCCAGCACCGGGGCCAGCGCGGTGTAGACCCGCTTGGGCTCGGGTGCGCGCTGGAACAGGCGCGGGATCGAGGCCAGCACCACATTGCGCTGCGGCTCGGGCGTGATCGCCAGCATGCTGCGCAGCGGCGCCACCACTTCCTCCGGCTTGTTCAGCGCCACCAGCAGCTGTATCACCATCTGGTGCGCCTCGACCGAGTCGGGGATGGCCTCGCGCCAGGCGCGGGCCGCGATCAGGGCCTGGTCGCCGGCACGGGCCTGCAGCGCGATATTGACGACGCGGCGGTAGAGCTCGCCGTCGCTGGTGCGGCGCGCCGCATCGAGCAGCACCTGGAAGGCCACGCCGGGCTGGCCCGAGCGCAGCTCCATCTCGCCGACCAGCAGCTGGTAGAACAGTGGCGCGTCCAGATCGGAGTTGCTGGGCGTGGGCGCGCTGGCCGCCGTGCTGGCCTGGGCCAGCGGGCTCAGCAAGGCCAGCACAACAAGGCCGGAGGCCGCCAGCAGCCGGGCCGGGCCGGTCGGGCGAGGGAAGAACTTGGGCATGACAGCTCCTGAGAACAGCGTTCGTGTTGCGCCCACTATGCAAGCGCCACATTGCTGGATTGTTGTTGATTCTAGAAGTGCGCCCCCGGACCAGGGCCATGCCAGAGGCCACTTATCATCCGCGCCATGCCCGAACTGCCCGAAGTCGAAGTCACCCGCCGCAGCTTTGCCGATGCGATCGCCGGCGCGCGCGTGCAAGGGGTGCGCCTGGGCAAGCCGCTGCGCTGGCCGCTGGGCGTGCCCGAGCAGGCGCTGCTGGGCCGCGAGGTAGGCGTGGTGACACGGCGCGGCAAATACCTGTGGCTGCCGCTGCATGGCGGCGGCGAAGGCGCAGGCTCTCGGGGCGGCGGCCTGCTGTTGCACCTGGGCATGTCGGGCTCGCTGGCCTTCCAGACCCGGCCGGCCGAGCCGGGGCCGCACGACCATTTCGATCTGCGCACCAGCCAGGGCTTGCTGCGACTGAATGACCCGCGGCGCTTTGGCGCCGTGGTCTGGTCCGAATCGCTGGAGCAGGGGCCGGCGGCCAAGCTGCTGGCCGGCCTCGGGCTGGAGCCCTTCGATCCGCGTTTTGACGGCCCGCATCTGAAAGTGGGCCTGTCGGGCCGCCGTGTCGCGGTCAAGCAGGCCCTGCTGGCCGGCGACATCGTCGTCGGCGCCGGCAATATTTACGCCTGCGAGGCCTTGTTCCTGGCCGGCATCGACCCGCGCGCCCAGGCCGGCCGCCTCAGCGGCCCGCGCTGCGCACGACTGGCCGCTGCGGTGCGCCAGGTGCTGGGCGCGGCGCTGGAGGCCGGCGGCACGACCTTGCGCGACTTCAAGGACGCCCACGGCGTGGCCGGCAGCTTCCAGATGCAGGCCCAGGTCTATGGCCGCGAGGGCGAGCCCTGCCGGGTCTGCCGCACGCCGATACGCCGCATCGTCCAGGGCCAGCGTTCGACCTTTTTCTGTCCCTCATGTCAAAAGAAATAGTCCTGCCCGCCGACTTCGCCGCTGTGCTGGTGGCCTGGCAGCGCCAGCACGGCCGCCATGCCTTGCCCTGGCAGAACACCCGTGACCCCTACCGCGTCTGGCTGTCAGAGATCATGCTGCAGCAGACCCAGGTGACGACGGTGCTGGGCTATTACCGGCGCTTTCTCGAACGCTTTCCCAGCGTCGTCGATCTGGCGGGGGCCAGTCTGGACGAGGTGCTGGCGATGTGGGCCGGCCTGGGCTATTACAGCCGCGCACGCAATCTGCATCGCTGCGCGGTGGCCGTAGCTCAGCAGCATGGCGGCCTGTTCCCGGCCAGTGCGGCGCAGTTGCAGGAGCTGCCCGGCATCGGCCGCTCGACCGCTGCGGCGATCGCGGCCTTCTGCTTCGGCGAGCGGGTCGCGATCCTGGACGGCAATGTCAAGCGGGTGCTGAGCCGGCTGCTGGCCTTCGACGGCGATATGGCCAGCAGCGCGCAGGAGAAGCTGCTGTGGCGGCATGCGACGGATCTGCTGCCGACTGCGGCCGCCGATATCGGCGCCTATACCCAAGGCCTGATGGATCTGGGCGCCAGCCTGTGCGCCGCGCGCGCGCCGCAGTGCCTGCTCTGCCCGGTCAGCGAGCTGTGCCGTGGCCGCGCCGAGGGCGAGCCGACGCGCTACCCGGTCAAGACCAGAAAGCTCAAGCGCGGCCGGCGCGAGAACTGGTGGCTGTGGCTGGAGCATGAGGGTCAGGTCTTGCTGCAGCAGCGCCCCGACACCGGCGTCTGGGCCGGCCTGTGGACGCTGCCGATGTTCGACGACGAGCAAGCGATGCTGAGCCAGGCCCGGCTGATCGGCGCCGAGCTGGAGGTGATGCCCAGGGTCGAGCATGCGCTGACGCATTTCGACTGGGTGCTGCATCCGCGCCGCGCCGTGCTCGCCAGCGCGGCCGCTCTTGGCGAGGGCTGCTGGGTAGCGCGCGAGAAGCTGGCCGACTATGCACTGCCGGCGCCGCTGAAGCGGCTGCTGGCTTGAGCTGATCTGCACGCATAAGCAAGCAGGTTTTTCTTGCTTGGCGGGATCAGGGTTAGCCCGTAAATTTCTCTGGCGCCGACAAGAGCGTGCAGTTGAGAACCTACCCACCATGTCCCGCCTTTTCCCCAGCCCCTGTCGGGGCCCCAAGCCAGTCACTCGCTGATCACTCGCCGAGCGGCCTGTTGAGCGGACCCGCCCTGGTCTCGCCCTAGAACTCTTGCGCCCCCAAGCCTGCCCTGGCTACCCGCCACGGCCCGGCCCGTCACGCCCCTACCCGGGCGTTCATCCCGATCAAGGATTTTTCTTCCATGCTGAAACCCTCAGTGTTGGCCGCCGCATTGGCCGCCGCTTTCCTGCCACCCGCCATCGCCGCCAACGAAGCCACCGATGCGGCGGCCCGCCTGGACCGTGTCACCGTGACCGGCTCCAACATCCTGAGCACCCGGCGCGAGGGCGCCAATCCGGTCCAGGTGCTGACGGCCGCCGATATCCAGGCCAGCGGCAAGACCAGCCTGCCCGAGGTCTTGCGCAATATCGCCGCCAACAGCGGCAACAGCTTCAACGAGCAGTTCACCGGCAGCTTCTCGGCCGGCACGGCCGGGCTGTCGCTGCGCGGCCTGGGCCAGCAGAACACCTTGGTGCTGGTGAACGGCCGCCGCGTCGCACCCTATGCGACCGCGCAGAATATGCAGGAGGTGTTCACCGATCTGAACAGCCTGCCGCTGGCCGCCGTGCGCCGCATCGAGCTGCTCAAGGACGGAGCCTCGTCGATCTATGGCTCGGACGCGATCGGTGGCGTGGTCAACATCCTGCTCTACGAGGACTACCAGGGTACCGAGCTTCGCGCCGGCCTGGGCGCGTCGACCGAGGGCACGGGCCAGCGCGAGCGCAGCTTCGAGCTGCGCCATGGCTTCGGCGATCTGGACCGCGACCGCTTCAATATCACGCTGAGCTTCGATGCACTGAAGCGTGACCGCCTGGACCAGGGCGATGTGGCCTGGCTGCGCGACAACGACTTCCGCAGGGAGCCCGGCGGCACCCTGGCCTGGGTCGCGACCAACTATCTGGGCAGCGATCCGGCCCACAAGCTCGGCGGCCTGCAGGGCCCGCTGCAACTGGTCGACCAAGGCGCGATCACGCCCGGCAAGACCGGCACCGTGCTGGCCTACAACCCGGCCCAGTACAAGACACTGATCCCGGGTGTGGAGCGCTATCACGGCAGCGCGCGGGCGAGCTGGCGGCTGAGCGACGAGGTCGAGGCCTATGCCGAGCTGCTGCTGGGCAGCTCGCGCGCCGAGCTGATCTTCGGCCCGCCGCTGTCGGTGTCGAGCAGCCTGCGCGCCTGGAACTCGACCAGCCAGTCGCTGGACACGATCCCGGTGATCCTACCCAAGAACCATCCCAACTACCCGGCCAGCGGCTCGGCGCTGCTGAACGCCACGCTGTTCGACCTGGGCACCAGGACCAAGCAGGACGCGGTGAAGTTCCAGCGCGCACTGGCCGGCGCGCGCGGCGCCAGCGCCGGCTGGGACTGGGATCTGTCGCTGCTGCAGTCCAGCAGCCATCTGGACGAGACGGTGCAGAACTTCGTCAACCGCTACGAATTCGAGCGCGCGCTCAAGAGCGGCAGCTACAACTTCGCCGACCAGAGCAGGAATAGCGAGGCCCAGCGCGCGGCGCTGCGCCTGTCCACCCTGCGTCCGGCCGAGGCCGAGCTCTACAGCATCGATGCGACCGCCTCGACCGAGTTGACCCGGCTGCCGGCCGGCCCGCTGGGTTTTGCCGCCGGCCTGCAGCTGCGCCATGAGCGCATGAATTCGCGCACCTCGGACGCCGTGCTGTCCGGCACCGAGCTGCGCCCGGCGATCAACATCATCAATGGCAGCCGTTCGGTCAGCGCGGCCTTTGCCGAGCTGAATGTGCCGCTGCTGAAGACCCTGAGCCTGAATGTCGCCGCCCGTGCCGACCGCTACAGCGATTTCGGCAGCGCCTTCTCACCCAAGGCCAGCCTGCGCTTCCAGCCGCTGGACAGCCTGCTGCTGCGGGCCAATGTGTCGCGCGGTTTCCGTGCCCCCTCGCTGCCCGAGATCACGCAGAGCAGCGGCGTCAGCTACGGCTCGGTGGTCGACCCGCGCGACCCGGTGTCGCCGACCGTGGCTCGCGGCGTGACCAATCTGACCGCAGCCAATCCCGATCTGAAGCCCGAGCGCTCGCGCAACTACAACCTCGGCATCGTGCTGGCGCCGGACGCGCGCACCAGTCTCAGCCTGGACTACTTCAACATCCGCCAGCAGGACCTGATCGACACCGAGACGGCCGACTTCATCGTCCAGAACGAGCCGCGTCTGCCCGGCCGCATCCAGCGCGACGAGCAGGGCCGCATCGTCAGCCTGACCCGGCAATGGAAGAACCAGGGCGAGCGCGAGGTGGCGGGCTTCGATATCGAGGCCAGCCGCCGCTTCGCGCTGGGCGGCCTGGGCGAGCTCAAGCTCAAGGCCCAGCTGAGCCGGCTGCTGAAGTTCGCGCTGCCGCCGTCCGCGGGCGAGGCAGCGGTCAATGGCGCGGGCAGCAATGAGTTCGGCTCCCTGCCCAAATGGCGCAGCAGCAGCACCGCCGTCTGGGCCTTGGGCGCATGGACGACGGCACTGAGCTGGAACCATGTCGGCGGCTATGCCCAGACCTACCGCCCGACGCCGGCCCATGCCGAGCGGGTCGGCAGCATCGACAGCGTGGATCTGAACATCGACTGGCAGTTCAGCCCCCAGCTGCTCGCGACGCTGACCGTGCAGAACCTGGCCAATGGCAAGCTGCCCTGGGATGCCTCGACCGGCAGCTATGACTACAGCCAGGGCGATCCGCGCGGGCGCTTCGTCGGCGTCAAGGCCAGTTATCGCTTTTAAGGGTTCGAAAGACTCTGAACGGGGCGTGATCGGGCTTATGCTTCGCGCTCCGTACCGCCTGTTCCAAAAACATGAAGCCCCTGGTCAAAAGCGCCGTCGAATCCGCCCTGATCGCCCTGCTGGTGGCGGCTTGCTGTCTCTGGTTCCTGATCTCGGCCGGCAGCTCCGAAGACGATGTCAACGGCGCCAAGATGACCTTGCTGGCCCTGGGTCTGGCGGCCAGCCTGATCGCGCACTGGACCTATATGGCGCTGGCGCTCAAGCGTGATGGCCGGCCGCTGCTGGGCTGGATGGTGGGCATGGTGCTGCTGTTCCCGGTCGTCACCGTCGTCGCCCTGGTGCTGATGTCGGCCCGCGACGAGGAATCGCGGGCCGTCTGAGCGACTACTTGGCGTCCAGCTCGCGGTGGCGCTTCAGCACATGGCCATGGCTGGCGAACTGCCGGGCCAGGGTCTCGACCAGATAGACCGAGCGGTGCTGGCCGCCGGTGCAGCCGATCGCAACGGTTAGATAGCTGCGCTGGTCGGCGGCGAAATTGGGCAGCCACTGGCGCAGAAAGCCGCTGATCTGGCCCAGCATCAGATTGACCTCGGGCTGGGCCTGCAGATAGTCGGCCACCGGCGCATCGCGGCCGGTCAGCGGGCGCAGCTCGCGGTCGTAATAGGGGTTGGGCAGCACCCGCACATCGAAGACGAAATCGGCGTCGCTGGGCACGCCATGCTTGAAGGCGAAGGACTCGAACACCAGGGTCAGTGACTCGCCCTTGACCGAAACCAGATCGCGCACCCAGGCGCGCAGCTGGGCCGCGCGCAAGAGGCTGGTGTCGATCACGGTGGACTCGACCCGCAGCGCGGCCAGCAGCTCGCGCTCCAGCGAGATCGCGTCGAGCAGGGCGCGGTGCGCATCCCCACCATCGCTGCCCGCGTCGCGCTGCCCGCTGCGCAGCGGGTGGGGGCGGCGGGTCTCGGAGAAGCGCCGCACCAGGGTCTCGTCATTGGCGTCCAGAAAGATCGAGCGCACCGCGACGCCTTCGCCGCGCAGCTGCTTGATCAGCGGCAGCAGATGCGGCAGCGAGCCCTCGCTGCGCACATCGACGGCGATCGCGACGCGGCGCTCACCGCGCTGCTTCTCGACCGCCAGGAAAGGGGTCAGCAGCTCGGGCGGCAGATTGTCGACGCAGAAGAAGCCCGCGTCCTCCAGCGCATGCATGGCCACCGACTTGCCGCCACCGGCCATGCCGGTGACCAGCACCACATCGCTTTGCGGAACTGCGCCACTCATGATTTCGTCGTCCTGTTCTTGACATCTTGCTGGCTGCGCGGCGCGCCCGCCGCCGACAGCGCCAGCATCTCCTGCGCATGGGCCAGGCTGGCCGAGGACAGGCGCTCGCCGCCCAGCATGCGGGCGATCTCCTGCACCCGGGTCTCGCCGGCAATGGCCTGCACCTCGCTGGCGGTGGTGCCGGCGCGCAAGGCCTTGGAGACCAGGTAGTGATGGTCGGCGCAGGCGGCCACCTGGGGCAGGTGGGTGACGGCCAGGACCTGGCGCTCGCGGCCCAGCTGCTTCATCAGCCGGCCCACGGTCTCGGCCACCGCGCCGCCGACGCCGGCGTCGATCTCGTCGAAGATCAGCGTGCCCGCGCCGTCCTGCTCAAGCTGGCTGGTCGTCACCGCGATCGCCAGCGCGATGCGTGAGAGCTCGCCGCCCGAGGCCACTTTGGCCAGCGGCCGGGGCGTACTGCCGGCATGGCCGGCCACCATGAATTCAACCGATTCAAGGCCGAAGCTCTGCGGCTGTTCCTGCGCCAGCAAGGCCACCTCGAAGGCGCCGCCGGCCATGCCTAGCTGCTGCATCGCCTGCGTGACGGCGGCAGCCAGCTGGGGCGCGGCCTTGCCGCGTTCCTGGCTGATGCGCCTGGCCTCGCGCTCGAAGGCGCTGCGGGCCGCAGCCAGGCTTTTCTCCAGCGCGGCCAGATCGCTGGCCTCGTCCAGCGCCGCCAGCTCGGCCCGCCACTGCGAGAGCAGGGCCGGCAGCTCGGCCGGTGGGCGGCGGTAGCGCCGCGCCAGGCTCATCCAGGCCGACAGGCGCTCGTCCAGTTCCTGCAGCCGCTCGGGCTCCAGATCGGCGCCGTGCAGATAGGTGGACAGGGTGTGTGCCGCATCGCGCAGCTGGGCCTGCGCGCCCTGCAGGGCCTCGACCGCCGGGGCCAGGCGCTGGCTGTCGTAGTCCAGCACCTGCTGCAGCTTGTCCAGCGCCTGCTCGGTCAGGCTCTCGGCACTCTGTTCGGCCTCGCCGGACCCGCCTTCGATGGCTTCCAGCGCGGCCCGCGCGCCCTCCATCAGCGCGGCGGCGTGCGAGAGGCGCTGGTGCTCGCTATTGAGCTCGTCCCACTCGTCGGCGCCGGGCGAGAGCTTGGCCAGCTCGTCGATCTGCCAGGCCAGGCGTTCGCGCTCGCGGCCCAGCTCGCCCGAGCGGGTCTGTGCGGCCTCCAGCCGTTCGCTGAGCTGTTTCCACTGCCCATAGGCCTGGCCCAGCGGCGTGCTGTCGAGGCCGGCGAAAGCGTCCAGCAGCGCGCGCACCGAGGCCGGACGGGTCAGGCCCTGCCAGGCATGCTGGCCATGGATGTCGAGCAGGCTGTCGGCCGTCTCGCGCAGCTGGGCCACGGTGGCGGCGCTGCCATTGATCCAGGCGCGGCTCTTGCCCTGGGCATCGATGACGCGGCGCAGCAGCAGGCTGTCGCCCTTGTCGAAGCCGGCCTCGTCCAGCCAGCTGTTCAGCCGGGCCGGGCAGTCGAACTCGGCGCTGATCTCGGCCCGGGCCGCGCCTTCGCGCACGACACCGGCATCACCGCGGCTGCCCAGCGCCAGCTGCAAGGCATCGACCAGGATGGATTTGCCGGCGCCGGTTTCGCCGGTCAGCACGGCGAAACCGCCGTCAAACTCCAGCTCCATCGCGGGCACGATGACGAAATCGCGCAGGCTCAGTCGGCGCAACATCAGGACACTCCCTCGTACCAGCGCAGCTTGCGGCGCAAGGTCGCGTAATAACTCCAGCCCTGCGGATGCAGAAAGCAGACCTTGTGGGCCGAGCGCCGCACCGTGATGCGGTCGCCGTGCAGCAGGCTGGCCAGGCTTTGCATATCGAAATTGACGCTGGCATCGCGGCCGGCCACGATCTCCAGCCGCACCTCGCCGGTATCGGGCAGCACAATGGGGCGGTTGGACAAGGCATGCGAGGCAATCGGCACCAGAACCCAGCCGGCGATGCTGGGGTGCAGGATGGGCCCGCCCGAGGACAGCGAGTAGGCGGTCGAGCCGGTGGGCGAGGCGACGATCACGCCGTCGGCCCGCATATTGGCGACGAACTCGTCGCCCACGTCGACCTTGATCTCCACCATGCTGGCCGTCGCGCCCCGGCTGACCACCACATCGTTGAGCGCCAGGCCCGAGAAGATCACCTCGCCATCGCGCCAGACCGCGCCTTCCAGCATCGCGCGCTGCTCCATCTCGAAGTCGCCGGCCAGTATCGGCGCCAGCGCTTCGCGGAATTTCTCCACCGAGATGTCGGTGATGAAGCCCAGCCGGCCCTGGTTGATGCCCACCAGCGGCGTGCCGTAGCGGGCCATCTCGCGGGCAAAGCCCAGCATCGTGCCGTCGCCGCCGACCACGATGGCCAGGTCGCAGCGGGCGCCCATCTCCTCGTTGGACAGGGCTTCGAACTCGGTGATGCCGGTGTTCAGCGCGGTGTCGCGCTCCAGCGAGACATCCAGCCCCAGGCCGGTCACGAAGTCGGCAATTTCCTCGAGTACCGGGCGTATACCCCGGGCCTGATGCTTGCCGACGATCGCGACATGTTGAAAACGCTTGGCCATGCGCAGAATTACACCACAGCGATGTGAACACCCGCTGACTCGGGCGCGGTAGTCCGTACAATGAAAACCATGCTCGACGAGCGCTCCAAATCACTGCTGAAAACCCTGGTCGAACGCTATATCGCGGACGGCCAGCCCGTCGGTTCGCGCACGCTGTCCAAGGCCTCCGGTCTGGAACTGAGCCCGGCGACGATACGCAATGTGATGGCCGACCTGGAGGAGCTGGGTCTGATCGCCAGCCCCCACACCAGCGCCGGCCGCATCCCGACCGCGCGCGGCTACCGGCTGTTCGTCGACACCATGTTGACGGCCCAGCCCGCCTCCATCGTCGGCGCCGACCTGCGGCCTATCGAAACCCCGCAGCTGCAGCCCGACCAGCCGCAGCGCGTGATCGCCAGCGCGGCCCAGCTGCTGTCCAATCTGTCCAGCTTTGTCGGCGTCGTCACCGCGCCGCGCAAGCCCAGCGTGTTCCATCACATCGAGTTCCTGCGCCTGGGCGAACGCCGGGTGCTGGTCATCATGGTCTCGCCCGACGGCGATGTGCAGAACCGCGTGATCTTCACCACGCAAGACCTGACCCAGCCCGAGCTGGCCGAGGCCAGCAACCGGCTCAATGCCCACTACGCCGGCCTGAGCCTGGAGGCGGTGCGCGAGCGGCTCAAGAGCGAGGTCGACGCGCTGCGCGGCGAGATCGGCCGGCTGATGAGCGCGGCCGTGCAGGTCGGCACCGAGGCGCTCGAGCACCAGGAAGAGCGGGTCGTGATCTCCGGCGAGCGCAATCTGCTGACGATGCAGGACTTCAGCAACGATATGGGCAGCCTGCGCCGCCTGTTCGATGTGTTCGAGCAGAAGACCCAGCTGATGCGCCTGCTCGATGTCTCGAGCCGCGCCGAGGGCGTGCGCATCTATATAGGCGGCGAGAGCCAGGTCGTGCCCTTCGAGGAGCTGTCCATCGTCTCCGCTCCCTACGAGGTCGATGGCCAGGTGGTCGGCACCCTCGGCGTGATCGGCCCGACCCGCATGGCCTATGACCGCATGATCCAGATCGTCGACATCACTTCGCGGATGGTGACGAACGCGCTGTCGCAGAAGTAAACAAACAGGCCGCGCAGCGCATCGGGCAGAGGCCGCGACCGCGCCTATACAATGCGCGGCTTCCGGTGCAAGGCCGGTACTCCCCCAGGGGGCCGTTAGCTCAGTTGGTTAGAGCAGAGGACTCATAATCCTTTGGTCGCAGGTTCAAGTCCTGCACGGCCTACCAAAAATCATGTTTGCGAATCAAGGGCTTGCGTACGCAGGCCCTTGCTGTTTCCAGCCCGGACAGCGTCTTGGGATATGTTCGGGGCAAGTAAACGGTGCTGCCCAAGCCTCAGACATCAGCGCCGGCTGCAGGTCCTGGTCACCGCGCTGCCGGCCGGCGAGTCGGTCTGGTCGCCGCATGGCAGGGTTTGTCCTATGAGGGAGGGGAGCTTGTCGCGAGTTATCCATGGGTACCCAGCAGCCCCTGAGTCCGCATGAACTTGCTCGAGATCTACCACCGCCGCAGCAAGGCACTGGAGCGTTATGTCCGGCGCCTGCTGGGCAATGGGGCGGACGCGGCCGATGTCTCCCAGGAAGCCTTTCTGCGCGTCTACGCCGCCGAGCTGGGCGGGCAGACGCCGGTCAGCGAGGCGCTGCTCTACACGGTGGCGCGCAATCTGGCGCTCAGCGAACTGCGCAAGCGGACAACCCGAGCCACCGACGCGATTGCCGATATGGACGCGCTCGGCGCGATCGCGCCCGGCGCCAATCCCGAGGCCCAGATGGAGGAGCGCCAGTTGATCGAGGCCGTGGAGCTGGCGATGCAGCGCATGGCACCCAAATGCCTGGAGGCCTTCCAGCTGCGCAAGCTGGAGAACCTGTCGCATGCCGAAATAGGCGCACGCATGAGCATTTCCAACAAGACCGTGGAGCGGCACATCACGCGCGCGCTGCAGCTCTGCCACGAAGCCCTGGCCGAGCACGAGGCGGGCGGGCGACGTCCGGCGGTTCGTGTGGGAGGGCAGCAGCCATGACGCGCAATGTGATGAATTTCGAGCGCACGCCGCAGGCCGAAGAGCAGGCGCGCTCATGGGTCGTGCGCATAGACGCGAGCCCGCTCGGTGCCGAGGAGCGCCAGCAACTGCATGAGTGGCTGGCAGAAGATCCCAATCACCCGCGCCTCCTGGACGAGCATGCGCTGCTGTGGGCGACGGCCAGCCGGGCCAGGTTCCCGACCCTGGAGTCGGCGGCCGCCCGTATTGCCGCGCCCAGCTTCGTTGGTTCGCGGCCGCGCTGGGCCTGGGTGTTTGGCGCGCTGGGGGGGCTGGGCAGTGTGGCCTTGGCGAGCCTGCTGTGGCTGAACAGCCCCTGGTCGCCGTCCGTGGAAGATGGCCGCTCGATGGCTGCGACCTACAAAACCGCCGTCGGCCAGCCTCGCCCGGTGCCGCTGCCCGATGGCTCGCGCACCGAGCTCAATGCCGCCTCCACCCTGCGTGTCGCCTACAGCCCCGAGCGTCGTCGCGTCGTGCTGGAACGCGGCGAGGGCCTGTTCGAGGTGGCCAAGGACCGCAGCCGCCCCTTCGAGGTCGTCGCGGGCGACACCGTCGTGCGCGCGGTGGGCACGCGCTTCCTGGTGCAACGCCATGCCAATGGCAGCGCCGAGATCACCGTCTACGAGGGGGTGGTCGAGGTGACGCGGGCGGCTGCCGTGGCGGCGCGCAGTGGTGCACAGCCGCTGCGGCTGGGCGTCGGGCAAGTGGCGGTGAGCGCGGAGCGGCATGTGCTGCTCGCGCAGGCCGAACCTCAGGCGATGGGGCGCAAGCTCGCCTGGCAGCAGGGCCGCCTCGAATTCGATCGCACGCCGCTCGCCGAGGCCCTGGAGGAGGTCAACCGCTACAGCCTGGTGCCCATCCGGCTCGGCGATGCCACGCTGCGCGAGACGCAGGTCTCGGGCTCCTTCTCGACCCAGGACATCCCGGTCTTTCTGCGCAGCCTTGAGCAGGGCTTCGGCCTGCGCGCGGAACGCTCGGCCGACAGCTGGGTGCTGAGCCGCGCTGAATCGCGCTGATGCTCGCGAGCCCGGGTTTGCCCTCGTGGGGGAAGGCTCCCCTGGCGCGTTGATACCAGCATCGACAACCCAGCGGCCCGAGGCTGCACATGCTGGAGATTCAATTGCCTAGCCCTTCGCATCTGCTCCGCCCCGTCACCCTCGCGGTCGCGCTGACGCTCGCCAGCCTGGGCACGCTCGCCCAGGTCATGCCCGCACCGGCGCCGGCCGCACAGCCGCTGTCATTGGACATTCCCGCGCTGCCCGCGCCCGAGGCGCTGCAGCGCCTGATCGGGTTCACGCAGCTGCAACTGATCTATGCACCGGACCTGCTGCGCGGCATCACGACGCGGCCCATCAAGGGCATCTTCACGCCGAAAGAGGCTCTGGCACGGATGCTGGAAGGCACGGGCCTGAGGTCCATAGAGACGGGGCCGAATGCCGCCACGATTCGCCCATCCAGCCCGGCTCCCGAGCGGGCGGGCGCGGCCGACGCGGTGCAGGCGCTGGACTCGGTGGTGGTCAGCGCGACGCGGCGTCGCGAGCCGGTGCGCGACGTGCCGATGCAGGTGAACATCCTCGGCGGCGAGCAGCTCAACCGCAAGGGCGCAAAGAGCCTGCAGGACTACCTGGCCAACGAGGCGGGTGCCGATGTCAAGAGCACCGGCGGGGCGGGCCTGGGGGGCTTGAGCCTGCGCGGCGTCAGCACGGGCAATCAGACCATCGCGACGGTCGGCGTGTATGTGGACGAGGTGGCCTTCGGCTCCAGCACGGCCTTCGCCGGCGGCGCGCAGATGTCGCTCGACATGGCCATGCTGGACCTCCACCACATCGAGCTGCTGCGCGGGCCGCAGGGCACGCTGTACGGCGCCGGCGCGATGGGCGGGCTGCTGAAGTATGTGACCAACGAGCCCGACACCTACGAGCTCTCGGGCAAGCTCAGCCTGGGCGCCTCGACGACCAGGGGTGGCGAGGTCGGCCATACCGTCGGCGCGGTGGTCAACGTGCCGCTGAAGGAGGACGTGGCCGGTCTGCGCCTGTCGGTCTTTCGCGACCGTGCCGGCGGCAGCGTCGATGCGGTGGGCGGAATCCAGCGCAGCAATATCGACGGCGGCGACACCACCGGCGCGCGCGCCTCGCTGCTGATCACGCCGAGCAGCCGCGTCAAGCTGCGCTTCACCGCCACCACGCAGAAGATCGAGCGTGGCGGCCCCGACTTCGTCGACTACGACCCCGCCACCGGGCGGCCGGCCAAGGGCGATATGAAGCGTACCGAGTCTGCGGCCGAGCCCTATCGCATCAAGATCGATCTGCTCTCGGCCGATCTGGAGTACGACTTCGGCTGGGCCCGCTTCAATTCCATCACCTCGCGACAAAAGCTGGGTTCCAGCATCACGCTCGACCTGAGCTCGGCCTATGTGCCCCTGCTCGCCGGCTTCGGCATGAACCTCGGCAGCACGCCGGCCACCATCACACCGGGCGTCGACAAGACCACGCAGGAATTTCGCCTGACCTCCCGCTCCGACCGGCGCTTCGAGTGGCTGGCCGGCCTGTACTACGACTACGAGGAAAGCAACAACCGGCAACGTGTGAGCAGTACCCTGGCCGACGGCTCGCCCGGCCCGGGACTGCTCACGGTCGCCTTGCCGGCCGACTACCGTGAGCTGGCGCTCTACGGTGATCTGACCTGGAAGTTCGAGAGCGGCCTGTCGCTGACCGGCGGGCTGCGGGTGGCCCGCAACAGGCAGCACTATGGCCAGCAGATCGAAGGCCCGCTGGGCGGCGGCGTGCCGGCGATGAGCGGTGACTCCAAGGACAGCAGCACGACCTGGCTGCTGACGGCGGGCTATGCGCTGAACCCGCTCAGCTCGGTCTATGTCCGCGCCGCTTCCGGCTATCGCCCCGGTGGTCCGAATGCCGTGCTCTATGACCTCACGAGCGGGCTGCCGACCGCACCGCCGACCTTCAAGCCGGACGGCCTGACCAGCGTCGAGGCCGGCTACAAGGCCGATCTGCTCGACAAGCGGCTGTCGGTCGAGGCCTCGGTGTTCGACATCCGCTGGCGCGATCTGCAGCAGCTGATGCCGGTCAACGGCCTGTCGGTGATCGTCAATGCCGGGGCCGCCCATGTGAAGGGCGCCGAGCTGGTGCTCAGCTACCGCCCCGACGAGCAATGGACCCTGGCGGCCAATGCCGCCGCGCTGGACGCGGTGCTCAGCGAGGATGCGGCCGGTCTCGGTGGGTCCAAGGGAGATCGCCTGCCCAGCAGCGCCCGCTTCTCCGCCGGCCTCAGCGCCAGCTATGCCTTTGTGCTGGCCGGTCATCCCAGCTATCTGGGCCTGACCCATCGCTATGTCGGCCAGCGCAACAGCGGCTTCGAGGGCAGCACGGGCTTGCCGCTGTACCGTCTGCCGTCCTATTCGATGACCGATCTGCAGGCCGGCATCGACTTCAAGCGCTTCAGCCTCGCGCTGTTCGCACGCAATCTGTTCGACAAGCGCGCCCAGCTGGCGTCGCAAAGCACCGTGCAGGCCCTGGGCGGCCCGGCCTGGGTGTCGGTGGCGAGACCGCGCACCCTCGGCGCGACGCTGACCCTGCCTTTCTGATCCCCCCGGGCTTCGGCCCTCCTTGATCGGGCTCACATCCATGAAAACCTCTGCTATGCCTGTGCATGGCCTGGCCGCGCCTTCGCCTGGCGCCGTCGCCGACCCACGCACCGGCCTCTCTGCCGCGTATGGCGTGCTGATCCTGATCGTCGCGACGGTGTTCGCCGCGATCGACCGGCAGATCCTGGTGCTGCTGGCCGAGCCGATGCGGGCCTCGCTGGGCCTGTCGGACACCAAGCTCGGGCTGCTGCAAGGCGTGGCCATCACCCTGTTCGCCGGCCTGGCGGCCGTGCCTATCGGCTGGCTGGCCGACCGCTTCGGGCGTCGCAGCCTGCTCGCCCTCAGCGTGCTGGTCTGGGCCACGGCCACTGCGGCCTGCGGGCTGGCCGGCGACTTCCAGGCGCTATTCCTGGCCGCCATCGGGCTGGGCATCGGCGAGGCCGGCCTGGCCCCCATCATCTACGGCCTGATCCCCGACGTCGTGCCGGAGCGTCGCCGCGCGCTGGCCAACGGCATCTACGCGCTGGCCGCCATTCTCGGCACCGGCCTGGGCTTGACGCTCAGCGGTGGCCTGATGCACGGCTTGGACGATCTGCGCCCGCTGCTGCCGGCGGCCCTGCAGGGCCTGGAATCCTGGCGACTGGCCTTTCTGGCGGTGGCCGCACCGGGCCCGCTGGTGGCGCTGGCCGTGCTGCTGATACGCGTGCGCCGCACGCCGGCGGTCGTACCGGGGCAGGACGCGGCACCGGCCGCGAGCGTGCGGGCCTATCTGAACGGCCAATCGCTGACGGCCCTGGGCGTGTTCGGCAGCGCCGGCCTGGCCGCACTGGGCCTGGCGGCGGTCGGCAACTGGGTGCCGGTGATCGCCGCGCGCAGCTTTGGCGCCTCGGCGGCCGAGGTCGGCCAAGGCATAGGCGGGGCCTATCTGCTGGGCACGCTGGCCGGCGCGGCGGCCGGCGCGGTGGCGGTGAAGCGGCTGCGCCGGCGCCTCGGCGTGGCCACGCCGGTCCGTGTGATCGCGCTGGGCATGGGCATCGCGGCCTTGGGCTCGGGCCTGCTGCTGTTCACCGACAGCGTGCTGCAGATCTATCTGCTGTTTGGCGTGCAGGTGGCCGCGCTGATTGCCGGCAGCGTGCTGGCGCCGACCATGCTGCAAGACATGACCCCGGCCCCGCTGCGCTCGCGTGTCATCGCCCTGGGCACCGTGGTCTCGGTCGGCCTGTCGGCCCTGAGTCCGGTGCTGGTGGGCCTGTTGTCCGATGCCTTGCAACCCGAGCCGAGAGGCTTGCTGATTTCCGTGGCGCTGGTCTGCACCGTCGCCATGGGCCTGGGCGCGGTGCTGATGCACTGCGTCGAAGCGGCCTTCGTCCGCACCGTCACCACTTTCCATCCCGAACTGAACCGGAGTCACTCATGAGCGAAGCAACAAGCAGTCCCAAGACCGAAGAGCCCAAGAAGACCGGCGTGGCCGCCTTGGACGATTTGTTCCAGGGCGTCAATCGCAGCGATGCGCCGGGCCTGGTGGTGGGTGTGGCCCAGCAGGGCAAGACGGTCTACCGGCGCGGCTTCGGCCTGGCCAGCGTGGAGCTGGGCGTGGCCAACACCGCCTGGACCCGCATGCGCATCGGCTCCACCAGCAAGCACTTCACCTGCCTGGCCGTGCTGCTGCTGGCCGAGGACGGCAAGCTCGATGTGGATGCCAGCGTGCGCCGCTATATCCCCGAACTGCCGCTGCTGGAAGGCGAGCCGACGCTGCGCCAGCTGATGACGCACACCGGGGGCTACCGCTGCTATCTGGATGTCGGTTTCCTGTCCGACGGCATGGCCATCAAGCCCAAGGGCGTGGCCCTGGCCACCCAGGTGCGCCAGGCCGGCATCAACTTCCGGCCCGGCGAAAAGATGATGTATTGCAACGGCGGCTACCACCTGCTGTCGGTGGTGATCGACCGTGTCAGCGGCATGCCTTTCGAGCAGTTTCTGCAGCAGCGCATCTTCGCGCCGCTGGCGATGCTGGACACCGTCTCGGCACCCAGCGATCTCGAGATCCACCGCGGCATGGCCACGCTGCATGTGGCCACGCCCGAAGGGGGCTGGCGCCGCGGCATCTTCCCGACGGAGGAGGTGCGGGGCGAGGGCGCGATGATCTCCACGCTGGACGATATGCTGGTCTGGCTGGCCCATCTGCGTGCGGCCGAGAAGAAGGTGGGCAATGCCGACAGCTGGCGCCAGATGCTGCAGACCACCAGGCTCAACAACGGCACGGTCAACCCCTATGCGCTGGGCCTGATGCGGCACGACTACCGCGGCCTCGAGGTGATCCACCATGCCGGGGGCGTGATCGGTGGTACCTGCCAGATGCTGACCGTGCCCAGCCAGGCGCTGGACATCGTCATCATCACCAATGGCGCGCAGGTCAACGCGGTCGAGCTGGCCAACAAGATCATCGACACGATGGCCGGCGAGGCGCTGGTGGCCGCGCCGCCGGCCAAGGCGGCGGCCGAGCGCTTCAAGCCCATGCTGGGCACGCGCTACCACTCGCCCACCTCGGGCCTGGTGTTCGGCTTCGAGGAGGCGCCGGAGGGACGGCTGGGTCTGGCCTTCCTGAACGGCCCGCCGTTGGCGCTGAAGGAGCAGGGTCAGACCTTGATGCTGGGCTTCGAGGACATGGCGATGGGTCCGCTGGCGCTGCAAACCACTGATCTGGCCGGTGCCGGCGTCGAGCCGCCTGCCGCGCTGGCCCTCAGTGAAGCGGGCAATACCGAGCGCTTCGAACGCCTGCCGGCCACGCCGCCGGCGCTGGCCGAGGCGGGCGCGTCCCTGGTGGGCCGCTACCGCGCGCCGGACCTGGACGCCGAGGCCCGCATCGTCTTCGACGCCGAGGGCAAGACGCTGCGGCTGGAGGTCTTCGGCGCCTATGGCACCAATGTGATGGCACTGAGCGCCTGGTCCGCCGAGGTGTTCGGCTGGCATGTCGCGGACACCCACCTGCCGCTGCGCGGCGCCTTGAGCATCGAACGGGGGGCCGGTGGCGCGGTCGAGGCCTTCCGGGTCGACACCCCGCGCACCCGCCAGATGCGCTTCGAGCGCCTGGCCAAATGACCCAAGGGATCCCCATGAAATTCTTTGTTGCCCAGCTCGCCACCGAGACCAACACTTTTGCTGCTGCGCCGACGGGCCGCGGCGGCTTCGAGGAGTACGGCATCTACCGCGGCGATGCCAGCACGCGTGTGCCCGAGGCCTCGGGCGCCTTCCTGCGCTTCATGCGCGACATGCTGGAAGGCGAGGGCCACCAGATGGTCGAAGGCCTGTGCGCCTTCGCCCAGCCGGCCGGCCGCACGGTGCGCAGCGTCTACGAGGACCTGCGCGATCAGATCCTGGCGGACCTGCGCGCGGCCCTGCCGGTCGACGCGGTGCAGCTGGCCCTGCATGGCGCGATGGCGGCCGATGGCTATGACGATTGCGAGGGCGACCTGATGGCGCGGGTGCGCGAGATCATCGGCCCCGACGTGCCTTTCGGCGTGGAGCTGGACCTGCACTGCCATTTCACTGAGCTGATGCGCAGCTCGGCCGACGTCATCATTGCCTTCAAGGAGTATCCGCACATCGACGGCGAGCTGCGCGCCCGCGAGCTCTACGCCATCCTGCGCGACACGGCGGCCGGCACGCTGCGGCCGCGCACCGCGGTGTTCGACTGCCGCATGGTGGGCTTGTGGCACACGACGCGCGAGCCGATGATGGGCTTCGTCAAGCGCATGCAGTCCTTCGAGGGCCGCGACGGCGTGCTCTCGGTCTCGCTGGGCCATGGCTTTCCCTGGGGCGATGTGCCGGAGTCGGGCGCCAAGCTCTGGGTCGTCACCGACAACGACCTGCCCAAGGCGGCCGCCCTGGCCGAGCAGCTGGGCCGCGAGTTCTGGGAATTGCGCGAGCAGACCGGCGGCAACCATCTGCCGCTGGATGCGGCGCTGGACCAGGCGCTGGCCGTCTTGGCGCAGCAGGGCGGGCCGGTGGTGCTGGGCGATGTGGCCGACAACCCCGGCGGTGGCGCGCCCGGCGACTCGACCTTCATCCTGCGCCGGCTGATCGAGCGCGGCATCGGCAATGTGGTGCTGGGGGCCTTCTGGGACCTCGGTGCGATCCAGCTCTGCAAGGACGCCGGCGTCGGCGCCAGCCTCGCGCTGCGCGTCGGCGGCAAGGTGGGGCCCAGCTCGGGCGAGCCGGTGGACCTGCCGGTGCGGGTGCGCGCCGTCATTGAGGGCCACTCGCAGGGCGGCCTCGGCATGGGGCGGGCCCCGCTGGGCACGGCCGTCTGGGTCGAGGCGGCCAACAATGTCCATCTGCTGCTGGCCTCGGTGCGCAGCCAGGTCTTCGCCACCGATGCCTTCACCGGCCTGGGTCTCAGCCTGGCCGACAAGCAGCTGGTCATCGTGAAATCGACGCAGCACTTCCACGCCGACTTCGCGCCGATCGCCAAGGCGGTGATCTATGTCGCCACGCCCGGCGCCATCACGCCGGACTTCGCCGCCATCCCCTACCAGCACCGCGATCTGAACTACTGGCCGCGGGTGAGCCAGCCGCATTCGTGATGGCACAGCAGATTCTGGTACTCGGTGCCGGCATGGTCGGCACCTGCAGCGCGCTGGAGCTGCAGCTGCGCGGGCATCAGGTCACGCTGCTGGATCGGCGCTCGCCCGGGCAGGAGGCGTCCTATGGCAACGCCGGCGTGATCCAGCGCGAGGCGGTGGAGCCCTATGCGATGCCGCGCGACTGGCGGACCCTGCTGGACGTGGCCTTGCGGCGCGGGCTGGATGTGAACTACCACCTGGGCGGCCTGCTGTGCGCCTGGCCGCAGCTGCTGCGCTACTGGCAGGCCTCGGCACCGGCCCGGCACCGTGTCATCGGCCGCGAATATGCCGGCCTGATCGCCCACTGCACCGACGAGCACGCCCGCCTGATGGCCCTGGCCGGCGCCGACGACCTGCTGCGGCGCGAGGGCCTGCGCCTGCTGTACCGCAGCGAGCAGGCCTTCGACCGGGCCCTGCTCGATTCGCAGCGCCTGGCGCAAGACCATGGCATCCGCTTTGCGCCGCTGGATGGGCAGGCCCTGGCCGCGGCGGAGCCGGCCTTGCGCGTCCCGCTGGCCGGTGCCGTGCATTGGTTGGAGTCCTGGAGCGTCAGCGACCCCGGCGCCCTGGTCGAGCGCTATGCGAACCTGTTCCTGCGGCGTGGCGGGCGCATCGTGCGGGGCGATGCCGACAGCCTGGTTCCGAGCGCTGCGGGCTGGTCGGTCCAGACCAGCGAAGGCCTTGCGCAAGCCGGGCAGGCCGTGCTGGCCCTGGGGGCCTGGATGGGCCCCCAGGCACGACGGCTGGGCTACCGCTGGCCGCTCTTCGTCAAGCGCGGCTACCACCGCCACTATGTCGGCGGCGCCACGGTGCAGGTGCCGACGCTCGACGCCGAGCGCGGCTATGTGCTGGCGCCGCAGCGGCAGGGCCTGCGCCTCACCAGCGGCGCCGAGATCGCGCGCCAGCATGCGCCGCCGACGCCACGCCAGCTCGACGGCGCGGAAGCCGAGGCCCGCCAGTTGCTGGACCTGGGCCAGGCGGTGGAGCAGGAGGCCTGGATGGGCAGCCGGCCCTGCTGCGCCGATATGAAACCCCTCATCGGCGCGGCACCTCGGCACCGCGGGCTCTGGGTCAACTGCGGCCATGGCCACCAGGGCTTCACGCTGGGCCCGGCCAGCGCCAGGCTGCTGGCCGACCTGATGGAGGGAGCCACGCCCTACACAGGCGCCGAGGCCTTTTCGCCAAGGAGGTTTGGCTCCTAGGCAGAGGATGGTTCCGACACCGGTCGGACTCATCACATAGAGGCCTGGGTCATCGGCCGGCTACGGCGGCATAGCAAAACCGCCGCCAAGACATCCAACCCGGCAAAGCCGAGTCGGCAGCGTGTCTGACCCACTGGCATAGGTCGACAGGGTCATGCGGGCCTTGGTACGCTTGGCAGCGGGCCTGTAAAACATAGGCAGGGCGGGCATCAAAAACCAGCCCTGTACCTGCTTTGCGGTGGCCCCTGTCGTCAGAACGAGGTAGCCCCAGGGCCGCACAGCGGCTCCGAACGGAGGCCGGAGACATGGACAACAAGGATCTCGAGCGCCTGCCCTGCGTCAAGCAGGGTCTGTGGTTTCATGGCGGGGTCAGCGCCTGCCATGTCCGCATCGTGCACCACCACCTGCTCATGGGCAGCGGCGATGACGATGACCCGCCCGAGCTCGCGCATGACCGCTTCGCCGACTGCTACTACGTGCTCTTCGACCTTCCCCACGCCGACTGGCACAACGGCGGTGCCGCGCTGTCGCTGCGCGAGGCGGTCTTCATGGCACAGCGCCAGCTCGGGCCCATGCTCAGCTGGAGCGATTGAGCCGGGGCGCCGGCAGCCCCTAGACTGCCCGGATGCCCCATGCCGTTTCCCGCCTGCGTGCCGCCTGCCTGGCGCACAGCAGCACCCGCCCCCATCTCGATCGCGGCACGCCCCGCAAGGAGCGCTGCGCGCGCTGCCGCCTGATTCCCAGCCACTGCATGTGTGCGCTGCGGCCGCAGCTGGCGGCACCGCCGCGCGCGGCCCTGTGCCTGATCATGGCCGAGTTCGAGGCGCTCAAGCCCAGCAACACCGGCTGGCTGGTGGCCGATGTGCTGGACCAGACCCATGCGTTCGCCTGGTCCCGCGTCGCGGTCGATCCGGCGCTGCCGGCCCTGCTGGCCGATCCGCAGTGGCAGCCCTATCTGGTGTTCCCCGGCGAGTTCGCGGCGGCGCCGGAACGGGTGGTCAGCGAGCTCGCGCCGCCGCCGTCCGACGGGCGCCGCCCGCTGTTCGTGCTGCTGGACGGCACCTGGTCCGAGGCGCGCAAGATCTTCCGCAAAAGCCCTTATCTGGACCGCCTGCCGGTGCTGAGCCTGAGGCCCGAGCAGCTCTCGCGCTACCGCCTGCGCCGCTCCAGCCATGACCATCATTTCTGCACCTCCGAAGTGGCCGCGCTATGCCTGGCCCTGGCCGGCGATCTGCACGCCGCGCAGACGCTGGAGGCCTATCTGGATGTGTTCAGCGCCCGCTACCTGAGCGCGCGGCAGAGCGTGCCGCCGGATCCGCAGGACGCGGCCCACCAGCGGCTGCGCGATCTGGCCGCGCCCCCGCGCTGAGGGCCGCAGGCCTCAGTGCGACATCAGCACCGGCACCGTCATCGCGTCGAGCAGCCCGCGTGTGGCTCCGCCCAGCACCAGCTCGGTCCAGCGCGAGTGACCATAGGCGCCCATCACGATCAGGTCGGCGTCCTGATCGGTCGCACGCGACAGCAGGGCCTCGGCCACACCGATCTCGCTGCGTTCCTCGCGGGCCTCGGCGGCCACGCCCTGCCAGGCCAGCCATTGCTGCAGCGCCGCCAGCCGCGGCCGCAGGTCTTCATCCTCCAGGCTCTCACGCCAGCTCAGCAGCTGCACGCTTTGCGCCTGGCGCAGCAGCGGCAGGGCATCGTTGAGGGCGCGTGCGGCCTCGCGGCTGTCATCCCAGGCCACCAGGGCGCGTTGGCCCAGGGTCTTGAAGCTGGCGGCATAGGGCAGCAGCAGGGTGGGGCGGGCGCTGTGCAAAAGGACCTGCTCGAGCACGGCACGCGCCTGGGCGTGGCCGGGCCTGTCGGGGTCGGGCTGGCTCATCAGCAGCAGGTCCGAGCAATGGGCATGGCGCACCAGCGAGGACGCGCTGTCCGCCGGGTCGACGATCACCTCGCAGGAGCGCAGACCAGCGGCGGCACAGGCGGCGCGAAACAGCGCGGCGGCCTGGTCGGCCTGCTGCTGCAGCAGCTCCCAGGCCATGGTGTTGAACTCGGCCAGCGTCGCGCCGGCCTCGGGAACGACCGGAAAATTCAGCAGCCCGGTGGGCGCCAGGCCGACCAGATGGCATTCCATGCGCTGCGCCAGCGCGATGGCCTGCCGACTGCGCTCGGCGCACTGCGGGGTCTGATCGAGGTGGACGAGAAGGCTGCGATAGCTCATCGAGGGCTCCCTGCGATGGATGGTGCCGGTGCAGGCCAGTCTAGGAATTGCGGCCGCGCGGGCCTTGCGCCAGATCAATCAAGCCGGCGGAATCTCATCGCCCATCTTGATCAGGCCCTTGGCGACGAAGCGCTTGAAGTCGCCCAGCGGTATCGCCGCCGAGCCATGGGTCTCGCCGTCGACCCAGCTCAGCGTGGCGTCGGCTCGGGTGGTCTGGACCTCGATCGGCCCCTTGCGTATCACGATGCTGGGGCCGTCGCCTTCGCGGTACTCGACCTTGCCGGTGATGAGGGCGGTCTGTGTCATGAGCGTCTCCAGGTTTGCCGTGAACAGGGCTCAGCATCGTTCTCGCAGTGCTCGCCGCGAAGCGGACAGCCCCGCCTGCGGCTGTAGCCCTTGTCCTACCCGAGCGGCGCCCAGACCGGTTCTTCTCGCTTAATGCACGCTTAATCGCCAGCCCCGAGCATCCGCTCCCATACCGACCCGCCGCCCCTGGCGGGTTTGCGAAGGAGTGAACTTGCTGAGCGCTGCCTGTTGTGTCCCGCCCCCGTGCGCCGACGTCCGAACGTCGGCTGCGGCGCCCCTCGCGGCAGGCCCGCGTCTGCGCCTGCATCGGCCCGGCGAGCCCGGCCGCAAGGCCGTCGAGGCCTTCATCGCCACCATCTATGCCCAGCGCTTCGGCGCCACGCTGCGGCAATTCGCGCCGCTGCTGCTGAGCCTGTGCGACGAGAGCGGCGAGCACATCGTCGCGGCCGCCGGCTACCGGGCCGCCAGCGAGACGCTGTTCCTGGAGCGCTATCTGGCGGCGCCTGTCGAGCAGCTGCTGGCCCGCCAGGCCGGCGCGGCGACGCCGGCACGCGGGCGCATCGTCGAGGTCGGCCATCTGGCCGCCGCCCGCTCCGGCGAGGGCCGACGCCTGATCATGCTGATGGGGCCGCATCTGGCCGAGCAGGGGTTCGAGTGGGTGGTCAGCACACTGACCACCGAGCTGCGCCATCTGTTCCTGCGCATCGGCGTCACGCCGCTGGCCCTGGGCCTGGCCGACCCGGCCGTGCTGGACCCCGAGGAGGCGCGTGCCTGGGGCAGCTATTACGAACACCGCCCGGTCGTGCTGGCCGGCCATCTGCCGCAGGCCTTGCAGCAGCTGGCCCGCCGTCGAGCGGCCCGGGAGGCCTCATGAACGCGCTGCTGCTGGGGCCCGGCGCCGCGCTGGAGGATGGGCGCCAGACCTGGACCCGCGAGGCGCTGGAGCGCGCCGCCCAGGGCCTGGCGCGCCGCCTCCAGGCCGAGGGCACGCGGGTGCTGGCCACCCTGATGGACAACTCCGCCGCCTGGGTCATCGCCGACCTGGCCGCGGCGCTGGCCGAGGTGGTCCATGTGCCCTTGCCGCTGTTCTTCACGCCCGAGCAGCTGGGCCATGCGCTGCAGGCGGCCGCGGTCGATACGCTGCTGGTGCCGAGCGCGCTGGCCGCACGCTGGCCGCAAGCACCGGCCCAGCCGTGTGAACTCGCCGCTCAGGCCCTGGTCTGCCTGCGCTTGCCGGCGGCGCCGCTGACCCTGCCGGCCGGCACGGCCAAGATCACCTTCACCTCCGGCAGCACCGGCGCGCCCAAAGGCGTCTGCCTGGACGGTGCGGCGCTGCAGCGGGTCGCGGACGGCCTGGTGCAGGCGATGGCGCCGCTGGACATCCGCCGCCATCTCTGCGCGCTGCCCTTCGCGGTGCTGCTGGAGAACATTGCCGGCCTGATGGCGCCGCTGCGGCGCGGGGCCAGCTGTGTCGTGCTGCCGCTGGCCGAGCTGGGGCTGGCCGGCTCGTCGAGCTTCGATGCGGCGCGCTTTCATGCCGCCGTCGTCGCGCAGCGGCCCGACAGCCTGATCTTGCTGCCGCAGATGCTGCGCGCCTGGGCGGGCTATCTGTCGCACAGCGGCCAGCGCGCGCCGGCCTCGCTGAAGCTGGTGGCCGTCGGCGGCGCAGCGGTCGGCGCCAGGCTGCTGGACGATGCCCGCGCGCTGGGCATTCCGGCGCACGAGGGCTATGGCCTGTCGGAGGCGGCCTCGGTGCAGACCTTGAACCTGCCCGGCGCCGACCGCCCCGGCAGCGCCGGCCGGCCGCTGCCGCATGCGCGGCTGCGCGTCGCGGCGGACGGCGAGATCGAGGTGGCCGGCAGCCTGTTCGCCGGCTATCTGCGCGATCCGACGCCGGTGCCCGAGTGGTGGCCCAGCGGCGATCTGGGCCAGATCGACGCCGATGGCTTCGTCCACATCAGCGGCCGCAAGAAGCACCTGCTGATCACCGCGTTTGGCCGCAATGTCTCGCCCGAGTGGGTGGAGACCGCGCTGCGCGGCGAGCCGGCGATCGCCCAGGCGGTGGTCTTCGGCGACGGCCAGCCGGCGCTCAGCGCGGTGCTGTGGCCGCTGCAGACCGCTGCCGACGAGGCCGAGCTGCAGGCCGCCGTCGATGCCGCCAACACCCAGTTGCCCGACTACGCCCGCATCCGGTCCTGGGTGCGCGCCCGCGCCGCCTTCGGCCCCGAGACCGGCCTGGCCACCGCCAACGGCCGGCCGCAGCGCCCCGCCATCTGGGACCGCCATGCCGACGCGCTGGCCTGTCCTGCCTGATCCATCGCTTCAAGGACTTGTCACCGATGTCTTTCCATACCCAGCTGCTGGCCCAGACTGCCGATGCCCGCCAGGCCCTGCTCGGCACGCCCATCATCCAGGGCTGCCTGCGCGGCGAGGTCTCGCTGCCCAGCTATATCGCCTTCCTGACCGAGGCCTACCACCATGTGCGCCACACGGTGCCGCTGCTGCGCGCCTGCAAGGCCGCACTGCCCGAGCGCAATCGCTGGCTTGAAGGGCCGCTGGACGAGTACATCGAGGAAGAGCAGGGCCATGACGAATGGATCCTCAACGACATCGCGGCCTGCGGCGGCGATGCCGAGGCGGTGCGCCACGGCAGGCCCGGCGCGGCCACCGAGCTGATGGTGGCCTATGCCTACGACACCATCGCCCGCGTCAATCCGCTGGGGTTCTTCGGCATGGTGCTGGTGCTGGAGGGCACCAGTGTTTCGCTGGCCCTGATGGCGGCCGACCAGATCCAGCAGCCGCTGGGCCTGCCCGACGGCGCCTTCAGCTATCTGCGCTCGCACGGCACGCTGGACCGGGAGCACATCCAGCATTTCGAGCTGCTGATGGCGCAGATCGAGGACCCGCAGGACCAGGCCGACATCATCCATGCGGCGCGCGTGTTCTTCCGCCTCTACGGCGATGTGTTTCGCAGCCTGCCGCTGCCCAGGCCGCAAGCCGCCGAGGCCCTGGCATGAAGGCCGCTCAAGCCCGTGTGCTGCTGACCGGGGCCTGCGGCGGCATCGGCCGCGCGGTGGCCGACAGCCTGCTGCAGGCCGGCGCCGCGCTGCTGCTGGTGGGCCGCTCGCCGGCCCGGCTGGCCGCCCAGGTCCATGAGCTGGGCCAGCGCCATGGCGTCGAGCCGGCGCGGCTGCGCTGGGTGGCCACCGATCTGGCCCAGGCCGAGCGTCTGCGGCCGCTGGCCGAGATCGCGGCCGATTGGGACTGCAATGTGCTGGTCCATGGCGCCGGCGTGCCCAGCTTCGGCCGGCTCGAAACCCTGGAGCCCGCTGCGATCCGCCAGCTGCTGGACATCAATCTGCTCGCACCGATGCTGCTGAGCCAGGCCCTGCTGCCGCATCTGCGCTGCCAGCCGCGCGCGCAAATCATCTGCATGGGCTCGGCGCTGGGCCGGCTGGGCCTGCCGGGTTTTTCTGCCTACAGCGCCAGCAAGTTCGGCCTGCGCGGCTTTGCCGAGGCGCTGCGCCGCGAGCTGGGCGACAGCCGGGTGCGGGTGCAGTACCTGGGCCCGCGCAGCACCCGCACCGAGTTCAACAACGCCGGCGTGCAGGCCTATAACCGCGCCACCGGCACCGCGATGGACGCACCCGAGCGGGTCGCCCAGGCCCTGCTGCGCCTGCTGGAGAGCGAGGGCGCCGAGCGCTTCATCGGCTTTCCCGAGACGCTGGCGGTCCGGCTCAACGGCCTGGCCGGCCCGCTGCTGGACGGTGCCTTCACCAAACACCGCCGCAGCCTGCCGCCGCTGCTGCAACAACCGTCCCCGGACGGCGCCCCCGCGACCCTCACTTGCTGACAAGGACCCATCCATGAAGATTTCATTGCACCTGAGCATGCTGCTTGCTTTTGCTGGCGCACCGATGGCCCAGGCCGCCGCTGTCGACGACGCCGTCACCGAGATCCAGCACGACTGGGAGGTGATCCGCTACCAGACCCCTGCGGCCGAGCGCGAGAAGCGCTTCGAGGCCCTGGCTGCCAAGGCCCACAAGCTCAGCGAGAGCTTTGCCGGCCGCAGCGAGCCGCTGGTCTGGGAGGGCATCGTCGTCAGCTCCTGGGCTGGTGAGAAGGGCGGCCTCGGTGCGCTGGGCCTGGTCAAGCAGGCCAAGGTGCTGTATGAGTCGGCGATCAAGATCGACGGCAACGCGCTGGAGGGCTCGGCCTACAACAGCCTGGGCGTGCTGTACTACAAGGTGCCGGGCTGGCCGATCGCCTTTGGTGACAAGGCCAAGGCGCGCGAGCTGCTGCAAAAGGCGCTGGCGCTGAATCCCAAGGGCATAGATCCGAACTTCTTCTATGCCGAATACCTGATCGAGACCAGGCAGCCGGCCGAGGCACAGGCCTATCTGGAGCGCGCGCTGCAGGCGCCGGCCCGGCCCGGCCGTCAGATCGCCGACACCGGCCGGCGCGAGGAGGCGCGGGCCCTGCTCGAAAAGACCAAGTCCCGCTGAGCCTGGCTAAGCCCGGCTAGGCCCGGCTCAGCACGGCCCGGAAGCCGCGCCCATCGGCGCCGGCACCGAACGCCAGCTTCAGCCGGTGCAGCGCGGCGATGCGCTGCGCGATGGACAGGCCCAGGCCGCTGCCGCTCTCCGCCTGGCCCTCGCTGCGGTGGAAGCGCTCGCCCAGGCGCGCCAGCTGCTCGGCCGTCAGCGGCTCGCCCTCGTTCTCGACGCTGAGCCGCCCGGGCTCGAAGCGCAGCGTGGCCGTCGTGCCCGGCGGCGCGTAGCGCAGCGCGTTGTCCAGCAGATTGCGCAGCAGCACCATCATCAGCTGCTCGTCGCCCAGCAGCGGCAGCGCATGCTCGCCCGGCGCCGGCCAGTCGCAGGCCAGCTCGATGCGGCGGCGCTCGGCCAGCGGCAGGCAGTCGCTGATCACCTGCTCGACGATGGCCGGCCAGTGCAGCTCGCTGCTGTGGCCCAGGCCGGCGCTGGTCTCCAGGCGCGAGAGCGCCAGCATCTGCGTGACCAGGCGGTCCATGCGCTCCAGCCCGGCACCCAGCTTGGCCTCGGCGGCGGCGCGCTCCTCGGCGCTGGCCGAGCGGCGCACGACATCCCATTGCGCGCGCAGCACGGCCAGCGGCGTGCGCAGCTCATGGGCGGCATCGGCGGTGAAGCGGCGCTCGCGCGCCAGCATGGTGTCGATGCGCTCGAACAGGCCGTTCATCGCCCCCACCAGCGGCTTCAGCTCGGCCGGCGCATGGCTTTGCGGCACCGGCTGCAGATCATTCGGGCCGCGGCCCTGCAGTTCGGCGGTCAGCTGGTGCACCGGAGCCAGCGCCCGCCGCACCGCCCAGGCCATTGCCAGCAGCAGCACCGGCAGCACCAGCAGCCAGGGCCCGAGCTGGCTGGCGGTGAGGTCGAACACCAGCTCGTCGCGCTCATAGGCCTTCTGCCCGGCCGCCACCAGCCATTGCCCGCCGGCCGATTGCAGGTAGTAGACCCGCCAGGGCTCGGCCTCCAGCGTCAGGTCGACAAAACCCGCCGCCTCGGCACTGCGCGGCAGCTGCACACCCTCGCGGTCGGACAGCAGCAGCTGGCCGCCGGCATCCCAGACCGCGATGGCCAGATCGCGCACATCGGCTTCGCCGGCATCGGCCGCGCCTTCCGCTGGCGCGGCGGGCACCCGCTCGCCCGGCTGGGTCGAACTCAGCGTCGCCTGCACCTGGCGGGCCAGGCGGATCATCTCGGTGTCGAAGAGCTCGTTGACCTCATGCCGGGCCCGGTCCACCGAGATGAACAGCGCCACGCCCCAGACCAGCGGCGCACACATCAGCAGATAGAGCAGCAGCCGCCGCTGCAAGCTCATTGGGCCTCCTCGGCCGCGCCCAGCGCATAGCCGACGCCGCGCACGGTGCGCACGATGGCCGGATCGATCTTGCGGCGCAGATGGTGGATATGCACCTCCAGCGCATTGCCCTCGGGCTCGCCGCCGCTCCAGTCGTAGAGCTTGTCCTTCAGATGCTCCTTGCTCAGCACGCGTTGCGGATGGGCCATCAAGACCTCCAGCAGCGCCATCTCGCGCCCGGTCAGCTCGACGGGCTGGCCGCGCCAGCGCACCTGCTTGGTCGCCGGGTCATAGGCCAGCGCGCCATGCTGCCATACCGATTGGGCCCGGCCGGCCGAGCGCCGCAGCATCGCGCGCAGCCGCGCGGCCAGCTCGTCGATCGTGATGGGCTTGACCAGATAGTCGTCGGCGCCGGCATCCAGCCCGGCGATGCGCTGCTCGACGGCGTCGCGCGCCGTCAGTATCAGCACCGGCAGCGCCAGCCCCGATGAGCGCCAGCGCGCCAGCCACTGCATGCCATCGCCGCCGGGCAGGCCCAGGTCCAGCACCATCGCGTCATAGGGCGCGCCGGCCAGCGCGGCGCCGGCGCTGGCACCGTCCTGGAACCAGTCGACCGCATGGCCCAGCTGGCGCAGACCGCTGGCCAGGGCATCGCCCAGCTGGGCATCATCTTCAACGACGAGGAGGCGCATGGCTGCCTATGCTAGGCCCTTCTGAGCCGCAGATACTGCCAGCGCGCCAGGCCGGCCATCACCGGCAGGGACAGCTCCACCGTTTCCTCCAGCGCCGACACCAGGGCCAGCACCGAGGCCGAGCTGGCGATGCCGAAGTCCTCGGCCAGCACGTTGATCGAGCGGTCCAGCACCTTGCTGATGGCCATCGTGACGAAGAACAGCGCGATGCTGCAGGCGACCGGCTCGCGCGCCTTCAGGCGCTGCCACAGCGCCTTGCCATGCCGGCGCAGCAGGTCGATGGCGGCCGCGGCGATCAGCGCCAGGATCACGAAGGCGACGATCTTCTGATGCAGCGGCGCATCGCGCAGGTAAAAGCTGACCTTGAGCACGCTGATGCCGGTCCAGTGCTTGTGCAGGTCCATCTCGCGCGCGCCGGCCGCGGCCAGCATCACCGACAGCGCCAGCGTCGTGCGCCACTCGCCCGCCGCGCGCGGACTCAACCACAGCGCGGCAGCCAGCAAGAAGTAGAGGATCTCGGTCATGCCCTCGATCGGGCCGCCCTCGCGCATCACATGCATGACCTGGGGCGGGGCCAGGCTCAGCCAGAGCAGCACCGCCAACAGGGCGGCCAGCAGCGGCGCGGGCAGGGTCAGCCATCTGGAACTCGGCAGGCTGGCTTGTGGGGTGGCGGAGGGGGCGGTGAGTCTGTCCATTGATGGCGTGGTGGATACCGGCCGGTTGTGGTTTGCCCGTGATTTTGCGGGTTTTCCCGGCTTCGTGCCGAGATAGGTGCTTGTTGCGACGCAGGCCGGTGGCGTGTCGGCGCTGTCTGACACGGCTTCGCGAGCTTGGCTGATTCTTGCCGGCCACCTCGCCACGCACACTGCGGACACCCCTTACAGGAGTCCAGCATGAACAAGATCAACAGACACAGCCTTCTCTCCACCCTGGCCATCGCCACGCTGGCGCTCAGTCTCAGCGCCTGTGCCGGCATGAGCAAGCGCGAGGCCAATACCGCCGTTGGTGCGGTGGTTGGCGGTGTGGTCGGTGCGGCGGCCACCGGCGGCAGCACCGTGGGCACGGTCGGCGGCGCGGTGGTCGGCGGCGCCATCGGCAATGAGTTGAGCAAGAAGAAGTAAGGCCTACCCAGTCCCAGGCGGCCCACCGCAACAGGAGGATCCGATGAGTTTCAGTGATTTCCCTCAAGCCCTGTGGGCCCCGCAGGCGCCGCTCGAGCCGGTCGATGCGGCCGCTCTCGAGCTCGGCTACGAAGTGGCTTTCCCGTTCCTGTACGACACGACCGAGGCTGTCAGCCAGCCGCCGGTCCAGCAATAAAACCTAAGGAGAACTCTCATGATGATGTCTACCCGTGCAATTGTTATTTCGTTGGCAACTGCGCTGTCCCTGGTGGCCCTGCAGGGCTGCGCCGTCAGCCGTGGCCAGTCCACGGTCGGCGCCTATATCGATGATGCGGCCATCACGACGGCGGTGAAGGCGAAGTTTGTCGAGAGCAAGCAGGTCGACGCGGCCGCGATCAGCGTCGAGACGCTCAACGGCACCGTGATGCTGTCGGGCTTCGCGAAGAGCCAGAACGAGCGCGCCATGGCCGAATCCTTGGCGCGCGGCATCAGCGGCGTCAAGCAGGTCAAGAACGAGTTGTCTGTGCGCTCCTGAGCCCCCAAGGGACCGCAGCCTCGGCCACCCGTCGCGAGTACGCGCCGGGTGGCCTTTTTTTTCACGCACCATCCTCCGATCGGACCTCGATGAAGCTGCGCCTGCCTCTGATCGGTCTGGCCCTGTGTGCCGGCGGCTTTGCCGTCGGCGAGAGCCTGGGCTGGCCGTGGCTGGCCGCGCCGCTGGCGCAGATGCTGTCGCAGCGCCTGGGGCGTGAAGTCCGTTTCGGGCCGGCCACTGAGGGCAAGGCCGTGCTGCAGCTGCGCCTGCTCGGCGGCCTGCGCCTGCGGGCCGACCATCTGCTGATCGCCGGTCCCGCCTGGCGGGCGCAGACACCGACCCTGCGCGCCGAGGCGGTGGAGCTGCGCCTGCGCTACTGGGACTTGTGGGACTGGCGCGGCAGCGGCAGCCTGCGCGTGCGCTCGCTGCAGGCCCGCTCGGCCGATCTCGATCTGTGGCGTGACCTGCAGGGCCGCGCCAGCTGGACGCTGCAGACCGGTCCGCAATCCAGCGAGGGCGAGGCCTTGCTGCAGTTCGAACAGCTGCGGCTGGGTGGCGGCCGACTGGTGCTGAATGACCGGCCGCGCCGGCTCAGCGCGACGATCGACTTTGCGCTCGCCGATCGGGACGGCCGCGACGGTGGCCTGTTTGCCACCGCCCATGGCGAATATCTGGGACGCCCCTTGCAAGCCTGGCTGGACACGGCCTCGCCGCTGCCCTGGATCAATGCCGGCGAGAGCGCCGTGCCGCTGCGCCTGCAGCTGCGTGCGGGCGCGACATCGCTGGACTTCGAGGGTTCGCTGCGCGAGCTGCTGGGTCTGCAAGGCCTGGCCGGCAGCTACCGGCTCGGCGGGCCTTCGCTGTCGGCCATCGGCGATGCGCTGGGCCTGACCCTGCCCAGCACCGCCGCGTTCAAGTTTCAAGGTCGCCTGGCCCGTGAAGGCCAGCGCTGGCAGGTCGAGGTGGGGCAGGCCTTGCTGGGTCGCAGCCGCTTGAACGGCAGCTTCGTGCTGCAGGAGCAGAGCACCGGCGGGCGTCCGGCCCTGAGCGGCCGTCTCGGCGGCGAAGCCCTGTGGCTGGCCGATCTGGGGCCGGCCATCGGCTTGCCGGTCGAGCCCGGCCCCCGCATGGCCGGTGATCGCGTGTTGCCCAGGCGGCAATTCGATCTGCCCTCGCTGCGGGCGATGGATGCCGATGTGACCGTCGACCTGCAACGCATCGAGCTCGGCAGCGCGCTGGCCGAGACGCTGGCGCCGGCCCGGGCACGGCTGCTGCTGCAGGACGGGGTGCTGCGCATTCAGGATTTGCAGGCCGGCACCTCGCACGGCCGCCTGGCCGGCGCTATCAGCCTGGACGGGCGTGCCGCGCTGGCGCTGTGGCAGACCGAGCTGAACTGGACCGAGGTCGACCTCGCGCATTGGCTGCGCCAGACCCGCGCGCCGGGCCAGCCGGCCTGGATCACGGGCCAGATGCGCGGCCGGCTGAAGCTCAGCGGCCAGGGGCGCTCGACCGCCGAACTGCTGGCCAGTGCCCGTGGTCGCGTCACCGTGACGCTGTCGCAGGGCGCGATCTCGCACCTGGCCGTCGAGGCTGCCGGTGTCGATCTGGCACAAGGCCTGGGCCTGCTGCTGCGCGGCGACAGTGCGCTGCCGCTGCATTGCGCGCTGGCCGATCTGGATGTGTCCGAGGGTCAGGTCGTGCCACGCGCGCTGGTGCTCGATACCGAGGACTCGACGCTGTGGATGGAGGGACGTCTGTCGCTGGCCAGCGAGCAGCTGGATCTGCGCCTGCGGGTGGCACCGAAGGACTTCAGCCCGCTGTCGCTGCGTACGCCGGTGCAAATCAGCGGCAGCCTCGGTGACCCGCAGTGGCAGTTGCAGGCCCAGCCTTTGATGCGCCGGCTGGTGCCGGCCGTGCTGCTGGGTCTGATCAATCCCCTGGCTGCGCTGCTGCCCCTGATGGACAGCGGCAACAGCGCCGCCGATCAGCAGATGTTGCAGGCCTGCCGACGACTGCTGGAGCGGGCCCGGCCGCGGCTTTGAGGCGAGGCCAGGCTCACAGCATCGAGAAAGCTAGCACCGGGCAGGGCAGCACGCGCGACAAGCGCTCCGCGTCGGCGTGCAGTGCAATCATGCGCACGCTGCGCGACATGATCTGTAGCCTGGCCTCATCGATATGACCGCGCAGATGGGTCAGCGACAGCCGGGTGTCGAATTGCTGCATCAGGCGCAGATGGGTGGCCAGGCTGGCCTCGAAGGAGCGATGGTCCTGGCAGGGCGCGCACTCGAAGACGGCGACGAGGCCGGCATCGTCGGACGCTGCGGTGTCGGCCAGATTCAGCAAGTCCCGGCACAGGGCGCGGGCGCTGCCCGCATCGCCCAGGCATTGGTAGAGCTGGATCTGCCATTGGGTCGGCAGCAGCCAGGGCGCATCGGCCCCGGCTTCGCTGACCCGTTCACGCAGATAGTTCTGCATGGCCGGGCTCAGCCCTTCCAGGCGGGTGGCCTGGCTGATGGCGGCGAGGGCTTGCATGGCGGCCGGCTCCCGGTGGGCTCGCGGACTCACTCAGCCACGCGACTCGATGCTCAGCTGGTTGTCGACGCTGACCACACCCTTGACCGCAGAGGCCAGCTGGGTGGCGCGCGCGCGCGCATCGGCATTGGGCGCCTTGCCCTTGAGCGCGACCCGGCCTTCGCGTGTGTCGACGTCGATCTTCAGGGCGCTGAGCTGAGCGTCCTTGGCCAGCTCGGCATTGATGCTGGCGGTGATGGCCGCGTCGCCCAGGCCGGCCTCGACCTTGTCCATCGCTGCGCCGCCGGCGGTCTTGGCATCGCGGGCCATCTCCTCGGCCTTGGCCTTGGCCTGCTCGGCGCTTTGCTCGGCCTGGCTGATGGCGCCGTCGACCTTCTGGCCCACCGTCGCTTCATCGGACTTGGGTTGGCAGGCGATCAGGGCCAGGGCGGACAGGCTGACACCTGCGTAAATGGCCAGGTGTTGTGTCGTGGTTTTCATCGTGAGCTCCTTGGGGATGATGACAGTGAACGGGTTCAGCCTCGACGCATCAGGCCGATCACGAAGCTGACCAGGGCCATGATCACGAAGACGAAGAACAGCACCTTGGCGATGCCGACGGCACCGGCGGCAATGCCACCGAAGCCGAACACGGCGGCCACCAGGGCGATCAGAAAGAAGACAACGGCGTAATGCAGCATGAGAGGGCTCCTAGTGAAGATTTGATGGCTTCACTATAGGAATCCGAGCTGCGCCGGCCCAGCAGCGCAGCGCCCGTGCGGCTGTGAGGCGGCGGCGGGCGCATTTGTAGGCGCGGGCCTACAGGGGCGCGGCGGGCGGCGGGGCGGGGAGGGGCAGGCTGGCGCTGAGTACGGTGCCCTGGCCGCGCACCGAGCTGATCATCAGCTGGCCGCCTTCGGCCGCGACCCGGTAGCGCATGCCCAGCAGGCCATGCGAGGACAGCGTCTGCTGCTTGGTGTCGAAGCCCTGGCCGTTGTCGCGCACCTCGACCAGCGCACGGCCGTCGCGGTTGAGCAGCCTGACCTGGATCTCGCTGGCGTTCGCGTACTTGGCGATATTGGTGAAGGCTTCCTGGATCAGGCGGTAGATCGTCAGCTCGGCGCGCGGCGACAGCGGCACCGCCTCCAGCTCGGTCAGCACCGGCACTTCCAGCCGCTCGCTGAACTCGCGGGCCTGGATCTCCAGCGCCGGTAGCAGGCCCAGATGGGTCAGCGAGGAGGGGCGCAGGTCCTCGATGATGCGGCGCTTCAGCGCGATGCCGCTGTTGAGCGCCTCGTTCAGATGGCTCAGCCGCTCCTGCAGCTCGGGCGGCAGCTTGGGCTTGATGCGGGCGGCGTCGAGCTTGGCGGCGGTCAGCAGCGCGCCGAGCTCGTCATGCAGCTCGCGGGCCAGCCGGCTGCGCTCGTCCTCGCGGGCACTCTGCAGATGGGTGGCCAGCTGGGTCAGCTCCTCGGTGCGGCGATGGACCTCGCTCTCCAGCAGATCGCGCTCGGCCTTGACAGCCTCGGCCAGCGCCAGCCTTTGCCGGGACAGCGCGCGGCTCTGGCGCAGATACATGGCCAGGGCCAGCAGGCTCAGCGCGGTCATCGCGGCCACGCCGACGCGGTTCTGCAGCAGCGCGTTGACGACCTCGCGCAGCCCCGCGCCGACGCGCAGGTTCTCGCGGTGCATCAGTTCCTCGGCGCGCGAGCGTATCAGCTCCATCTGATCACGGCCGATGCCGGCCTGTATCAGCTCCAGCGCACTGTCGGCGCGGCCGCGTTCCTGGCGTTCCAGCACCTCGGCCAGCTCGCCCATCTTGGCGCCCACCGCCTGTTCCAGCTGCGCGAGCAGGGTCAGAGCTTGCTCGTCCTGCAGCTGCTGGTAGTGGGCACGCAGGCTCTTCATGGCCCGGCTGAGGTCCTCGTTGGCCTCTTCATAGGGGCCCAGATACTCGCGCCGGCGGGTCAGCAGATAGCCGCGCTGGGCCGATTCGGCATCGGTGGCGCGCAGCTTGATGTTGTAGATCATCAGCCGCGCGCGGCCCATCTCGGTCAGCTCGGTCAGCGTGCCGCGCGCCTTCACATAGCTGCTTTCGCTGATGCTGATCATCAGCGCGGCGGCCAGCACCGCCAGCGGGAAGACGTAGGCGCTGCGTTGCAGTCGCTCCAGCAAGGCAAATTGATCGGCATGCATGACCTAAACTCTCTTTGTGTTCATCTCGAGACGACGCGCGCCGTTGCAGCCATCATGATCCGTGTTGCCATCGTTGATGACCATGCCATTGTCCGCGCCGGCTTGCGCCAGTATCTGGCCGAGCAGGTCGACATCAGCGTCACCGGCGAAGCCGCCAACGGGCGCGAGGCGCTCGATCTGGTGCGCGCCGGCGAGATCGATGTGCTGATAATGGACCTGTCGATGCCCGAGCATGGCGGCGTCGATGCGCTGGCGGCGATCAAGGCGCGCGCACCCGAGCTGCCGGTGCTGATACTGAGCGGTTTCCCCGAAAGCCATTACGCCACCACCTTGCTGCGCCAGGGCGCCAGCGGTTATCTGAACAAGGAATGCGATCCCGAGGACATCGTGCTGGCGATACGCACGGTGGCGCGCGGTCGCAAATACATCACGCCGGCGGTGGCCGAACTGCTGGCCGAGGGCTTGGGTGGCGATCACGACAAGCCGGCCCATGAGCAGTTGTCGGAGCGCGAGCTGCAGGTTTTTCTGCGCCTGGCCCAGGGCGAGACGGTCGGCCAGATGGCCGAGCTGATGTGTCTGAGCGTCAAGACGGTCAGCACCTACCGGGCCCGGGTGATGGAGAAGATGAAGCTGGCCTCGAACAGCGATCTGACCTACTACGCACTCAAGAATGGCTTGATTCAATAGTCCGGCAGTAGTCGACCAACTCGTCGATCTCGCTGGATTTGTCGAACACGCGATCGGCCCCCATCGCCAGGCAGCGGCGCCGGATGTCGACGGTGGCGTAGTTGCTCAGCACCACGCGCTTGGCCGCTGCGCCCTTTTTACCGGCGGTGGCCAGCACGCCCATGCCCGAGCCGCTCTTGAGGAACAGGTCGATCAGGATCAGGTCGCAATGGTGCTCGGGCTGGTCCAGCCATTCGAGCGCATCGTGTTCGTTGTCCGCCCAGCCCAGCACCTGCAGCGGCAGCATTTCCTCCAGCGTGGCAATCAGCTCGGCCCGGATCGTGGGACTGTCTTCGACCAAAAAACATCGGAGGGCGGACATGACGGCGGGGGGCGGGCAGGCAAGCATGGGATGGCCCGATTATCTTGAAGCCTCCCGGCCTTGTCTCCCGGCGTGCGGCGGGTGTCGCGGTAGGACGACGCCTACAAAATCACGCCCACCCAAGAAAAAGCCCACCCGCAGGGGGTGGGCTGTGCCGAGAAGCCGGGTGGCTTAGAAGCTGTGGCGGATGCCGGCGACGACCTCGGTCAGATCGCGATCCGAGGCGCTGGTCAGGCCCGAGGACAGCGAACCGGCGGCGCGGTTGGCGTAGCCGACGCCATCGTTCTTGAACTGGGTCAGCGAGGAGTACAGCGCGGTGCGCTTGGACAGGTCGTACTGGTAGCCGACGCCGAAGGCCTGGGTCTTGCCATCGGCCAGCCTGCCGTCGTTCTTGCTCTGGACGTACTGGGTCTTGAGCAGGTGCGAGCCGAGGCGGTAGCTGGCACCCAGCCAGTAGCCGGTGCCGTCCCGGTCGGCGCTGCTGCGGTCGTTGATCTGCATCACGCCGCCGTTGAAACGGTAGCTGCCCATATCGTAGGCGGCCGCAGCCGAGACGGTACGGATGTTCTGGCCGATCACGTCGGCCTTGTCGTCCACCAGGGACAGCATCGCGTCGAAGCCGTTCTTGGTGTAGCGGCCGTAGATGTCGGCGATGCGGTTGTCGGTGGTGCCACCGGCCACCTCACCGGCGCCGTACAGGGCACCGGCGCTGAATCCGTCGTAGTTCTGCGACTCGAACTTGACCGAGTTGTTGACGCGGGCCGGGCCGCCGTTGCCGGTGGCCGTGTTGTTGCTGCCACGCACCGGCTCATAGCCGCCGAAGCCGCCGATCACCGCGGTCGAGGCGCCGGTGTTGTTGTTGGAGAACTGGCTGAAGTCGCTGGTCAGCGCGTAGACGCTGCCGTACTGGCGACCCAGCGAGACCTTGCCGTAGGGCGTGGCCAGGCCGACAAAGGCCTGACGGCCCCAGAAGGCGCCTTGGCCATTGGTGCCGTCATCCAGATTGACACCGGACTCCAGGGTGAAGAAGGCACGCAGACCGCCGCCCAGGTCTTCGGTGCCACGGATGCCGAAGCGCGAGCCGTTCAGGCCGCCGGACTGCACGCGGCTCAGCGTGGAGGCGCCATCCAGCACCTGCACATTGGCATCGACCACGCCATACAGCGTGACCTGGCTGCTGTCGCTGTTCGACTGGGCGAAGGTCATCGAGCTGGCGGCCAGGGCCAGGGCGGAGAAGGCAAAAGTCTTGTACTTCATGAACTCGTCTTTCGATGTTGGGAGGCCACCGGATGGATGTGACCACCGATGCTCGGGTGTCCCTCGACACCGTTGCATAGGGCAACAGATCCGGGCACTGATCGAGATCAAAAGAGCGGGTTCGTGGAATGCAGCGTTGCGAAATCAGGGTTAATCGCGGGCTTGAAATCGGCCGTGGCGCCCGGGGTGAACGCCCTGCGCACAAAACCGTGCCATTACGGCAGCATGTGCAGCTGATGGCCGAGCTTCTCGCGCTTGGTCTTCAGATAGCGGCCGCTTTCCTCGTTGGACTCGACCTCATGGCCCTCACGGGCGATCACGGCGATGCCCAGCTCGTTGAGCGCGGCCACCTTGAAGGGGTTGTTGCTCATCAGGCGCACCGACTGCACGCCAAGGTCGCGCAGGATGTCGGCCGCCGCGTCGAAGCGCCGGCTGTCGATCGGCAGGCCCAGGGCCAGATTGGCCTCCACCGTGTCCAGCCCCTTGTCCTGCAGCGCGTAGGCGCGCAGCTTCTGGCCCAGGCCGATGCCGCGCCCCTCATGGCCGCGCAGATAGATCACGATGCCGCCCTCGGCCTCGATACGCTGCAGCGCCAGCGCCAGCTGCTCGCCGCAGTCGCAGCGCAAGGAGCCCAGGATGTCGCCGGTGAAGCATTCCGAGTGCATGCGCAGCAGCACCTCGGGCCGCGCCACATCGCCCTTGACGATCACCACATGCTCATCCGGATGGTCGGCCGCCTGATAGACATGAACGACGAACTCGCCATGCTTGGTGGGCAGGCGGGCGCTGGAGATGCGTTGGACGCGGGCGGGAGAGGGGGCTGAGGTGGTCACGCTGCAGGGGCTCGGGATTGGGTTCTTCAGAAGCGAGATGGTAGCGCCGACGCCAAATGCAAGCCGTCGGGTGGTGCCGGACCGTGCCGGGCAAGCGCTTCAGCTGATGATGCAGCAGCAGCAGCCGTCGTCGTCGGCCCCCAGCAGCGGCGCTGTCTCCTGCCGGCGCGAGCGGGCTCGCGCGGGGCTGGGCAGATCGTCGTCGATGGCGATGCGGATCTGTGCTCGTTCGATGCCCTTCTTGCGGGCGCTGTCGATCGCGCGGTCGACGACGGCAGCGACATCATTCCTGTAGGTGCTGGTGCAGGTCACCGTGATGCCTCGGGTCGACCAGGTGTCTTCCTCATAACACTCCTCGACGATGCCGCCCAGCGTCAGGATCAGCTCGTCCAGCGAGTCCGTGCGCCGGTGCTTCTTCAAGGAGCTTTGCTGGCTGTCGGCGCTGCGCCTGGCGGACTTCAGTGCGTCGCCACGCTTGGTGTAGCCGCCGGTGGAGATCGTGCCCGACACGGTCGTGCCCATGCCTTGCTTATCGGCGCCCTGGCGCAGCATCTCCATCAGCCCGGCGATATGGCTGTTGCCGAACTGGATGCCCAGCACCACGCCGCCACCCTGCCGGGTCAGCGCCGCAGCCTCGCCCAGGATGCCCTGCGTCATGGCCTGCAGGCGCTCGAATTCCAGCCGGTCGACGAGCTCGACGGCTTCATTGCCGGTGGTGGCGCTGTCGACCTGCTTCGTCTTCGGCGAGTCGACACCCATGAACCGGATGCTGTGCTGGCGTATGAAGCGATAGATCGGCAGCTCGGCCTCGGCCATGCTGACGCCTTCGCGGGACTTGCCGGCTTCGATCGTGTCCTCGCAGCGCTTGATCAGCTCATCGAGCGTGGTATCGGGCGTTTCCTCGATCACGACGGTGAAGGGGATGCCCGCGCCCTGCAGCCGTTCGATGGCCAGCTGCACATGCTCCAGGAAGGCCAGGTCGGTATGGGTCTGGCCGAGGATGGCCACGGCGGTTTTCTGCAGCTGTGCGGTGCCGCTGCCGCCGCCATGCTCCGGCCGGGCCGGCGCGCGCTGGCGCTGCACGGCCGTCCCGGCGTGGTTCAGTGCTTTCGCGCCCATGGCGTCGGCCTCGCGCTCCAGCCCGCGCTCGTCATTGATGGCCACGCCGCCCGCCGCGCGTCGCGTGGGCCGTACCCGGCCCTGGGCCTGCTGCGCCACATGCCAGGCCTCGTGCGGCAGATGCCGCTCCTGGCCGGGTGCCAGGTGGATGTCATGGCCCTGGGCATAAGCCTGTGCGTTCAGCTGGGCCGGTCTCGGCGAGTTGTAATGGACTCTGACCCCATCCATCGGCAGGCCGGACAGCGACTCGATGCCCGATCTGAGCTGCTCGGGCAGGCCTGAACGGGCATTGCGCCGCGGTGCTGCGGCAGCGCGTGGACCACTCTGCAAGGCGGCGATGGATGTCCTCTGCGCCGCCATGCGCGGGCCCAGCGAGGCCTGCGGAGCGCGGCTTTTCATGGCGGGTTCCGTCGCTGGGCTGTCCGCAGCGGCGCGGCCAGCACGGCGCACTTCGGCTTGTTTGTCGGCGGACTCCATCGGATGGGCTCTCCTCCCTGGCTCTGGGCCTCCCTCGGTGTAGCGCAATGCCGAACGGAGCGCCATCAGCAATTTGCTGATTCTCGACAACGGGCGCACAGCGCACCAAGACCCCGGGCTGCAGGGGCGGGCTCTCGCCCGCTAGCATCCAGCGCCCACCTGACTCCGAGCTGCTTGCATGACCCCGACCCTGCCACGCCGTGCCATCGCCTGCCTGTCGCTGGCCGCCTTCGGCAGCGGCGTGGCCCTGCGCGTCAACGATGCCTTGCTGCCGCGACTCGCGCAGGAGTTCGCGATCGGCCTGGGCCAGGCCGCGCAGGTGATCAGCCTGTTCTCGATCGCCTATGGCCTGTCCCAGCTGGTGTTCGGGCCGCTGGGCGACCGCTATGGCAAGTACCGGGTGATCGCCTGGGCCACGCTGGCCTGCGGCGCCACCTCGCTGCTGTGTGCGCTGGCTGGTGGCTTCGGGGGACTGTTGCTGGCGCGGGTGCTGGCCGGGGCCACGGCGGCGGCCATCATCCCGCTGTCCATGGCCTGGATCGGCGATGTGGTGGCCTATGAGCAGCGCCAGCCGGTGCTGGCGCGCTTTCTGATCGGCCAGATCGTCGGGCTCTCGGCGGGCGTCTGGCTGGGCGGCTTCGCGGCCGACCATCTGAGCTGGCGCACGCCTTTCTTCATGCTGGCCGGCCTGTTCGTGCTGATCAGCGCGGCGCTGTGGCGTGTCAACCGCCAGCTGCCGGCACATGCCCGTCAGATGCGGCCGGCCGAGGGCTCGCAGCTGCGCCGCATGGTCGACGACTTCTCGCACATCCTCGGTCTGCCCTGGGCGCGCGTGATCCTGCTGACGGTGTTTCTGGAGGGACTGTTCCTCTACGGCCCCTTCGCCTTCATCGCCTCGCATCTGCACGGGCATTTCGGGCTGTCGCTGTCGCTGGCCGGTTCCTTGGTGATGCTGTTCGGCCTGGGCGGCTTTGTGTTCGCGCTGGGTTCGGCGCGGCTGGTCAAGGGCCTGGGCGAGGTGGGGCTGGCGCGCTGGGGCGGGGGCCTGCTGTTCATCGCCTTGCTGAGTCTGGCGCTGACGCCGGCCTGGTGGGTGGCGGCGCCGGCCTGCCTGCTGGCGGGCCTGGGCTTTTACATGCTTCACAACACCTTGCAGCTCAATGCCACGCAGATGGCGCCGGCGCAGCGCGGTGCTGCGGTGTCGGCCTTTGCCTCCTGCTTCTTCCTCGGCCAGTCGGCCGGGGTCGGCGTTGCCGGGCTGGCGGTCGAGCGGCTGGGCTCCGCCTGGGTCATGGGCCTGGGCGCCGCCGGCGTGCTGGCTGTGGCCCTGGTGTTCGCCGGTCGGCGCGAGCGCCGCACCCACTGAGGGCGCGCGGACTCGTCAGTGCCGGCGGCGCGCGTCCAGGCTCAGCGCGCCCGCGCCATGCGCGGCCAGCACCAGCAGGCCGCCGGCCAGCGCGATGTTCTTCATGAACAGCAGCTGCTGCATCATCTGCTGCTCGGCGGGCAGGGCCCAGAAGGCATGGAATAGGAAGCTGGCCACCAGCGTGAAGCCGGCCAGCGCCAGCGCGGCCCAGCGCGTCTGGAAGCCGATGATCAGGGCCAGGCCGGCCAGCAGCTCGAAAGCGCCGACGGCCAGGGCCAGCAGATGATTGGCGGGCAGGCCGGAGCTGGCCATGTAAGCGGCGGTGCCGGCCGGGTTGGCCAGCTTGCCGGGACCGGCCAGCACAAAGATCAGGGCCAGCAGCACGCGGCCGGCCAGGCTCAAAGCGGATGTCAGGGTTGCGGGCATCGTTTCATTCTCCTGTGTCGATAGGAGCGCCAAGCATACGTTGCGCCTGGCCGTCAGCGGCCCTGCAAAAACCCAAGCTGGATGAAACGAGCGCAGCCAAGCGCTGCCAAGAACGGCAGGGCTCAGCTCCTGGCGGCCCCGCTGATCACCGGGGCGCGGGTCACCCGGGTCTTGCCACCGGTGGTGACCAGGATCACCGCTTCACCGGGGTTCAGGGTTTCATTGCCCTTGGCCTGGACGATGGCGCGGCGCTCGCCGTTGCGCAGCTGGACCAGGATCTCGACCGCCTCTTCCTTGGTGACATTGCGTTCGATCGCATTGCCCAGTGCCGCACCGGCCACCGCGCCGAGCACGCCGACGATCTGGCCCTCGCGCCGGCCGCCGACATTGGAACCGGCAATCGCGCCGACCACGCCACCGGCGACGCCGCCGACACCGCTTTGCGAGCCGTCGACCGTGACCGGGCGCACCGACAGCACGGTGCCGTCCTGGACCTGGGACATGCGCTGGGCGTCGCCGCGTTGCACCACATCGGGGCTGGTGGTCGAACAGGCGGCCAGGGTCACCACGGCGGCGGCAATCAACAACTTCTTCATCACGGTCTCCTCGGGGCAGATCTGAGCCCAACGGTCCGTATTGTGAAGCGGTTGACCGGCGGGCATCGGCGATGCAACAAGTCTTTACTCAGGCATGCAGCCGGCTGGAGCGCGGCACGCTGGCCAGCAGGAACTCCATCTGGTCGGCCAGGATGCGGCGGCCGCGCAGAATCATGTCCTCGTGCAGGCTGGGCACATAGGGCAGGTAGAGCAGGCTCATATTGGCCTCCTCGGGCAGGCGGCTGCCCTTGCGGCCATTGCAGCCGCGGCAGGCGGTGATGCAGTTCATCCAGCTGTCGCGGCCGCCGCGCGAGGTCGGGATGATGTGTTCGCGGGTCAGGTCGTCGGCGTGGTGGCTGTGGCCGCAGTAGGCGCAGACATAGCGGTCGCGCACGAAGAGCTTGGGATTGGACAGCGCCGGCGCCGAGCGCCAGGCGCGGCTGGGCACGGCCCCGCGCACCGCGATGATGGGGTGGACCTCGATGCGCGACTGCAGGCCGGTGCGGCGCTGCAGGCCTCCGCGCATCACATGACAGGGGTTGCCCAGAGTCCAGGCCACGCCGTCGCTGGCATAGATCACGGCGGCCTCCTTGGTCGTGATCCAGGCTTGCGGCCGGCCGGAGACATCCAGTTGAAGAACATCCACAGCATTGACCTCCTGGCCGCAGCGTACTGCAAGAGTGCGTACTGACTCAAGTGCGGAAGCCCCGCAGACAGGCGCTGTGCGCCGGCGGCCACAGCGTCAACGGCCTGACATCTGCGCGACCCAGACTGGCGGGCTGGCGTGAACTTCTAGGCGGGCGGCTCTAGAAATCGCCACGAATACTTGCACGGCCTTCTGTCGATTTCTGCAAAATAGAACGACCGTTCGTTTTATTATTCGGCTTTCCAGCGAATTCCACAGAGTCCCCACGCACCGTGTCCGCCCTGCCCAGCCCCAAGCCCACCGACGGCGACGAGATGCCTCGCCGCGGCGTGCGCTCCCTGCAAAAAGGCCAGCAGACCCGCGCCGCCATCCTGGAGGCGGCCCTGGGCCTGGCCTCGCATATGGGGCTGGAGGGCTTGTCGATCGGCGCGCTCGCCGACGTCACGAAGATGAGCAAGTCCGGCGTGTTCGCCCATTTCGGCTCGCGCGAGGAGTTGCAGATCGCGGTGGTGATGGAATATCACGCCAAGTTCGAGGAAGAGGTGTTCTTCACCGCGATCCGCGAGCCGCGCGGTCTGCCGCGGCTGCGCGCGCTCTACGAGCACTGGGTGCGCCGGGTCTCGGTGGAAATCGACTCGGGCTGCATCTACATCAGCGGCGCGGTCGAGTTCGATGACCGGCCCGGCCCCGTGCGCGACGCCCTGGTCAGCATGGTCAAGGCCTGGCACGCCGCGCTGCACAAGGCCATCGTGCTGGCGCTGCAGGCCGGCCATCTGCGCGCGGACGCCGATGTGGAACAGATCTTGTTTGAACTGCACGGGCTGATCCTGTCCCTGCACCACGATGCGCGCTTTCTGCGCCGGCCCGGCGCGCTGGAGCGTGCCGGCGCGGGCTTCGAGCGCATCGTGAATTTCTATGCCACGCCCGAAGGCCTGCAGGCCGCGGGCGGCAAATCCGCGGCGGCCGCCGCCAAGAAGACCGGCAAGCGGCCCCAGACCTGAACCCGTTCTGAATTGAATCGAAACCGAGGAGTTAGACATGCCCCAGTACAACCCACCGCTGCGTGACATGAAGTTCGTGATGCACGAGCTGCTGAACGTGGTCGACGAGCTCAAGATGCTGCCGGCCCATGCCGACATCGATGCCGACACCATCAATGCGGTGCTGGAAGAGGGTGGCAAGTTCGCGGCGGAGGTGATCGCGCCGCTGAACCTGTCGGGCGATGCCGAGGGGTGCAGCCTGGACAAGAGCACGCACGAGGTGACGACGCCCAAGGGCTTCAAGCAGGCCTACAAGCAGTATGTCGAGGGCGGCTGGCCGGCGCTGGGCTGCGACCCCGAGTACGGCGGCCAGGGCCTGCCGGTGATCGTGAACCAGGGCTTCTACGAGATGCTGAACGGGGCCAACCAGGCCTGGACCATGTACCCGGGCCTGAGCCACGGCGCCTACGAGGCCCTGCATGCCCATGGCACGCCCGAGCAGAAGTCCACCTACCTGCCCAAGCTGACCAGCGGCGAGTGGACCGGCACCATGTGCCTGACCGAGCCGCATTGCGGCACCGATCTGGGCCTGCTGCGCACCAAGGCCATTCCTGTCAATGAAGGGCAGGCCGACGGCCAATACAAGATCACCGGCCAGAAGATCTTCATCTCGGCTGGCGAGCACGATATGGCCGACAACATCATCCACCTGGTGCTGGCCCGCCTGCCGGAGGCGCCCGAGGGCTCCAAGGGCATCTCGCTGTTCGTGGTGCCCAAGTTCAAGGTGAATGCCGATGGCAGCCTGGGCGAGCGCAACCCGGTCTACTGCGGCGGCCTGGAGCACAAGATGGGCATCCACGGCAATGCCACCGCACAGATCGTGCTGGACGGTGCCGTCGGCACCCTGGTCGGTCAGCCCAACAAGGGCCTGGCCGCGATGTTCGTGATGATGAACGCCGCCCGCCTGGGCGTGGGCAACCAGTCGCTGGGCCTGACCGAGGTGGCCTACCAGAACGCCGTGGCCTACGCCAAGGACCGCATCCAGATGCGCGCCCTGAGCGGCCCCAAGGCCCTGGACAAGCCGGCCGACCCCATCATCGTGCACCCCGATGTGCGCAAGATGCTGCTGACCGCGCGCGCCTATGCCGAAGGCGGCCGCGCGCTGAACACCTATGTGGGCCTGCAGCTGGACAAGGCGCTGAGCTCGGACGACGAGGACGAGCGCAAGGAATGCGAGGCCGAGGTCGCGCTGCTGACCCCCATCATCAAGGCCTTCATCACCGACAACGGCTGGATCGCCACCTCGCACTGCCTGCAGGTCTTCGGCGGCCATGGCTTCATCCACGAGTGGGGCATGGAGCAGTTCGTCCGCGACGCCCGCATCAACATGATTTACGAAGGCACCAACACGATCCAGTCGTTGGACCTGCTGGGCCGCAAGATCCTGTCCAACAACGGCGCCACCTTGAAGAAGTTCGGCAAGAAGATCGCCACTTTCGTCGAGGAAGAGGGCACGAACGAGGCGATGCAGGAGTTCATCAACCCGCTGGCCGATATCGGCGACAAGGTCACCAAGCTGACCACCGAGATCGGCATGAAGGCCTTCGGCAACCCCGACGAGGTGGGTGCCGCTGCGGTCGACTATCTGCGCGTCGTGGGTCATCTGACCTTTGCCTACTTCTTCGCCCGCATGGCCAAGATCGCGCTGGAGAAAAAGGACTCGGGCGACCCGTTCTACACCGCCAAGCTCTCGACGGCGCGCTTCTATTTTGCGAAGCTGCTGCCCGAGACCGCCTCGCTGATCCGCACCGCGCGCGCCGGCCTGAACCCGCTGATGGAGATGGACGAAGCGCTGTTCTGAGGTTCTTGATTTCAATAACGCCATAAAGGAGACACCATGAAATCGCTTGTTGCTGCCACCACCCTGAGCCTGCTCTCGGGCATCGCCCTGGCCCAAGCCACGCCCAGCGGGCTGTGGAAGACCATCGATGACAAGACCAAGCAGGAGAAATCGCTGGTGCGCATCAGCGAGAGCGCCGGTGTCTTCAGCGCCAAGATCGAGAAGATCGTCGATCCCGCCAAGCAGGAGTCCAAGTGCGACAAATGCGCCGACGACCGCAAGGACCAGCCCCTGATCGGCCTGACCATTGTTCGCAACGTCAAGAAGAACGCCGACGATGCCGAGCTGTGGGACGGCGGCGAGATCCTCGATCCCAATGACGGCAAGATCTACAAGGTCCGCATCAAGCCCATCGAGGGCGGCAAGAAGCTGGAAGTGCGCGGCTATGTCGGCATGCCCATGCTGGGCCGTACCCAGACCTGGATTCGCGTCGAGTGAGCCGCAGCGCCCTCGACGCCCATTTTTCTGAAGGAATGCAAACCATGAGTCGATTCCAAGTTCGCAAAGTCGCCGTGCTCGGCGCTGGCGTGATGGGCGCGCAGATCGCTGCGCACCTGGTCAACGTCAAGGTGCCGGTGGTGCTGTTCGACCTGCCGGCCAAGGAAGGTGCCAAGAACGGCATCGTCAGCAAGGCCGTCGAGGGCCTGAAGAAGCTCAAGCCCGCGCCGCTGGCCGTGCCGGAGAACGCCGCGCTGATCCAGCGGGCCAACTACGAGGAGCATCTGGAGCTGCTGAAGGATTGCGACCTGATCATCGAGGCCATCGCCGAACGCATGGACTGGAAGCTCGATCTCTACACCAAGATCGCCCCCTTCATCGCCCCGCACGCGATCGTCGCGTCCAACACCTCGGGCCTGTCGATCACCAAGCTCAGCGAAGTGCTGCCCGAAGAGATCAAGCCGCGCTTCTGCGGCATCCATTTCTTCAACCCGCCGCGCTATATGTACCTGGTCGAGCTGATCAACACGCCGACCACCCGTCCGGAAGTCATCGACCAGTTGGAGAGCTTCGTCACGACCGCCGTCGGCAAGGGCGTGGTGCGCGCCAATGACACGCCCAACTTCGTCGCCAACCGCGTCGGCATCGCCGGCATGATGGCCACGATGATCGAGGCCGAGAAGTTCGGCCTGTCGGTCGACGTGGTCGACGATCTGACAGGCAAGAAGCTGGGTCGCGCCTCCAGCGGCACCTTCCGCACCGCCGACGTCGTGGGCCTGGACACCATGGCACATGTCGTCAAGACCATGCAGGACAACCTGAAGGACGATCCCTTCTACTCGACCTATGCCACGCCCAAGGTGCTGGCTGCGCTGATCGAGAAGGGCGCGCTGGGCCAGAAGACCGGCGCCGGCTTCTACAAAAAGGTCGGCAAGGACATCCAGCGCCTGGATTTCGCGAGCGGTGAATACGTCGCCGGTGGCAAGAAGGCCGACGACATCGTCGCCCGCATGCTGAAGAAGCCCGCCGCCGACCGCATCAAGCTGCTGCGCGAGTCGAGCAACCCGCAGGCGCAGTTCCTGTGGTCCATCCTGCGCGACAGCTTCCACTATGCCGCCGTGCACCTGAACACCGTCGCCGATACCGCGCGCGAAATCGACTTCGCGATGCGCTGGGGCTTCGGCAGCAGCCAGGGCCCGTTCGAGCTGTGGCAGGCCGCCGGCTGGAAGCAAGTCGCCGAGTGGATCTCCGCCGACATCGCCGAGGGCAAGACCCTGTCCAGCGCTCCGCTGCCCGCCTGGGTCAGCGAGGGCCCGGTGGCAGAAAACGGTGGCGTGCACAGCACGCAAGGCTCGTGGAGCGCCGCAGAAGGCAAGTTCAAGCCGCGCGCCAAGCTGCCGGTCTATCAGCGTCAGGCCTTCCCCGAGTCCCTGGTGGGCGAGGGCGCGGCCGAGCCCCTGAAGGCCGGCACGGAGGAGTTCAAGAACGAAGAGATCCGCGTCTGGAGCCTGGACGGCGAGGTGTTGGTCGCCTCGATCACCGCCAAGCTGCACCTGATCAGCCCGACTGTGACCGAGGGCCTCTTGAAGGCCGTCGAGATCGCCGAGGCGAAGTACAAGGGCCTGGTGATCTGGAGCCCGGACGATGTGTTCTCGGCCGGCGCCAACCTCGAAGCGCTGATGCCCGTCTTCATGAAGTCGGGTGCCAAGGGCATCGCGCCGGAAGAGAAGAAGCTGCAGGACATGATGCTGCGCATCCGCTACGCCAATGTGCCGGTGGTCGCCGCGATGCGCGGCCTGGCCCTGGGCGGTGGCGCCGAACTGGCTGTGCATTGCGCGCGCCGTGTCGCGCACATGGAGAGCTATGTCGGCCTGGTCGAAGTCGGCGTGGGCCTGATCCCCGGCGGCGGCGGTCTGACCTATATTGCCCGCCGTGCGGCCGAGATGGCCAAGGCCGGCAATGCAGACGCCGACATCTTCGCCTTCCTGAAGGACGGTTTCACGACCGCCGCCACTGCCAAGGTCGCGACCTCGGCGCTGGAAGCGAAGAAGAACGGCTTCCTGCTGGACAGCGATATCGTCGTGCCGAACAAGGACGAGCTGCTGCACGTCGCCTCCAGCCAGGCCAGGTCCATGTTCGAGTCGGGCTACCGTCCGCCGCTGAAGGCACTGTTCCCGGTGGCCGGCCGCTCGGGCATCGCCACCATCAAGGGCCAGCTGGCCAATATGCGCGATGGCGGCTTCATCAGCGCCCATGACTACCACCTGGCGGCCCTGATCGCCGATGTGGTCTGCGGCGGCGAGGTGGAAGCCGGTTCGCTGGTCGACGAGGAATACCTGATGTCGCTGGAGCGCAAGCACTTCTGCAGCTTGCTAGAGCACCCCAAGACCCAGGAACGCATCATGGGCATGCTGCAGACCGGCAAGCCCGTGCGCAACTAAGGATTACCGATCATGAGCAAGCAAGTTCAAGAAGCCTATATCTGCGCCGCCACCCGCCTGCCCATCGGCAAGTCGGGCCGGGGTTACTACAAGAACACCCGTCCGGACGAGATGCTGAGCCGCGCCATCCAGGCCGCCTTGGCCCAGGTGCCGGGTCTTGACCCCAAGGTGATTGAGGACGCCATCATCGGCTGCTCCTTCCCCGAGGGCGAGCAGGGCATGAATATCGCCCGCGTCGCGGCCGTGCTGAGCGGCCTGCCCAACACGGTTGGCGGCGTGACGGTGAATCGCTACTGCGCCTCGGGCATCACCGCGCTGGCGATGGCGGCCGACCGCATCCGCATCGGCGAGTCGGAGGTGATGATCGCCGGCGGCGTCGAATCGATGAGCATGGTGCCCATGGGCGGCAACAAGCCCAGCCTGCCGCCCGCGATCTTCGAGCGCGACGAGAACATCGGCCTGGCCTATGGCATGGGCCTGACCGCCGAGAAGGTGGCCGCGCAGTGGAAGATCAGCCGCGAAGCCCAGGACGAGTTCGCGCTGGAATCGCACCGCCGCGCGCTGGCCGCCATCGAGGCCGGCCACTTCAAGGACGAGATGACGCCCTTCGAGATCCTCGAGCGTTCGCCCAATCTGGTCGATGGTTCGGTGAACCATCAGCGCCGCATCGTCGACACCGACGAAGGTCCGCGCAAGGACACCTCGCCCGAAGGCCTGGCCAAGCTCAAGCCGGTGTTCGCCGCCAAGGGCAGCGTCACCGCCGGCAACAGCTCGCAGACCTCGGACGGCGCCGGCGCGCTGATCGTCGCCTCTGAAGCCGCGGTCAAGCGCTTCGGCCTGACCCCGCTGGCCCGTTTCGTCAGCTTCGCGGTGCGCGGCGTGCCGCCCGAGATCATGGGCATCGGCCCGATCGAGGCCATCCCGGCCGCGCTGAAGCTGGCCGGCATCTCGGCCCAGGACCTGGGCTGGATCGAGCTGAACGAGGCCTTCGCCGCCCAGTCGCTGGCCGTGCTGAACGATCTGGACAGCAAGGGCATCGTGCTGGACCGCGCCAAGGTCAACCCGAACGGTGGCGCGATTGCGCTGGGCCACCCGCTGGGCGCGACCGGTGCGATCCGCGCCGCCTCGGTGATCCACGGCCTGCGCCGCACCGGCGCCAAGTACGGCATGGTGACCATGTGCGTCGGCGCCGGCCAGGGTGCGGCCGGCATCATCGAACGCCTGTAAGCGTTCCTGACAAGCGCGGCCTCGGCCGCGCTTTCGCTGGGGAGTTCCGCAGCATGACGATCAGCTTCCGCGCCGGCGACGGCTTTGAACTGAAGGGCCATCTGTATGGCGATGCGGCCACGGCCAAGGCCGGCCTGCTGATCGCGCCGGCCATGGGCGTGGAGCAGCGCTATTACGCCGACTTCGCCCACTGGATGGCGGCCCAGGGCTGGCTGGTGCTGAGCTTCGACTATCGCGGCATGGGCGCTTCGCGGCCGGCCGAGATGCGGCGCTCGCTGAAGGGCCTGGATGCGGACATCCGCACCTGGGCCGAGCGCGATGCCGCCGCCGCGCTGGACGAGCTGTCGCGCCGCCTGGGCAGCGAGACGACACCCGTCCACTGGCTGGGCCACAGCCTGGGCGGTCAGATCCTCGGCCTGCTGCCCAACCGCGAGCGCGTCAGCCGCGCCATCACCGTCGGCTGCGGCAGCGGCTACTGGCGCGAGAACTCGGCGGGCCTGAGGCGCTATGTCTGGTGGCTCTGGTACGTGGTCGTGCCGCTGGCCCTGCCGCTGTTCGGCTATTTCCCGGGCCGCAAGCTGCGCAAGGTGGGCGATCTGCCGCGCGGCGTGATGGCGCAGTGGCGGCGCTGGTGCCTGGACCCCGGCTACATGATGGGCGAGGGTGGCGAGGTGCTGCGCGCCCATTACGCCGCGCTGCGCACGCCGATGCTGTCGCTGGCCTTCACCGACGACGAGTTCATGTCCCGCCGCAACACCGAGTCGCTGCACGGCTTCTATGCCGGCGCCAGCCCCGAGCTGCGCCGCATCGCACCGAAGGACGTCGGCGCGCGCCGCATCGGCCATTTCGGTTTCTTCCGCAAGCACTTCGAGGCCAGCCTGTGGCCGCAGGTGCCGGCCTGGCTGATATGAGGCGCCGCCATCTGCTGCTGGCTTCCGCCTCGCCGCTGCTGCTGAGCGGCTGCGCCGGCGAGCTCTCGCCCGGCTTCAGCAGCTGGCAGCAGGCCCGCGAGTCGGTGCTGGAGCTGATGTTGCGCCAGCACCATCTGGCGCACGAGCGCTGGAGCCTGCCGCAGCTGCTGCAGCATCTGGCGCAAAGCATCGAGTTCTCGATCCAGGGCTACCCCGAAGCCAGGAGCGCACTGTTCCAGCAGACGCTGGGCCGGACCGCCTTCGCGGTGTTCGACGCCCGCGGCCAGATGAACCACGACCTCGCCGAGCCGATTCCCGGCGCGCCCGCGCTCGATCCCGAGCAAGGCCTGAAGATTGCGGTGCAACGCCTGCTGGACGCGATGCAGGCCTTCAGCGCGCACAAGGGTCTGTTCAAGCCACATTTCGCCTATGGCCCGCTGGACCGCGCTGCCTACCAGCGCGCCCATCTGATGCACCTGGCCAACCACTGGACCCAGGTGCAGGCGCTGACCGCCACGGCCCGGGCCGCCGCGAACCCCGACAATCACATCCATTCCAAGGAGACCCCGACATGACCATCAAGACCGCCATCGTCAACGGCGTGGCCAGCATCGAAATCGCCCGCCCCGAGAAGAAGAACGCGCTGACCTCGGACATGTACCAGCAGATGGCCGATGCGATCAACGCGGCCGCCACGGCCGGCGAGGTGCGCGCCGTGCTGATCTATGGCCAGCCCGGCATCTTCACCTCGGGCAACGACCTCGAGGACTTCATGGCCCGCCCGCGCTCGGGCGAGGACGCCCCGGTGTTCCAGTTCATGCGCGCGCTGCTGGGCTGCGACAAGCCGGTGATCGCCGCCGTGACCGGCGGCGCCATCGGCATCGGCACCACCATGCTCTTGCACTGCGATTTCGTCTTTGTTGCCGATGACGCCCGCCTGGCCATGCCCTTCGTCAGCCTGGGCCTGGTGCCCGAGTTCGCCTCCAGCCTCTTGGTGCCGCAGCTGATGGGCAACCGCCGCGCCGCCGAGAAGCTGCTGCTGGGCGACCCCTTCACCGGCGAGCAGGCGGTCGAGTGCGGCATCGCCAATGCGGTGCTGCCGGCCGGCGAGGTTGTCAACCATGCGCGCCGCGTGGCCGAGCGCTTCAACAAGCTGGCCCCCAGCGCGGTGCGCGAGAGCAAGCGCCTGATGCGTGCGCCGCAGGCCGAGGCCGTGCTGGCGACCATCAAGACCGAAGCCGAGATCTTCGGCGCCCGCCTGCGCAGCCCCGAGGCGATGGAAGCCTTCCAGGCCTTCTTCCAGAAGCGCCAGCCGGACTTCAGCAAGTTCGAGTAAGCCCTCGGCATGTTGCAGCTTGCGCCGTTCGTGCGGTTGGCGCTGGCGCCGCTGCTGCTGTGGCAGGGCGCGCGCGTGCGGCGCCAGGCCCTGCGCCTGCCCGAGGCCGAGGGCCAGCGGGCCGGCGTGACGGGCGAGGGCCCGCTGGTGCTGCGCCTGCTGATCGTCGGCGATTCGTCCGCCGCCGGTGTCGGCGCGCCGAGCCAGGACGAGGCGCTGGCCGGCCATCTGAGCCGGGCCCTGGCGCGGCGCCTGGGCGGCATGGTGCGCTGGCAGGTGCTGGCCCGCAGCGGGCACACGACGGCCGATGCGCTCGAGCATCTGCGCGTCAGCGAGATCTTCCCGGCCGATGTGGTGGTGACGGCGCTGGGCGTCAACGATGTGGTCGGCCAGCTCTCGCCTCGGCGCTGGCTGCAGCAGCTCGACCAGATCGATGCCCTCTTGCAGCAGCGCGCCGCCGCGCCGCGTTTCACGCTGCACAGCGCGGTGCCGCCGATGCACAGCTTTCCGCTGTTGCCGCAGCCGCTGCGCTGGCTGATGGGGGCCCAGGCCCTGCGCATGAACCGCGCGCTGGGTCGCCACCTGCTGACCCAGCCCCGGCGCGGCATGCAGGCCCTGCCGGCGCATCTGCATGGCAAGGCCGCCGTGCGCCTGATGGCGCGCGACGGCTTCCACCCCAACCCGGCCGGCTATGCGGCCTGGGCCGAGGCGCTGGCGGAGCGGCTGGTGAGGGAGTGGGGGAAGCCGCCGCGCCGCTAGGCCCCGCCGGCCGGCAGGCGCCGCATGCGCTGGATGTCGCGCTGCGGCGGCGCGCCGAACAAGCGGCTGTAGTCGCGGCTGAACTGCGAGGCGCTCTCGTAGCCCACGCGCGCCGCCGTGCTACCGGCGTCCAGCGCCTGGTTCAGCATCAGCAGCCGCGCCTCCTGCAGGCGCAGCTGCTTCTGGTACTGCAGCGGGCTCATGCCGGCGAGGTTGCGAAAGTGCAGCCGGAAGGTCGAGGGGCTCATGTGCACACGCTCGGCCAGCTCGTCCATCAGTACATCGTGGACGAAGTTCTGTTTCAGCCAGGCCATGGCCTGCGCGATCTGGTGGCTGGGCGAGCCCGCCGCCACCAGCTGTCGCAGATAGGGGCCGTGCGGGCCGCTCAGCAGTCGCACCAGGATCTCCTGCTGAATCAGCGGCGCCAGGCTGGCGCAGAGCTGCGGCTCGCCAAACAAGCGGAACAGGCGTATCAGCGCATCGAGCAGGGCCGGCTCCAGCGGGCTCAGCGAGATCGCGCCCGGCACCTGATCGCGCGGCAGCGGTGGCAGATCCATCTGCGCGGCCAGTTGCACGATCTGGCGGGCATCGAGCTTCAGCATCAGGCCCAGAAAGGGCTCGGCCGGGTCGGCCCCGGTGATCTGGGCGAGCACCGGCAGATCCACGGTGGTCAGCAAGGACTGGCCCGGCCCGAGGCTCATCACCTGCTCGCCGAGCGTCACCTGCTTCGTGCCCTGCGCGATGACGGCCAGGCCCAGCTCGTAGAAGCAGGGCAGGGGATCGCTCTTGGCGCTGAGGCGGTGGACGCTCAGTGAGGCCGCCGCGGTCGGGTGACTGCCGTCATTTCGGGCAATCTTGCCGATCTCCTGGGCCAGGCGGGCAATGGTCATGGGCGGGGTGCTGCACAGCAGCGGGGTAGAGGCGAGGTCACTGTAGCGCTGGCGCGGGTGGGGCTGGCAGATCCGGTGACGAAACATTGGAATAGGCAAGACAAGCGTCGGAATGGGCAAGCGCTGGCCGGGCCGGGCGGGGCACACTTGCCGGCACCGCCCCCAGCTGGAGAACCGAGCACCATGAGCACCCTCAACGTCAACGGCCGTGACCACGCGGTCGACGCCGACCCTGGCACCCCCATCCTCTGGGCCCTGCGCGACACGCTGGGCATGACCGGCACCAAGTTCGGCTGCGGCGCGGCGCTGTGCGGCGCCTGCACCGTGCATCTGGACGGCCAGGCGATCCGCTCCTGCGTCACACCGATCTCGGCGGCCGAGGGCAAGAAGATCCGCACCATCGAGGCCACCACCGATGGCAGCGACAAGGTCGGCGCGGCGGTGCACGCGGCCTGGGTCAAGCACGATGTCGCGCAATGCGGCTACTGCCAGAGCGGCCAGATCATGAGCGCGACGGCCTTCCTGAAGTCGCTGCCGAAAGGCAAGAAGCCCACCGCCGCCGAGATCGACGGCGCGATGGCCGGCAATATCTGCCGCTGCGGCACCTATGCCCGCATCCGCGCCGCGGTGGCCGATGCCGCCAAGACCCTGGCCTGAAGGAGCGCCACCATGCTGACCCATACGCCCGAAATGCCGCGCGCGCTGCAAGACCTGCTGGACCGCGATGCCGCCGACGAATCCACTCTCGCGCTGCCGCGCCGCAGCTTTCTGAAGCTCGCCGGCGCCGGTGGCCTGGCGCTGGGCGCCTTCCCGCTGCTAGCCGGCGCGCAAGCCGCCGCCGCGGCGGGGCTGAAGCCGACGCAGCAACCCTCGGCCTTTGTGCAGATCGCGCCCAACGGCGAGGTCACCGTGACCATCAACCGGCTGGAGTTCGGCCAGGGCGTGCAGACCGGCCTGCCGATGATCCTCGCCGAGGAGCTGGACGCCGACTGGGGCCTGGTACGCAGCCGCAACGGCTCCAGCGATCCGGCCTACCTCGACCCGCTGTTCGGCCTGCACATGACCGGCGGCTCGAACTCGATCAAGAACAGCTACACGCAGTACCGCGAGCTGGGCGCCCGCGCGCGGGCCATGCTGCTGAGCGCCGCTGCCGCGCGCTGGAATGTCGATGTGGCCACGCTGCGCACCCAGGCCGGCCAGGTGATCGCCGCCGATGGCCGAAAACTGGGTTATGGCGCGCTGGCCGAAGCCGCGATGGCGCTGCCGGTGCCCGAGCAGGTCACGCTGAAGGACCCCAAGGACTTCCGCCTGATCGGCCGTGCGACGACGCGGCTGGATGCCCGCGCCAAGAGCAGCGGCCGGCAGGATTTCGGCATCGACACCCGGCTGCCCGGCCAGCTGACCGCCGTGGTCGCGCATCCGCCGGTGTTCGGCGCGCGGCTGCGCTCGCTGGACGACAGCGCGGCGCGCGCGATCAAGGGCGTGAAGGCAGTGCTGCGCATCCCGGGCGACCTGGGCGGCGAGGGCGTGGCCGTGGTGGCCGAGGGCTACTGGCCGGCCAAGCAGGGCCGCGAGGCGCTGAAGCTGGACTGGGACACCGGCAGCGTCGAGAAGGTCGACAGCGAGAAGCTGCTGGCCCAGTACCGCGAACTGGCCGGCAAGCCGGGCTCGCTGGCCTTCGACGCCGACATGGCGCCGCTGTCCAGTGCCCCGCGCCGGATCGAGGCCGAGTTCGTCTTCCCCTATCTGGCCCATGCGCCGATGGAGCCGCTGAACTGCACGGTCAGCCTCGGCAAGGACCGCGCCGAGCTGTGGGTCGGCACGCAGTGCCCGGGCCTGGACGCCGCCGCGGCCGCCGGCGTGCTTGGGCTGAAGCCCGAGCAGGTGACGATGCAGGTGCAGATGGCCGGCGGCGGCTTCGGCCGGCGCTTCGTCGGCTCCAGCGACTATGTGGTCGAGGCCTGCCAGATTGCCAAGGCCGCCCGCGCCGCCGGGCTGGACGCGCCGATCCGCACGCTGTGGAGCCGCGAGGACGACATCAAGGGCGGCTACTACCGGCCCATGCATCTGCACCGCGCCCGCATCGGCTTCGACGAGCGCGGCAATGTCTTGGCCTGGGACCATGTGCTGGTCGGCCAGTCCATCACCACGGGCACGGTGTTCGGCCAGTTCATGGTCAAGAACGGCATCGACGGCACGGCCACCGAGGGTCTGCGCGCGCCCTATCCGCTGCCGATGCGGCTGACGGTGCACCATCCCAAGGTGAACGTGCCGGTGCTGTGGTGGCGCAGCGTGGGCTCGACCCACACCGCCTATGTGATGGAGACGCTGCTCGACGAGATCGCCCGCGCGACGAAACAGGACCCGGTCGCCTATCGCCTGCGCCTGATTGGCGACAAGCACCCGCGCCATCGCGCCGCGCTGCAGCTGGCGGTCGAGAAGAGCGGCTATGGCAAGAAGCAGTTACCCAGCGGCCGCGCCTGGGGCGTCGCGGTGCACGAGTCCTTCAGCACCGTGGTGGCCTATGTGGTGGAGGCCTCGCTGAAAGACGGACAGCCGGTGCTGAACCGGGTCACCGCCGGCGTGCACTGCAATCTGGCGGTCAACCCGCGCAGCATCGAGGCCCAGGTGCAGGGCGCGGCGCTGATGGGCTTGTCGATGTGCCTGCCGGGTGCGGCGATCACGCTGAAGGACGGCGTGGTCGAGCAGAGCAATTTCGGCGACTTCGCGGTGCCGCGCATCACCGACATGCCGCAGATCGCCGTCCATGTGGTGCCCAGCGCCGAGCCGCCCACCGGCATGGGCGAACCGGGCCTGCCGCCGCTGGCCCCGGCCTTTGCCAACGCGATCACGCGCCTGACGGGCAAGCCGCTGCGCCAGCTGCCCTTCAAGCTGGGCTGAGCGCCACTCAAATCACATTGAGTTCCAGATAGGGGCGGCCCGCCGCGATGCGATTGGGTGTCAGCGGGCTCAGGTCCAGGCTGCGGTACTCGCCGTGCGCGATCCATTCGGCCAGGCCGCGGCCGACACCCGGCGCGTGCTGCAGGCCGTGGCCCGAGAAGCCGCAGGCCAAGAGCAGGTTGGGGCAGGCGTCGAGCGGGCCGACCAGGCCGTTGTGGTCGAAGGCATTCATCTCGTAGTAGCCGGCCCAGGCGCGCTGCGGGCGCAGGCTCTCGAAGCCGGGCACGCGTGCGGCCAGCGCCGGCCAGAGTTGCTCTTCGAAGAGCCCGGGCTCGGGGTCCAGCGGCAGGCCGTCGGCGTCCTCGCCCAGCGGCGGGCCGCCGCAGATGAACTGGCCTTCCCCCTCGGGTCGGAACCACAGCCCCGAGGGGTCGATCACCAGCGGGCAGCCGGCGGCCGGCTCGGGCGTGCGGAAGGCGTAGACGCTGCGGCGCTTGCCGCTGACCGGCACGGCCAGGCCCGCCGTGGCGGCCAGCGCGCCGGACCAGGCGCCGCAAGCGAGCACATAGAGATCGGCGTGCAGCCGCTGGCCGGTATCGGTCTCGACGCCCACGATGGCGCCGTGCGCGTCGCGGCGCAGCGCCCGCGCCGCGCCGCCCAGATACTGCACGCCCAGGGCCTGGGCCTGGCGCTTCAAGGTCTGCAGCAGGCCCCAGCCGTCGAACCAGCCCTCGCCGCTGCGGCCCCAGGAGCCCAGGGCCAGGTCTTGCGTGGCCAGCCAGGGCCAGCGCTCGCTCAGCTGGGCCGGGGACAGCAGGGCGATGTCGGCGCCATGGGCGGTCTGCAGCGCATGCAGCTCGCGCAAGTGATGGGCGCCGGTCGGGCTGGCCAGATAGAGATAGCCGCGCTCGACCAGGCCGGCCTCGGCGCCGGCGGCGCGCAGCACTTGCAGGCCGTACTGCGACAGCGCGATGTTCAGCGGGGTCGAGAACTGCTGGCGTATCGACGCGGCGGACAGGGCCGAGGAGGCCTGCGCATAGCTCGGGTCGCGCTCCAGCACGCGGATCTCGAAACCCGGCTCGGCGCCCAGATGGGCGGCGATGGCGCTGCCGATGGCGCCGCCGCCGAGTATCAGGACCTGGGTTTTCAAACCTGTTCGGCAAACACCCGGGGCTTGCCGTCGCGGTCGATCGCCACATAGGTCAGGTTTGCCTCGGTGACCTTGACCACCTGCGGGTTGGCCGGATTGCGCTCGGCCACCACCTCGACATGGACCGTGATCGAGGTGCGGCCGATGCGCTTGACCTGGGCATAAAAGCTCAGCAGGTCGCCGACCGAGACCGGCTGCTTGAAGATGAACTCGTTGACCGCCACCGTCGCGACCCGGCCGCGCGAGACCCGGCTGGGCAGCACCGAGCCGGCCAGGTCGACCTGGGCCATGATCCAGCCGCCGAAGATATCGCCGTTGGCATTGGCATCGGCCGGCATCGGCATCACACGCAGCACCAGCTCGCGCGGCATGCCGGGCTGGCTGCTGGGGGTGGCGTTGTTTTCAGGGGAAGGGCTTGAAGCGTGGCTCATGATGCATACCTGGGAAAATTGGACTCATTGTCGGCGACCGTCCGATGTCCAGCAAAAACATGCGCACAAGCCTCTCGACCCCGGCCGTCAGCCCCGAGCCCGCCGCCGCACCGGCCCCGCCCCGCTCCGACTGGGCGACGATTGCCAAGCTGCTGCCCTATCTGTGGCGCTACCGCTGGCGCGTGGGCCTGGCGCTGGGCTTCATGCTGGGCGCCAAGCTCAGCAATGTCGGCGTGCCGCTGCTGCTGAAGCAACTGGTCGACAGCCTGTCGCTGAAGCCCGGCGATCCACAGGCCCTGCTGGTGCTGCCGCTGGGCCTGCTGCTGGCCTATGGCGCGCTGCGCCTGATGACCTCGCTGTTCACCGAGTTGCGCGAGCTGATCTTCGCCAAGGCCACCGAGGGCACGGCGCGCAGTATCTCGCTGCAGGTGTTCCGCCATCTGCATGATCTGAGCCTGCGCTTTCATCTGGAGCGCCAGACCGGTGGCATGACGCGCGATATCGAGCGCGGCACCCGGGCCGTGCACTCGCTGATCTCGTACTCGCTCTACAGCATCGTGCCGACCCTGATCGAGGTGACCCTGGTGCTGGGCCTGCTGGCCGTCAAGTACGACATCTGGTTTGCCGGCATCACGATCGCGGCCCTGGTGCTCTATGTCAGCTTCACCGTGCTGGTGACCGAGTGGCGCACCAAGTTCCGCAAGCAGCTCAACGAACTCGACTCGGTGGCGCACAGCAAGGCGATCGACTCGCTGCTGAACTACGAGACGGTCAAGTACTTCAACAACGAGGACTTCGAGTCGCGCCGCTACGACGAGAGCCTGGAGAAGCTGCGCCGCGCGCAGCTGAAGTCGCAGTCGACGCTGTCGCTGCTGAACACCGGCCAGCAGCTGATCATCGCGACCGCGCTGGTCGCGATGCTGTGGCGCGCGACCCAGGGCGTGGTGTCCGGCACCATGACCCTCGGGGACCTGGTGATGGTCAATGCCTTCATGATCCAGCTCTATATCCCGCTGAATTTTCTCGGCGTGATCTACCGCGAGATCAAGCAGAGCCTGACCGATCTGGACAAGATGTTCACGCTGCTGGAGCGCGACCGCGAGGTGGCCGATGCGCCGGGGGCGCCGGCGCTGCGCATCGAGGGGGCGGCGGTGCGTTTCGAGAACGTCAGCTTCGCCTACGAGGCCGCGCGGCCCATCCTGAAGAACCTCAGCTTCGAGATCCCGGCCGGCAAGAAGGTGGCCGTGGTCGGCCCCAGCGGTTCGGGCAAGAGCACGCTGGCGCGCCTGCTCTACCGCTTCTACGATCTCGACGCCGGCCGCATCCTGATCGACGGCCAGGATGTGCGCGGCGTCAGCCAGGGCTCGCTGCGCCGCGCGATCGGCATCGTGCCGCAGGACACGGTGCTGTTCAACGACACGGTGGCCTACAACATTGCCTATGGCCGGCCCGGCGCCTCGCGCGAGGAGGTCGAGGGGGCGGCCCGCGCCGCCCATATCCACGACTTCATCGCGGCCACGCCCAAAGGCTATGAGACCATGGTCGGCGAGCGCGGGCTCAAGCTCAGCGGCGGCGAGAAGCAGCGCGTCGCGATCGCCCGCACCCTGCTGAAGAACCCGCCGATCCTGATCTTCGACGAGGCGACCTCGGCGCTGGATTCGCGCAATGAGCGCGCGATCCAGGCTGAGCTGGAGGCGGTAGGCCAGAACAAGACCGTGCTGGTGATCGCGCACCGGCTCTCCACCGTGGTCGATGCGCACGAGATCCTGGTGATGGAGCAGGGCAGCATCATCGAGCGTGGCCATCACGAGGACCTGCTGGCGCGCGGCGGGCGCTATGCGCAGATGTGGCGGCTGCAGCAGTCGGGCGGCGGCGAGCCCTCGGCCTGAGCGGTGAGCCGACCCGGCCGGCGGGAGGGGCCGGCTACACTGCCGATGTGGAAACCAAATGGCTTGAAGACTTCGTCAGTCTGGCCGAGACCCGCAGCTTTTCGCGCTCGGCTCAGCACAGGCATGTGACTCAACCGGCGTTCTCGCGCCGCATCCAGGCGCTGGAGGCCTGGGCCGGGGTCGACCTGGTGGACCGCAGTTCCTACCCGACCCGGTTGACCGCCGCCGGCGAGACCTTGCTGGGCCAGGCCGTCGAGATGCTGGGCAGCCTGCAGGCCACCCGCAATATGCTGCGCAGCCACCAGGCGGTGGGGCAGGACATGATCGAGTTCGCGGTGCCGCATTCGCTGGCCTTCAGCTTTTTTCCGCACTGGCTGATGGACTTGCGCCAGCGCTTCGGCGCGGTCAAGAGCCGGCTCAATGCGCTCAATGTGCACGACGCGATGATGCAGCTCAGCGAGGGCAACTGCGATCTGCTGATCGTCTACCACCACCCCAGCCAGCCCTTGCAGCTCGACCCCGAACGCTACGAGATGGCCTCGCTGGGGCACGAGACCCTGGCCGCCTATGCCAAGGCCGATGCCCAGGGCCGGCCGCTGTTCGCTCTGCCCGGTCATCCGGGGCAGAAGATCCCGTTCCTGAGCTATGCCTCCGGGGCCTATCTGGGCCGGCTGGTCGAGCTGGTCGTCAAGGACTCGCCGACGGCGCTGAACCTCGATTCGATTTACGAGACCGATATGGCCGAGGGCCTGAAGGCGATGGCGCTGGAAGGCCACGGCCTGGCTTTTCTGCCGGCCAGCTCGGTCAAGAAGGAGCTCAAAGCCAAACGTCTGGTGCAGGCCACGGCCGCGGGTTCGTATGAGCTGAGCATGGAGCTGCGCATCTACCGCGAACGGCCCGAGGCGGCGCGGCGCAGCAAGCCGGTGGCGCTGGCGCTGTGGGACTACCTGACGCAGCGGAGCTGAGGGCAAGGAACTAGGAAAAACCCTGAAGCCTCATGTGTGTGCTGCATAACCGTGCGTGCATTCGGCATTGGGCGATCAGCGAACGCACCGTTAGAGTCCGGCCCTTCATCAGCGTACTCGGCAAATAGTGGCTCAAATCTTGCTGCAAATGCGGCAGGAGGGCGGATATGCGTGAAACTCCGTACCCGGCGCTCGGCCGGTCCGTGATCTGCTTGGCGTTCTCGTAATGATTCTGAAAGAGGAGCTTCCATGAAAAAGACATTGCTTGTGTTGGCCGTCGTTGCCGGTTTTTCCCTGTCGGCCCAGGCCGATACGCTGAAGAAGATCAAGGACAGTGGCGCCGTCACGATGGGCGTGCGCGAGTCCTCCGGCGCGCTGTCCTACACGCTGGGCGATGGCAAGTTTGTCGGCTACCACGTCGAGATCTGCCAGAAGGTGCTGGCCGATGTGCAGAAGTCCCTGGGCCTGGCCAAGCTGGACGTCAAGTACCAGCCGGTGACCTCGCAAAACCGCATCCCGCTGGTGCAGAACGGCACCGTCGACATCGAGTGCGGCTCGACCACCAATAACGCGGCGCGCCAGAAGGATGTGGCCTTCGCCGTCACCACCTTCGTCGAGGAAGTGCGCATCGCCGTCAAGGCCAATTCGGGCATCAACTCGATTGCCCAGCTCAATGGCAAGAACGTCGCCACCACCACCGGCACCACCTCGGTCCAGACCCTGCGCAAGAACGAGCGCGCCACCGGTGTGGACTTCAAGGAAGTGTTCGGCAAGGACCACGCCGACAGCTTCCTGCTGCTGGAGTCGGGCCGTGCCGACGCCTTCGTGATGGACGGTGCCATCCTGGCCGGCAATATCGCCAAGGCCAAGAACCCGGCCGATTTCAAGCTGGTCGGCGATGTGCTGTCGGTCGAGCCGATCGCGATCATGATCCGCAAGGATGACCCGGCCTTCAAGAAGGCGGTGGACGACAGCATCAAGGCGATGATGAAGTCCGGCGAGCTGGCCAAGCTGTGGACCAAGTGGTTCGAGCAGCCGATCCCGCCGTCCAACACCAAGGTCGGCATGCCGGCCAACGACAACACCAAGGCGGCCTGGGCCAACCCCAATGACAAGCCGATGGAAGACTACGCGAAGAAGTAAGCGCAAGGCCTGAGGGCATCAACACGGGGCCGCTCGGCGCAGTTCGGGCGGCCTCGATTTTTTGACGGAGGTAGCGGTGGCTACATGGGATTGGCAGGTGTTCTGCAAGGACACCATCGATGGGGAAATGGTGCCGCGCTGCTTCGGCAGCGGTGGCAGCATCACCTACCTGGACTGGCTCTTGTCGGCCTGGGGATGGACGCTCAGCGTGGCCGTGCTGGCCCTGGTCGTGGCCCTGGTGGTCGGCTCGGTGATGGGCATTCTGCGCACCACGCCGAGCAAGGCGCTGGTCGCCCTGGGCAATACCTGGACCGAGCTGTTCCGCAACATCCCGCTGCTGGTGCAGGTCTTTCTCTGGTACCACGTGCTGCCTTCGCTGTTCACACCGCTGCGTGAGGTGCCCAGCTTCATCCTGGTGGTGTTCGCGCTGGGCTTCTTCACCTCGGCGCGGATCGCCGAGCAGGTCAAGGCCGGCATCCAGAGCCTGCCCACCGGCCAGCGCTATGCCGGCCTGGCAATGGGCTTCACGCTGCCGCAGACCTACCGCTATGTGCTGCTGCCGATGGCGTTTCGCATCGTCATCCCGCCGCTCACCAGCGAGAGCATGAATATCGTCAAGAACTCCTCGGTGGCCTTTGCGGTGTCGATCGCCGAGCTGACCATGTTCGCGATGCAGGCCCAGGAAGAAACCTCGCGCGGCATCGAGGTCTATCTGGCCGTGACCGGCCTGTATTTCGTCTCTGCCTTTGCCATCAACCGCATCGCGCTCTTCATCGAACAGCGCGTCCAGGTGCCCGGCGTCCTCGGAGGTGGCCGATGAATCTCGACTTTTCCTTCCTCGACTGGAGCGTCGTCTCCAGCTTCATCCTCAAGGGCCTGATCTTCAGCGTCGAGCTGACGTTGATCGCCACCTTTGGCGGCATCGTGCTCGGCACCTTGCTGGCGCTGATGCGCTTGTCGGGCAAGAAGTGGCTGGTGCTGCCGGCAGCCTTCTATGTCAACACGCTGCGTTCGATCCCGCTGGTGATGGTGATCCTGTGGTTCTTCCTGCTGATCCCTGCGGCCTTCTATGCCGCGGTCGGCGGCGAATGGGGCTCCAGCAACCGCGCCGAGCTGTCGGCCATCATCACCTTCACGGTGTTCGAGGCCGCCTACTTCTCGGAGATCATGCGCGCCGGCATCCAGAGTGTCTCCAAGGGTCAGGTCTATGCCGGCTATGCGATGGGCATGAGCTATCGCCAGACCATGCAGCTGGTGGTGCTGCCCCAGGCCTTCCGCAATATGCTGCCGGTGCTGATGACACAGACCATCATCCTGTTCCAGGACACCTCGCTGGTCTATGCGATCGGCGCCTACGATCTGCTGAAGGGCTTCGAGATCGCCGGCAAGAACTTCAACCGGCCGGTCGAGACCTATCTGGTGGCTGCCGTCGTCTACTTCGTGATCTGTTTCAGCCTGTCGATGCTGGTGCGTCGGCTGCAGAAGAAGATCGCCATCATTCGCTAGAAAGCTTTGGCCATGATTGATATCAAGAACATCTCCAAGTGGTACGGCCCCTTCCAGGTGCTGACCGACTGCAGCACCACGATCAAGAAGGGCGATGTGGTCGTCGTCTGCGGCCCCTCGGGCTCGGGCAAGTCCACGCTGATCAAGACCGTCAACGCGCTGGAGCCGATCCAGAAGGGTGACATCATCGTCGACGGCATCTCGATCTCCGACCCCAAGACCGACCTACCCAAGCTGCGCGCCCGGGTCGGCATGGTGTTTCAGAATTTCGAGCTGTTTCCGCACCTCTCGATCACCGAGAACCTCACCATTGCGCAGATCAAGGTGCTGGGCCGCAGCCTCGACGACGCCAAGGCCCGCGGCCTGAAGATGCTCGACCGCGTGGGTCTGATCGCCCAGAAGGACAAGCACCCCGGCCAGCTGTCCGGCGGTCAGCAGCAGCGGGTCGCGATTGCGCGCGCGCTGTCCATGGACCCCATCGTGATGCTGTTCGACGAGCCGACCTCGGCGCTGGACCCCGAGATGGTCGGCGAGGTGCTGGACGTGATGGTGCAGCTGGCCAACGAGGGCATGACGATGATGTGCGTGACCCACGAGATGGGTTTTGCCAAGAAGGTCAGCGACCGCGTGATCTTCATGGACGCCGGCAAGATCGTCGAGGACTGCAGCAAGGACGATTTCTTCGGCAAGCCCGAGGAGCGCTCGCCGCGCGCCAAGGACTTCCTGGCGAAGATACTTCAGCACTGAAAACAAGGGGCGCTCGAAGCGCCCCTTGTTGCATGAGTTCAGGGCTCGATCGCAGCCCCCACCACCGCCTCGCCGCCGGCCACCGTACCGATCAGCGTCGCGCGGCCGCTGGCCAGATCGACTCGGTACCAGCTCGACAGTTTGCCGCGCGTGACGGCCGAGTAGGCAGCGTTGGACACATCCGAGATGTCCAGCGTCGCCCGCTCGAAGGCGCCCAGGCCCAGCGAGCCGACCGTGTAGAGCCGGCCACTATTGGGTGACACCATCGGCGTCACGCCTTCCTTCGTGCCCTGGTGCACCAGCGTGCCCAGCTTGCCGTCCAGCGCGTAGTTGGTCGTGATCTTCTCGTTGTCCTTGTTATAGGTGTAGCCGGCCGCGACGAGGGCGGCCGCCTTGCCGGCGTTCGCGTCGGCGGCGTCATAGGCCAGCCGGCCGTCGAACTGCAGGCCCGGCTGGTCCGCATTGCCGTCGACCACCGCGCCGGTGTCCGGGTGCAGGCGCAGATTGAAGCCGGCGTCGTTGACGACGCGGATGCGGTCCACCGTCGGGTTGAAGTCGAAGCCCCATTCGGCGGCGCCTTCGCGCGGCAGGGCCACCGGCGTGCCGATGCGGCTGGCGCTGCCGTCGGCGGTGTTGATGCGGTAGAGCTGGCCGCTGTCGCCCAGCGCGAACAGCTGGCCCTTGGCGACCCGGTAGTCGATGCCCAGCAGCCGCTCCTCGGCGGCCAGGCCGTTCAGCGCCTTGCTGCTGAGGATCTTCTGCGGCTGGCCGGCGTTGAACTGGATCAGCCGGTTGCTCGCTGTCACCGCATAAATCATCTCCTTGGCCGGCGGCCCGACGGTTTCGGTGCTGGCGCAGGCGGCCAGCAGGGCGGCGGCGATCAGGGGCAGGGCGTGACGGGACATGGCTTCTCCGTGCTGTGAGGGTCATCGATTGTTGGTGAGCGCCATCGCCGCTGTCCAGGGAATAGCGGTGGCTTCATGCGGGAATTCCACCGGGCCACGGGTGCGACAATGCCGGCCCATGAGTACCGCCACCCCCACCCAGCTGAGCCTGATCCGCCCCGACGACTGGCATGTGCACCTGCGCGACGAGGCCGCGATGCAGAGCGTCGTGCCGCACACCGCGCGCCAGTTCGCCCGCGCCATCGTGATGCCCAATCTGCGCCCGCCGATCACAACGGCCGCCCAGGCCCAGGCCTACCGCCAGCGCATCCTCGCGGCCGTGCCCGAGGGCCTGAAGTTCGAGCCGCTGATGACGCTGTACCTGACCGATCTGACCCCGGTCGACGAGATCAAGCGCGCCAAGGACGCCGGCGTGGTCGCGCTCAAGCTCTACCCGGCCGGCGCCACGACCAATAGCGATGCCGGTGTCACCGACATCAGGAAGACCTACCAGACGCTGGAGGCGATGCAGCGCGAGGGCCTCTTGCTGCTGGTGCACGGCGAGGTGACCGACCCGGACATCGATGTGTTCGACCGCGAGGCCGTCTTCATCGACCGCGTGATGACGCCGCTGCGGGCCGACATGCCCGAGCTGAAGGTGGTGTTCGAGCACATCACGACCAAGGAGGCCGCCCAGTATGTGCACAGCGCCGATGCCTACACGGCCGCGACCTTGACGCCCCAGCACCTGCTCTACAACCGCAACGCCATCTTCACTGGCGGCCTGCGCCCGCACTACTACTGCCTGCCGGTGCTCAAGCGCGAGGAGCACCGCCTGGCCCTGATACGGGCCGCGACCTCGGGCAGCACGAAGTTCTTCCTCGGCACCGACAGCGCGCCGCACGCCTCGGTGATGAAGGAGAACTCGGTCTGCGGCGCCGGCTGCTTCACCGCGATGAGCGCGCTGGAGCTTTATGCCGAGGCCTTCGAGGCCATGGGCGCGCTCGACAAGCTGGAGGCATTCGCCAGCTTCAACGGCGCCGACTTCTACGGCCTGCCGCGCAATACCGAGCGCGTCACGCTGCTGAAGCAGGACTGGACCCTGCCCGACAGCGTGCCCTTCGGCGAGGCGCGGCTCAAGCCGCTGCGCGGCGGCGAGTCGCTGGGCTGGAAACTGCTCTGACCGCGCGGCCTCCTGGCTGCAAACCGGCTAGCATGGCCGGCGACGCAACGAGGAGGGAACAGACTTGCGCAAACTCTTGATCGTGGCCGGCCTGCTGCTGCAGGTTTTGGCCCAGCCGCTGCTGGCCCAGCCGCAGCCGGCGCCCGCAGCTCCGGCGGCGGCCGCCAGCGCGCCGGCCGCGGCGGTCTCGGCCACCGCCCGGCGCATCTACGAGCGGGCCCGCGGCCAGCTGCTGCAGATCCGCACCCTGCTGAAGAACCAGGACAGCCAGGCCTCGGTCGGCTCGGGCTTCCTGGTCAGCGAGGACGGCCATGTGATCACCAACTACCATGTGATCAGCCAGGCCGCGCTGGAGCCCGAGCGCTACCGCCTGCGCTATGCCGGCACCGAAGGCCAGGCGGGCGAGCTGGAGCTGCTGGATTTCGATGTGCGGCGCGACCTGGCGTTGCTGCGCGTGGTCGGCGCCGGGCTCAAGAATGCCGGCGCGCTGCGCTTTCGCCCGCTGGACCAGCCGCTGTCCAAGGGCGACCGGATCTACTCGATGGGCAACCCGCACGACGTGGCTTTCGCTGTCGTCGAGGGCACCTACAACGGCCTGGTCGAGCGCAGCTTCGATGCGCTGATCTATTACTCGGGCAGCATCAACTCGGGCATGAGCGGCGGCCCGGTGCTGGACGAGGAGGGCCGGGTCGTCGGCATCAATGTCTCGGCGATGTTCTTCGCCCAGCAGATGAGCTTTCTGGTGCCGGCCGAGTTCGCGCTACGCCTGTTCGAGCGCAGTCGCGCCGCCAAGCCGCTGGCCGGCCCGGCCTGGCCGCGCCTGCGCGAGCAGCTGATGGCCTATCAGGACGAGCTGGTGAGCCGCTTCATCGCCCAGCCCTGGCGCGGTGCCGACCATGTGCGCTACCGTCTGCCGGTGCCGCAGGAGCAGTTCATGCGCTGCTGGGGGCGCGGCACGCCGGCCGACAGCAAGGGCCTGGACTTCCAGCGCTCGCAATGCCGGATGGAGCATGCGGTCTTCATCAATGGCGCGCTGCAGACCGGCTATCTGGACATCTCGCACGAGGCCTATGACGGCGCCAAGCTCGGCGCGCTGCGTTTTGCCAAGCAGTACTCGGGCAGCTTTCGCAACGAGAACCTGGGCCGCTCCAACAAGCAGCGCACCGCGCCGCATTGCCGCGAGGAGTTCATCCAGAAGGATGTCAAGGAGGGGCCGCCGCTGCGCGCGGTGATCTGCCTGAGCGCCTACCGCAAGCTGGCCGGCCTGCACGACCTGAGCGTGCTGGTGACCACGGTGGACGGCGCGACCGAGGGTGCGCTGGGCCGTTTCGATGCCCGCGGCATCAGCTTTGACAACGCGCTCAAGCTGAGCGCCCATTACCTCGGAGGCTTCGGATGGACGCGCGCGCAGCAGCAGTGATCGAGGTGCTGGGCCGCGACGGCCAGGTGCGCGCCACCCACAAGCTGCAGGCCTGGCCGGTCTCGATCGGCCGCTCGCCGGACTGCGACATCGTGCTGGACGACAGCCATCTGGCCGCCACCCATGCCCGGCTGAGCCTGGACGAGGCCGGTCCGCAGCTGGCCCTGCTGCCCAGTCTGAATGGCGGCCAGCTGGGCCGGCGGCGGCTGGCGGCCGGCGAGTCGGTGGCCCTGGGGGCCGGCGCGGTATTCCAGCTCGGCGCCACCCAGCTGCGCCTGCGCCGCAGCAGCGATGCGCTGGCGCCGGAGCAGCCGCTGCTGCTGGCCGCCGGTGCACCGCCGCTGCGCTGGCTGGCGGGCCTGCTGCTGCTGTGGCTGGGCGCGCTGTGGCTGGACCAGTGGAGCTCGCTGAACCCGGGCTCGCCGTGGATCGACTATGCCGCCGCCGTGCTGATGCCGCTGGGCCTGCTGCTGAGCTGGGCCGCGCTCTGGGCGCTGGTGACCCAGCTGTTCCAGCACCGCTTCCCCTTCGCCAGCCATCTGTGGCGGGCCCTGGTCGGTGTGGCGCTGATGAGTCTGGTGGGCGCGTTGCTGCCGCTGCTGGCCTATGCCTTCTCGCTGCGCCAGCTGCTGCTGCTGGACGGGCTGATCCTGCCGCTCGGGCTGGCGGGCCTTGTGTACTGGCATGGCAGCCTGGTCTGGCCGCGCGGCCGGCGTGCGCTGGCCTGGGGGGTGATGGGTTTTCTGGTCTGCTCGCAGGCCCTGCTGGTGGCCAGGCGGCTGGATCAGCAGCACTGGTTCGGTCCGCCGTACTTGAGCGCGCTGCCGCCGCCGGCGCTGCGCCTGGTCGCGCCCAAGCCGCCCGAAGCGCTGATCGATTCGCTGCGTCCGCTGGAGGCCGAGCTGGCCCGCCAGGCCAAGAAGGACGACGAGGAGCAGGCCGAGGCCGGCGAGGACTGAAGCGCGCGCGGCCTGTCAGGCCAGCGTGCGCAGCGCCAGCTCCTGCATCGCATCGGCTGCCGCCGATGTGCGCGAGGCCCGGCTGCGCAGCAGGGCCACGGCCATTGTGGGCAGCGGCGGCAGGCCCTGCTTGTCGCCGATGATCTGCAGGCCCGGCGGCACGCTGCAGCGCGTCAGCACGGCCACCGCCAGCCCGCTCTCGACCGCCGCCAGCTGGCCCGCCAGGCTGGCGCTGTGGTAGACGATGCGGTGGCCGCGCCGCCGGGCGTTCAGCGCCGCCAGTGCATCGCGGCGCGCCATGCTGCCGCTCTCGTAGACCGCCACCGGCAGCGGCTCGCGCCGCCAGGCCTCGTGCTGGGCGGCCCCGACCCAGACCAGGGGCTCGTCGAACAGATGGGTGCCGCGGCCGGGCTTGTCCTGCGAGACCAGGGCCAGATCGAGCTCGCCGCGCTGCACCTGCGGGATCAGCGCGGTCGACTGCTCGCAGACCAGCTCGATCTCGACCCCGGCATGGCGGTTCGAGAAGCTGCGCAGCAGCGGCGTCAGATAGCCGGCCGCATAGTCGTCGGGCACGCCGAAGCGCAGCCGTCCGCCCAGCTGCGGGCCGTGCAGCGCGGTCAGTGCCTCGCCATGCAGCTCCAGCATGCGGCGCGCAAAACCCAGCAGTTCCTGGCCGCTGGGGGTCAGCTCCAGATGGCGCGGGCCGCGCAGCAGCACCGGCCGGCCGACGGCCTCTTCCAGTTTCTGCAGCTGCATGCTGACGGCCGATTGCGAGCGGTGCAGCAGCGGTGCGGCGGCCGATAGCGAGCCGGCATCGACCACCGCGACGAAGGCGCGCAGCCAGTCCAGTTGCAGATCCCGCATCGCTCGCTCCATTTATTCGATAAGCGAATGGTAGCCAGCAAAACTATCCGCTTCACAGGATTTACCAGCTGGCCGAGCATCGCGGCATGCCTGCATCGACACTCGCTCCCGCACCGACGGCCTCCCGCGAAGAACGCCAGGGCCAGGCCCTGATGCTGGCCGGCGGCCTGCTGCTGGGCACGCTGGGCGTGTTTCTGGAGGAGGCCGGCCAGGATCCGCTGACCGCAGTCTGGTTCCGCTGTGCCTTCGGCGCTCTGGCCCTGCTGGTCTGGGGCCTGGCCAGCGCTCGCCTGGGCGAGCTGCGGCTGGCGCGGCGCGGCCTGCTGGCCGCCGTCGCGGCCGGCCTGCTGATGCAGGTCAACTGGGGGCTGTTCTTCGCGGCGATCGAGCGCAGCTCGATCGCGGTGGCCACCGTGGTCTTCCATGTGCAGCCGCTGCTGGTGATGGCTTTCGGCGTGCTGTTCCTGCGCGAGCCCTTCAGCCGCCGGCAGGGGGCGGCGGTGCTCATCGCGCTGCTGGGGCTGGCGCTGGCCACCGGCCTGCTGGACCAGTGGCGGGAGATCGACTCCGCCTATGGCTGGGGCCTGCTGATGTGCCTGGGCGGCTCGTTCAGCTATGCCGCCGTGACGCTGATCGCGAAATCGGTGCGCGGGGTCAGTTCCTTCGCGCTGTCCTGGTGGCAGTGCGCGGTCGGCAGCGTGGTGCTGCTGGCCTGGCCGTTGACGCAGGGCTGGCCGGCCTGGGGCGCGGCCTGGGGCTGGCTGGCCGGTCTGGGCCTGATACACACCGGCCTGGCCTATGTGCTGCTCTATGCCGGCATCAACCGGCTGCCGGCCGGCCGCATCGCATTGCTGCAGTTCGTCTATCCGGCGGCGGCGGTGCTGGTCGACTGGGCCGTCTACGGGCGCGCCTTGAGCCCGTTGCAGCTGCTGGGCGTCGCGATGATGGCGGCCGCGATCGCGAGCCTGAAGCGATGAACGATAATGCGGCCGTGAAGCAAGCCAGACCGCCGCTGGCCCGATCAGGGAAACCTGGGGCTGGAGGAAGGTCCGGACTGCAAAGAGCGGCGTAGCAGCTAACGGCTGTCCGGCGTGAGCCGAGGATCAGAGCAACAGAGACGAGTCGATCAAACGTGCGGGGTGCTAAGCCCGCGGGACCATGAGCGCAGCCCATGGGATCGGGTGAAACGGGCAATCTCTACGCGCAGCAACACCAAGTAGGCCAGTATCGAGGCGGCTCGCTGAGCTGGCGGGTAGGTGGCACCGAGCCGGGCAGTGATGCCCGGCCCAGAGGAATGGCGGTCACAGGACCCGGCCCGCAAGGGTCAGGTCTTGCACAGAATCCGGCCTATCGGCTTGCTTCACTCTTATTTTGATTGGCGTGACAGACCGACCGAGCGAAGCGAGTAGCTCTGTCACCCACTGACTTAGCGGGTTGTCAGCAGCGCCTCGATGGTCTGCTGCACCGCGAGCGCCTCGGCATAGCCGGGCAGGCTGTGCGAGCGGCCCTCGATCAGCGCCACCCATTGATCCAGTTGGTCGGCCTGGCTGCTGGCCCGCAGCGCGTCGGACGAACCCAGTGGTTGCCAGCCCTCGCTGCGGCGCTGCTGGGTCACACCGAACCATTCGCGCAGCTCGACCTCGCCCTCGCTGGCACGCCACAGCATGCGGTTGTGGTCGGGCACCGGCACATCGCTGGCCACCCGGGCGGCGATGCGGATGGGCACGCCGGTCGCGTCTAGCCGGGCGTTCAAGGCGGTCTCGGCGCGGTGGCCGTCGGCGGGGTAGTCGACCTGGCTGTCCAGCACCTCGGCATGGCCCAGCACGCGCTGCAGCACGAAGACGAAGTGCGACAGCACCTCGCGCGTGAAGCCGCCTTCCTCGCGTTCGGCCAGCCAGGCACCTGCACCGGCCTGCCAGGGACGCGGCCAGGCGGCGAAGGCCACCTCGAGTTCGACCGAGCTCAGCGGGCCCAGCGGCAGCCGGGAGGCTGCGCCGAAGGCCAGCTGCAGCGCGCCCAGGCCCGGCGCCGAGGCCAGCGAGAAATTCACCGCAGCGCGCTGCTTCTCGCGGGCGATGCGGGCGATGAGCTCCTGCGCGGCGGGGAAGTCCACCGTCAGCGGCTTCTCGCAGAACACCGCCAGGCCGGCATCGAAGGCCAGATGCGACAGGCTCATGTGCGCGGCGGGCGGTGTCGCGATATAGAGGCTGTGCAGGCCGGGTGTGGCGATCAGCTGCTCTGCACTGGCCGCAGCCTGTAGCTGCGGGTAGCTGGCCAGGGTCTGGGCCACGGCCGCCGGATTGGCATCCCAGACCCAGGCGGCGCGCAGCCGCTGGTGGGTGGCCAGGCGGGCCAGCATGCGCTGGCCCATCACGCCCAGGCCGATGATGCCGATGTTCAAGGGTTCCGTCATTGTTCCGTCATGCCATAGCCACAGGAGTGCCGAGTTTAGAGGGCGCCGCTACACTGCGGCACTGCCCATCAGACCTGCCGACCGAGCGGGCGTGTAGCGCACAAAACCCCGATGAATCCCGATGCCAGCACCCTTTGGCGCGCACCGCGCTGGGCTCTTGCCGTCCTGCTGGCCTGTCTGGGCATGGTGGGGCCGTTCTCGATCGACACCTATCTGCCGGCCTTCTCCGGCATCGCGCAGGCGCTGAATGCGACGCCGGTCGAGATGCAGCAGACCCTGTCCAGCTATCTGCTGGGCTTTGCGGTGATGAATCTGTTCCATGGCGCGCTGTCCGACAGCTTCGGCCGCCGCCCGGTGGTGCTGTGGGGCATGGTGGTGTTCACCCTGGCCTCGCTGGGCTGCGCGCTGGCCGGCACGATAGGCCAGCTGGTGTTCTGGCGCACCGTGCAGGGCATGTCCGCCGGTGCCGGCGTGGTGGTCTCGCGGGCCATCATCCGCGATATGTTCCCGCCCTCGGAGGCGCAGCGGGTGATGTCCCAGGTGACCATCTTCTTCGGCATCGCGCCGGCGATCGCGCCGATGGTGGGCGGCTTCCTGTTTGTCCATGCCGACTGGCACTCGATCTTCTGGTTCCTGGTGCTGATCGGCGCGGCCCTGGTGGTGGCGAACTGGCGGTTGCTGCCCGAGACCCTGCATCAGGACCAGAAGCAGCCCTTCCATGTCGGCTCGCTGATGCGCGGCTACCGGCAGATGTGCACCAACCGGCGCTTTCTGCTCCTGGCCCTGGCTAGCGGCATCCCGTTCAACGGCATGTTTCTCTATGTGCTGGCGGCCCCGGTCTTTCTCGGCGAGCACCTGCATCTGGCGCCGACCCAGTTCTTCTGGTTCTTCTGCTTCTCGATCGGCGGCATCATGGGCGGGGCCTGGATGAGCGGCCGGCTGGCCGGCAAGATCAAGCCGCGCCACCAGATCCGCCATGGCTTCGTCATCATGCTGCTGGTCTCGGTGCTGAACGTGACCCTGAACCTGCTGCTGGAGCCCAGCCCCTTCTGGGCGCTGCCGGTGATTGCGGTCTTTGCCTTCGGCTGGGCGCTGATGGTGCCGGTCGTGACGCTGATGGTGCTGGACCAGGCGCCGGACCGGCGCGGTATGGCCTCCTCGCTGCAGGCCTGCATCGGCAGCGCGGCCAATGGCCTGGTGGCCGGTGTCGTCGTGCCGCTGGTGATGCACTCGACCGTGGCGCTGGCGCTGGCCTCGATGTGCATGATGGGCATAGGCCTGGTGGCCTGGATCAAGGTCAAGCCGCAGATGTATTGAGGCCCCTGGGGGCGCAGGCTCAAGACTGACGCCGCTCGGCCGATGATGACGGGGTGGGGGGCCGCATGGGCGGCGCCGGAAGAAATCATGTTGTCATCGATACGGGCGCTTGCGCCCGGCCATGCCTGTCTGTTGATGCTGCTGTTCGTCGCCTCGGCCGCTGTTGCCCAGGGCCGGCCGGCGGCCATGAGCACCAGCAAACCGCCGAAGCCGCCCGTGGCAGCGGCCGTGGTTGAGCCGGCCGCCGGCGATGAGTCGGCAGACGTGCTGCGCCAGCGACTGGCCGAGCGCCTGACTTCGAAGACCGAGCCCATCGCCCCGCCCAAGGCACGCAGCCGGATCGATGAACGCGGCAGGCCCGCGCCGGCCAAGCCGGCCGCGCAGGTCCACTGGGCTTATGGCGGCGAGGGCGCGCCCGAGCATTGGGGCGGGCTCAAGCCCGAGTACCGCCTCTGCACCATCGGCACCCGCCAGAGCCCGATCGACATCCGCGAGGGCATCCGGGTCGACCTGGAGCCCATCCAGTTCGACTACAAGCCCAGCGGCTTCGCGGTGCTGGACACCGGCCACACGGTGCAGGTCAATATCGCGCCGGGCAACTTCCTGCAGGTGATGGGGCGGCGCTTCGAGCTGCAGCAGTTCCATTTCCACCGGCCCAGCGAGGAGCGCATCAACGGCCGCCAGTTCGATATGGTGGCCCATCTGGTGCACAAGGACGCCGAGGGCCGGCTGGCGGTGCTGGCCGTGCTGCTGGAGCGCGGCCCCATCCATCAGCCGCTGGTGCAGACCGTCTGGAACAATCTGCCACTGGAAAAACACGAGGCGCAGCCGGGGCCCGGCACGCTGGATCTGCTGCAGCTGCTGCCCGAGGACCGGGCCTACTACACCTATATGGGCTCGCTGACGACGCCGCCCTGCAGCGAGGGCGTGCTGTGGATGGTGATGCGCCAGCCGGTGCGGCTGTCGGGCGAGCAGATCGAGATCTTTGCCAAGCTCTACCCGATGAATGCCCGTCCGCTGCAGAAGGATTCGGGCCGGCTGATCAAGCAGAGCCGCTAGCCCTCAGTTCGTCGGTGTGGCCTGCTTGCTGAGCCACAGCCGCAAGGTGGCGAACAGCTGCTCGGCCACCACCGGCTTGGCCACATGGTCGTTCATGCCGGCGTCCAGGCAGCGCTGGCGCTCCTCGGCAAAGGCATTGGCCGTCATCGCCAGGATGGGCAGATCGCGGCCACGGGCGCTGCGGCGTATCGTGCGGGTCGCGTCCAGCCCGTCCATCACAGGCATCTGCACATCCATCAGCACCAGCGCATAGTCCTGCCGCTCCACCATGTCCACCGCCTGCTGGCCGTCCTCGGCCACATCGACCTGCAGGCCGGCGCTGGACAGCAGGGCCACCGCGACCTCCTGATTGACCGCGTTGTCCTCGGCCAGCAGCACGCGGGCGCCGGCAAAGGACTTCTGCAGTTCCTGCGCCACCTGGTTGCGGCTCAGCGGCAGCGGCAGCCGGGCCCGGCCCTCGAACTTCTCGACCAACACGGTGAACCAGAACAGGCTGCCGGCGCCCGGCGCGCTTTCGACCCCGACCTCGCCATGCATCAGCCGGGCCAGGCGCCGGCAGATCGCCAGGCCCAGGCCGGTGCCGCCATAGCGGCGTGTGGTCGAGCTGTCGGCCTGCTCGAAATCCTGGAACAGGCGTTGCTGCACATCCTCGGCGATGCCGATGCCGCTGTCGCGCACCTCGAAGCGCAGCTGCACCGAGTTGCCGGACTCCTGGGCCACCTTGGCGCTCAGGCGCACAAAGCCCTGGTCGGTGAACTTGACCGCATTGCCGGCGAAGTTCAGCAGCACCTCGGCGATGCGCTGCGCATCGCCGAGCAGCGGGCGGGCCGCCAGCGCCGGGTCGAGCTCAAGCTCGACCTTCAGCCGCTTCTCGGCCGCGCGCTGCGCCAGCATGCTGGAAATGCCGTCCATCACCTGGCCGACCGTGAACTCGGCGCGGTCCAGCTGCAGCTTGCCGGCCTCGATCTTGGAGAAGTCCAGCACATTGTTGATGACGCTCAGCAGATGCTCGGCGGCGTCAGCCACCTTGCGCAGCCGCTCCTGCTGCTCGGGCTCGACGACATCGCGCCGCACCAGATAGGTCAGGCCGATGATGGCATTCATCGGCGTGCGGATCTCGTGGCTCATATTGGCCAGGAAGGCGCTCTTGGCCAGGCTGGCGGCCTGGGCGGCCTGGGTGGCCTCGGCCAGCTCGGCGGTGCGCGCCTGCACCAGCTCTTCCAGATGATGGCGGTAGCGTTCCAGCTCCAGCGCATCGCGGCGCTGACGCGAGATATCGGTCAGGAAGCCGTGCCAGAGCACGCCGGAGCCGTCCTGGCCTTCCTCGCGCTGGGCGATTGCATTGCCGTAGAGCCAGCGCTCGCTGCCGTCGGGGTGGTGGGTGCGGAATTCCTGCTGCCAGGGTGTCAGATGACGGGCCGAGGCGAGCAGCGAGTCCATCACCGGCTTGCGGTCCTCGGCATGGAGCTGGCCGAACCAGGCGCTGGCGTCCTCGGCCAGCTCGTTGGCGCTGAGGCGGAAGTAGTCCTTGACCGCCTCGCTGACATAGGCGAACGCGAACTCGCCGTTGCCGCGCAGGCGCAGCTGGTAGACCACGCCCGGCACGGTCTCGGCCATGCCACGCAGCCGGTTGATCAGGTCGCGCTGCGACTCAAACTGCTGCTGCAGCGCGTCGCGCATATGTTCCAGATGACCGCCCAGGCGGCCGATCTCATCATCGCGCTCGCGCTTGAGCCGGGCCGCGAAACGCCCGGCCGCCAGATCGTTGGCGAAGCCGCCGAGCTCGCGCAGCGGCCGCATCACGCGGGAGTTCAAGAGCGCCAGGATCAGGGCCAGCGAGATCAGCAGCTGGCCACCGACGGTGGCGCCGTACAGCCAGCGCTGGCGCGCCAGTGCGGCGCTGGCCAGATGGTCATCCAGCTCGATCTGGATATGACCGATGCGGGCATTGCCGCGATAGATCTCGCGTTCGCCCTGGTAGAGCTGGCCTTTCTGGCGCTCCGGGAAGCGCATCTCGATGAAGGGCACGCCTTGCGAGGCATCGCTGACCCGCACCCGCACCACCTCGGGTGACTTCATGATGGCCGACACCACCTCGCGGGCGGCCACCGCGTCCAGGTTCCACAGCAGCTCGGGCAGGCTGGAGGCCAGCACATCGAGCTTGGCCTGCAGCTCGCGCTGCTGGATCTGCTCGGCCTGCTGCGGTTCGCGCAGGCCGATCAGGATGCCACCGATGATCAGCGCCGGCAGCAGCAGGCCGATGCTGGCGCCCGTTGCAATGGCGACAAACAGCGAGCTGGAAGCTTTGCGGCTCAATATGACCTCGGACACGTCCTGTGCAGGGATGCGTCCGACTGTAACCCCGGCTCAGGCCCACGAAAGCCGGATCTGTGCCGGCAAAGCGCTACAAACTGCACGTCGGCCGCAGCCGGTACCCGGTTCAGGCGGCGCGCCTGAGCTGGGCACGTCCGCCCCGGGTGTGGCGGAACAGGTCCTTGGGATCGTCGGCAGGCGGCACCAGCTCGACCTCCTGGCCGATGCCGAGCTCCTGGGCCAGGCGGTAGACCAGGCGCAGCGCCGTGTAGTCCTCCAGCGCGAAGCCCACCGAGTCGAACACCGTCACCTGCTCGCGACTCTGGCGCCCTTCGGCGCTGCCCGCCAGCACGCGCCACAGATCGACCACCGGATGGTCGGCCGGCAGCTGCTGGATATCGCCCTCGATGCGGGTCTGCGGCTCGTACTCGACGAAGATGCGCGCCGCGCGCAGCACATCGGCATGCAGCTCGGTCTTGCCGGGGCAGTCGCCGCCGACGCCATTGATGTGCATGCCGGGCTCGATCATCTCGGGGCTGATGATGGTGGCGCGGGTCTTGTCGGCCGTCACCGTCGTGACGATGTCGGCACCGCGCACCGCCTCGGCCACCGAGGCCGCCCGGCGGACCTTCAGCGCCGGGAAGGCGGCCAGATTGCGCTCCAGCTTGGCGGTGGCGGCCGGGTCGATGTCATAGGCGACGATCTCGCTGATGCCCAGCTGGGTGTGGAAGGCCAGGGCCTGGAACTCGCTTTGCGCGCCGTTGCCGATCAGGGCCATGCGGCGCGAGTCGGGCCGGGCCAGCGCCTTGGCGGCCATCGCCGAGGTGGCGGCGGTGCGCAGCGCCGTGGTCAGTGTCAGCTCGGACAGCAGCAGCGGATAGCCGCTGGCCACATCGGCCAGCACGCCGAAGGCCATCACCGTGTACATGCCGCGGCTGGTGTTGACCGGGTGGCCGTTGACATATTTGAAGGCATAGCGATGGGCATCGGCCACCGGCATCAGCTCGATCACGCCCTGGGCGGAATGGCTGGCCACGCGGGCCGATTTGTCGAAATCCTCCCAGCGCAGAAAGTCTTCGCGCAAGGCCTCGCTGAGCTCGGCCATCAGCGCGGCGACGCCACGTCGTTGCAACAGCTGGGTCAGGGCGGGTACGTCTACAAAGCGTGTCATCGAAAGTCTCCGGGCGCGGGCTGGCGTTCTTGCTGGCCGCTTTGCGCAAATTCTGAAGAGGAGTGCAGCTAACGAAAAGATGGCAAAGCGACCAATTTGTCTGGTTTGCTAGACAAAGTGTCAGGATAAACTTGGCGTTATGGCCAATATCGACGACACCGACCGCGAGTTGATCGCCCTGCTGCGCGACAACGCCCGCCTGCCCGTCGTCGCCCTGGCCCGCCAGCTGCGGGTGGCGCGGGCGACGGTGCAGAACCGCATCGCCCGGCTGGAGCGCGAGGGGGTGATCGTCGGCTACAGCGTGCGCCTGCGGCCCGCCGCCGAGGCCCAGCGCATCCGCGCGCTGATGAGCATCGCGGTCGAGGGCAACCGCGCCGCCGAGGTGCTGCGCGAGCTGCGCGGCCATCCCAATGTGGCGGCGCTGCACAGCACCAACGGGCGCTGGGATCTGGTCGCCGAGCTGCGCTCCGACACCTTGGAGGAGTTCGACCGGGTGCTCAGCGGCGTGCGCCTGATCGAGGGCATTGCGCACACCGAGACCAGCATCCTCTTGTCCACGCACAAGGTCTGAAGGCGGGGCGCGTGACCGAGTTCACGCGCAGACTGGTGTTTACCCTTGGTTCCGGGTGTGGGTCTGCCTACACTCGTGCGCTTTGCGCCCAGCCCCCGGAGCCCCATGCTGAAAACCATCAAAAGCCGCCTGATCGCGATCTGCATCCTGATCGTGATCGCCGCCATCGGCGTGGCGACCCTGGCCAGTTATCTGAGCGTCAGCGGCCATGCCCAGCGCCAGGTGCTGGCTCAGCTGAACGATCTGGGCGAGGCCCATGCCGGCACGATGGGAGCCTGGGTCAAGGCGCAGAAGGACATCGTCACCGCGCTGACGCCGGCGGCCGATCTGGACAGCCCCCAGCCCATGCTGGAGCAGGCGCTGAAGTCCGGCCGCCTGGACCTGGCCTATCTGGGCAGCGCCGACAAGCGCATGGTCTCGGTGCCGGATCGCCAGCGCCCGGCCGAGTACGACCCGACCGCGCGTCCCTGGTACAAGCTGGCCGAGGCCAGCGACGCGGCGGTGATCACAGCGCCCTATATCGCCTCGTCGAGCAAGAAGCTGGTGGTCAGCTTCGCGATGGCCATCAAGGCCGGCGGCAGCACCCGTGCGGTGGCCGGCACCGATGTGGCGCTGGACGATGTGATCGCGACCCTGAAGTCGATCAAGCCGACGCCCAGCGGCTTTGCCTTCCTGGTCGAGCCGGGCGGCAAGATCGTCGCCCACCCGGATGCCGCGCTGACGCTCAAGCCGGTGGCCGAGCTGTCGGCCGCGCTGAGCCCGGCCCTGCTGGCCCGCGCTGCCGGCGCCGAGCTGGTCGAGGCCGAGATCGGCGCGCAGGACTTCTTTCTGAAGGCCACCCGCGTGCCCGGCACCGACTGGACCCTGGTGACCGCCGCCGAGCGCGGCGAGGCGCTGGCCGCGCTGAGCGATCTGCTGGCCACCGCCGGTGTGGCCCTGGTCGCGGTGGCGGTGATCGCGGCGCTGCTGTCGGCGCTGGCCATCGGCGTGATGCTCAAGGGCCTGGCCGGCGTGCGCGATGCGATGGACGAGATCGGCTCCGGCAATGGCGACCTGACCCAGCGTCTGCTCGCCCGCGGTGAGGACGAGATCGCCGACATCGCCCGCTCCTTCAATCTCTTTGTCGCCAAGATCGACACGGTGATGCGCGAGGTGCGCGCCACCAGCGAAGACATGGCGGTGGCGGCGCGCCAGATCGCCTCGGGCAACCAGGACCTGAGCCAGCGCACCGAGGAGACCGCCAGCAATCTGCAGCAGACCGCCAGCTCGATGGAGGAGCTGACCAGCACCGTGCGCCACAGCGCCGATGCCGCCGCCAGCGCCAACCAGCTGGCCGCCACCGCCTCGGGCGTGGCCCAGCGCGGCGGCGCCGTGGTGGGCCAGGTGGTCAGCACGATGGAGCAGATCAACAGCGCCAGCCGCCGCATCGCCGACATCATCGGCACCATCGACGGCATCGCCTTCCAGACCAATATCCTGGCGCTGAATGCGGCGGTCGAGGCGGCGCGCGCCGGCGAACAGGGCCGCGGCTTCGCGGTCGTGGCCAGCGAGGTGCGGGCGCTGGCGCAGCGCTCGGCCGGCGCGGCGCGCGAGATCAAGACCCTGATCGGCGCCAGCGTCGAGCAGGTCGAGGCCGGCTCGCGCCTGGTCAGCGAGGCCGGCGGCACGATGGGCGAGATCGTCGCCAGCGTCGGCCAGGTCACGTCCATCATGGCCGAGATCAGCGGCGCGACGCGCGAGCAGAGCCAGGGCATCGAGCAGGTCAACACCGCCGTCGCCCAGCTCGACCAGATGACGCAGCAGAACGCCTCCCTGGTCGAGGAGTCCGCCGCCGCGGCCGAGAGCCTGAAGGAGCAGGCCAACAAACTGGCCGAGATCGTCGCGGCCTTCAAGGTCAGCGCGGCGGCCTGAGCCACCGCACCCGGCTCAGCTCAGCGCCGGCTCCGGCTGGCGTGCCAGCCAGTCGCCCGCTGCGGCGGCCGACAGCGGTTTGCTGAACAGAAAACCCTGCAGCTCGTTGCAGCCGGCGGCGCGCGCGGCCTCGGCCTGGGCCTGGGTCTCGATGCCCTCGGCCACCACCTTGAGGTCCAGCACGGCGGCCAGCTGGCAGATCGCCCGCACCACCGCGCTGGCGGTGCGCTGCGGCATCGGCTCGATCAGGCTGCGGTCGATCTTGACCGCGTCCAGCGGCATGCTGCGCAGCAGGTTCAGCGAGGAAAAGCCGGTGCCGAAGTCGTCCAGTGCGACCTTGATGCCCAGCTCGTTGAGCCGGCTGATGCGCTCGCGGGCCTGGTCGGCGTCGCGCACAGCGGCGGTCTCGGTGATCTCCAAGGTCAGCAGCGCGGCCGGCAGCTCAAAGGCCTGCAAGGTGCGGGCGACAAAGGCCGGGAAGCTCGGGTCGTGCAGCTGCAGCGGCGAGACATTGACGGCCACCGGCAGCACCAGCCGGCCATCGGCGCGCCAATCGCTGAGCTGGCGGCAGGCCTGCTGCAGCAGCATCGCGCCCAGCGGCACGATCAGGCCGGTGCGCTCGGCCGCCGGAATGAAGTCGGCCGGGCTGACCACGCCATGGCCGGGCCGGTGCCAGCGCACCAGGGCCTCGAAGCTCAGCAGCGCGCCACCGGCGGCGGCGATCTTGGGTTGGTAGACCAGCTCGAACTCGGCATTCTTCAGCCCGGCGCGCATCGCCTGCTCGGCCAGCATGGTCGCGCTGGCGCTGCGCTTGGGGCTGGCCTCGGCCCAGCGTTCGGCGCTGCCGGGTTCCTGCTTGGCCTCGTGCATCGCGGCGCTGGCCTCGCGCAGCAGGCCCTCGGGGTCGCCGGCGGTGTGCGGGAAGCGGGCCACGCCGATCGAGGCGTCGATATAGATCTCGCGAGCGTCGACCGCGAAGGGACGCGCCAGCCGCGCGCGCAGGCGCCGTGTCAGCTCGTGCAGCAGGGCCGGCTCGGCGCCGGCCGTGACCAGCAGCGCGAACTCGTCCTCGCCCAGATGCATGGTCTGGGCCTGCGGCGTGAACTCGGCCTGCAGCAGCGCGCCGAACGCGCGCAGCAGCGCATCGCCGGTGGCATGGCCATAGGCCTCGTTGAGCAGCGTGAAGCGGTCCAGGTCCAGCCAGATCAGGCCGAAGGGGCGACCCTCGGCGCACAGCTCGCGCAGGCGTTGCTGCAGCGCGCTGCGATTGGGCAGGCCGGTGACCGGGTCGTGGGTGGCCTGGTGTAGCAGGGCCTGGGTGGCGTTGTAGCGCTCGGTGTCGTCGCTGATCACCAGATGCTCGGCCGGCCCGTCGGCCCAGTCGATGCGCCAGGACGAGAACATCAGTCGCATCAGGCTGCCGTCGCTGCGCCGGCGCTCGCCTTCCCAGTGCGCATGGGGCAGCTCGCCGCTGATGATGGCGCGGCGGCGCTGCAGAGCCGCCGCACGCAGGCTTGCCGGCTGCTGCTGCTGGTAGCGCTTGAATTCGGCCAGGCTGGCGACGCCGTAGAGCTCGAGCAGGGCCGCGTTGGCATAGAGCGGCTCGTCCTCGCGGGCCACCAGCACGCCCTGGTGCGAATGCTCGGTCATGTAATGCAGCTGGGTGCGCAGGCCGCGCGACTCCAGGCTGCTGCGCCGCAGCGCCGCATGCAGCAGGCTGATGCCCAGCAGCATGCGCAGCGCCGCGCCGATGCTGGACTGCAGGCCCAGGGCGGCCTCGCCGCCGAACGCGAAATTGAACTGGTTCAGGCCGATCAGCACCAGGCTCAGGCCGGCCAGGCGCTCGGCCTTGCCATGCGGCCAGAGCCAGCGCAATGCGGCCAGGCCCAGCAAGGTGTTCATCGTGGCGCCGCAGCCCTGGGCCACCGCGATGCTCTGGTCCAGCAGTGCGCCGAGCAGGCCCAGCAGGCCCAGCCCCAGCAGCGCAGCCTGCCGCCAGCTCAGCGGGCGGCCGACCAGGTCGCGCAGACCGGCCACCATCATCAGCATGCTCAGCGCGCCCGACGCCGCGAGGCCGAGGCCGCCGAGGCTGTGGGTCAGGCCCTCGCCCTGGCGCCATAGCAGATAGGCCGGCGTGGCCAGGCCCTGGGCCAGAAAGCTGGCGCCCAGCAGCCGGTTGAAGCCCTGACTGCGTTCACGCGACCAGGCCAGCCACAGCGCGAGGCCGAGTATCAGATTGACCGAGAGGTTGAACGCGAGCGCGTAGATCACGAAGGGCAGGGGCGCTTGCGCTGGGCAAGCGACAGGTCGCGAAGATGCTTACATCTTAGGCCGGGGCCAAGCGGCCCCGGCCGGCCAAACTGCGCATTTGTGCCGCCTCTGGCGTCCTCCAAAGGGGGGCTCGTTCAGCCGGCGCTGATGCGCTGGCTCAGATGGGCCAGCGCCTCCTCGACCTGATCGACCAGCACCAGGCACAGGTCGCCCGGCTGCAAGCGCGCCAGCGCGGTGTCGATCGCGACGAACTCGCCGCGGATCTCCTGCACATGGCGGGTGCGGGTCGCGCCCTCCAGGCCCTGGCGCAGCAGCGTCAGCACCTCGCCGTCCTCGCGGCCGCGCTGGCAGGCGTCCTGGAACAGCAGCACCTCGTCGAAGGCCTGGCCGAGGATCTGGGTCTGAGCGCGGATGTCCTCGTCGCGACGGTCGCCGGCGCCGCTGATCACGACCGAGCGGGTCTTGGCCGGCAGCGCGTCGACGGCCGCCACCAGCGCGCGCATCGCGTCGGCGTTGTGGCCGTAGTCGGCCACCACGGTGGCGCCGCGATAGTCCATCACATTGAAGCGCCCCGGCACATTGTCGGCATCGTTGCTGAAGCTGGCGACGCCGCGCCGTATCGTGTCCCAGTCCAGGCCGACGCCCCAGCCCGCCGCCACGGCCGCCATCGCGTTCTCGACCTGGAAGGGGATGGTGCCGCCGCGGGTGAAGGGGATGTCGCGCAGCGGCAGGGTCTCGCGCCAGGAGCCCTGGGCCGCGACCAGCTGGTCGCCGTCCAGATAGACGCAGCGCTTGCCCTGGGCACGGTGCGTGGCCATCAGCGGGTGATGGCGGTCGGCCGCGAAGAAGATGATCTGGCCCGGGCAGACCGGGGCCATCGCGGCCACCACCGGGTCGGCCGCGTTCAGCACCGCATAGCCGCCGGGCGCGACGTTCTGCACGATCACGCGCTTGACCAGGGCCAGTTCCTCGACGGTGTTGAGGAAGTTCATGCCCAGGTGGTCGCCCTCGCCGAGATTGGTGACCACCGCCACCTGGCAGCGGTCGAAGCCCAGGCCCTCGCGCAGCACGCCGCCGCGCGCGGTCTCGAACACCGCCGCCTCGACGTCCGGATGCATCAGCACATTGCGGGCGCTCTTCGGGCCCGAGCAGTCGCCGCTGTCGATCTGGCGGCCGTCGACATAGACGCCGTCGGTATTGGTCATGCCGACCTTCAGCCCGCAGGTCGCGAACAGATGGGCGATCAGCCGCGTCACCGTGGTCTTGCCATTGGTGCCGGTGACGGCGACCACCGGGATGCGGCCGTCCTCGCTCTTGTGGCCATGGCCGTAGAGGTGGGCGATGATGGCCTCGCCGACCGGGCGGCCCTTGCCGTAGCTGGGGCTCAGATGCATGCGCAGGCCCGGCGCGGCATTGACCTCGACGACGCCGCCGCTCTGCTCCTCCAGCGGCTGCAGCACGCTCTCGGCCACCACATCGACGCCGCAGACATGCAGGCCGACCACCTGGGCCGCCGCCACCGCGCGCGCCGCCACCTCGGGATGCACGTCATCGGTGACATCGGTGGCGGTGCCGCCGGTCGACAGATTGGCGTTGTTGCGCAGGATCACGCGGCGGCCCTTGTCGGGCACCGACTCGGGGGTCAGGTCTTGCAGGGCCAGGCGTGCGACGGCGATGTCGTCGAAGCGGATCTTGGTCAGCGAGGTGGCATGGCCGTCGCCGCGCTTGGGGTCGGCATTGACCTTGTCGACCAGCTGCTTGACGGTCAGCACCCCGTCGCCGATCACATGCGGCGGGTCGCGGCGCGCGGCGGCGATCAGCTTGTCGCCGATCACCAGCAGGCGGTAGTCGCTGCCGGGCAGGAATTTCTCGACCATCACCTGGCCGATCTCGTCGGCGGCCTTGTAGGCGATTTCCATATGCTCGCGGCTGGCCACATTGACGGTGACGCCCTTGCCCTGGTTGCCGTCCTGGGGCTTGACCACCACCGGCAGCCCGACCTCCAGCGCGGCGGCCCAGGCGTCGTCGACGCTGTCGACCGGGCGGCCGATCGGCACCGGCACGCCGGCCGACTGCAGCAGGCGCTTGCTGAGGTCCTTGTCCTGCGCGATCGATTCGGAGACGGCACTGGTCGCGTCGACCTCGGCGGCCCAGATGCGGCGCTGCTTGGCGCCCCAGCCGAACTGCACCAGGCTGCCCTGGGTCAGGCGGCGGTAGGGAATGCCACGGACCACCGCCGCATCGACGATGGAGCCGGTCGACGGGCCCAGGCGCACGTCCTCGTCGAGCTCGCGCAGCTGGGCCAGCGTCGCGTCGATGTCAAAGCCGGTGTTGGCCAGCGCGGCCTGCAGCAGCCGGACGGCGGCGTCAAAGGCCAGGCGGCCGACATCCTCCTCGCTGTACTCGACCACCACCTGGTAGGTGCCGGGCTCGCCGGTGGCATGGGTGTGGCTGAAGGTCACCGGGCAGCCGGCCTGGGCCTGCAGCGCCAGCGCCGCCTGCTCCAGCAGCTGGGCCAGCGGCAGCGGCAGCTCGGGCGCGCCGCGCGAGCGCAGCGCGCCGATACCGGGGAACAGGGCGCGCAGGCGCGCCTCGAAGCCGGCCTGGTCAGCGATCTGCCGTTCGGCGTCGCCGCAGCTGACCACGGCTTCGATGGCCGTGTGACGGCTCCACATATTCGGGCCGCGCAGGGCGCGGATGCGAGAGACTTCCATAGGGGGCTTCTTGCTTCTGGAGTGCTGTTAGACCGACTCGGGCACGAAAGTGTCCAGGCCGGCCGAGATCAGTTCGGGCGAGATGTTCAGCGCCCATGCGGTGGCGACGGCCGCCAGCGCGGTGGTCGCGTCCAGCGGCTGGCCGGCGGCCGCAAAGCGCGCCAGCAAGGCCTCGACATTGGCGCCGGCGGTTTCCGACAGGCCTTGGGCCAGCATCGCGGCGCCGTCGCGCAGGAACACGGTGCGGCTGCCGGCGGCGCGCTGTTCGGCCAGCGTGGTGGCGTCGAGCGCATAGAACAGCACATCGCCGTCGCTGAGGCGGGCCATGTCGAGCAGCCTGGGCTCGTCGGCATTGAGCACCGCGACGCCGTCGGACAGCACCACATCGACCTGGGTGCGCAGCACCTTGAAGAGCTGGTCCTCGTCGCGCACATCGAAGTCGTCGAGGCTGCCGAGGCCACCCATATCGGTGACCAGGCCGACCTGGCAGCGGTCATAGGCCAGGCCGTCGCGCAGGATGGCGGCGGCATTGTTCTCGATCACCACCGCGTCGACGCCGCGGTTCATCAGCAGGCGGTGGGCGGCGCTCCAATGCGCCGAGTCGGACTTCTCGACGCGGCGGTTGCCGAGGAACAGGCCCTGGCCGCAGGCCAGGCCGACCGAGCGCCCGTTCAGGTGCAGCAGCCAGGCCACCAGCCGGGCGATCTGGGCGCCGCCGCGCGAGCCGGCCACGCCGATGATGGGGATGCGGCCGTTCTCTTCGGCCGCGAACAGATGGTCGATGATGGCCTGGCCGACCGGCTGCGGGCTGCCCGAGGCCGGCTTCAGATGCATCAGCAGGCCCGGGCCGGCATTGACCTCGACGATGGCACCGCCGGTCTCGGCCAGCGGCTTGGCGATGTCCTCGGTCACCAGGTCGACGCCGGCGATGTCCAGGCCGATGGTGCGGGCCGCCAGCGAGACGGCATGGGCCACCTCGGGGTGGACCTCGGCCGTGCAGTCGATCGCGACATTGCCGTTGCGCTGTATCAGCACCCGCTGGCCGGCCGCCGGCACCGCCTCCGGCGAAACGCCCTGGCGCTGCAGGTCCAGCAGCACGACCGGGTCGTCGCTGATGTCTATGCGGTTGAGCGGGAAGTCCTCGGTCAGGCCGCGGCGCGGGTCGGTATTGATCTGCAGATCGATCAGCTCGACCACCGTGTGCTGGCCGTCGCCGCTGATCCAGGCCTCCTCGCCGCGCGCGGCCGCGACCACCTGGCCGCCGACCACCAGCAGGCGGTGCTCCATGCCCCGGATATAGGGCTCGACCAGCACCTCCGAGCCTTCCTTGTCGGCGACGTGGAAGGCCGCTTCGATGTCGGCGCGCTCGCGCAGGTCCAGGGTCACGCCGCGGCCATGGTTGCCGTCCGAGGGCTTGACGACGACCGGGAAGCCGATGTCCTGGGCCGCTTCCCAGGCGGCCTCGGCGCTCTTGACGGTGGCGCCCTCGGGCACCGGCACGCCGACCGCCTTCAGCAGGGTCTTGGTCAGGTCCTTGTCGCCGGCGATGCCTTCGGCGATCGCGCTGGTCATGTCGGTCTCGGCGGTCCAGATGCGGCGCTGGCGCGCGCCATGGCCCAGCTGCACCAGATTGCCCTCGTTGAGGCGGATGTGCGGGATGCGGCGGTCGGTGGCGGCGGCGACGATGGCGGCGGTCGACGGGCCCAGATAGCAGTCGTCCAGCTTGTCGCGCACCCGGGCCACGGCGGCCGGCACCTCGAAGGGCTGCTCATTGATGGTGGCCATCAGCAAGGCATGACCCTCGGCCAGCGCGGCGCGGGCGACCTGCTCGTCGCGGGCCCGGAACACCATGCGGTAGACCCCGGTCTTGGAGGTGCTGCGGGTCTGGCCGAAGCCGGTGGGCATGCCGGACAGGTTCAGCAGCTCGATGACGATGTGCTCCAGCACATGGCCCATCCAGGTGCCCTCGGTCAGGCGCTGCAGAAAGCCGCCGCGCTCGCCGACGCCGCAGTGGTGTTCGATCAGGGCCGGCAGCCGCTCGGTGAGCCGCTCGGTGAAGCCGGGCAGCAGGTTGGAGGGGTAGTCCTCCAGCTCGCCCAGGTCCAGCCAGACCTCCAGGACCGGACGATAGGTCCACATATTCGGGCCGCGCAGATAGTTGACGCGCAGGAGCTTGATATCGGATTTAGGACTCATAAGGGCGGGGCCGAGGCCGGCCAAAAGCGATAGCTGGGGTGTGACGATGCGAGATTGTGCGCCCGGCGCGCGCCGGACGGTGTGGCGTGCAGCCAGCACCGGGTTTCATGCCGGCAGTTGTCTTTCGGCGAGAATTCGGGGTTCAATACAGCGCGCGGGCCGCCTCAAGAGCGCTTCTCGAAAAACATCACAATGCAGCATCATCATCCCGCCGACGCCCCCGAGCACCCCCAATGGGCCGCCTTGCAGGCGCGTCTTTCAGACGCTGAGAACGCGGCGGCGGTGCTGGAGGTTGACCTGGACTCCGCCGGGCGCTTCAACCGGGGCCTGCTGGTCCTGACCGAGCGTCGCCTGCTGGCCTGGGATCCGGCCACGGCAGCCTGGAGCGAATGGGCGCTGCGGCCGGATCTGGCGATGCGCATCTCCGACCATGCCGGCGTCGGCAGCCTGGAACTGGTGGACGGCAGCCAGCGCCTGGCGCTGTGGCGCTTCACGCTGCAGATCAATCTGCAGGCGCAGCGCTGGCATGAGGCTTTCGAGCGCCGCGATGAGCCGGCCCGGCCGGACGCCGAGGAGCTGAGCTTCTGCCCCAGCTGCAAGGCGCCGCTGCCGCCAGAGAGTGAGGAATGCCCGACCTGCGCGCGCGAGCTGCACACCCCCCCGTCGACCTGGGTGCTGCTGCGGCTGTGGCGTTTCGCCAAGCCCTATCAGGGTCAGCTCTTGCTCGGGTTCGCGCTGATGCTGGGCTCGACCGCCGCGACCCTGGTGGCCCCCTACCTGACCATGCCGCTGATGGACAAGGTGCTGATCCCCTTCCAGCAGGGCCAGCGCATCGACCCCTGGGTGGTCGGTCTCTATCTGAGCGGCCTGCTGGGCGCCGGCCTGGTGTCCTGGCTGCTGGGCTGGGCCAAGACCTATATCCTGGCCCTGGTGTCCGAGCGCATCGCCGCCGACCTGCGCACCACCACCTTCGACCACCTGCTGAGCCTGTCGCTGGAGTATTTCGGCAACAAGCGCACCGGCGACCTGATGAGCCGCATCGGCAGCGAGACCGACCGGCTCAGCGTCTTCCTGTCCCTGCATGCGCTGGACTTCATCACCGATGTGCTGATGCTGGTGATGACGGCCACCATCCTGTTCTCGATCAACCCCTGGCTGGCGCTGGCGACCCTGCTGCCGCTACCCTTCATTGCCTGGATGATCCATCTGGTGCGCGACCGGCTGCGCACCGGCTTCGAGAAGATCGACCGGGTCTGGGGCGAGGTCACCAGCGTGCTGGCCGACACCATTCCCGGCATCCGCGTCGTCAAGGCCTTCGCGCAGGAAAAGCGCGAGGCCCAGCGCTTCCACCAGGCCAATGCCCATAATCTGGCCGTCAATGACAAGCTCAACAAGACCTGGAGCCTGTTCACCCCGACCGTCTCGCTGCTGACCGAGATCGGCCTGCTGGTGGTCTGGGGCTTCGGCATCTATCTGGTGGCCGGTGGCGACATCACGGTGGGCGTGCTGACCGCCTTCATCGCCTATATCGGCCGCTTCTACGGCCGCATGGACTCGATGAGCCGCATCGTCTCGGTGACACAGAAGGCCGCTGCCGGCGCCAAGCGCATCTTCGACATCATCGACCATCAGTCCAACGTGCCCGAGCCCACCAACCCGCAGCCGCTGGGCGCGGTCAAGGGTGGCATCCAGATCGAGGACATCGGCTTCCGCTACGGCAACCGCGCGGTGATCCGCGGCCTGAGCCTGGACATCCAGCCGGGCGAGATGATTGGCCTGGTCGGCCACAGCGGCTCGGGCAAGAGCACCTTGGTGAACCTGATCTGCCGCTTCTACGATGTCACCGAGGGGGCGATCAAGGTCGACGGCACCGATCTGCGCCGCATCGGCGTGGCCGACTACCGCCGCCATATCGGCCTGGTGCTGCAGGAACCCTTCCTGTTCTTCGGCACCATCGCCGAGAACATCGCCTACGGCAAGCCCGATGCGAGCCGCGAGGAGATCGTCGCGGCCGCCCGTGCCGCCCATGCGCACGAGTTCATCCTGCGCCTGGCCCAGGGCTATGACTCGCTGGTCGGCGAGCGCGGCCAGGGCCTGTCGGGTGGCGAGCGCCAGCGCATCTCGATCGCCCGCGCGCTGCTGATCAATCCGCGCCTGCTGATCCTTGACGAAGCCACCTCCTCGGTCGATACCGAGACCGAGAAGGAGATCCAGAAGGCACTGGACAATCTGGTGCAGGGCCGCACGACGATCGCCATCGCCCACCGGCTCTCGACCTTGCGCAAGGCCGACCGGCTGGTCGTGATGGATCGTGGCCAGGTGGTCGAGGTCGGGCCGCACGAGGAGCTGATGGCCAAACAGGGCTATTACTGGCGTCTCTACGAGGCCCAGGCGCGCCGCGTCGATGCGGACGACGAGCAGCCGGCCTTGCTGCCCAACCCCAACGCCCATACGGTGCAAGCATGAGCCGCTACCGCCAACTCTTACGCAATGCCTTCGGGCGCCTGGTGCTGATCGACGCCGAGGGCGTCGAGCATGTCGGCGTCAACCCGGTGCGTGCCCACCCGATCTCGGCACCCGATGAAGGTGTGTCGCTGCTGGGCGCCGATGGCCACGAACTGGCCTGGATTGACCGGCTTTCGGCGCTGCCGGTGCCCGAGCGCGAACTGCTGGAAGCCGAGTTCGCCGGCCGCGAGTTCATGCCGACGGTGCAGGCCATCATTGCGGTTTCGACCTTCTCGACCCCCAGCCAGTGGACGGTGCAGACCGAGCGTGGTCAGACCCAGTTCATCCTGAAGACCGAGGAGGACATCCGCCGCCTCGACGAGGGCCGGCTGCTGATCGCCAGCAGCCACGGCATCCAGTTCCTGGTGCCGGACCGTTTCGCGCTGGACCGGGCCTCCAGACGGGTGCTGGAGCGCTTCCTCTGATCAGGCGGCCGAGGCCGGCAGGCCGAACAGGCGGTCGAAGGCCAGGTTGAAGACGAAGGTGTAGATCAGGAAGAAGACGATCAGGCCGAAGTCCAGCAGCAGGGCCTGCCATAGCGAGATCTCCAGCCACCAGGCGAACAGCGGCACCAGCATCACGATCAGGCCGGCCTCGAAGCCCAGGGCATGGGCGATGCGCCGCGCCAGGCCGCGGCCACGCCGGGTCTGGCGGGCCTCCCAGGCCTCGAACAGATGGGTGTAGGCCAGGTTCCAGGCCAGCGCGATGGCCGAGGAGGCGAGGGCGGCGATACCGGCATGGCCCAGCGCACTGCCGGCCAGCAGGGCCAGGCCGGCGCTGGTCAGGCCGACCGCAAACAGCTCGTAGAGCGACACATAGACCAGCCGGCGCTTGATGCCTTGCATGAAAAATCCTGTTTTGAAGCGGGGATTGCCGGCATCGTATGGAATCTGATTTGATAGATAAAGTCGACAGCTATCAGTTTTCATGACAAATTGTGGCCATGGCTCTGCATAGCGACAACCTGCTGCTCTTTCTGGCCGTGCTGGACCAGGGTTCGTTTTCGGCGGCGGCGCGGGCGCTGGGCCGGGTGCCGTCGGCGGTCAGCATGGCGGTGGCCCAGATGGAGGCCGAGCTGGACCTGCGCCTGTTCGAGCGCAGCACCCGCGAGCTGCGGCCCACCGAAGAAGCCCGGGCGCTGGAGCCACAGGCGCGCCAGCTGGTCGCCCGGCTGGCGCAGCTGCAGGCCCATGCGCTGGCCCTGCACCAGGGCCTGGAGCGGCGCCTGACCCTGGCGATCGCGCCCGAGCTGCTGTCGGCGGCCTGGAGCGAGGCCCTGGCCCGGCTGGCCGAGGAGTTTCCGGCGCTGGAGGTGGACGTGCTGTCGGCGCCGCAGGCAGCGGTGCTGCGCATGCTGCACGCCGGCGAGATCGATCTGGCCCTGGTGTTCGAGCGGGTCGGCTTCGACGAGCGCGAGAGCTTCCAGGAGCTGGGCAGCGAGCGGCTGGTCGCGGTGATGGCGCCGCAGCATCCGCTGGCCGGCCAGCGCCTGCGCCAGGACCAATGGGCCGAGCTGCGCCAGATCGCGGTGGCCCGGCGTGACGCCGGTGCGGCCGACGACCCGCGGGTGCTGGTCTCGCGCCGGCTCTGGCGCACCGACAGCCATCTGGCCACGCTGAGCCTGGTGCAGGCGGGCCTGGGCTGGGCCTTCTTGCCGCAGCGCATGGTGGATCCGCTGCTGGCGGCCGGCAGCTTGTTGCAGATCGAATTCGAGAACATGAGCAACGAGGTGCGGCTCTGGGTCGATGTGGTGTGGCGCCGCGACCGGCCGCTGGGCCTGGGCGCGCGGCGCTTCATCGCGCTGATGCATCCAGCGCGCCAAGGGTAAGCACCTAGGTAAAGCTGCAACAGGGCAAGCCGCGCCGATTCTCACTAGAATTGACGTTTACGTAAACGTAACCCAAGCCGGGTCTGCAAGGCCGGCCGTACCATCAGCAGGCTTGATGGTCCGAAGCACTGAAAAACCAAGGAGACCTCCATGACGAATCTGCCCGGCCTGAATTTCCAACTCGGCGAAGACATCGACGCGCTGCGCGACGCGGTGCGCGACTTCGCCCAAGCCGAGATCGCTCCGCGTGCCGCCGAGATCGACCATTCGGACCAGTTTCCGATGGACCTGTGGCGCAAGATGGGCGATCTGGGCGTGCTGGGCATCACCGTCGGTGAGGAGTACGGCGGCGCGAATATGGGCTATCTGGCCCACATGATCGCGATGGAAGAGATCAGCCGCGCCAGCGCCTCGGTGGGCCTGTCCTATGGCGCGCACAGCAATCTGTGCGTGAACCAGATCAAGCGCAACGGCAACGCGGCGCAGAAGGCCAAATACCTGCCCAAGCTGATCAGCGGCGAGCATGTCGGCGCGCTGGCGATGAGCGAGCCGGGCGCCGGCTCGGACGTGCTGAGCATGAAGCTCAAGGCCGAGGACAAGGGCGGCTACTACCTGCTCAACGGCAACAAGATGTGGATCACCAACGGGCCCGACGCCGACACCCTGGTGGTCTATGCCAAGAGCGAGCCCGAGCTGGGCGCGCGCGGCGTCACCGCCTTCCTGATCGAGAAGGGCATGCCCGGTTTCTCGATCGCGCAAAAGCTCGACAAGCTGGGCATGCGCGGCAGCCACACCGGCGAGCTGGTGTTCCAGAACGTGGAAGTGCCTGCAGAAAACGTGCTGGGCGCGGTCAACGGCGGCGCCAAGGTGCTGATGTCGGGCCTGGACTATGAGCGCGCGGTGCTGACCGGCGGCCCGCTGGGCATCATGCAGAGCGTGATGGACAACGTGATCCCCTATATCCACGACCGTAAGCAGTTCGGCCAGAGCATCGGCGAGTTCCAGCTGATCCAGGGCAAGGTCGCCGATATGTACACCGTGCTGCAGGCCGGCCGCAGCTTCGCCTACACCGTGGCCAAGAACCTCGACCTCCTGGGCGCCGAGCATGTGCGCCAGGTCCGCAAGGACTGCGCCTCGGTGATCCTGTGGACCGCCGAGAAGGCCACCTGGATGGCCGGCGAGGGCGTGCAGATCTTCGGCGGCAATGGCTATATCAACGAGTACCCGCTGGGCCGGCTGTGGCGCGATGCCAAGCTCTACGAGATCGGTGCCGGCACCTCCGAGATCCGCCGCATGCTGATTGGCCGCGAGCTGTTCGCGGAGACGATGTAAATGAAGCCTTTGCACCTGAATACGCCGCTGCTGCGCGCCGCGCCCGGCCAGTTCTCGCACCCCGAGGTCTGGCTGAAGATGGATGCGCTGCAGCCCAGCGGCAGCTTCAAGCTGCGCGGCGTCGGGCGGCTGGTGCGCAAGGCGGCGCAGGACGGTGCCAAGGAAATCGTCTGCGCCTCGGGCGGCAATGCCGGCTTCGCGGCCGCCTATGCCGGCCAGGCCCTGGGGCTGACCGTCACCATCGTGCTGCCCGAGACCAGCAGTGCCGCGGTGCAAAGCCTGATCGAGGCGCGCGGCGCCACGGTGCTGCGCCATGGCGCGGTCTGGGATGCGAGCAATGAGTTTGCCCAGGCGCTGGCGGCCGAGCGTGGCGCCACCTATGTCCATCCCTTCGACCACCCGCTGCTGTGGGAGGGCCATGCCAGCCTGATCGACGAGGTGCTGGACCAGGGCCTGGATTTCGACGCGGTGGTCACGGCGGTGGGCGGTGGCGGCCTGTTCGCCGGCATCGTCCAGGGCCTGCGCCGCCACGGCCTGAACGACATCCCGGTGATCGCGGTGGAAACCGAGGGCGCAGCCAGCCTGCACGAGAGCCTGAAGGCTGGCAAGGCCGTGACCCTGCCGGCCATCACCTCGATCGCCACCTCGCTGGGCGCGCGCCGCGTCGCCGACGAGGCGCTGCGCCTGGCCCAGCTGCATCCCACGCACAGCCTGCTGGTCAGCGATGCCCAGGCCTGCGGCGGGGCGGTGCGGCTGGCCGAGCAGATGCGGGTGATGGTGGAGCCGGCCTGCGGTGCGGCGCTGGCGGCGGTGGATGTGCACCCCGAGCTGTTCGCCGGTTTCAAGAGACCCCTGGTGGAAGTCTGTGGCGGCGTGGCCGTCAGCCTCGAGAAGCTGCAGGCGTGGACAATGTCGGCATGAACAACGATCTGCAAGACCTGCTGGGCAATAACAAGCGCTGGGCCGCCGAGACGGAACAGCGCGAACCGGGCTTTTTCTCGCGGCTGCTGAAGCAGCAGACGCCGCAATACCTGTGGATAGGCTGCGCCGACAGCCGGGTGCCGGCCAATGAGCTGGTCGACCTGCTGCCCGGCGAGCTCTTCGTGCATCGCAATGTCGCCAACGTCGTCGTGCACTCCGACCTGAACTGCCTGTCGGTGATGCAGTTCGCGGTGGACCATCTGAAGGTCAAGCACATCATCGTGGTGGGCCACAGCAACTGCGGTGGCGTCAAGGCCGCGCTGATCGATGCGCGCGTGGGCCTGGTGTCCAACTGGATACGCCATGTGCAGGACGTGCGCAACGATCACCAGGAATGGATAGACAGCCTGCCCGAGGCCCGCCGCGTCGACGCGCTGTGCGAGCTGAACGTGCTGGCGCAGGCGCGCAATGCCTGCCAGACCACGGTGGTGCAGGATGCCTGGGCCCGCGGCCAGGAGATCGTCGTCCATGGCTGGGTCTATGGCCTGCACAACGGCCTGCTGGAGGACCTGCAGATCACGGCCGCCCATCACGACGATGTCGGCCCGGCCTACAAGCGCGCGCTGGCTGCGGTCAAGCAGCGCTACAGCCAGGCCTAGGCGGCGGCCCGATGTTCCCGCAGAAGCTGACCGACTCCCGCGCGTTCGAGATCGCGCAGGCCTTGTTGGGCGGCTTCAACCGGCACTACCGGCTGTTCCGCGCCACCAGCGCCACGGCCAAGCAGCGCTTCGAGCGCGCCGACTGGCATGGCCAGCAACGTGCCCAGCGCGAGCGCATCGAGTTCTATGACAAGCGGGTCGACGAGGCGGTGGTGCTGCTGGAAGAGCGCTTCCAGGCCAGCGCGCTGCCGATGGAGGTCTGGCAGCAGGTCAAGCTGCACTACATCGGCCTGCTGACCGACCATCACCAGCCGGAGCTGGCCGAGACCTTCTTCAACTCGGTCTGCACCCGCATCCTGCACCACGCCTACTTCCACAACGACTTCATCTTCGTGCGGCCGGCCGTCTCGACCGAGTACATCGAGAACGAGGAGCCGGCCGCCAAGCCGACCTACCGCGCCTACTACCCGAGCAAGCCGACGCTGCACGAGACCCTGTGCCGGGTGGTCACCAACTTCCAGCTCGATCTGGAGTTCGAGGACCTGGGCCGCGACATCGACTGGGTCCTGCGCGCGATGCAGCGCGAGCTGGGCGAGTTCCGCTGGCGCACCAATTTCCAGATCCAGGTGCTGAGCTCCCTGTTCTATCGCAACAAGGGCGCTTACCTGGTCGGCAAGATCATCAACGGCTTCACCGAGACGCCGTTCGCGCTGCCCATCCTGCACAAGGAAGAGCGGTCGGGCCTGCTCTATATCGACGCGGCGCTGTTCGGCGAAGACGATCTGCTGATGCTGTTCAGCTTTGCCCGCGCCTACTTCATGGTCGACATGGAAGTGCCCAGCGCCTATGTGCAGTTCCTGCGCTCGATGATGCCCAGAAAGCCGCGCGCAGAGATCTACAGCGCGCTGGGCCTGCAAAAGCACGGCAAGAACCTGTTCTACCGCGACTTCCTCTACCACCTGCGCCATTCCAGCGACAAGTTCCGCATCGCGCCCGGCATCAAGGGCATGGTGATGCTGGTGTTCGATCTGCCCAGCTACCCCTTTGTCTTCAAGCTGATCAAGGACTTCTTCCCGCCGCAAAAGGAGAACACGAGCCGTGAGCTGATCCAGCACAAATACCTGCTGGTGAAGACCCACGACCGGGTCGGACGCATGGCCGACACCTTGGAATACTCCAACGTTGCCTTCCCGCGCCAGCGCTTCGACGATGAGCTGCTCAAGGAGCTCGAGCACTTCTGCCCCAGCCTGATCGAGCGAAGTGCAAGCAGCGGCGAGGACCTGGTGCTGCGCCACGTCTATATCGAGCGCCGCATGGTGCCGCTGAATATCTATCTGCAGGAGGCCACGCCGGCCCAGCTGGAGCATGCGGTGATCGAGTATGGCCATGCGATCAAGGACCTGGTGGCCGCCAATATCTTCCCCGGCGACATGCTGTGGAAGAACTTCGGCGTGACCCGCCACGGCAAGGTCGTGTTCTACGACTACGACGAGATCGAGTACCTCAGCGACTGCAACTTCCGCTCCGTGCCGGCGCCACGCAATGAGGAGGAAGAGATGTCCGGCGAGGTCTGGTACTCCGTCGGCCCGCGCGATGTCTTCCCCGAGACCTTCGGCCCCTTTCTGCTGGGCCACCCCGGCGTGCGCGAGCATTTCATGCGCCACCATGCCGATCTGCTGGACGCCGAGTTCTGGCAGCAGCACAAGGCCCGCATCCAGGCCGGCCATGTGCACGACGTCTTTCCCTACGAGGCCCACAAGCGCTTCTATGCCCGCGCCGCCTCGTCCGCCCCGCTTCACCCCGTCGATGGCGCCGCGCTGATGGCCGACGCGCATCACGATCTTCCCGTTCAGTAAAGGAGAGCCACCATGTCCGATTCCATCGTCATCGTTTCCGCCGCCCGCACGCCCATCGGTGGCCTGCTGGGTGATTTCGCCTCGCTGCAGGCCTGGGAACTGGCCGCCGTCGCGATCCAGGCGGCGGTCGAGCGGGCCGGCGTGCCCGGCGACGCGATCAACGAGGCCTTCATCGGCAACTGCCTGATGGCCGGCCAGGGCCAGGCCCCGGCGCGCCAGGCGGTGCTGAAGGCCGGCCTGCCGCAGTCGGTCGGCGCGGTCACGCTGTCCAAGATGTGCGGCGCCGGCATGCGCGCGACGATGTTCGCCCACGACACGCTGAAGGCCGAGAGCGCCGACATCCTGATCGCCGGCGGCATGGAATCGATGACGAACGCGCCGCACCTGATGTTCGCGCGCAAGGGCGTCAAGTACGGTGCCGCCCAGATGTATGACCATATGGCGCTGGACGGCCTGGAAGACGCCTACCAGCGCGGCAAGGCCATGGGTGTGTTTGCCGAGCAGTGCGTCGACAAATACGCCTTCACCCGCGAGGCCCAGGACGCTTTTGCCATTGCCTCGACCGAGCGCGCCAAGCGTGCCAACGAGGACGGCAGCTTCGCCTGGGAAATCGCCCCGGTGACGGTGGCCGGCCGGGGTGGCGACACCGTGATCAACCGCGACGAGCAGCCCTTCAAGGCCAAGCTCGACAAGATCGCCGGCCTCAAGCCCGCGTTCAAGAAGGACGGCACCATCACCGCCGCCACCTCGTCGTCGATCTCCGACGGCGCCGCCGCGCTGGTGCTGATGCGCGAGAGCACCGCCAGCCGCCTGGGCGTCAAGCCGGTGGCCCGCATCGTCGGCACGGCCGTGCATGCCAATGCGCCCGAGTGGTTCACCACCGCGCCGGTCGGCGCGATCCAGAAGCTGCTGGCCAAGAACGGCTGGGACGCCAAGAGCGTCGATCTGTGGGAGGTCAACGAGGCCTTTGCCGCCGTCACGATGGCCGCGATGGCCGAGTTCAAGCTGCCGCACGAGATCGTCAACGTCAACGGCGGCGCCTGCGCGCTGGGCCACCCGATCGGCGCCTCCGGTGCCCGCATCATCGTCACGCTGCTGGGCGCGCTGCGCCATCGCGGTCTGAAGCGCGGCGTCGCGGCGCTGTGCATCGGCGGCGGCGAGGCAACGGCCGTCGGTGTGGAGCTGATCTAAGCCATGGCGCAGATCCTGATCATCGGGGCCTCGCGCGGCATCGGCCTGGAGTTCGTCCGTCAGTACCGCGCTGCTGGTGATCGGGTGGTGGCCACCGCGCGCAGCGAGGAGGCGCTGGCCGCCTTGCGCGAGCTGGGCGCCACCGCGCTGAAGCTCGATGTCGCCGACACGGCCAGCGCCTCGGGCCTGGCCTGGCAGATCGACGGCCACCAGTTCGACACCGTGGTGCTCAATGCCGGTGTCTATGGCCCGCGCCAGCTGGGCCTGGACACACCGAGCGAGGCCGATTTCGACACGGTGATGCACACCAATGTGCTGGGCGCGATGCGGGTGCTGCCGCAGTTGCAGGACGCGCTGGCGCCCGGCGCGCGCATCGGCTTCCTGTCCTCGCGCATGGGCTCGATCGGCCTGCGCACCGCCCATGCTGGCTGGCTCTACCGGGCCTCGAAGGCGGCGCTCAACTCGGTGATGAAGGACGCCTCGCTGGCCTTGGCCGGCAAGGCCGCGCTGTGCAGCTTTCATCCCGGCTGGGTGCGCACCGAGATGGGCGGCGAGGGCGCGGACATCGATGCCGCCACCAGCGTGGCCGGCATGCGCGCGGTGCTGGCTGGGCTGACGCCCGCCGACAGCGGCAGCTTCTTCAACTACGACGGCCAGCCTCTGGCCTGGTGACCCTCATGATCCTCTCCGACGACCACCGTGCCGTGCAGGACGCCGTGCGCGCCTATGTGCAAGACCAGATCGCGCCCAAGGCGGCCGAATGGGACAAGAGCCATCACTTCCCGGCCGCCGAGCTGAAGGGCCTGGCCGAGCTGGGCTGCTACGGCGTGGCCGTACCGACCGAGTACGACGGCGCCGGCCTGGACTATCTGGCGCTGTCCATCATCCTGGAGGAGATCGGTGCCGGCGACGGCGCGACCTCGACCGTGGTCAGCGTCAACAACTGCCCGGTCTGCTCCATCCTGATGGGCTTTGGCAACGAGGACCAGAAGCAGCGCTTCCTGAAGCCGCTGGCGCGCGGCGCGATGCTGGGCGCCTTCTGCCTGACCGAGCCCCATGTCGGCTCGGAGGCCGGCGGCCTGAAGACGACAGCGGTGCGGGACGGCGACGACTATGTGCTGAACGGCGTCAAGCAGTTCATCACCAGCGGCAAGAACGGCGATGTGGCCATCGTGATGGCGGTCACCGACAAGGCTGCCGGCAAGAAGGGCATCAGCGCCTTTCTGGTACCGACCGCCACGCCCGGCTACACGGTGGCCCGCATCGAGGACAAGATGGGCCAGCACGCCAGCGACACCGCGCAGATCCTGTTCGAGAACTGCCGCATCCCCGCCGCCAACCGGCTGGGCGAGGAGGGTCAGGGCCTGAAGATCGCGCTGTCGGGCCTGGAGGGCGGCCGCATCGGCATCGCGTCGCAGGCGGTGGGCATGGCACGCGCGGCCTTCGAGGCCGCGCTGAAGTACAGCAAGGACCGCGTCTCCTTCGGTCAGCCCATCTTCAACCACCAGGCCATCCAGTTCAAGCTGGCCGAGATGGCCACCCAGATCGAGGCCGCGCGCCAGCTGATCTGGCATGCCGCCAGCCTGAAGGACGCCGGCCAACCCTGCCTGAAGGAGGCGGCGATGGCCAAGCTCTTCGCCACCGAGATGGCCGAGCGGGTCTGCTCCGACGCGATCCAGGTGCATGGTGGCTATGGCTATGTGTCAGATTTCCCGGTCGAGCGCATCTACCGCGATGTGCGGGTCTGCCAGATCTACGAGGGCACGTCCGAGGTGCAGAAGATACTGATCGGGCGCGCATTGGGCTGAGGCGGCGAAGTTTTTCGCAAGCCGGCCGCGCCTGGGCTAGAGTGCCGAGCAGATCAGCTCTGCGGCCGGCGTTCCCCATGCTCAAACTCGATGGCATCGCCAGCTTCGTCGCCGTCGTCGAAGCGGGCTCGATCAGCGCGGCCGGCCGCCGTCTGCATCTGTCCAAGTCGGTGGTCAGCGAGCGCCTGGCCGAGCTGGAGCGCCAGCTCGGTGCCAGCCTTTTGCACCGCACCACCCGCAAGCTGAGCCTGACCGAGGACGGCGCGGCCTTTCTGCACAAGGCCTCGCGCATCATGCGCGAGGTCGAGGAGGCCGCCGCCGAGATGGCCGAGCGCCGCGGCAGCCTGATCGGGCCGATGCGGATTTCGGCACCGGTGACCTTTGGCCGCCTGCACCTGGGGCCGGCGCTCTATCCCTTCCTGCTGCAGCACCCGGGCATCGAGCTGAGCCTGGAGCTGGACGATCGGCGCGTCGATGCGGCCGCCGATGGCTTCGATGCGGTGATACGCCATGGCGTGCTGGAGGACTCTCGCCTGGTGGCCTGGCAGCTGGCACAGAGCCGGCGCCGCCTGGTGGCCGCGCCGGCCTATCTGGCACGCGCCGGCGTGCCGGCCAGCCTGGACGAGCTGGCCGTGCACCGTGGCATCTTCTATACCAACCGCGGCGTCGCCGACTGGCGCTTCGAGAGCGGCGATGCGCGGCCCGTGGTGGCGCTGCGCGTCAACAACGGCGACATGATGCGCGATGCCGCCGTGGCCGGCCTGGGCCTGGCCCTGCTGCCCGGCTTCATCGTCGGCGAGGCGCTGAAGTCGGGCCTGCTGCGCGAGATCGCGCTGGGCCGGCCGGCTGCGGCCGAATCCATCTACATCGCCCATCCCGAGGGTCGGCGCGCCTCGGCCAAGCTGCGCGCGCTGGCCGACTGCCTGCGGGCAGCCTTCGGCAGCCCGCCCTACTGGGAGGCCGTCTGAGAGCGTTCAGCTGCGGGTGATCGAGACGCCGCCATCGACCAGGGAGGCGGTGCCGGTGACGAAGGAAGCATCGTCCGAGGCCAGGTACAGCACCGAGCGCGCCAGCTCTTCCGGCGTGGCGACGCGCTTGAGCGCGTGCAGATTGCTCACGAAGGCCTGCGCCTCGGCTGTGCTGTTCTTGTCGCGGTACATATCGGTGTCGACCGCACCCGGCAGCACCGCATTGACCCGCACCTGCTGCGGTCCGTACTCGGCAGCCAGCGCCTGGGTCAGGCCGATCAGGCCGGACTTGCTGGCCGCATAGGCGGCCATGCCCGGGAAGGCGAAGGTATGGCCGACGAAGGTCGAGGTGAAGATCACCGAGCCGCCACCGTTCTCCAGCATCTGCGCGATCTGGTGCTTGGCGCCCAGGAAGGCGCCGCTCAGATTGATGGCCAGCGTGTCGGTCCAGCCCGACTCCGAGACCGCGGTGCTGGGGCCGCCCTCGCCGAGGGTGCCGGCGTTGTTGAAGGCGATGTCGAGCCTGCCGTAATGCTCGACGGCCAGCGCCACCAGGGCCTGGGCATAGGCTTCCGAGCGCACATCGCCGGCCAGCGCGACGGCCTCGCCGCCGGCTGCGGTGATCTGCGCGACGAGCTGATCGAGCTCGGCCTGGCGGCGGGCGCCGACGACCAGCTTGGCGCCTTCGGCGGCGAAGAGCAGGGCGGTGGCGTGGCCGATGCCCGAGCTGGCGCCGGTGATGAGGGCGACTTTTCCTGACAAGCGATGCATGGTGTTTGCTCCTGTGATGAGGCTGTGTTGAACCGTGATCACAGTGTGGGAGCGGGACCGTTTTTGCAGAAGCCGCCAGGACGCGGAACTGCTGTCCGGCGCAAGCGAACAATCGAGGCCGCTCGACCCGCTGCGGGCATCGGCGCGCCGCCCGGCGCTGACCGATGCCCGCTGGGCTCAGCCGGCCGACACCTCGATGCGCCTCGGCTGCGCATGGGCCTGCTTGGGGATGCGCAGTGTCAGCACGCCGTCCTTGATGCTGGCGTCGATCTTGGCGCTGTCGAGCTCTCGGCTCAGCGTGAAGCTGCGCCGGTAGCGCGGGACGCGCAGCTCGGCGTAAACGGCCTCCAGGCCCTCGGGCGTGGCCGGCTGCACGCTGCCTTCGATCAGCAGCGCGTCGCCCTCGACGCGGATCTCGAGCCGCTCGCGCGGCACGCCCGGCATATCGGCCAGCAGGGTGATGCCGGCCTCGTCCTCGAAGACATCGACCGCCGGCTGTACCGAGCGCTCCTGCTCCTGGGAGGAGGCGCTGCTTGGGGTGTTCTTGCTCATGATGGGGGCTCCTGTGTCTGCTTACTGCACGGTGATGCGGCGGGCCTGCGCCGATTCGCGGCGCGCGATGCTGATCTGCAGCACGCCGTCTCGGTAGCTGGCGCTGACCCGATCGGGGTCGACATCGTCCGGCAGCGCGACCGCCCGATTGAAACGGCCGGTCGCCCGTTCCCGGGTGTAGACATGCAGCTGGGCCGGCCGGTCCTCGGGCACGCCCGAGGCGCGCTCGCCGCTGATGCGCAGCACGCCGCGGTCCAGCGTGACCTCGATGCGCTGGGCGTCCAGCCCCGGCGCGAAGGCATAGACCTCGATGCTGCCCGGCGTGCGGCCGATATTGATGGCCGGCTCCGAACCCTGGGCGACCGAGCGAATGCTGCCGGGCAGAGCGCCGGCGGCGCCGTCGAGATCGCGGCGTAGCCGCTCGAACTGGCCGAACCAGTGGGCAGGTTGATTCAACAACATGGATTCATACATGGCGACATCCTCCTTGTCATGGGTGGCTTGGCACCGGCCGGCGCTTGTCGGCGACCGGTCCGCTGCCTGACATAGGAGCGCCGTGCCGGCTTTCAAGAGGCCGGGCTCGCGGCCCGGGCTCAGACGGCGGCGTCGCCGCAGACCCGCTGCACGGTGTCGCGCAGGCAGCGGTGCGCCGGGTCGCGCTCGAAGCGCGGATGCCAAGACTGGCTGATCTGGACCTGGCCGGTGGACCAGGGTAGCTCCAGCGTCCGGATCGCCAGGCCGCGCGCGGCGGCCCAGCGCGCGGCGCGCAGCGACACCGTGGCCAGCAGCTCCGATTCGGCCGCCAGCCGCAGCGCCGGCATCATGCTGGGCACGACCAGGGCCACCTCGCGGCGCAGGCCCTGCTCGGCCAGCAGCCGGTCGACCGGCCCCTGAGCGCGACCGCGGCGCGACACCGCGATATGCGCCGCTGCGGCGAAGGCGGCCGCGCTCAGCGGGGCGCCGAGCAGGGCATGGCCCTCGCGCAGCACGACCACGAAGCGGTCGCTGAACAAGGCCCTGACCCGGATCTCGGGCCCGCTCGGGCCCAGCAGGCCGATGTCCAGGTCGACCGCCCCGTCGCGCAACGCGCCGACATCCTCGGCCCCCTCCTGCATGAAGCGCAGGCTGATGCCCGGCGCTTGCGCGCGCATCGCCGCCAGCAAGGGGGCGGCGAACAGCTCGGCAACCGTCTCCGAGCAGCGGATGCCGAAGCTGCGTGCGCTCGTGGCCAGCGCCGCCGCATCGCCGTGCAACAGCCCCTGGGCCTGTTCGATCAGCTGGCGCAGCTGCGGCCGCAAGGCCTCGGCGCGCGGTGTCGGCACCAGTGCGCGGCCGGCCCGCACCAGCACCGGATCGCCCAGCACATGGCGGATGCGCGCCAGCGTGCGGCTCATGGCCGGCGGGCTCAGATTCATGCGCTCGGCCGCACGGGTCACGCTGGCCTCGCTGAGCAGGGCGTCGAGCGCTACCAAGAGGTTCAGATCGATGGATTGCATGCCGCGCAACAAAGTATGAGCAAGAACGCACTGTACCCGAGGTAGCTGCAAAACTAGTATGAATACCGGCGCTGATAGATATTGGTGCCGAATATATGCGGTGGTTTGGCTGATGGTTTGTTGGCTGCGCTTCCCATTACTTAATTTGTCGCCGTGGTATCGGTTGAATACTCATTCAATGAATCCTATGAAATTCTTGCAAACCTCATTGTCGAGCGCCGCCGTGCCGGTTCTTCTGGGGCTCGGGGGCTGCGCCAGCATTCCGGCGCCCGGCGTGCCGCAGGCGCAGTTCGCCGAGCTGTCCTGCAGCGCGCTGCGCGCCGAAATCAGCCAGGCCGAAGAAACCCGCAGGATTGCCGAGGAGGTGCGCCGCAATTCCTGGCAGGTGATATTGCCGATTCTCGTGGTGGTGCGTTATCGCCATGCCGATAATGCCGCCGATGCGGCCGGGGAGCGCGCCGAACTGCTCGGCAGGACGCTGCAGCAGAAACAGTGTGGGGAGCCGCAGCGTGCGGTTTCTTGAGATGGTTGCGGGCGCGCGGCGCCATATCAGGCGGCGGCTGCAAGGCCTGCGCCACCGCGGTCCGCCGGCCCGCGCCCAGGCCTGGCCGGGCCGGCTGCTGCACGGGCTCAGCGTGCCGCTGGTGGTCTATGCGCTGATACGCAACGGCGACGCCACCGGCTCGCTGTTCAAGCCGGCCGAGCTGCGCGAGGAACTCTGGGTCGGTGGCCTGCTGGGCCTGCTGCTGAGCGCGCGCCTGGCCTGGAATCGCTGGGGCGATGGCGGCTCGCGCCTGCCGGGCGACGGGCCGGCCTGGGAGCGGCGGCTGGCGCGCCGGGCGCATCGAGCGATCTACGGTCTGCTGGCCTATCTGATCGCCTCGGGCTTTGCGATCGCCTGGCTGCGCCCGGGCGCGAGGATCGATCCGGCCGCGCTGTTCTTCGCCAGTGACAGCCTGGCGCTGAACATCATGCTCGACAGCCATGCGGCGGCCGGCCATCTGCTGATGGGGCTGCTGGCGCTGCATATCGCCGCAGCCTTCTGGCATCTGCTGCTGCGTCGTGATGGCGTGTGGCAGTCGATGCTGGGCGGGCCGCTCAGAGCCCGTCGCCGGCCAAGGCCTCCTGCACAAACCTGACCAGCGCCCGTGCGGTCTCCGACGCACCGGGCGCCGGCAGGCTCAGCGCCTGCACCCACTCGCCCTCGGGCACCAGCAGGCGCCAGCCCGGCAGCAGGTCGACCAGCGCGTCGCCGGCCGGCACGCAGAAGTCCGGTGCCGGCACGACGCCCGCGCCATGGCGCGCCAGCGCCAGCAGCGACTCCATGTCCGAGCCCCAGGCACTGGCCTGCAGCATCGGCTCGCAGCGCTGGCCCTGCGGCCCCAGCCACAGGCTGGCGCGCGGGTCCTCGTGCTGGCCCAGCAGCAGGCAGGGCAGGGCGGCGATCTGCTCGGGCGTCTCGAGCCGCAGATGCGGCAGGCCGTAGAGCCGCACCGCGAAGCGCCGCAGCGGCTGGGCCACCCAGTCCTCGGGCGGGCGGTCGGTGATGCGAAAAGCCAGGTCCAGCCCCTCGCGCAAGAGGTCGACGCGCCGGTCGGTGAACAGCAACTCGTAGCGCAGCGCCGGATGCAGGGCCTGGAAACGGGCCAGCAGCGGCGCCAGCAGATGGCGACCGAAGCTGGTGGTGGCGCTGATGCGCAGGGTGCCGCCCAACTGGCCGCGCTGATGCTTGAGCGCCATGCGCGCGGCCTCGGCGGCCTCGCGCACGGCCTTGGCCCGCGCATGCAGGCGCCGGCCCGAGTCGGTCAGCGCCAGGCTGCGCGTGCTGCGCACAAACAGCGCGACGCCCACCGCCGCCTCGATCGCCGCGACCCGGCGACTGACCGCCGCCCGTGTCAGGCCCAGCTGACGCGCGGCCTCGGCAAAGCTGCCGGCCTGGACGATGCGGGCGAACAGCTCCAGCGCATTGGCATCCAGCGCGCTCTCGCGCCCGGGCGTGCGCATCGAAGTGGGGTTGCGGTCTTTTGTCAACTTCATGGAAGCAATGTGATGATATTGACTGATCTAGTCAATGAATTATTGCCAAACTAGACTCGATCCATGCCTCAGACCCTCACGCTCAACACTCCCGCGCTGGCCGCCGGTGCCGCCGCTGCCGAGCCCTTGGCGCGCCAGCGCATGCTGCAGCTGCGCTGCGCCGACGGTCGCCTGCTGGCCGCCACCTGGTTCGAGCCGGCCAGTGCGCCGCGCGCGATCGCGCTGATCAGCCCGGCCACGGCGGTGGCGCGCGGCTTCTATCGTGGCTTCGGCGAGTGGCTGGCGCAGCGCGGCTATGCCGTGCTCAGCTACGACTACCGCGGCATCGGCGACTCGCTGCAGGGGCCGCTGCGCCAGGAGCGCGCGCGGCTGCGCGACTGGGCCCAGCTGGACATGGGCGCGGCGCTGCGTGCGGTGCAGCGCCGCCGCCGGATGGAGCAGGAGGCCCAGGGCCGCGCGCTGGGCCTGCTGCTGGTGGGCCATTCCTTCGGCGGCAATGCGATCGGGCTGGCGCCCGACTACGAGCAGGCCGATGCCATCCTGGGCGTGGCGGCGCAGGCGGCCGACTGGCGCTTCTGGAGCGGCATCCACAAGGCCAAGGCCTGGCTGTTCTTCCACGCGATGCTGCCGGCCGCCGGCCATCTGCTGGGCCACGCGCCCGGCTGGCTGATGGGGGCGCGGCGCGCCGAGGGTCTGCCCAAGGGCGCGGCGCTGGAATGGGCGGCCTGGGGCCGGCGGCGCGGCTTCATGTTCAGCGACCCCAGCCTGCAGGCCGAGCTGGGCTACCACCGCTTCACCGGGCCGGTGCATCTGTGGAACATCAGCGACGATCCGGTGTTCGGCCCGGCCCCGGCGGTCGATGCCTTGGCCGCGCGCTTCAGCACCGCCCAGGTTCAGCGCCACACGCTGGCGCCGGCCGACGTGGGGCTGGAAAGCCTGGGCCATTTCGCCGCCTTCCGCCGCGAACTCGGGCCGCGCATCTGGCCACGGCTGCTGGCGCCGGTGGAGGCGGCGACGCCGCTGCTGGCCGCAGGCTGCTAGAGCCCGCCTTGCGTCAGCTTGGCCGGGTCCAGCAGCTGCTCCAGATCGGCGCGTGACAGTTCGGTCAGCTCGGCCGCCACGTCGATGACCGGCCGGCCCTGCTTGTAGGCCTGCTTGGCGATCTCGGCGGCCTTCAGATAGCCGATCACCGGGTTCAGCGCGGTGACCAGGATGGGGTTGCGCGACAGCGCCTGCTGCAGGCCCGGGGCATTGACCTTGAAGCTGGCGATCGCCCGCTCGCCCAGCAGCGCGCTGGTCTTGCTGAGCAGATGCAGGCTGTCCAGCAGGTTGTGGGCGACCAGCGGCAGCATCACATTGAGCTCGAAGTTGCCGCTCTGGCCGGCGATGGTGATCGCCGCGTCATGGCCGATCACCTGGGCCGCCGCCATCGCGACCGCCTCCGGGATTACCGGGTTGACCTTGCCGGGCATGATGGACGAGCCGGGCTGCAGCGCCTCCAGCTCGATCTCGGCCAGGCCGGCCAGCGGGCCGGAGTTCATCCAGCGCAGGTCGTTGGCGATCTTCATCAGGCTCACCGCCAGGCCCTTGAGCGCGCCGGACAGAGCCACGGCCGTGTCCTGCGAGCCCATCGCGGCGAAGAAGTCGGGCGCGGTCGTGAAGTCCAGGCCGGTGAGGCTGCTCAGCTCGCTGCAGAAGCGCGCGGCGAAGTCGGGATGGGCGTTGATGCCGGTGCCCACCGCCGTGCCGCCCTGGGCCAGCGCCTGAACACGCGGCTGCAGGCCTTGCAGCTGGGCGATCTGCGCCTCGATCTGCGCGGCCCAGCCGTCCAGCACCTGGGACAGGCGCACCGGCATCGCATCCATCAGATGGGTACGGCCGGTCTTGATATGGTGGCCGTCGCTGGCGCTCTTGGCGCGCAGCGCGTCGAGCAGGCCGCCCAGCGCCGGCAGCAACTCGTTGTGCAGCGCCAGCGCCGCGCTGATGTGCAGGGCCGAGGGAATCGAGTCGTTGCTGCTCTGGCCGGCGTTGACGTGGTCGTTCGCGCTGACCGCTTTGCCGAGCTTGCGCCCGGCCAGCGTGGCCAGCACCTCGTTGGCGTTCATATTGCTGCTGGTGCCCGAGCCGGTCTGGAACACATCGACCGGGAAATGGCGCATCAGGTCGGCGTCGGCCAGCAGCTCGACGCCCGACATCTCGATCGCCTCACCGATCTCGGCCGGCAGCTGGCCCAGCGCCACATTGGCGCGCGCGGCGGCCAGCTTGACCTGCAGCAGCGCTGCGATGAAGCGCGCCGGCATCGGCCCGCTGATCTGGAAGTTCTGCACCGCGCGCTGGGTCTGCGCGCCGTAGAGGGCGTCAGCGGGCACTTCCATCTCGCCCATGCTGTCACGTTCGATGCGGGTGGCTGTCATCTTGGGGTCCTCGGTTTCGGCGCGGGAACTCAGCGCCCCCGGCAGCAGCCAGAGCTTACCCATGCGCGGGCGGCCTGTGTCAGGGCTTCGACCACCGCTTGTGCGGACAGTGATGCTTGCGCTGGCTGAGATCGTGCGCCTTGAATGGCGAAGTCATGCCGCGCTTCTTGCAGTTCGTCGCATCTGGGTGGCCCGGCCCAGCGCTTGGCAGCACAGTGGCTGCCAAGAAGTGAGAGCGAGATGACACAAAAAAGACCCAAGTGGAGCCGCCTGAGCCGCAGCGAACTCGAGCGACAACAGGCCCTGCTCAGGGCCAAGGCGCGCGATATGGCCGAGCGCTTGAAGCAGCAGGAACGCGCGCAGCAACGCAGCGGCGCGGACCGCGGCCTGCGCCTGATGCGCCAGCACATCGAGGATATGGAGCAGGCCGCCCAGGCCTTGCATCACCGCGCGCGCAGCCGCGGCGGCTGAAGTCGTCGCTACCGGTCCGGTTTCGTCCACCTCCCACGCAACTTCGTCCGATGGCTTGTGACAGCCGCGCGCGCGGTTTCTATGCTGCGCCCCAGCTCGAAACCAGCCAGGAGACACCATGCCCCGCCACCAGCTCACGATCAACGGCCAGCGCCGCCACATCGATGTCGATTACGCCGATACCCCCTTGCTCTGGGCGCTGCGTGACGAGTTGCAGCTCTGCGGCACCAAGTACGGCTGTGGCAAGGGCCTGTGCGGCGCCTGCACCGTCCATCTGGATGGCCAGGCCACGCGCAGCTGCCAGCTGCCGGTGTCAGGTCTTGCCGGCCGCAGCATCACCACGATCGAGGGTCTCGATCCACAAGGGCGGCACCCGCTGCAGCAGGCCTGGGTGGCCCATGATGTGGCCCAGTGCGGCTACTGCCAGGCCGGCCAGATCATGCAGGCCGCAGCGCTGCTGAAGACCAATCCGCACCCCAGCGATGCCGAGATCGACGCCGCCATGGCCGGCAATCTGTGCCGTTGCGGCACCCAGCTGCGCATCCGCGCGGCGATCAAGTCGGTGGCCGGGAGGGCTGCATGAGCGCCGCACTGGTGCTGGACCGGCGCGGCTTCCTGCGCTTGACGACGCTGGCCGGCGGCGGGCTGATGCTGGGCTTTGCCTCCGATCAGGCCGAGGCGGCCACGCCGCACAGCTTTGCCCCGAATGCCTTCATCACGATCACGCCGGCCGGGCTGATCACGCTGATGGCCAAGAATCCCGACATGGGCCAGGGCGTCAAGACCAGCCTGCCGATGTTGCTGGCCGAGGAGCTGGATGTGGGCCTGGACCAGGTGCGCATCGCACAGGCTGGCTACGACGCCCGCATGGCCGATCAGGGCTCGGGCGGCAGCGAGTCCATCCCGAATGCTTGGGAGCCGCTGCGCCGCGCCGGCGCTGCCGCCCGGCTGGTGCTGATCGACGCGGCTGCGCGGCGCTGGGCGGTGCCGGCGGCCGAGCTGCGCACCGAGCGGGGTCAGGTCTTGCATGAAGCCAGCGGTCGGCGTGCCGGCTATGGCGAGCTGGCCGATGCGGCGGCGCGCCTGCCGCTGCCGGCGCTCGACAGCATCAAGCTCAAGCCGCGCTCGGAGTTCAAGCTGCTGGGCCAGCGCCATGCGAATGTGGACGGCGCCGGCTTCGCGCGCGGCGCGCCGCTGTTCTGCATGGACCAACAGCGAGCCGGCCAGCTCTATGCGATGGTGGAGAAATGCCCGGTGTTCGGCGGTACGGCGCGCAGCGCCAATCTGGCGGAGATCAGGCGCCTGCCCGGCGTGCGGGATGCCTTCATCGTCGAGGGCAGCGCCGAGCCGTTGCGCCGCAGCGCGGACCGCAATCACCACGGGCTGCAGCCTTTTGTGGCCATCGTCGCGAGCAGCAGCTGGGCGGCCATCAAGGCGCGCCGCGCGCTCAAGGTCGACTGGGACACCGACGCCTATGCCCGGCATGGCAGCGCCGGCTACCGCGAGCAGGCGCTGGCCGCGCTGCAGCGGCCCGGCGAGATCTGGCGCAATGACGGCGACAGCGCCGCTGCGCTCGCCCAGGCGGCCCGGCGGGTCGAGGCCTTCTACGAGTTCCCCTTGCTGGCCCACTGCACGATGGAGCCCATGAGCTGCCTGGCCGAGCCGCTGCCGGATGGCGGCCTGGCGCTGACCACGCCCAGCCAGTTTCCCGATCTGGTGCCGGTGGTGCTGCACAAGGTGCTGGGCGTGCCGGCGGACAGGATACGGGTGACGATTCCGCGCCTGGGCGGCGGTTTCGGTCGGCGTTTCGAGCTGGACTTCGTGCTGGAGGCGGGCGCGATCGCGCTGCGGGTGGGCAAGCCCATCAAGCTGTTCTACAGCCGCGAGGACGATATGCGGCACGACTTCTACCGGCCGCACGGCTGGCAGCGCATGCGGGCCGGGCTCGATGCCCAGGGCCGTGTCACGGCCTGGGAGACCTACAGCCTGCGCCATGCCTTCCGCGACCCGGTCACGCCCAAGCTGCGCGCCAGCCTGTTTCCGGCCCGCTTCGTGCCGAACTACCGGGTCGAGGCGGCCGTGGTGGACAGCCATGTGCCCGAGGGCCCTTATCGCTCGCCGGGCGCCAACAGCCTGGCCTTCGTGACCGAGAGCTTTGTCGACGAACTGGCCCATGCGGCGCAGCAGGACCCGCTGGCCTTTCGATTGGCGCTATGGGGCGAGGACCGCGAGCTGAAGGCGCCGGACTTCGATGTCGGTCGCATCAAGGCGGTGCTGCGGCTGGCCGCCGAGAAGGCCGGCTGGGGCCGGGCCTTGCCCCGGGGCCGGGGCATGGGCATCTCTGGCTACTGGGCGAATCGGGGCTATGTTGCCCATGTGGTCGAGGTCGCGGTCAGCCCGGCCGGCGAGCTGAAGGTGCTGCGCGTGGTCTCGGCGGTCGATGTCGGGCCCATCGTCAATCGCAGCGGCGCCGAGCAGCAGGTGCAGGGCGCGGTGATCGACGCCCTCTCCAGCACCCTGCACCAGCGCATCACGCTGGAGGCGGGGGCGGTGGTGCAGGGCAATTTCGACGACAACCCGCAGATCCGCATGCCCGAGGTGCCCGAGCGCATCGAGGTGCACTTCATCGAGCGCGACATCCCACCCACCGGTCTGGGCGAGCCGGCCCTGCCGCCGCTGCCGCCGGCGCTGTGCAATGCCATCTTCGCGGCCTGCGGCAAGCGCATCCGCAGCCTGCCGCTGCGGGGCCAGGACTTGTCATGGTCCGGCGTCTAGAATCCCCGCTTCATTCGGTGAGGAAAACCCATGACGACGAACGCGCTTTTTGACGAGAACGAGGGCGTGGCCCTGCGCCTGGTAGGCATCATCGTGGCCCTGGTGGTGGCGCTGCTCATCGGCTTCGGCGTGCACAAGAGCCGCAGCATGGCCAAGCCGGCACCACAGCCGGCGGCCGTGCTGGTCGAAGAGGATGTGGCGGCGATCCTGGTCGAGAACGGTGTCGTCAAGTTCTTCTTCGCCAGCGCCAGCGCCGAACTGGCTGGCGGTGCCAACGAGGCACTGGTTCAGCTGACCCAGGCGCTGGCTGAAGGCAAGACGCTGGTGGTCAGCGGCTACCACGACGCCAGCGGCGACGCGGCGCTGAATGCCGAGCTGGCCAAGCAGCGCGCGCTGGCCGTGCGCGAGGCGCTGCTGAGCCTGGGCGTGGCCGAGGGCCGCATCGAGCTGAGCAAGCCCGAGCTGGCCACCGGCAGCGGCAGCCCGCGCCAGGCGCGCCGCGTCGAGGTGTTGCTGCGCTGAGCGCTGCACAGGCCCGCGACAGACCGGCCCGAGGGCCGGTTTTTTTTATGTCTTGTGCGCTCCGCGTGCCCGCCGTCATCAAGTCTTCACGCATTTGCGTTTGATCAAAAAATTTCGCTATGATCGCGGTGAATGAAAATTCACGATCAATCGTGATGCTCGCTCCGTGATCCCTTCATCCGACTCCCAGGCAGGCAGATGGCGACCTTCCCCGGCAATCCCTCGATGGCCCAGCGCATTGCGCGGGCGATGCCGTCGCTGACGCGTTCGCACGCCCGGGTGGCCGACTATGTGCTGGCCCATCCGCTGAAGGTCGCGACGATGCCGATCGACGAGCTGGCCGAGACCGTCGGCGTGTCGGTGGCCACCGCCAACCGCTTCGCGCGGGCGCTGGCCTTCGAGGGCTATCCGCAGTTCCGGGCCGCGCTGGTGCTGGGCTTCGAGACCGCGCTGGCCCCGGTCGAGAAGCTGCGCAGCAAGCTGGAGCGCCCGGCCACGGTGGCCGATGTGTTCGACAGCGCGCTGGCCGATATGGCCGGCAATATCGAGGCCACGCGCGCGGCCCTCGATGTGCAGAGCTGCACCCAGGCGGTCGAGGCGATCCTGAAGGCGCGCCGCATCGCCATCGTCGGCTACGGCGCCAGCAGCTGGCTGGGCGGCCTGCTGCAGCGCAGCCTGGAGCTGTACTGCGACAACGTGCAGCTGCTGGCCAGCATCGAAAGCTCGTCCTATGCGGCGCGCCGGCTGGGCCGGCTGACGAGCGAGGACCTGGTGATCGCGATCAGCTTCCCGCGCTATTTCTCCGACACCGTGATGCTGGCCGGCCGGGTCCGCGCCGCCGGTCTGCCGCTGCTGGCGCTGACCGACAGCCCGGCCTCGCCGCTGGCGCCGCTGGCCTCGGTGGCCTTGTATGCCCAGACCCACAGCCAGTATTTCGCCAACTCCGAGGCCGGCGTGCTGGTGCTGATCGAGGCCTTGTGCAGCGCCGTCGCGCACAGCGCCAAGGGCTCGCTGCAGGCCGCCACCCAGCTGACCGAATCGGTGCTGCCCTGGCTTGAAGGCGATCACGCCAGCAAGCTGCGCGCGCAGGCGACCGTCCCCTCCAAACCGAAGAAGGCTGCCAAGTGAGCAACTCCACCCAAGCCCTGCCCGTGATCGCCATCCATGGCGGCGCCGGCACCCTGAGCCGCAGCAATATCAGTCCCGCGCAAGAGGCGGCCTATCACGAGGCCCTGGCCGCCATCCTGCGCGCCGGCCAGCGAGTGCTGGCCGAGGGCGGCACGGCGCTGGACGCGGTCAGCCTGGCGGTCGACCTGCTGGAAGACTGCCCGCTGTTCAACGCTGGTCATGGCGCGGTGTTCACCAGTGCCGAGACCCATGAGCTGGACGCCGCCGTGATGGATGGCGCGACGCTGAAGGCCGGCGCCATCGCCTGTGTCAGCCATATCAAGCGCCCGCTGCGCGCCGCCCGTGCGGTGATGGAGCACAGCGAGCATGTGCTGCTGGTCGGCGCCGGCGCCGAGGCCTTTGCCCAGGGCCTGGGGATGGAGATGGTCAGCCCCGACTATTTCTCGACCGCCGCGCGCCGCGAGCAGCTGCACCGCGCGCAGGCCAGCTCGGTGACGGTGCTGGATCATGACGGTGCCTCCGGTGCGCCGCTCGACGAGAGCCGCAAGTTCGGCACCGTCGGCGCGGTCGCCCTCGATGCCCATGGCAATCTGGCCGCCGCCACCTCGACCGGCGGCATGACCAACAAGCGGCCCGGCCGGGTCGGCGATTCGCCGCTGATCGGTGCCGGCACCTATGCCGACAACCGCACGGCCGCCGTGTCCTGCACCGGCACCGGCGAGATGTTCATCCGCGCCGCCACCGCCTACGAGCTCTGCGCCCGCATGGCCTATGGCGGCCAGTCGCTGGAGGCCGCTGCCGAGGCGGCGGTGATGCAGTCGCTGTCGGCCATAGCGGGCCGTGGCGGCCTGATCGCCGTCGATGCGCAGGGCCATGTCAGCCTGCCCTTCAACACCGAGGGCATGTACCGCGGTCAGATGCGGGTCGGCGATGCCGCGCCGCAAACAGCGATCTTCCGCTGAACCTTCTCGAGTCAGTCTTCTGCTATGTCCACCTCCGTGCTCGAAGCCCCCGCCAAGTCCAGCGCCCTGATCCTGCCCGAGCAGCGCGTCGTCTCCGTCCATGATCTGTCGGTGCGTTTCTCGACCTCCGAGCGCAGCGTCGATGCGGTCAAGAAGCTGAGCTTCCATGTCGACCGTGGCGAGACCCTGGCCATCGTCGGCGAGTCGGGCTCGGGCAAGTCGGTCACCTCGCTGGCGCTGATGCGCCTGGTCGAGCATGGCGGCGGCCGCATCATCAACGGCAGCATGGCTTTCCGCCGCCGCAACGGCGAGATCCTGGATCTGGCGACGGCGCGCGACGCGACGATGCGCAGCATCCGCGGCGCCGATATCGCGATGATCTTCCAGGAGCCGATGACCTCGCTGAACCCGGTGTTCACCGCCGGCGACCAAATCGCCGAGGCCATCCAGGAGCACCAGGGCAAGAGCGCCGCCGCCTCGCGCGCCGAGGCGCTGCGCATGCTGGAGCTGGTGCGCATCCCCGAGGCCCGCAATGTCCTGGACCGCTATCCGCACCAGCTCTCGGGCGGCATGCGCCAGCGGGTGATGATCGCGATGGCGCTCTCCTGCAAGCCGGCCTTGCTGATCGCCGACGAGCCGACCACCGCGCTGGACGTGACCATCCAGGCGCAGATCCTGCAGCTGATCCGCGAGCTGCAGCAGGAAATGCAGATGGGCGTGGTCTTCATCACGCACGATATGGGCGTGGTGGCCGAGGTGGCCGACCGGGTGCTGGTGATGTACCGGGGCGACAAGGTGGAGGAGGGCGCCTCCGAGGCGCTGTTCGCCGCGCCGCAGCACCGCTACACCAAAGCCCTGCTGTCGGCCGTGCCGCGGCTGGGCGCGATGCAGGGGCTGGATCTGCCGCTGAAGTTCGAGCTCTTGCGCACCGATGACAGCGCGCCGGCCGAGCCGGCGCGGCCGCAGGACACGGTCAAGGCCGAGGCCGAGCCCATCCTGCGTGTCAAGAATCTCGTGACCCGCTTCGATATGCGCAGCGGCCTGCTGAGCCGCGTGACCCGTCGCGTCCATGCGGTCGAGCAGGTCAGCTTTGATCTGCGCCCCGGCGAGACCCTGGCCCTGGTCGGCGAGTCGGGCTGCGGCAAGTCGACCACCGGCCGCTCGCTGCTGCGCCTGGTCGAGAGCCAGAGCGGCGCGATCGAGTTCGGCGGCCAGAACATCCGCGAGCTGCCCACGGCCGCGCTGCAAACCCTGCGCCGCAATATCCAGTTCATCTTCCAGGATCCGTTCGCCTCGCTGGACCCGCGGGTCACGGTGGGCTTCTCCATCATGGAGCCGCTGCTGGTGCACAAGATCGCCTCCGGCGCCGAGGCCCAGGCCCGGGTCGACTGGCTGATGCAGAAGGTCGGGCTGACGCCCGAGCAGGCGCAGCGCTATCCGCACGAGTTCTCCGGCGGCCAGCGCCAGCGCATCGCGATCGCGCGCGCGCTGGCGCTGAACCCCAAGGTCGTGATCGCCGACGAGGCGGTGTCGGCGCTGGACGTGTCGATCCAGGCGCAGATCGTCAACCTGATGCTGGACCTGCAGCGCGAGCTGGGCATCGCCTTCCTCTTCATCTCGCACGATATGGCCGTGGTCGAGCGGGTCAGCCACCGGGTCGCGGTGATGTACCTCGGCCAGATCGTCGAGATCGGGCCGCGCCGCGCGATCTTCGAGAACCCGCAGCATCCCTATACCCGCAAGCTGATGGCCGCCGTGCCGGTGGCCGACCCGACGCGGCGCAGCCGCAGCCGCGAGCTGCTCAGCGGCGAGATCCCCAGCCCGGTGCGCATGGTCGGCGACGAGCCGACGGTCGCGCCGCTGGTCGAGGTCTCGCCCGGCCACTTCGTCGCACGCCACAGCGTCGGCGTGTACTGAATCGAATCGACTTTCCTTCCCCTCTACCCCACAGGAGTCTCCAGATGATGAATACCTACCGCATCAGCGCGCTCGGTCGCTGCTTCCTCGCTGCCGGCCTGTTGAGCGCCGGCGTCTCGGCCCTGGCCGCCAAGGATGTGGTGCTGGCCATCGGCGGCCAGCCCGAGACCCTGGACCCCTACCAGACCAACACCACGCTGACCACGGCGGTCACCAAATCCTTCTACCAGGGCCTTTACGAGTTCGACAAGGACCTGAAGGTGCGCAATGTGCTGGCGCTGAGCCACACCGTCTCCAAGGACGGCCTGGTCTATGAGTTCAAGCTGCGCCCCGGCGTCAAGTTCCACGACGGCAGCGACTTCAATGCCGAGGCGGTCAAGGTCACGCTGGACCGGGTGATGAACCCCGAGAACAAGCTGGCCCGCTTCAACCAGTTCAACCGCATCGACAAGGTCGAGGCCACCGGCCCGCTGGCCGTGCGCATCACCCTGAAGGAGCCCTTCGGCCCCTTCATCAACTCGCTGGCCCATGCCTCGGCCGCGATGATCTCGCCCACCGCGCTGAAGAAGTACGGCAACAAGGACATCGCCTTCAACCCGGTCGGCACCGGCCCCTTCGTCTTCGTCGAGTGGAAGCAGACCGACTTCGTCAAGGGCAAGAAGTTCGACGGCTACTGGAACAAGGGCTATCCCAAGGTGGACAGCATCACCTGGAAGCCGGTGCTGGAGAACAACACCCGCGCCGCGATGCTGCAGACCGGCGAGGCCGACTTCGCCTCGCCGCTGCCCTACGAGCAGGCCGCCGCGCTGGAGAAGAACGCCAAGCTGAAGGTCACGACGGCACCGTCCATCATCACCCGCTACCTCAGCTTCAACCTGCTGCAAAAGCCCTTCGACAATCTGAAGGTGCGCCAGGCCATCAACTACGCGATCAACAAGGAGGCGCTGGCCAAGGTCGCGTTCAACGGCTACGCGGTGCCGGCCGAGGGCTATGTGCCCACTGGTGTGCTGTATGCCCACAAGATGGCGCCCTGGCCCTATGACCCGAAGAAGGCCCGCGAGCTGCTGAAGGAAGCCGGCTACGCCAACGGCTTCGAGTCGGTGATCTGGAGCGCCTACACGACCACCACCGCACAGAAGACCATCCAGTTCCTGCAGCAGCAGCTGGCCCAGGTCGGCATCAAGGTGCAGGTGCTGGCGCTGGAGCCGGGTCAGCGGGTCGAGTGGGTGCAGCAGGCACCGGACCCGAAGACCGCCAAGGTGCGCATGTACTACGCCGGCTGGTCCTCGTCGACCGGCGAGGCCGACTGGGCCCTGCGTCCGCTGCTGGCCACCGAGTCCTGGCCGCCGAAGCTGAACAACGCCTCCTACTACAGCAGCCCGGTGGTCGATGAGGCCATCGCCAAGGCGCTGAAGTCGGTGGACGATGGCGAGAAGGCCCAGCTCTATCGCACCGTCCAGGAGCAGCTGGTGAAGGACGCCCCCTGGGCGCCCCTGGTCACCGAGAAGAACCTGTATGCGACGAGCAAGCGCCTGTCCGGCATCTTCGTGATGCCTGACGGCAATATCAACTCGACCGAGATCGCGGTCTCCGAGTAAACCTCCGAGTAATGGCCGTGCCCTGCCCGCGCCGCATCGTGTGATGGGGCGCGGGCCTTCTCTCTGACTGGCCTCTTGCCATCATGCTGAACTATTTCTTGAAACGGCTGCTGGGGCTGATCCCCACGCTGCTGATCGTCGCGGTGCTGGTGTTCCTGTTCGTGCACATGCTGCCCGGCGATCCGGCGCGGCTGGCGGCCGGCCAGGACGCCGATGAGGAAACCATTGCCCTGGTGCGCCAGGAGCTGGGCCTGGACAAGCCGCTGCCCGAGCAGTTCGTCAGCTACTTCGGCCATATGCTGAGCGGCGAGTTCGGCAACTCGATGCGCACGCGTCGCCCGGTCGCCACCGAGATCGCCGAGCGCTTCATGCCGACGCTGCTGCTGACCGTCAGCAGCATGGTCTGGGCCGTCATCTTCGGCATGACCATAGGCATCGTCTCGGCCGTCTACCGCAACCAGTGGCCCGACCGGCTGGGCATGACCATCGCGGTCTCGGGCATCTCCTTCCCGGCCTTCGCCCTGGGCATGCTCTTGATGCAGATCTTCTCGGTCCAGCTGGGCTGGCTGCCGACGGTAGGCGCCGACAGCTGGAAGCACTACATCCTGCCCTCGCTGACCCTGGGCGCGGCGGTGGCGGCGGTGATGGCACGCTTCACCCGCGCCTCCTTTGTCGAGGTGATCCAGGAAGACTTTGTGCGCACCGCGCGGGCCAAGGGCCTGAACGAGCGCAAGGTCATCGCCAAGCATTGCCTGCGCAATGCGCTGATCCCGGTGGTCACGATGATGGGCCTGCAGTTCGGCTTCCTGCTGGGCGGCTCCATCGTCGTCGAGGCCGTCTTCAACTGGCCGGGCCTGGGCCGTCTGCTGGTCGATTCGGTGACGCAGCGCGACTACCCGGTGATCCAGACCCTGGTGCTGCTGTTCTCGCTGGAATTCATCCTGATCAATCTGATCGTGGATCTGCTCTATGGCTATATCAATCCGACCATCCGCTACAAGTGATATGAGCACCACGACCTCCATCCCCAGCGCCGAAGGCGTGCGCACGCCCTGGACCGAGTTCTGGCGCAAGTTCCGCAAGCAGCATGTGGCGATGGCCGCGCTGTTCTTCGTCGCGCTCCTGATCCTGGTCGCACTGTTCGCGCCCTGGATCGCGCCCTACGACGCCGAGAACTTCTTCGACTACGACCGCCTCAACGAAGGCCCGTCGGCCGTGCACTGGCTGGGCGTCGATCCGCTGGGCCGCGACATCTTCAGCCGCATCCTGCTGGGCGCGCGCATCTCGCTGGCTACCGGCTTTCTGTCGGTCGCGATCGGCGGCCTGATCGGCACCGCGCTGGGCCTCTTGGCCGGCTACTACGAAGGCTGGTGGGACCGCATCGTGATGCGCATCTCGGACGTGCTGTTCGCCTTCCCCGGCATCCTGCTGGCGCTGGGCGTGGTCGCGATCCTGGGCAGCAGCATGATCAACGTCGTCGTCGCGGTCTCGGTGTTCAGCGTGCCGGCCTTTGCCCGCCTGGTGCGCGGCAACACCCTGGTGCTCAAGCAGATGACTTATGTCGAGGCGGTGCGCTCGATCGGCGCCAACGACTGGACCATCATCGTGCGCCACATCCTGCCGGGCACGATCTCGTCCATCGTCGTCTATTTCACGATGCGCCTGGGTACCTCCATCATCACGGCCGCCAGCCTTTCTTTCCTCGGCATGGGCGCGCAGCCACCGACGCCCGAGTGGGGCGCGATGCTCAACGAGGCCCGTGCCGACATGGTCAACGCACCGCATGTCGCGCTGTTCCCCAGCCTGGCGATCTTCCTGACCGTGCTGGCCTTCAATCTGCTGGGCGACGGCCTGCGCGATGCGCTGGATCCCAAGATCGACCGCAAGTGATATGACGCAAGCGCCCCGCATCGGCAGCCTGCCGTCCGGCCCGCTGGACGCGATCAGCGATGTGGCCGGCGTCACGGTCGGGCATTGCACGCTGGCGGACGGTGATCTGCAGACCGGCGTCACCGTCGTACGCCCGCATCAGGGTGACCCCTTCCGCGAGCGCGTGCCGGCCGCGGCGGCGGTGATCAACGGCTTCGGCAAGAGCATAGGCCTGGTGCAGGTCGAGGAACTCGGTGTGCTGGAGACGCCGATTGCCTTGACCAATACCTTCTCGGTGGCGGCGGTGGCCCAGGCCCAGATCCGCGCCTGCATCGCCGCCAATCCCGAGACCGGCCGGCGCCTGCCCACCGTCAACCCGCTGGTGTTCGAGTGCAATGACGGCTATCTGAACGATATCCAGCGCCTGGCCATCACCGAGCCGCACTATCTGCAGGCGTTGGCCGCAGCCGACGTGCGCTTCGAGCAGGGCTCGGTGGGCGCCGGACGCGGCATGTCCAGCTTCGGCCTGAAGGGCGGCATCGGCAGTGCCTCGCGCTGCTGCGGCAAGTACCGGGTCGGCGCGCTGGTGCTGGCCAACTACGGCCGGCCCGAGCAGCTGACCCTGGCAGGCCAATGGCTCGGTGACCTGCAGGCCGGTGCCCAGACTCAGGCTGATAGCGGCCCCGAGAAGGGCTCCATCATCATGCTGCTGGCCACCGATGCGCCGCTGGACGCGCGCCAGCTGCGCCGCCTGGCACTGCGCGCCGGTGCCGGCCTGGCGCGCACCGGCTCGGTGTTCGGCCATGGCAGCGGCGACATCGCGCTGGCCTTCTCGACCGCCTACACCCTGCCGCAGGATCCGCTGCGGCCCATGCCCGCCGTCGCGCTGCTGCACGACGCGCGCCTGGACGAGCTGTTCCAGGCCGCCGCCGACAGCACCGAGCAGGCCATCCTGCACGCGCTGTTCCGCGCCGAGGCCGTCACCGGTCGCGCCGGCCACTACCGCGCGGCCCTGTCCGAACTCCTGAAGACAAGACCATGAAGATCCTGATCTCCACCGATATCGAGGGCGTCGCCGGCGTCTTCCATCCCGAGCAGACCCGCGCCGGCAATACCGAGTACGAGCGCGCCCGCCGGCTGATGACGGACGAGGCCAATGCGGCCATCGCCGGCGCCTTCGAGGCGGGTGCTACCGAGGTGCTGGTCAACGATTCGCACGGCGGTTTCCGCAATCTGCTGCCCGATCTGCTCGATGCGCGCGCGCAGGCGGTGCTGGGCAAGCCCCGCTATCTGAGCATGGTGGCCGGGGTCGAGGAGGCGGGCGTCATGGCCGTCTGCATGATCGGCTATCACGGCCGCGCGCAGGGCCCGGGCGTGCTGGCCCACACGATCAACAGCTTCGCCTTCGCTCGTGTGTTCTTCAACGAGCAGGAGCTCGGCGAGATGGGCATTTATGGTGCGCTGGCCGGCGAGTACGGCGTGCCGGTCGCGATGGCCAGCGGCGACGATGTCTTTGCCGCCGAGCACCGCGCGCTGTTCCCCGACACGGTCTTCGTGCAGACCAAGCGTGCCCACGGCTTCAGCACGGGCGTCAGCCTGTCGCCCAGCGCGGCCTGCGCGGCGATACGCGAGGGCGTCAAGAGCGCGCTGACGCAGCCCAAGGCCAAGCCCTTCGTGATCAGCGGCCCCGTCACGGTGCGCCTGCAGACCCAGAGCACCGCGCTGGCCGATCTGTTTTGCCAATGGCCGACGCTGCGCCGCGTGGCCGGCGACGAACTGGTCTTCGAGGCCCCGACGGTCGAGGCGGCGGTGCGCATGCTCAACAGCCTGTCGGCCATGTCGAGCATGCTGAGGTAAGTCCGCGAGCGAGGGCGTTCAGCCCTTCTTCAGCTTGGTCGCGACCGGCTCGGGCAGCTCCTTGGCCACCAAGGTGCGCAGCTGGGTCACCAGCTGGTTGTGCGCATCGAGAAAAGCCGCGGCGATCACCTTGCCCTCGTTGGTATTGCTCCAGCCCATGCCGCCCAGGCCGCCGCCGGCGCCGATCGCGAAGCCGCCTATGCCCAGATCGGTGGTGCGCGCCGAGCCGGTGGCCGAGGACAGCTGCTCGGTGGTTTCGTTATCGGTCAGCAGCAGCACGACCTGCGCCTCCTTCAGCTTGACCTGCTCGGCCGCGCCGGCCAGCTTGTTGAGGCCGGGTATCGCGGCGATCACGCCACCCAGCTGGCGGCCGGCGTCCTGCTCGGAGAAGACCAGGCTGGGCATCACGCTGTACTGGGCCATGATGCCGCGGCCCTTCTTGACATCGCCATCGGCGCGCAGCACGCCGGCATCCTTCAGCTCCTGCTCGCGCACCGTGGCCTTCAGCCCGGCATTGCGGTCGACGATGCGAAAGCAGCCGCTTTGCTGCATCAGCACGCGCACCAGCGGCAGCGGCGACTCCGGCAGGCCGCCACGGCCGATGCCGGTATAGCCGCCCTGGTTCTCCTGCAGCGCGACCACGGCCACCGGCGCCTCGCACTTCAGCAACTCCTTGGCCGCATTGCTGGCGCCCTGCGGGCCGCCGGAGCCCGAGACGATGGAACCGCCCTGGCCGAGCTCGACACCTTGCTTGCCGCAGGCCGCAAGGCTCAGGGCCAGCACGAGAGGGATGGCGGACGGGCGGGGGAATCGTTGCAGCGGCATCGTGTCGGTCCTGGGTCGGGTGGGTCAATGAGCGCGCATTGTGACCGCCGCCGCCGGCCTGGGAATCCCACATTGGGGGGCAAGCCCCCCCGTTGTCACAGCTCGGCGACGCTCTTGACCCGCTCGGCCGGCTTGACGATCTGCACCGACGCCTCGGCCACCCGGCCGTGGAAGCGGTCCAGCAGCTCCTGCTGCTGGGCCCGCACCGTCACGACATTGGCCAGCTTGACATGGCCGTAGCCGCGGATGGATTCCGGCAGCCGGGCCAGCTTGACGGCCAGCTCCAGCTTGTCGGCACTGAGCTTGGCCAGCAGCTCATCGATCAAGGCCTCGTAGTCGCTGATCAGCTGGCGCTCCAGGCGGCGCTCCTCGGTCTTGCCGAAAACATCCAGCGGCGTGCCGCGCAAGCCCTTGAACCTGGCCATCACCTTCAAGGCCTTGAAGGTCCAAGAGCCCAGCTCGACCTTCTTCGCACGTCCATCGGGGCCAGGTTTTGACAGCAGCGGCGGCGCCATATGGAAGGACAGACGTTCCCAGTTGTCGAACTGGGCGCGCATGCTGGCTTCGAACCTGCCGTCGGTGTAGAGACGGGCCACTTCCCACTCGTCCTTGATCGCCAGCAGCTTGGCGTAGTAGCGGGCGACGGCCTTGGTTAAACGCTCGGCCTTGCCGGCTTCGCCCAGGGCAGCCTCGGCCGCACGCACCTTGTCGACCAGGGCCAGATAGCGCTGCGCATAGGCGGCGTCCTGATAGGCCGTCAGATGGGCGAGGCGGCGTGCGATCAGACCCTCGGGGCCATCGAGCTTGTCCTGGCCCAGCAGCAGCTGCACCGGCTGGGCGCGCTCGCCGCCCAGGCGCTTGATCGCGTCCGGCGCAGCGATGGCCAGGCGGCCCAGCGCGAAGGCGGTCTTGTTGCCTTCGACCGCGACACCGTTCAGCTCGATCGCGCGCATCAGCGCCGCTTCGCTGAGCGGGATCAGGCCGCGCTGGTAGCAGGCGCCCAGCATGATGATGTTGCTGGGCATGGTGTCGCCCATCAGCTGCTGCGCGATGGCCTGGGCGTCGATGGTGGACAAGAGCGCGTCGTCATTGACGGCATGGCGCATCTTGGCCAGCAAGGACTCGCCCTGCAGATTCGCATCGGGGTTGCGCACAAAGGCTGCGGTCGGCAGCTCGTGCGTGTTGGCCAGGATCACGGTGCGGCCCGGCTTGACGGTGCCCAGCGCGTCGGGGCTGGCGCCGACCACCATATCGCAGGCCAGCAGCACATCGGCCTGCTGGGTGTCGATGCGGACCTGGTTGAGCAGATCCTGGGTCGGCGCCAGGCGCACGAAGCTCAGCACCGAGCCGCCCTTTTGCGCAAAGCCCATGAAGTCCAGGACCGAGGCCTGCTTGCCTTCCAGATGGGCGGCCATGCTGACCAGTGCACCGACGGTGACGACGCCGGTGCCGCCGACGCCGGTGACCAGCAGGTCGAAGGGCCCGGTCCAGTCCCAGGCGGCCGGCGCGCCGATGGCGGCGATCTCGCGGGCCAGGTCTTGCGCCGTGTATCCAGCGCCGACCTTCTTCTTCAGCTGCGCGCCATGCACCGAGACAAAGCTGGGGCAGAAGCCGTTGACGCAGGAAAAGTCCTTGTTGCAGCTCGATTGCTCGATCGCGCGCTTGCGGCCGAAGTCGGTCTCGACCGGCACGACCGACAGGCAGTTCGAGGCCTGGCCGCAGTCGCCGCAGCCCTCGCAGACCTGCTCGTTGATGAAGATGCGCTTCGGCGGATCGGGGAATTCCTTCTTCTTCCGGCGCCGGCGCTTCTCCGCCGCACAGGTCTGGTCATAGATCAGCACGGTCACGCCCTCTATGTCTCGAAGCTCGCGCTGGACCTTGTCCAGCTCGCTGCGATCGAAGAAGGTGGTGCCTGCCGGGAACAGGCCGTGATGGCCCTCGTATTTGCCGATCTCGTCGGAGACGACGACCAGGCGCTTGACGCCCTCGGCCTCGACCTGGCGCGCGATCTGCGGCACGCTGGTCTGGCCGTCGACCGGCTGGCCGCCCGTCATCGCGACCGCATCGTTGTAGAGGATCTTGTAGGTGATATTGGTCTTGGCGGCGATGGCCTGGCGGATCGCCAGATAACCGCTGTGGTAGTAGGTGCCGTCACCGAGGTTCTGGAACACATGCTTCTCGCTCGTGAAGCGCGAGGCCGCCGCCCAGTCCACGCCCTCGGCGCCCATCTGTATCAGGCCCGAGGTGCCGCGCTCCATCCAGCTGGCCATGAAGTGGCAGCCGATACCGGCCAGCGCCCGCGAGCCCTCGGGCAGTTTGGTGCTGGTGTTGTGCGGGCAGCCCGAACAGAAATAGGGCTGGCGGCGCACGCCATCGGCCGCGTTGCTGAGCAGGCAGGGGGTCAGGAAATCGACCACCAGATGGCGGCGGTCCAGCGCCGGGTTCAAGCGCGCCAGCCATTCGGCCACGGTGGACATGATGCGCGAGGGGCGCAGCTCGCCAAGGCTGGAGAGCACGGCCGCGCCATGCTCGTCGGTCTTGCCGATCACATGGGGGCGCTGCGCGTCGGGCAGGTGGTAGAGCAGTTCCTTGATCTGGCGCTCGACCACCGGGGCCTTTTCCTCGATCACCAGCATATCGGTCAGCCCCTGGGCGAACTCGGCCATGCGCGTGGTCTCCAGCGGATAGACCAGGCCGACCTTGTAGACCCGCACGCCGGCCGCGGCCAGCGCATTCGGGTCCAGGTCCAGGCGGCGCAGCACCTCCATGAAGTCGTAGTGGGCCTTGCCGACCGTGACGATGCCCAGGGTGGCGCTGGGGCTGGCGACGATGTGCTTGTCGATCGAATTGAGCTTGCTGAAGGCGCGCACCGCGGCCAGCTTGTGCTCCAGGCGCGACTCCAGTTCCAGCGAGGGCAGGTCGACGCTGCGGATGTGCAGGTTCGTCGCCGGCTGGTGATCGACGGGCAGCTCGAAGTCCAGCGGCACGCTGTCCAGATCGACGGTCATGCCGGACTCGACCACCTCGGAGATGGCCTTGAAGCCGACCCAGGCGCCGGAGAAGCGGGAGAGCGCCCAGCCGTAGAGGCCGAACTCCAGGTACTCGGCCACATTGGCCGGATGCACCAGGGGCATGCTCCATGCTTGCAGGGCCAGATCGCTCTGGTGCGGGGTGCTGGACGAGACGCAGCCATGGTCGTCGCCGCAGACCACCAGCACACCGCCCTGGCTGGAGCTGCCGTAGACATTGCCATGCTTGAGCGCGTCGCCGGAGCGGTCAACACCTGGCCCCTTGCCGTACCACATCGCGAACACGCCATCGACCGTGCGCTTGGGGTCCAGCGCGACCCGCTGCACGCCGAGGCAGGCGGTGGCGGCCAGGTCCTCGTTGATCGCGGGCAGGAAGTTGACCTGGGCCGCGTCGAGGAATTTCTTCGCCTTCCACAGCTGCTGGTCCACCATGCCCAGCGGCGAGCCGCGGTAGCCGGAGACGAAGCCGGCGGTCTTCAGCCCGGCCCGCTCGTCCAGCGCTTTCTGCGCCAGCAGCAGCCTCACCAGGGCCTGGGTGCCGGTCATGAAGACCTGGCCGCTTCTGGCGCCGAGGTTGTCGGAGAGCTTGTAGTCGCGCAGCGCGGGCGGCGGGGCAATGAGGTCGGTGCTGGGCATGGCTGTCTCCTGGCGCTCTGATGGGGCTGGAGCGAGATTCTTGGTCAGCAAGCCAAGTGTTTGTTCCTCTCTTTGCTACTGTCAAGCCGGTCAATGAGAGAATTCAACTCAAAGGTGGCTGAAATGGAAATTGAACGTTTCGATCGGGCGACAAAGCAGATTCTCGAGGCGCTGCAGGCCGATGGCCGGCAGAGCACCCAGCAGCTGGCGGAGAAGGTCGGCTTGTCGGCCACGCCGGTGTGGCGGCGGGTCAAGGAGCTGGAGGACAGCGGCGTGATACGCCGCCATGTGGCCCTGGTGGACCGCGAGAAGCTCGGGCTCAATATCTGCGTGCTGGCCAATGTCAGCCTGGTGCGGCACAGCGAGGGCGCGGTCGAGAACTTCGAGCGCCTGGTGCGCGCCAGCCGCGAGATCATCGAATGCCACGGCATCACCGGCGAGGCCGACTATGTGATCAAGGTCGTGGTGCCGGACATGAAGGCCTATGACCAGTTCCTGCAGTCGCAGATCTTCAAGGTGCCGGGGGTGGCCAGCGTGCGCAGCAATGTGGTGCTGCGCGAGGTCAAGTACGAGACGGCGCTGCCGGTGGGGTGACCCACCCCCGAAGCGCGCAGCGCCTGGGGGTGGCCGTCGGTCAATGCCGGAAGTGGCGCACGCCGGTGAACACCATCGCGACGCCGCGCTCATTGGCGGCGGCGATCACCTCCTCGTCGCGCATCGAGCCGCCCGGCTGGATCACGCAGGAGGCGCCGGCATCGGCCAGCACATCGAGGCCGTCGCGGAAGGGGAAGAAGGCGTCGCTGGCGACCACCGAGCCCGTCAGGCTCAGGCCGGCGTTCTCGGCCTTGATCGCGGCGATGCGGGCGCTGTCGATGCGGCTCATCTGGCCGGCGCCGACGCCCAGCGTCATGCCGCCGGCACAGAACACGATGGCATTGCTCTTGACGTACTGGCCCACGGTCCAGGCGAACATCAGGTCATCGAGCTGCTGGGCCGTCGGCTGCAGGGTCGTGACGACCTTCAGGTCGGCCTTCTGCAGGAAATGGTTGTCGGCGCTCTGGATCAGGATGCCGGAGCCGACCCGCTTGCTGTCCATCGCGTTGCGGCCTTGGCTCCAGGGCGTGGTGCCACCGGTGGGCAGCGCGATCTCCAGCAGGCGCACATTGGCCTTGGGCGCAAAGATCGCCAGCGCCTCCTCGGTGAAACCGGGCGCCATCAGCACCTCGACGAACTGCTTGACGACCAGTTCGGCCGCCGCCTTGTCGACCACCTGGTTGAAGGCAATGATGCCGCCGAAGGCGCTGGTCGGGTCGGTCTTGAAAGCCTTGGCATAGGCCTCGGCGGCCGTGGCCGCGACGGCCACGCCGCAGGGGTTGGCATGCTTGACGATCACGCAGGCGGGCAGCGCGAAGCTCTTCACGCACTCCCAGGCCGCATCGGCGTCGGCGATATTGTTGTAGCTGAGTTCCTTGCCCTGCAGCTGCTTGCCCGTCACCAGCGAGCCGGGGGCGGGATACAGATCGCGGTACAGCGCGGCACTCTGGTGCGAGTTCTCGCCATAGCGCAGATCCTGCACCTTGACGAAGCTGCTGTTCATCTGGGCCGGGAAGGCCGAGAGCGTGCCGTCCTCGGCCAGCGCGCTCAGATGGTTGCTGATCGCGGCGTCGTACTGGGCAATGCGGTTGAAGGCGGCCACCGAGCAGGCAAAGCGGGTCTTGTCGCTGGTCTTGCCCTCGGCCTTGAGCTCGGCCAGCACGCCCGCATACTGCGAGGCGTCGGTCAGCACCGTGACGTCCTTCCAGTTCTTGGCCGCGCTGCGCACCATGGCCGGGCCGCCGATGTCGATGTTCTCGATCGCGTCTTCCAGCGTGCAGCCGGGCTTGGCGACGGTGGCCTCGAACGGATAGAGGTTGACGGCCAGGATGTCGATGGTGTCAATGCCGTGGGCCTGAATCGCGGCGACATGCTCGGGCAGGTCGCGGCGCGCCAGCAGGCCGCCGTGGATCTTCGGGTGCAGGGTCTTGACGCGGCCGTCCAGCATCTCGGGGAAGCCGGTGTGTTCGGCCACCTCGGTGACGGGCAGGCCGGCCTCGGCCAGCAGTTTGGCGGTGCCGCCGGTGGACAGCAGCTTGACGTTCAAGGCATGCAGCGCTTGGGCGAATTCCAGGATGCCGGTCTTGTCGGACACCGAGATCAGGGCGGTCAGATGGGTCATGGTGAGGCTCGGGAGGGGAAATTAGAGGAGCTTGTGCTCGGTCAGCTTGCGGCGCAGCGTGTTGCGGTTGATGCCCAGCCATTCGGCGGCCTTGCTCTGGTTGCCGTCGGCCTGCTTCATCACGACGTCCAGCAACGGCTTTTCGACCAGGCCGATCAGCATCTCGTACATCGAGTGTGGAGTCTCGCCGTCCAGATCGCGGAAATAGACTTCCAGGTTCTCGCGCACGCAGGCGTCAATCGGTTTCGGGGTCATGCCTGCAGCCTCAGTTCTTGTTCGTCGTTGGCGGCCTCGATGGCGAGCACCGGCAGCCTGTCATGGCGGGTGGCGAGCTCGCCCAGCCAGTCGCCGAGGGCGCTGACCTGGGCTTCGCAGCTCTCCAGGAGATTCATTTCTTGGCGGAACGCTTCGCCGCCGGGCAGGCCGCGCAAGGCCCAACCGATGTGCTTGCGCGCGGTGCGCATGCCGGTCAGCTCGCCGTACAGGCTGTAGTGGTCCTGCAGATGCTCGAGCAGCCAGTCGCGGGCCTGCAGCACCTCGGGCGCCGGCAACTCCTCGCCGGTGGCCAGGTAGTGGGCGATCTCGCGGAAGATCCAGGGCCGGCCCTGGGCCGCGCGGCCTATCATCAGTGCGTCGGCGCCGGTGTAGGCCAGCACCTGCTTGGCCTTCTGCGGCGAGTCGATATCGCCATTGGCGACCACCGGGATGCGCAGCGCGGCCTTGACGGCGGCAATCGTGTCGTACTCGGCCAGGCCCTTGTAGCCCTGCTCGCGGGTGCGGCCGTGCACGGTCACCATCGCGACGCCGGCGCTCTCGGCGGCACGGGCGATGCTCAAGGCATTGCGCTCGCTGTCGCACCAACCGGTGCGCATCTTCAAGGTCACCGGCACGCCCAGCGGTGCCGCGGCGGCCACCACCGCGCTGATGATCTGCAGCGCCAGCACCTCGTCCTGCATCAGGGCCGAGCCCGCCCATTTGTTGCAGACCTTCTTGGCCGGGCAGCCCATATTGATGTCGATGATCTGGGCGCCGCGATCGATGTTGTAGGCGGCCGCCTCGGCCATCATGGCCGCATCGGTGCCGGCGATCTGCACCGCGATCGGCGCGGCCTCGCCCTCATGATTGGCGCGACGCGAGGTCTTCAGGCTGTTCCACAGATCCTTGCGCGAGGTCACCATCTCGCTGACCGCATAGCCCGCGCCCAGACGCCGGCAGAGCTGGCGAAACGGCCGATCGGTGACGCCTGCCATCGGCGCGACGAACAGTCTGTTCGGCAAGGCGTAAGGGCCGATGTGCATAAAGTAGGAGGGAGGTTCTGCTCAAAAAAGAGGCAGAAGTATACCTCCGCCGCCCTTGCCATGACCGGCCAGCGCGGCCGGCGCTACTGATTCTGGCGCCGCCAGAGCTGGATATTCTTCTCGACCAGGGCATTCATCACACCCAGGCGTGCCAGCTTGTACAGCGCGCGCGCAATCCGCCCGCGCATCTCGCCACTGTTGCAGGCCGAGCGATGCGACAGGGTCAGGTAGAGGTTTTCGTTGGCCACCGCCGGCGTCAGCGCCTTCATGTCGACGATATTCATCTTGGCCAGATAGGCGGCGGCCGGGGCGTCCTCGTAGACCAGGTAGTCGGCCCGCGAGCGCTGCAGCATCTGTATGGCCTGCTCCAGGCTGGCCACCTGGCTGATCTTCAGGCTCTCCTTGGCATAGCGGTCGAACTCTTCGCCGAAGCTGTTGTTGATCACGGTCACGCCCTGCAGCGCGGCCAGATCGCTCCAGCGCCGGTAGTTCAGTTTGCTGCCCTCGCGGGTCCAGACCACCGAGCGGGTCTCGCGGAAGGCCGGGTGGAAATAGTCCATGTACTCGGTGCGCGGCAGCGTGAAGAAGGCGCCGGCGATCAGATCGATGCGCCCGGCCCGCGACTCCTCCTGCACCCGGCCCCAGGGGCCGATATAGCGCACCTCGATGGGCAGGCCCAGCTCCTTGCCCAGCATCTGCATCAGCTCGCTATTGGCACCGATCAGGCGCGACTCGTCCTCAGGGTCGCGCCATAGATAGGGGGGGTACTGCGGATTGCCGGAGGCCAGCAGCTGCTTGCAGCTCTCGTTGGCATTGACCTCGCGCGCAGCGAACAAGGCCGTCACAAGGGCGAGCAGCAGCACAGACACCCGCCGGTGGCGGGTTTCGGATGCACGCGGCATGGTGGAGAACATGGCCTTCATCGATCCTCAACGACATGACCCGCTGCGCTGCCCGCATCGGCAGGCGGGTCGGATCTTGTCGACCTTTCTATCACAGACGCGCGGACGGCATCCCTGCCGCGAGTCTGCAATGGCGGCCGCTATCCCGCAAGCCGACGATTACCCCCGTTTGCGTGCATCGGTGCGCTGGGCGCCCTGGATAATCGGTGCATGGAAATCTGGATGCAAGAGCTGATGGCCGCCTTGCTGGCGGCGCTGGCCCTGCCCAAGGTCGGCCTGTCGGCGATCTTCATCATCGCGCTGGTGTCGGCCACCCTGCTGCCTATGGGCTCGGAGCCGGCGGTGTTCGGCCTGGTCAAGCTCAACCCCGAGATGTTCTGGCCTGCCGTGCTGGTGGCCACCGCCGGCAACACCGTCGGCGGCGCGATCAGCTGGTGGATGGGCTTCGGGGCCGAGCGGCTGTACGAACGGGCCGCTCATCACCCGCCGGCGCGAGCCCGCGCGCTGCAATGGCTGGAACGCTTTGGCGCCAAAGCTTGCCTGCTGAGCTGGCTGCCCCTGGTCGGCGACCCGCTGTGCGCGGTGGCCGGCTGGCTGCGGCTGCCGTTCTGGCCCTGTCTGTTCTATATGGCGATCGGCAAGTTCGGCCGCTACTTCGTCATGACGGCGGCCCTGCTCTGGGTGTTTCCCTGACAATGCCTGCGGCGCCCACCGGCACCGCCTTGACCCACCAGCCCCATCCGACACCATGAGCACCACCACCGCCTACGACGATCTGCGCCAGCGCCACCAGCGCCTGCACCACCTGGCCCATCTGCAAGCCATCGCCTCCTGGGACCAGTCGGCCAATATGCCGGCCAAGGGCAATGAGGCGCGCTCGCTGGCGCTGGCCGAGATGGGCGGGCTGATGCACCAGCTGGCCACCGAGCCGGCGCTCAAGAGCCTGCTGGACGCGGCGGCCAGCGAGCCGCTGGACGAGCTGCAGCGCGCCAATCTGCGCGAGATGCGGCGTGCCTGGATGAGCTCGAACGCCTTGCCCCAGTCCCTGGTCGAGGCCAAGAGCCTGGCGATCTCGCGCTGCGAGCATGCCTGGCGCAGCCAGCGCCCGGCCAATGACTGGGCCGGCTATCTGGAGAATCTGCGCGAGGTCGTGCGCCTGGCCCGCGAGGAAGCGCAGCTGCTGGCCGACAGCAGCGGCCTGAGCCGCTATGACGCCTTGATGGACCAGTACGAGCCCGGCATGCGTGCGGCCGAGGTGGACCGCGTGTTCGGCGAGCTGCGCCAGTGGCTGCCGGGCCTGATACGCGCGGTGCAGGCCAAGCAGGCCGGCGAGACGGTGTTGCAGCCCGAAGGGCCGTTCCCGACTGCGGCCCAGCGCGCGCTGGGCCAGGACGCGATGCGGCTGATGGGTTTTGACTTCGAGGCCGGCCGGCTCGACGAGAGCGCCCATCCCTTCTGCGGCGGCGTGCCCGAGGATGTGCGCATGACCACGCGCTACCGCGAGGACAGCTTTCTGCCCAGCCTGACCGGCACCATCCACGAGACGGGCCATGGCCGCTACGAGCAGAACCTGCCGCGCGAGTGGCTGGGCCAGCCGGTGGCGCGGGCACGCTCGATGGGCTTGCATGAAAGCCAGAGCCTGTCCTTCGAGATGCAGCTGGGCAGCCATCCGGCCTTTGCCGGCCTGTTGAGCCCGCTGGTCAGCCGCCATCTGGGCGAGCAGCCGGCGTTTGCGCCGCAGAATCTGAACCGCCTGCTGACGCGCGTCGCGCCGGGCTATATCCGCGTCGATGCCGACGAGGTCACCTACCCGGCCCACATCATCCTGCGCTACGAGATCGAGCGCGCGCTGATCGAAGGGCAGATCGAGTGCGAGGACATCCCGGCGCTGTGGGACGCCAAGATGATGGAGCTGCTGGGTCTGGACACGCGCGGCAACTACCGCAACGGACCGATGCAGGATGTGCACTGGGGTGCCGGCCTGTTCGGCTACTTCCCCTGCTACACGCTGGGCGCGATGTATGCGGCGCAGTGGTTCGCGACCATGCGCCGCGCCATGCCCGAGCTCGACGCCCGCATCGCCGCCGGCGATCTGGCGCCGGTGTTCGACTGGCTGAAGGCCCAGGTCTGGAGCCAGGGCAGCCGTTGGGAAACCCCCGAGCTGGTGCGGCGCGCCAGCGGCGAGACCTTGAACCCGGCCCATTTCAAGGCCCATCTGGAGTCGCGCTATCTGGGCTGAGGTCCGGGCTGAAACGAACAAGGGCGCCGAGGCGCCCTTGTTTTTGAGAAGGCGCTTTGGTCTCTACCCCGCAGCGCGTCCCACCAAAAAATCTTACTGTTGTGCGCGGCGGCGGCGTGCCACCAGGGCCATCGCGCCCAGGCCGGCCAGCATCAGCGCATAGCTCTCGGGCTCGGGCACGGCGCTGGTGACCGAGACGCGGTCCAGCGAGCTGCCCAGCGAGTCGCTACTGCCCAGGGCCTCGAAGCGCAGCACCATGCTGGAGCCGCTGGCCTGCACCAGGGCACTGCCGGTCTGCCATTGATGGTTGCCGCTGATCAGGGCCTGCGCATCGGCGGTGCCCGAGGCGCCGCCGAAGCTCCAGGCCAGACCATTGCTGGCGGCGGCCACGCCGGCGCGGTTCGAGTAGGCAAACTCCAGCGAGTACCACTGGCCGGCCACGGTGGCGATGGTCTGGCTGATCCAGCTGTTGCCGGTGGTGTCGAGCTCGACAAAGTTGCTGCCGTCCAGCGCGCTGCCGGCGACGTTGTTGCGCAGCTCGACGCCGCGGGTGCCGGCGCTCCAGCCGGTCAGGCTGCTGTAGTTCGACCATTGGCCGTTGGCCTTGATCTCGGCTTCGAAGCTGCCGTTGTTGACCAGATTGACCGGCGATGCCAGGGCCAGCAGGGGGCTGGCGAGCAGGGCGGCGATGAGGGCTTTGCGCATGAGTTCTCCGAGGGGCTGAAGGCTTGCTGCTGGTTGGCAGCGCATGGCATGCAGTGTTGCAGCCGGCTCGGCCCCTGCCATCCCCCTGCGCGCAGGGGGTTCAGGCCCGGGTCGTGATGCAGATCACGCCGAGACGCGAGCTTCGAGCCGCCCCAGCGTGTCGCGCAGGCGCTGCAGGGCCGCCTCGGTGGGGGGCAGGCGGCTCGGCGCCAGCAGGCGGCGCTGGCGGTCCTGCAGCACGGAGCGGCTGAGGGTCAGGCCTTGCCGGGCCAGCTTGGGAGCCAGTTCGGCGTAGCGCTGCAGCAGCGCGCTGCGGGTGGCCTGGTAGGCATGCTCGGCCAGATGACGGCGCTGGGCATAGCTGAAGGTGTTGGCCAGGAACATCTCGGCGTCGCGCGGATCGGGCTCGAACAGCAGGATGTCGGTGTCCGGGTGGCTCAGCTCGTAGCGCTTGAGCCCCAGCTCCAGGCGCGAATGGATCAGCGCGCGCAGGGTCTGGCTCAGCACCAGGGGCAGGCCGCCATCGGCGATGCGCGGGATGCGCGCATGCTCGTCGAAGCCGGCCTGGTAGGGCACCAGCGGGTTCAGGCAGATCAGCAGGTCCAGCCCCCGGTCCAGCAGCACCGATGCATGGATGGTCTTCTTCAGCGCGCCATCGACGAAGTGGCGGCCCTCGATCTCGACCGGCGGGAACAGCCCCGGCAGCGCCGCGCTGGCCTGCACCGCCCGCGAGATCGGCACATGGTCGTAGCCCGGCGTGCCGAAGGGCACGGCCTCGCCGCTGTCCAGATCGGTGGCCACCAGCACCAGCGGGCGCCGCAGCTGCCGGAAGTCGTCGCTGCGGCCGGGCTGGCTGAACTGGCTGCGCAGCTGCTCGGCCATCACGTCGCCGCTCAGCAGCCCGGTCGGCAGCGCGCGACCCAGGCGCTCGAAGGCGGCCAGCAGCGAGCGGCCCTGCACGGCGGTCTGCCACAGCGCCTGGCCCAGCAGGCCCGGCAGGCTGCCCAGCCGCGCCAGATACTCGTCCCAGGCGGGGCGCAGCAGCAGGCTGGGCTCGAAGCTGACCGGAGCCTCGGCATCGTTTTCGATAAAGGCGGCGCAGAGCTCGCGCGGCGTCAGCCCGTTGACCAGGCCGGCCGCGATGAAGCCGCCGGCGCTGACGCCGATATAGCCATCGCAGGCGCTGAAGTCCAGCCCGTCAATCGCCTCTTCGAGCGCGCACAGCGCGCCGATCTCGTAGATGGCGCCCAGCGGCCCGCCGCCGGCCAGGGCCAGGCCTATGCGTGCGGGGCCGCGCCGGGGGGCGCGGCGCTTGGGTGCGGGCATGGACGGCGCGCGATCAATGAGCGGCGACTAGCGCGCTCAGGCCTGCGCGGCAGCGGCCGGCTTGGCGGCGCGCTTGCGCGGGGCGGCCTTGGGGGCAGGTGTTGCCTTGGGTGCAGCGGCCTTCTTGGCAGCCGGCTTCTTGGTGGCTGTCTTCGCGGCGGTCTTGGGTGCGGGCTTGGCGACGGCCTTGGCCGCCGGCTTGGCTGCGGCCTTGCGGGCTGCGGGCTTGGCACCGGTTGCGGCGCTCAGCGCGTCGATGCGGGCGATCAGCGCGTCAATGTCCTTGGCGGTGGGCACGCCCAGGCGCTTCAGCGCACTGGCCACACGTTCCTCGAAGATCGATTCCAGCTTGTCCCATTGCTGGCCGGCCTTGGCACCGACCTCGCCGGCCATGCCGCTCATCTTGCTGGTGACGGCGCCGAGCTTCTCTTCGGCCGCGCTCTGGGTTTTCTTCTGCAGGGTCAGGCCTTCCTTGACCAGGGCCTCGAAGACCTTGCCGCCTTCGCCCTGGGCCTTGGCGAACGCGCCCAGGCCGGCGGCCCAGATCTGCTGGGCCGAGTCCTTGACGGACTGGGCCAGCTGGCTGTCCAGCAGGCCGGCCGGGATGCCAGGGATAGCGCCGTTGGAGCCGGCCTTGTTCTTGGCGGCCATCTTCTGAAGCTTCTTGACCATGGTCTGCGGTCCTATGTCTGTGGAGGGTGGCTTCACTATAGGGCCGCAACAGGCGGCCGCAGCGGCCAATCCTAGTGAGTGCGCTCTATCGCCCACCCTCGGGAAAGCGCGCAGCGGCGGCCCGGCGCAGTTGGTCAAGAATGGCTGCAAACATCCCAATGGAGACACAGCATGCAGTATTTCGTCACCGGCGCCACCGGCTTCATCGGCAAACGCCTGGTCAAGAAACTGCTGGCGCGGCGCGGCAGCACGGTCCATTTCCTGCTGCGCGAGGAGAGCCGCGACAAGGTGCCGGCCCTGCTGGAGTTCTGGGGCGTCGCCAAGACGCGCGCGCTGCCGGTGTTCGGCGATCTGAATGCGAAGAAGCTGGGCGTGGCGGCCGATCAGATCAAGGCGCTGAAGGGCAAGGTCGACCATGTCTACCATCTGGCCGCGATCTACGACCTGGCCGCGCCCGAGGACGAGCAGGTGCGGGCCAATATCGACGGCACCCGCGCCCTGGTCGAGTTCGCCCAGGCCATCGAGGCCGGCCATGTCCACCATGTCTCGTCGATCGCGGCGGCCGGCCTGTATGAAGGCGTGTTCCGCGAGGACATGTTCGAGGAGGCCGAGGGCCTCGATCACCCTTACTTCATGACCAAGCACGAGAGCGAGAAGATCGTGCGCAAGGAGTGCAAGAGGCCCTGGACCGTCTACCGGCCGGCCATGGTGGTGGGCGACTCGGCCACCGGCGAGGCCGACAAGATCGACGGCCCCTACTACTTCTTCAAGCTGATCCAGCGCCTGCGCCAGATCCTGCCGCCCTGGATGCCCTCGGTGGGCCTGGAGGGCGGGCGGGTCAATATCGTGCCGGTGGACTTCGTCGTCAGCGCGCTCGACCACATCAGCCACCAACAGGCCAGGAAGAGCGGCGCCTGCTTCCATCTGGTCGACCCGGTGGGCTACCGCGTCGGCGATGTGCTGGACATCTTCTCCAAGGCCGCCCATGCGCCGAAGATGAATCTGTTCGTCAACGCCGCGCTCTTGGGCTTCATTCCGAAGAGCGTCAAGAAGGGCTTGATGGCGCTGGCGCCGGTGCGGCGCATCCGCCATGCGGTGATGAAGGACCTGGGCCTGCCCGAGGACATGCTGACCTTCATCAACTACCCGACCCGCTTCGACTGCCGCGAGACCGCAGCCGCGCTGAAGGGCTCAGGTATTGCCTGCCCGAACCTGAAGGACTATGCCTGGCGGCTGTGGGACTACTGGGAGCGCCATCTCGACCCCGACCTCTTCATCGACCGCAGCCTGAAGGGGGCGACCGCCGGCAAGGTGGTGCTGGTGACCGGCGGCTCCTCGGGCATCGGTCTGGCCGCGGCGATGAAGTTTGCCGAGGCCGGTGCGATCACGCTGATCTGCGCACGCGACGCCGCCAAGCTGGCCGAGGCCGAGCAGGAGATCCGCAGCTTCGCCGGCCCCAAGGCCCAGGTGCACAGCTTCTCGGCCGATATCGCCAACGAGCAGAGCTGCGCCGAGCTGATGGCCTGGATCAGCTCGAATTTCGGCGGCGTCGACTTCCTGATCAACAACGCCGGCCGCTCGATCCGCCGCGCCATCGAGGGCAGCTACGAGCGCTTCCACGACTACGAGCGCACGATGCAGCTGAACTACTTCGGCTGCCTGCGCGTGACCATGGGCCTGCTGCCCGGCATGGTGGCGAAGAAGAAAGGCCATGTGGTCAATATCTCCAGCATCGGCGTGCTGACCAATGCACCGCGCTTCTCGGCCTATGTGGCCAGCAAGGCCGCGCTGGACGCCTGGACCCGCTGCGCCTCCAGCGAGTTTGCCGACCAGGGCATCACCTTCACGACCATCAATATGCCGCTGGTGCGCACGCCGATGATCGCGCCGACCAAGATCTACAACAATGTGCCGACCCTGGCGCCCGAGGAGGCCGCCGACATGATTGCCCAGGCCTGTATCGCCAAGCCGGTGCGCATCGCGACCCGGCTGGGCATCACCGGCCAGCTGATGCACGCGCTGGCGCCGCGGGTGGCGCAGATCGCGATGAACACCAGCTTCCGCATGTTCCCGGACAGCGATGCGGCCAAGGGCGAGAAGGGGGGCAAGCCCCAGCTGTCCGCCGAAGCGATCGCGCTGCAGCAGATGATGAAGGGCATTCACTTCTGAGTCTGGTCAGCCGCCCAACCACCATCGAAGCAGTAGAAACAGGAAGATTCCAGACAGCACGGTGAGCAGCGCGGCCCCGGTCGGGGCATCGTCGTCGGCGTCTCCCCTGAGCTGCTCCAACATACGTGCCATCGTGGTGTCCCGCCAGTCGCGGGTCCGCTGGTTGGGGCGCAGCGCCGATGCGGTCTGAGACTGCCTTCGTGCGGCTCTGGCCGCGATATCGGCGCGCCATTCGGCCTCCACCTTGTCCAGCAGCGGTGTCAGGTCCAGCAGCGAGGGTGCCAGCACCGCATGGCCGCATTGCGTGCAGGCCGTATGGCGACTGGGGTCCAGCGCGGCACCGCAGCCATGGCAGGCCCAGGCCCAGAGCGCAGCGGGGCGCTGGCGCTCGCCGGTCTGCGGATCTCGCCCCGGCCCCAGCCGCAGGGCCTGGGTCAGGCGCGGCAGATCCAGCATCAGCAGCGGGCTCTCGCAGTAGCGGCAGGCCTCCTCGCGCCCTTCGGCCGGCGCGCCGCAGTTCAGGCAGCACAGCGCACGGCGCTCGTCCTGCAGCACCCGGCGGTCGGCCGGCAGCAGCGGCCGCACCAGGCCGCGCTCGGCCAGCACGCCGGCGTGGCTGTGCAGATGGCCGCCGCAACTCGGGCACTCCAGCGCCGGGAAGCGGCCGAAGCGGGTGCTGTTCTGCACCGGCTTGAGCGTGACGCGGCAAACCGGGCAGGCCAGCTTGGCCGCAGGCGGCGCCGGCAGCGGCGCGCTCGGTCCCTGCGGCTCCTGCAACTCGCGCAGCAGCGCGATCCAGCCCAGGCCTGCCAATTGCACCGATTCCAGCCGGTCGAACCAGACCAGCCGGCATGGTGCGCAATGGTCCACCGGCACGCTCGCGCTGCGATGGCTGGCCAGATTCAGGTGCGCCATCGGCGCGGCGCATTGGGGGCAGGGGAGTTGGTGGGGCTGGCCGGTCAGCTGCATGGAGGCGGGCAGAGGGGGAGTTGGATGATGATCGCTATCGATCATCATCGCAGCCTTGTGCTGCTGCGCGCTTGTGCGCGAGCACTTCGCAGCCGAGCCGCCGGCGGGATGATGCCGGGCTGTCGGTCAGCGATCAGCGCAACAGCTTGGCTGCCGATACCTCGCCGACCTTGGCACCCAGCGCCCGGCCGACTTCGCCCGAATTGCGGTAATGCACGCCGTCATAGATCCGCGCATTGATGACCTCCTGCTCGAAGGCATCGACGCTGGCCCAGGAGCGGGTGACACCGGGCAGTGTCGGGCTGGTCGTGGACAGGCGCGGCACGGCCGCACTGCCGATCTCGGCTTTCAGCACCGCGCCCAGCGATGCAGCGATCGCGCAGTGAGCGCAGGGGTATTCGGGATGCATCGGCGTCTCGATCAGGGGCAGCCAGCCGGCATCGCGCTCGGTGGCGTCGTTGCCGTCCTGATCGCCGTTGCGGATCGCCGTGAACGGGCGCCAGAAATGGTAGTGGTACTTGGCGTCGAAGACCGCGTCGATGGCATCGACCATCGCCTGCCCGCTGGCCGCCAGCAAGCGCGCATTCTGTGTGATGTCGCGCCCGGGCTGACTCGCTACCGAGCGGGCGAGCGGATAGTAGATCGTCGGCGTTGTGGCAGCCCAGAAGCGGGCGATCTCGGTCTGTTCCGCGTTGCGCTGGCTGCCGGTGCGCGCGCCAAGGGCCTTGACCTCGTTGTAGTCGCGAGCCCAGACCGCGCTCTTCAGATCGGGCGGCGGTCCGGGGCGGAACTGATCGACCCGGTCCAGCACCCAGCAGCGCGCCGGCGGCAGATCGGCCATGGCCGGCACGACCGTCGGTACATAGTGCCCGGGATTGGTGACGGGCCGGTAGAAGACGGGCGGTGCGCCCGTGGGGGCCCGCCGTGCCAGGATGCCTGCCGCGGCCTTCTCGCCCAGCGCAACACCGTCCGTCTTGGCGGGCCCTTCGGGAATGGCGGCGAGCGCGGCCTGGTAGGCCGCGTCGACCGCCGCGGCCTGCGTCGTCGCCATGCGGGCCAGTACGGCGCGATTGGCCGCGGCCACCGCGGCGTCGATCGAGGCTCCCGCCGGCGCCTCCAGCTTCAAGTACCCGGCCTGCGGATAGCGCCGGGTGATCGCATTGACGGACTCGAACACCGCCGCCTGGATCAGTGCCATCGGTGCCTGGCCCCAAGGCCCGGCCTGGTGGGCCACGGTGATCTCGCTGGCCTTCTGGTTCCAGTCCGTGACCACGTCGGCCTGCACGCCTGCTGCCAGCAGCACGGGCATGGCGAAGACACTCAGACGCTTTGCATTGCTTGCGTTCATGGTCGCTCCTGACGTTGCAGACGAGCGGCCATCATGAAACGCGGGCCCCTGTGCCGCAATGCCCCGGCTGTCCCTTCCTTCTGCGGCTATTGCCAGTTGAAAATTCCGCTGCCAGGAACAGCCTACCTGGCGGAGATCGTTAGCGCCTGGCCCCTGTCGCAAAGAAGATGTCTGGCACCCCGGTCCCCTGCCATGCCAGACGGAGCCCGCTGGCCTTGCTGCCACTCCTGCTGGCGCGCTTGCGTCTCCCGAACCGACGGCAGAAGCTTGAGCCCCAAACTCCGGCGCCCTACAGCGACGACAACAGCCAACCAAGTCAAGGACTTGGGCATAAAGTCCATCCCCATGCAATTCCACGCCGCCGTTTTTCCCGCCGCTTCACCCGCCGACCCGGCAGCCAGCACCGCCGAGGCCTGGTACTTCGTCTTCGTCGGAGGCCGCCTGCTGCTGCGCGAGCAGATGCTGAGCCCGCAGACATCGGCCGTGTTCGAGCCGGTGCAGGGCCGCCGCCATTACCTCGGTCGGCTGGACGAGCGTGATTGCTGGGCGCTGCAGCTGGCCGAGGCGCCGCCGGGCTTCGAGGCGCTGCCGCTGCGCGCCGCGATGATGACACTGCCCGAGCCGCTGATGCAGCTGGCCGGGCGTGCGGCCCAGGTGCTGGAGTGGGAACGGACCCATCGCTTCTGTGGCGTCTGCGGCACGGCGACCGAGGCGCTGGCGCATGAGCGGGCGCGGCGCTGCCCGGCCTGCGGCCAGGTCTGCTACCCGCGGCTGAGCCCGGCGATGATGTGTCTGGTGTGGCGCCGCCGCCCGGATGGCCCCGAGCTGCTGCTGGCGCGCTCGCCCGGCTATGCGCCGGGCTTCTACAGCGCGCTGGCCGGCTTTGTCGAGGCCGGCGAATCGCTGGAGGACTGCGTGCACCGCGAGGTGGCCGAGGAGGTCGGCGTGCGGGTCGCGCATCTGCGCTACTACGGCAGCCAGAGCTGGCCCTTTCCGCACAGCCTGATGGTGGCCTACACGGCCGAGTGGGTGGACGGCGAGATCGTGCCGCAGGCCGGTGAGATCGAGGATGCACGCTGGTTCCTGCTCGACGCCTTGCCCGGCATCCCGCCGCGCTTCTCGATCGCCGGCCACCTGATCCGCGATCAGGTGGCGGCGCTGAGCAAGGTTTAGAAACCGGCCAGCACCAGCTTGCCGATGCTGCGCTGGCTCTCGATCAGCGCATGGGCTTGTTTCAGGTTGGCGGCATTGATCGTGCCGAGCACCTGGCCCAGGGTGCTGCGCAGCTCGCCGGCGTCGATGCGGCGGGCCAACTCGGCCAGCAGCCGGCCCTGCTCGGTGATGTCGTGGGTGGCATGCATCGAGCGGGTGAACATCATCTCCCAGTGCAGCGACAGGCTCTTGCCCTTCAGTGCCATCACATTGAGCTGCTCCGGCGCGAAGTCGTCGATCAAAGCCAGCCGGCCCTGCGGCTCCAGCGCCTCGACCAGCTGGCCGAAGTGCTGCGGCGTGTGGGTCAGGCTGGCCACATAGCGCAGCGGCGCGGCGCCCAGCGCAGCGACCTGCGCGGCCAGCGGCTGGCTGTGGTCAATCACGTGATGGGCGCCCAGCTCGCGCAGCCAGGCGGCCGACTCGGGCCGCGAGGCCGTGGCGATCACGGTCAGATGCGGCAGCGCGCGCGCCAGCTGCACGAGGATGGAGCCCACGCCGCCGGCCGCGCCGGTCACCAGCAGGCTGACCGGCCGCTCGGGCCGGGCCTGCACCTCCAGCCGATCAAACAGCAGCTCCCAGGCGGTGATGCCGGTCAGCGGCAGCGCGGCGGCCTCGGCGTCGCTGGCGCTGCGCGGGGCCAGCGCGGCGATGCGATGGTCCACCGTCTGGAACTGTGCATAGCTGCCGGCGCGCGTGATGGCGCCGGCATACCAGACGCGGTCACCGACGGCGAAACCCTGCACCGCCGCGCCCAGGCCGCGCACGATGCCCACCGCGTCCCAGCCCAGCAGCACCGGCGTGTGGCCGTCGGCGCTGCTGCGGCTGGCGCGCACCTTGGCGTCGACCGGGTTGACCGCGATGGCGCTGATCTCGACCAGCAGATCGAGCGGGCCGGGCGTCGGCACGGGCAGCTCGAGATCGAGCAGGGACTCGGCGGCGGCAATGGGCTGGGCCTTGAAATAGCCGATGGCTTGCATGGGGAACTCCTTCAGGAAACGTTGCGATGGCTGTTATGGTGAGGCTCGCTTGCTTTCTGAAAAAGCCGCTTTAATACGATTCAGTTTCAAATGAAAATTGAAAATACCGACGAGCTGCGCCTGCTCATCGAATGCGCGCGCGGTGGCAGTCTGACGGCCGCTTCGCGGGCGCTACAGATCACGCCGGCGGCCGCCAGCGCGATGCTGAAGAAGCTCGAAACCCGGCTGGGCGTGCGCCTGGTCGAGCGCAGCACGCGGGCGCTGCGCCTGAGCGCCGCCGGCGAGCGCCTGCGCGACTATGGCCAGCGGGCCTTGGAGCTGCTCGACGAAGGCGTGGCCCTGCTCGACGAGGGCGGCCCCGGCGCGGCCTCGCGCACGCTGCTGCGCGGCCGCCTGCGCGTCAGCGCGTCGAGCGATCTGACGCGCCAGGTCTTGCTGCCGCTGCTGGATGCCTTCCTCGACCAGCATCCGGGGCTGGAGCTGCAGCTCAGCGTCAGCGACTCGCTGCTCGATGTGGTACGCGACGATGTCGACCTGGCGCTGCGCTATGGCGAGCTGGCCGACTCGCGCCTGGTGGCGCGGCGCCTGTGCGCGGCACGGCGCTGCGTGGTGGCCGCACCGGCCTATCTGGCGCGCGCCGGCCGGCCGGCGCATCCCAGCGAGCTGGCCACCCATGACTGCCTGACGATGAAGATACGCAACCGCATCGAGCAGGAATGGCGCTTGCGCCCGCGCGAGCAGCCCGAGGCGGCGCCGCTGCTGGTGCGGGTGCGCGGGCGGCGCAGCTGCGACGACGGCGCGCTGGCCCATCGCTGGGCGTTGGAGGGCCGCGGCGTGATCTGCAAGAGCGAGCTCGATGTGCGCGCCAGCCTGGCCAGCGGCGCCCTGGTCGAGCTGTTCCCGGACTGGATCGGCGACGAGCTGCCGCTGCATGCGGTGATGCCCAGCCAGCGCTTCATGCCGCAGCGGCTGCGACTGCTGGTCGAGCATCTGGCGGCGCATCTGGCCTAGCGTGATTCTCCGGCGCGGCAAGGGCCGGCTGTCCTACAGGCAGCGGCGGCGATGCACGGCAAGCTGTCGGCATCACAGCGATCAAGGAGTGTTGCCATGTTGAACAGCATCAGCCAACTCAGCGGATCCACGCTCAGCGCGACCGAAGGCGAGGTCGGTGAGGTCAAGGAAGCCTATTTCGACGATCAGGCCTGGACCATCCGCTATCTGGTGGTCGACACCGGCTCCTGGCTGGCCGGGCGGGAGGTGCTGATCTCGCCCTATGCGGTGCAGCCGCCGCTGGGTCGGGTCAAGCAGATCCAGGTCGGACTCAGCCGCGAGCAGGTCGAGAAAAGCCCGGGCATCGACACCCACAAGCCGGTCTTGCGCGGCCATGAGCGGGTCTATCTGGACTATTACAACTATCCGCAGTACTGGGGCGGTGTCGGCCTGTGGGCGATGGAGGCCCTGCCGGTGCTGCCGCCGACCGGCCTGCAGACCCAGGCCGAGATCGAGCGCGCCGAGCAAGACCTGGCCCCCGAGGATGTGCATCTGCGCAGCAGCGCCAATGTCAGCGGCTACGACATCCATGCGCTCGACGGCAGCCTCGGCCATGTCAAGGACTTCATCTTCGACGAGGCCTCCTGGGCGATTCGCTATCTGGTGGTCGACACGCGCAACTGGTGGCCGGGCGGCAAGAAGGTGCTGATCGCCACGCACTGGATCGACCGCATCGAGTGGAGCGAGAAAACCGTCTACACCCAGCTGACCCGGGAGCAGATCAAGAACAGCCCCGAATACGACGACAGCGTGCTGCTGAACCGCGAGTTCGAGGAGCGGCTGCACGAGGCCCATGGCCGGCAGGGCTATTGGTACTGAGCGATGACCAGCTACATGGACTCAATGACGACCGAAGCGCCGCCGCCCCGTCTGTTGCTATGGGAACTGATCAAGGACATCCGCTTTGCGATGCTCACGACCCTGCATGACAACAGCCATCTGCACTCGCGGCCGATGACCACGCAGAACCGCAAGCTCGAGGACGATGACTGCCTGTGGTTCTTCATGTCCCGCAGCGGCGAGCCGGTCGACGAACTGACCGCCGAGGCCATGGTCAACCTGGCCTATGCCGATCCAGACCAGGATCGCTATGTGTCGGTCTCGGGTTGTGCGCGGGTGGTCAGCGATATTGCCAAGGCCCGCGAACTCTGGTCGCCGCAAGCCTTGGCCTGGTTCCCCGGCGGGGTCGATGACCCGGACCTGGCCCTGGTCGAGGTCAAGATCATTCATGCCCATTACTGGGACATGAGGGAAAGCAAGCTGACCCAGCTCTACACCATGGCCAAGGCGGTCGTCACCGGCAGGCCGCCGACCTCGCTGGGCGAGAGCGGCGAGATCCGCTTGCGCTGAGTTCGCTACGCCGCCTCTGCGCGGCCGGCCCGGTCGCGCCGCAACGGTCAGGGCTTCCTGCCCCCCACCACCAGCAGCACCACGCCCAGCGCGATCGCGGCCGCGCCGGCCCAGCCCGGCACATTGACCGTCTGCTTCTCCTTGACCGACAGCTCGATCGGGCCCAGCTTCACATCATGGGTTTCCTTGGTGTAGCTGAAGTTGCCGTAGAGCAAACCCAGCACGCCGGCGATGATCAGGGCGATGGCGGCGATCCGGACGGTGTTCATGGTGGACGCTTTCTGGGCTGTTGGGTTTGCGGCCGAGGATAGCAGCGCCTACCCTCATTCGGGCCGATCGCGCGCCACCAAGGCCAGATAGGGCGCCACATCGGGCTCGCGCAAGGGCTTGAGCAGCACCCGCACCGTGTTGAGCCTGTCATTGGCCGGCACGCCCTCGCGGCGGCGCAGTTCGACAAAGCCCAGGTGCCGCCAGAAAGCCTCCGCCCTGGCGTTGCCCAGCACCACGCCCAGCCGCATCCAGCGCGCGCCCTGAGCCGCCGCCCATTGCTCCAGCGCCCGGTAGCAGCGCGGCGCGATGCCCTGGCCATGCAGGGCCGTGGCGATGATGAACAGCGCCACATGCCAGCAGCCCTCGATCACCAGATCGCTGTCGACGATGGCGAAGCCGATCAGCGCCGGCGCGGTGTCCGGCGCTTCGCGCCACAGCCCGATATTGAAGTGCTCGCGCCAGCTCAGCTCGGCCGGCGGCCGCTCGGCCAGCTCGGTGGCGGCCTCGTCGGGCTTGGGCGGCGCGCCACCGATGCGCTCGAAGTACTCGGGGTTGGCGTCGAGAAAGGCCTGCAGCAGCGGCGCGTCGGCGGGGTCGAAGCGGCGTGCCGCGACGAGCTCATCGACGCGGAACAGCAGCGGGTGCCTGGCGCTCAAGGCGCCGCCGGCTCGAAGCGCGCCAGCGGCGCCATCCGGGCGCGGTGCAGCTGCAGCTGCTTGGCGTCGGCGTGGTAGCTGTCGGTGCGCTCCAGCGCCTGCATGAATTGCTGCTCCAGGCTCATGTCGGGGCAGGCGCGCAGCGTGCTGGCCAGCTTGTCGAAGCGCAGGCGCAGCGGCGCGCCTTGCTCGGCCTGGCCGAAGAAACCGTTGCAGCCGTTGTGGCCGCTGACACGCAGGCTCTGACCCTCCTGCTTGAAGCTCAGCGTCGGCACACGGCCGCTCGCGTCGGGTTTGACCGCTTGGCCCATCAGCTCCACCAGCCGCCACTCGCGGCCCTCGGCGATCAGCAGGGGGTCGGGTTTTGCGGCCGACGCGGCTGGTGGCGGCGGGCTGGGCGGCGTGGCGCAGGCGCTCAGCATCACGCCCAGCAGGCTCAGGCAAAGACGGGTCTTCATCGCAATCATTCGGGTGACTCCAAAGCGGGTGGCGCCCCCGAGAATAGCGCCTGCTCCCGCCGCCTTGTTGTCACCCATGATGCCCACCCTGTTGTCGCCCGCCCAGCTGCTGGGCTATCTGGCTTTGGTGTTCGGCGTCGGCTGCTTTGTGCAGACCGATGACCGGCGCTTCAAGCAGTTCATGGCGGTCGAGTGTTTCGCCTATGTGCTGCATTTCTGGCTGCTGGGCCAGCCCACGGCGGTGGCCAGTTCCCTGGTCTCGCTGGGGCGCTCGGTGGCGGCGATGTACAGCCGCTCGCGCTGGCTGGCGGCGTTCTTCGTGGGCCTGAACCTGGCGCTGGGCTGCTGGCTGTTCAGCGGCCTTGTCTCGCTGCTGCCGATCGCCGCCTCCTGCCTGGGCAGCCTGGCGCTGTTCCTGCTGCAGGGCCTGCAGATGCGGCTGCTGATGCTGGCCGGCACGTTGTGCTGGGTGGTCCACAACGCCCTGGTCGGCTCGGTGGGCGGCACCTTGCTGGAGCTGGTGGTGGCCGGCGTCAACGGCCTGACGATCTGGCGGCTGTGGCGGGCCGGGCGCTGAGCCCGGACCTCAATGGAAATCCCGGCTGGGCATCAGGATGGGCCCCAGCAGGTGCGAGAGGTCCCGGAAGTCCTGGGCCAGCAGATGGGCCACGCCGTTTTTTTCCTTCTGCCAGCGGCCCCGCACGGCCAGCAGGCGGGCGCCGATGATGGTGGAGCGGTGCTTGGCGTAGACATCGGCCCAGACGATGACCTGCACATTGCCGCCCTCGTCCTCCAGCGAGACGAAGATCGTGCCCTTGGCGGTCTGCGGGCGCTGGCGCACGGTGACGATGCCGCAGGTTCGGGCGCTGCGGCCGCTGGGCCAGCCGAGCAGCTCGGTCGAGCTGAGCAGGCCGCGCTGGCTCAGCTGCGGCCGCAGGATGGCCAGCGGGTGGCTGCGCAGGGTCAGGCCGGTGGCCGCATAGTCCCAGCGCACCTCCTCGCCCTCGGCGGCGGCGGGCAGCGCCAGCTGGGCCTCGCCCTCGGCCTCCTGCGCCCCGGCCTCGCGCAGCAGCGGTGGCAGCCTGTGCCAGGCCGTCGCCTGCCAGACCTGCTGGCGACGGTGCCCGGCCAGCGACAGCAGCGCGTCGGCGGCGGCCAGCTGCTGCATCTCGCGCTGCTCCAGTCTTGCGCGCAGGGCCAGGTCTTGCGCATCGGCAAACGACGCCTCGGCGCGCGCTGCGACGATGCGCGTCGACGCCTCGGCCGACAGGCCGGAAACCAGGCGCAGGCCCAGGCGCACGGCCAGGTCCTGCTTGGCACCGGGGTTGGGCTCCAGGCTGCTGTCGATCTCGCTGAGACTGACATCGGCCGGCCGCACCTCGACGCCATGGCGCCGCGCGTCCTGCACCAGCTGGCTCGGTGTGTAGAAACCCAGCGGCTGCGAGTTCAAGAGCGCGCACAGAAAGATCGCGGGCTCATGGCATTTGAGCCAGCAGGACACATAGGTCAGCAGCGCGAAGCTGGCGGCGTGGGATTCCGGAAAACCGTAGGAGGCGAAGCCCTTGATCTGCTTGAAGATGCGCTCGGCGTATTCGTCCTCGTAGCCGTTGCGGCGCATATTGCCGATGATCTTCTCGTAGAACTGCTGCAGATCGCCGGGCCGCTTCCAGGCCGCCATCGCGCGGCGCAGCTGGTCGGCCTCGCCGGCCGTGAAGTCGGCGGCAATCATCGCCACCTGCATCACCTGCTCCTGGAAGATCGGCACGCCGAAGGTGCGTTCCAGCGCCGGTTCCAGGCCCTTGGGATAGTCGATCTTGCGGCCGGCGCGGTGCTCGGCGCGGTTCTTCAGATAGGGATGGACCATGCCGCCCTCGATGGGCCCGGGGCGCACGATGGCCACCTCGACCACCAGGTCGTAATAGTTCTGTGGCCGCAGCCGCGGCAGCATGGACATCTGCGCGCGGCTCTCGATCTGGAACACGCCGACGGTGTCGGCCTTGCAGATCATCTCGTAGGTCGGCGGGTCGCCCTCGGGGATGCTGGCCAGGTCGTAATCCTTGCCGCGCCACTGGCGGTAGAAATCGAAGCAGCGCCGCAGGCAGCTCAGCATGCCCAGGGCGAGCACGTCCACCTTCATCAGCCCGACGCTGTCCAGATCGTCCTTGTCCCATTCGATCACCGTGCGCTTGTCCATCGCCGCGTTCTCGATCGGCACCAGCCGGTCCAGCGGGCCCTGGGTCAGCACAAAGCCGCCGACATGCTGGCTCAGATGGCGCGGCATGCCCATCAGCTGGCGCGAGAGCTGCACCAGCTGGCGCAGGGTCCGGCCATCCTCGTCGAGGCCCAGCTCGACGCAGAGCTGGCGTAGCCGCGCATCGGGCAGCGACTCCTCGGACCAGCCATGGTGGTCCAGCGCCAGCCGCTCCAGCAAGGCTTCGTCCATGCCCAGCGCCTTGCCGACATCGCGGATCGCGCTCTTGGCGCGGTAGCTGATCACGGTGGCGGCCAGCGCGGCTCGCTCGCGACCGTACTTGCTGTAGAGGTACTGGATCACCTCCTCGCGCCGCTCATGCTCGAAGTCCACATCGATATCGGGCGGCTCGTTGCGCTCCTTGCTGATGAAGCGTTCGAACAGTAGGGTGCTGCGGCCCGGGTCGACCGAGGTGATCTTCAGGCAGTAGCAGACCACGCTATTGGCCGCCGAGCCGCGACCCTGGCAGAGGATGCCAAGGCTGCGCGCATGGGCGACGATATCGGCCACGGTCAGGAAGTAATGCTCGTAGCGCAGGTCCTCGATCAGGGCCAGCTCGTAGTCGATGCGCTCGCGCCATTGCTTGGGCACGCCGTCCTTCCAGCGGTCCGCCATGCCCGCATAGGTCAGCCGGCGCAGATGGCTGGCCGGCGTCTCGCCGGCCGGCACGACCTCGCTGGGGTACTGGTAGCGGATCTCATCCAGCGAGAAGGTGCAGCCCGCCATCAAGACCAGGGTCTGCGCCAGCAGGTCGGCCGGATAGAGCTGGGCCAGGCGCAGCCGGCTGCGCAGGTGGCGTTCGGCATTGGGCTGCAGGTCCAGGCCGCAGTCGCGCACCGGCTTGGCCAGCCGGGTGGCCGTCATCACATCCTGCAGCGGCTTGCGCGAGCGCAGATGCATATGCACATCGCCGCAGGCCAGCAGCGGCAGCGCGGTGGTATCGGCCACCGTGCGCAGGCGCTGTAGCCACAGCTCGTCGCCGATCTCGCGCAAGAGCTCGACCCCGATCCAGGCCTGGCCCGGGTGATGGCGCAAGAGCCAGAGCGCTGGCGCCAGCAGCGCCGCGTCGTCCGCCTCGCGACGCGGCAGCAGGATCAGCTGGCAGCCGGCAAGCCGGCCGGGCTGCAACTGGGCGCGGCGCAGCCGGTACTGGCCCTTGCTCGCGCTCTCGCGCCGCAGCTGGGTGATGAACTGGCAGAGGTTGCCGTAGCCCTCCAGATGCCGGGCGATTGCCACCAGCTTGAAGTCGGGTTCACCGCCGGCGTCGTCGCGCACCAGGAACTCGGCGCCGATCAGCAAGCGGGGCAGGGCGGACTGCGGATCGGCCTCGCGCAGGCGCTTGAGCTGGGTATAGGCCCGCACCACGCCGGCCAGCGAGCATTCGTCGGTGATCGCGATGCCGGCGTAGCCGAGCCGGTGCGCGCGCTCGACCAGCTCCTCGGGGTTGGAGGCGCCGCGCAGAAAACTGAAATTGCTGAGGCAGTGCAGCTCGGCGTAGTCAGGGATCATGCGAAAACCCCATGCAGAAACCAGCCAGCCTCGACCTTGGAGAGCCGTTGCTGGTAGATCCACAAGAGCCCGGCCTGCGGACTCAGCGCCAGCACATAGTCGCGCTGCACCACGCCCGGCCCCGCGCCTTGCTGCCACCAACCGCCTTCGATGCGCTGCGGTCGGGTCAGCAGCTGCAGCGGTTCGCCCAGATGGCGCGGCTGGCTGGCGCGCACCTCCAGCCGCTGCGGCGGCTCCAGCAGCCAGGCGGGCTGTGGCAGCAGCGGCACGCGCGCTGCTGCGGGGCGCACCGGGCCGGGCCAGGGCTCCCAGCGCTGCATGCATTCCAGCCGGTGGTCTTCCTGCAACTGGCCGGCGCGCACCCGCTCCGGCCCCAGACGCACAGCCAGGCGCTCCAACAGGCGCGGCAGCGGCTCGGTGGCCTCGTCGGGTCCGGAACCGGAAGAGAGGGGCAGCAGGCTGGCCGCCTGCTCGGGACGCAGCATCACCTCATCGGCGCGCAGGCTCAGCTCGCCGACCGGCGCGGCCAGCTCCAGCCGCGCCAGATGCTCGGCCAGCAGCCGGCTCAGGTGGCGCAGATCGCGGCTGGGGTCGGCGGTGCCGAACTGCAGCGCGCCGTCCAGCACCACATCGCGGCCGCGCATCGCATCGTGCTGCCAGGCCAGGGTCAGCTGCTTGATGCCGGCCTGGCGTGCGGCCAGCCAGCCGCACAGCTGGCGCAGCAGGACCTCGGCGTAATGCACCAGGGCCGGGGCGTGTTCGATGCGAAAGGGCAGTTCCAGTCGCGCCTCGAAACGCTCCGGCGCCTGCAGCCAGGTGTGGGCCTCGTGGCTGTGGCCGTAGGCGCGATCCAGGGCCAGCAGCAGGCCGTCGCCGAAGCGCCGGCCGACGGCGCGGCGCGGCAGCGCGCGCAGCTGGCCCAGGCGCCGGCAACCCAGGCGCAGCAGCATGGCCTCATGGGCGCGGGCGGCGCTCAGCGTGCCCAGCGGCAGGGCGTCCAGCAACTCGTCCAGCGGCCTGCTCAGGCCGTCGTGCTGACCGACACGCGCCAGCGCCAGCGCACCCAGGCTGGTCGGCGCCCAGGCCATGCCGGCCAGGCCCAGATCCCTAGCCTCGCGCCACAGCCGCCGGTGCAGGCGCTGCGCGCCGCCGAACAGGCGCAGGCTGGCGCCGACCTCCAGCACCACGGCCTCCTCCAGCCGCGCCACCCGGGGCGTGAACTGCAGCGCCCACCAGCCCAGGGCGCGCAGATCCGCCTCGGTGGACGGGCCCTCAGGCGCCGAGGGCGACGATGCGAGCAGGGCGAGCCAATGCATCGCGCAACTCCGGCGTGGGTGGGGTCAGCGGGGCCGGCCGCGAGGCCTGCAGCAGCCGTGCCGCCAGCACCGGGGCCAGCGCCGGCGGCACGGCCTGCAGGCGCAGCGGCGCCGCCAGCGCCGGGCCGCGGCGCTTGATCAGGCGCAGCTCCAGGCCCCAGGCTTCCTGGGGCTGCAGCACGAGGCGCAGTGGCGCGGCCGAGGACTGCGCCGCCGCCTGCTCGGGCCGGAACACAAAGCAGGGCGCCTGTGCCCCTAGTGCGCAGGCCTGCAGCCGACGCAACTGCTCGGGCCGCGTCGAGGCCGGCAGCCAGGCCAGCACGGCGCCGGCGGCATTGGCCTTCAGCACCTGCTCCAGCGTCCACAGGATCTGGATCGGCGTGGCGGGGGCCAGCCAGACGAGCTGCCGGCTGTTCAGGCCCCAGGCCGCCAGGCCGGGCAGATGCGGTGTGAAGGGCGGGTTGATTAGTAGCAGGCTGCGCCCGCCGGCCTGGGCCGCCGCCAGTGCCGGACCCAGCAGCCGGAACTCGCAGACCCCCGGGCGCGGCTGCAGGATCTCGCTGAGGCTGCGGCCCGGCCAACCGCCGCCGGGCAGGGCGGCGTCCAGCGCGGCGAAGCCGCTGGGCAGGCCCGGGCTGCTGCCATGGGCCAGCTCGGAGCCGCGCCAGAGCGACTGGCGCAGCGGGCCTTCGAGCAGGGAGAGGGGGGCGTGCATGGGGACTGCAATGATTCAATAACTGTATGTTTATACAGTATATGGCCGACAGATGTAGCGGCTGCGGTGTGCAGTTTTTGGCCTCGCCGTGCTGCGACCGCTCGAGCAAGGGGGTAACAACCCGCGCCGGCCTCGTCATATCGGTTAAAACCCTGGGGTGCGCCGACTTGTATCGGCGCGTATCGGGAGGTTGCCGCTCATGAGTTCGCGAGAAGAGATGTCGATGCCGCTGGAAACGGCTCGCCTGCTGCTGCGAGCCCCTCGCGAACAGGACCTGGACGAGATCTACGGCCTGCATGCCGATCCGGTCACCAACCGCTTCAGCCCTGGCGGCCCGCTGCACTCCGCCGAGGCCGCTGCCAGCTTGCTGCAAGGCTGGCTGGCTCACTGGCAGAGCCAGGGCTTCGGCTACTGGGTGATTGCCGAGCGCGAGCACCCGGAGCAGTTGCTGGGCTGCGGCGGCATCATGAACAGGCCTATCGGCGGCCAGCCGGGCCTTTATCTGTATTTCCGTTTCCGGCCCCATGCCTGGGGTCGCGGCTATGCCTCGGAGATGGCCCAGGCAGCGCTGGCCCAGGCCTTCGACATCCTGCATGCCCCCGCCGTGCAGGCGGTGGTGCAGCCGGCCAACACCCCCTCGCGCAAGACGCTGGAGCGCATCGGCATGCTGCTGAAGGGCTCGCTGGCCGATGTGCCGGGCCAGGCGCCCAGCCTGGTCTACGAGATCACGGCGGCGCGCTGGGCCACGCTGCCGAAGACGCCGCCGGAGCCGACGCCGTTCGGGGCTTAGCGCCTGCCAAGGTAGGTGTTTTGGAGACATCAGCCAGAAACATCTCAAACCACCTGCCAAACCATCCGAAAACGCATGTAAAGCGCAAGCAGCGCTTATAGTCCTGTCAAAGCAGGAGAAATGATGCGCAAAGTGGTGGCCGAGCCCTTTCCAGACCCGCTGATCCGCGATGCCGCTGCATTCGGGCAGGCGGTGCGCGCCGCGCGCACCGCCGCGGGTATCAGCCTGGAAGCCGCCGCCCAGGCCCTGGGAATCAGCAAGGCGACGCTAGGTTCCCTTGAGGGAGGTACGGGCACCGTCGCGCTCGGCACCGCCTTGCGCGTGGCGCGAGAGCTCGGCGTGGCCGTGTTCGCCACGCCCCTCGCGGCGCAATTCGAGGCCGCCACGGCCTTGCAGGCCCTGCGGAAAACCGAACCGGGCTCCTGGGGCGGCCCCAGCGCTGACGCATCGGACCCCGCGAAACCGGCGCGTGAACGCGGGCACACCGCATGATCCAGCTCGCCATCTGGGCAGGTCATGATCGCGTCGGCACGCTGTCCCACGACGGGCCGAGCAATCTGTTCGACTTCAGCTACGCCGAGGCTTGGCAGCAAGGGCCTCGCAGTTTTCCGCTGAGTCCGCAGATGCCGCTGTTCACCGCCGCCCATGCTGCGGGCACCCCTGCCTTTGGCGAACTGCCGGTGCAGACGCGCTCGGCCATCGCCCGCGCCTTCTTCCAGAATCTGCTGCCTGAAGGCCAGGCGCTCGAAGTCGCCGCCCAGGCCAACGGCCTCGCGCGTGGCAATCTGGCCGGGCTGCTCGCGGCCCTCGGCGCCGAGACCACGGGCGCCCTGCGCGTGACGCTGCTCGATGACACGCCATCGCCCGCAGCACCAGCTCTTCGCCCCCTGCCGCTCGCCGAGCTGAGCGAGCGCATCCGCAGTCGCCCCGAGCAACCATTCTCCATCTGGGACGGCAAGGTGCGCCTCTCCATCGCCGGCCTGCAGGACAAGATCGCCGTCTATGAGGACGGCGGCAAGCTCTTTCTTGCCAATGGCGACGGCATCGCCTCCACCGTCATCCTCAAGCCCGCGCCCGCCAATGCCCGCTTGGCTGAGTTGCCGGCCATCGAGCACAGCTGCATGCGGCTGGCCGCCGCAGCCGGCATAGCGACGGCCAGGACCCGGCTGTTGCATGTCCCCGAGCCGGTCCTGCTTGTCGAACGGTTCGATCGGCGGCGCAGCGGCGACGGTGGCATCGAGCGCCTGCACATCATCGACGCCTGCCAGGCCTTGGGGCTGGCTCCCGAGCTCAAGTACGAACGCGCCTACGGCGACCAGGACGCCGTGAGGCACCTGCGCGACGGCGCAACCTTGCCCGGCCTCTTCGGTCTCGCCGACCTCAGCCCCGCACCCTTGGCCATGCGCACGCAGTTGCTGGACCGCCTGCTCTTCAATGTCCTGATCGGCAACTCCGACGCCCATGGAAAAAACTGGTCGTTCTTCGTGGGTCCACAGGCCGGTCTGCTCACCCTCGCGCCTGCCTACGACCTCGTCGACGTCGAAGCTGTTGCCCACGAGCATATGAGTACCAGCTTTGCCATGGGTATCGGCGACGCCTTCAGCCCCGAGGAACTCACGCCGTTCGAATGGGCCAGCATGGCCGCGCAGTGCCGGCTCGCACCCCGGCACCTCGCCGCACGCCTCAGGGCCTTGAGCGGAATCTTGCCTCGGCTGCTCCGTGATGCCCATGACGGTCTGGCGCAGCAAGGCGTGCCGCCCGCGCTGCTGGCCCGCATGGAAGAGCGGCTGCAAAGGCGCTGCGCCAAGGGTTCGGCCCAGGCCGCTGACATTGCACAAGTGCCCCCAAATCTGCTTTGACCGCCTGGCGGCGTCTCAAAGCTCAGGTGACGGGGTCTTGCCGGATCACCTGGGCTTGTAGGCCACCACGTCGATCTCGACCTTGGCGTCCACCATCAGGCGGGCCTCGGTGGTCGAGCGGGCCGGCTTGCCGTTCGGGAAGTAGCTCATATAGACGCGGTTGAAGGCGCCGAAGTCGCGCGCATCGTCCAGCCACACGGTGCTCTTGCAGACATCGTCCAGCGTGCAGCCGGCCAGCGCCAGCACGGCCTTCAGATTGGTCATCACCTGGTGGGTCTGGGCCTCGATGCCGCCGCTGATGATCTCGCCGGCGGCATTGGCCGGCACCTGGCCCGACACATAGACGAAATCGCCGGCCCGCACGGCAGGCGAGAAGGGGCGGGCTTGTTGGTCGGAGGCGACGGGCGGGGCGCCCAGGTATTCCAATGGCATGCTTGGCTTTCAGGGTGTGTGAATGAAAGTGTATTTCAACATCAGTTACTGAACAGCGGGTTTTCTCTAGGTTTAATCGGCTGAAACCTGGATATCGTTCTCTGAATTGAAATTAATTTTCATGACGGAGAGCCATCTATGCGAGCAGCCATCCCCTTCTTGTTTGCGCGACGCCGCGTCCTCGCTGGCCTGGCGGGTGCCGTCCTGCTGGGCGGCTTGCAGCCTGCGTTGGCTCAGGGCGCGGCCACCGGCCATGCGACGCTGGCCATGGTGGCCGAGCCGCAGACACTGGACCCGATGGCCTCCACCGCCGATCTGGTCGGCACCATCATGCAGCATGTGTTCGAGCCGCTCTACACCTTCGATGCCAAGTGGCAGCTGGTACCCATGCTGGCCGAGGCCATGCCCAAGGTCTCGGCCGACGGCAAGACCTACCGCATCGCGCTGCGCAAAGGTGTCAAGCTGCATTCGGGCCGCGATCTGAATGCCGAGGATGTGCTCGCCAGCCTGCAGCGCTGGATGGACAACGCGCCGCGCGGCAAAGCCGTGGCCAGGGAGCTGGCCGGCATGAAGGCGCTGGGCCCGCTGGAGATCGAGCTGACGCTGAAGAACCCCTATGCGCCCCTGGTGGCCCAGCTGGCCCTGCCCACCGGCATGGCCGCCATCATGGCCAAGGAGGCGATCGCGCTGCCGCTGAAGGAGTTTGTCGGCACCGGGCCTTACCGCTTCAAGGAGCGCCGCCCCGATCAATATGTGCTCTTGAGCCGCTTCGATCAGTACAGCGCCCGCAAGGAGCCGGCCAACGGCTATGGCGGCAAGCGCGAGGCGCTGATCGCCGAGCTGCGCTTTGTGCCGGTGCCCAATGCCAACACCCGGGTCGAGGGCGCGCTGGCCGGCCAGTACCACTATGCCGACCTGCTGCCGGTCGAGGCGATGGCGCGGCTGGACAAGGCCCAGGGCAAGACCGTGGCCCTGATGACGCCTTCGTTCGGCTTCCCCTACATCGTCTTCAATACCAAGGAAGGCCCGCTGGCCAGCCAGGCGCTGCGCCAGGCGGTGCAGACCGCGATGGGCAGCGGCGAGATGCTGGCCGCCGGTTTCGGCGACACGCGCTTCTTCAGCGCTGAGGCGAATCACTTCCCCAAGGGCTCGCCGTTCTATTCGATCGCCGGCGCCGAGCAGTACAACCAGCGCAATGCCGCGAAAGCCAAGGCCATGGCCGAGAAGGCCGGCTACAAGGGCGAGACGATACGTGTGCTGACCAGCCGCCAGTACGACTTCCACTACAACATGGCCTTGCTGATGGCCGAGCAGTTCAAGCGCGCCGGCCTGAAGGTGGAGCTCAATGTGGTCGACTGGGCCACGCTGGTGCAGCGCCGCGGCGAAGCCAAGCTGTGGGATCTCTACATCACGCATTCGGGCCAGTTCCCCGAGCCGATGCTGTCGCCGCCGCAACTGGGCGAGGGCGCACCGGGCTGGTGGAGCAGCCCGGCCAAGACCGCCGCGCTGGAGGCCTTCAACCGCGAGGCCGACCCCGCCAAGCGCGGCGCGCTGTGGGGCAAGGTGCAGCAGGTGGTCTACGACGAAGTGCCCTATGTCAACGTCGGCAAGTTCGCCAGCCTGTCGGCGCGCAGCCCTCTGCTTTCGAACTACCAGCCGGCCGCCTGGCCCTTCTTCTGGAACGTCACGGTCAAGAACTGACCCCCTAGCCCCATGCTGAAGTACCTGCTTTCGCGCCTGGGCGGCATGGCGCTGGTGATGGCCATCGTCGCGGTGCTGGTGTTCCTGCTGACGCGCGCCGCGCCCGGCGATCCGGTGGCCGTGCTGCTGGGCGACCAGGCCACGCCGGCCGACATCGCCCGCGTGCGCGTGCAGTACGGGCTGGACCAGCCGCTGCTGCTGCAGTTCGGCTACTGGCTGCGCGAACTGGCCCAAGGCAATCTGGGTGACTCGATCTTTCTGCAGCGCCCGGTCACGCAGGCGCTGTGGGAGCGCGCCGAGCCGACCTTTCTGCTGGCCCTGCTGGCGGTGGCCATCGCGGCGCTGATCGGCGTGCCCTGCGGTGTGCTGTCGGCGGTGTTCCGTGGCCGCTTCATCGACCAGTTCTTCACCGGCCTGGCGATGCTGGGCGCCAGCATCCCGAGCTTCTGGATGGGGCTGGTGCTGATACAGATTTTCGCGGTGGGCATGGGCTGGTTCCCGGTCTCGGGCTATGGCGAGCCCGGCGCGCCCTTGCTGGCGCGCCTGCACACGCTGGTGCTGCCGGCCCTGGTGCTGGGCCTTCTGAACTCGGCGCTGATCATCCGCTTCACACGGGCCTCGATGCTGGACGTGCTGGGCGAGGACTATGTGCGCACCGCCCGCTCCAAGGGTCTGCCCGAGGGCGTGGTGGTGTTCAAGCATGCGCTGCGCAATGCGCTGGTGCCCATCGTCACGGTGCTTGGGCTCACCGTCGCGCTGATGATTGGCGGCGCGGTGATCACCGAGACGGTGTTCGGCCTGCCCGGCGTCGGCAATCTGGTCGTCAACGCGGTGCTGCGGCGCGACTACCCGGTGATCCAGGGCGCGCTGCTGGTGATCGCGGCCATCTATGTGCTGATCAATTTCTTCATCGACCTGCTGTACATGCTGGTCGATCCGCGGGTGAAGGTATGACGCCCCCACGCTCACTTCGTTCACTGCCCCCCGAGGGGGCGCGGCTTCCCTTTGGGCGGCCAGGCAGGAAGCCATGAAAGTGCCGCTCGCTCTCAAACAACTGGTGCGCCGCCGCATCGTGCTGCTGGCCATGGTCGTGCTGGCGCTGATCTCGGTGCTGGCGCTGGGCGCCGAGGCCTTCGGCCGCTTCGACCCGAACGACACCGCCATCATGGAGCGGCTGCGCGGCCCCGGCGCCGCGCACTGGCTGGGCACCGACGAGCTGGGCCGCGATGTCTATGCCCGCATCGTCCATGGCGGCCGCTACTCGCTGATGATCGCCGCCAGCACCGCGCTCGGCGCCGTCTTGATGGGCACCTTGCTGGGCCTGGTGGCCGGCTTCTTCAAGCGCCTGGACGGGCCGCTGATGCGCCTGGTCGACGCGATGATGTCCTTCCCCGACATCCTGCTGGCGATCGCGCTGGTGGCCATACTCGGGCCTTCGATGTTCAACGTCGTGCTGGCCCTGGTGCTGGTCTACACGCCGCGCGTCGCGCGGGTGGTGCGGGCCTCGACCCTGGTGCTGCGCGAGCTGCTCTTCGTCGAGGCGGCGCGCGCGGTCGGCGTCAGCACGGGGCGCATCCTGTGGCGCCACATCCTGCCGAATCTGCTGTCGCCGGTGCTGGTGCAGCTGTCCTTCATCTTCGCCTATGCCATCCTGGCCGAGGCCGGCCTGTCCTTTCTGGGCGTCGGCGTGCCGCCCGACATCCCCACCTGGGGCACGATGGTGGCGGGCAGCCAGAGCTATGCGCACCAGGCCTTCTGGGTCGTGCTGTTCCCGGGCCTGGCCATCATCTTCACGGCGCTGTCCTTGCAACTGGTCGGCGACGGCGTGCGCGATCTGCTGGACCCGAAACTGAAGAAGTCGATGCGATGAGTAGTAGCCGTCACGAGCCTCTGCTGAGTGTCCAGGGCCTGGGCACCGCCTTCCCGGCCCATGATGGCCTGGTGCGTGCGGTCGCCGATGTCAGCTTCGAGGTGCTGCCGGGCCGCACGACCGCCCTGGTCGGCGAATCGGGCTCGGGCAAATCGGTCACCAGCCTGACGCTGATGGGCCTGCTGCCCAAGGACTGCGGCGCGCAGATCAGCGGCCGCGCCGAGTTCCTGTGCCGCGACGGCCGCCAGGTCGATCTGCTGAGCCTGCCGCCCAAGCAGGCCCGGGCGCTGCGCGGCAACGAGATCGCGATGATCTTCCAGGAGCCGATGACCAGCCTGAACCCGGTGCTGACGATAGGCGAGCAGATCGCCGAGAGCCTGCGCCTGCACAAGGGCCTGGAGCGCGCGGCCGCGCTGGCCGCCGCCAAGCGCATGCTGGAGCTGGTCGAGATCCCGGCCGCCGGCCAGCGCCTGCATGAATACCCGCACCAGCTCTCCGGCGGCATGCGCCAGCGCGTGATGATTGCGCTGGCGATGGCCTGCGAGCCGCGCCTCTTGATCGCCGACGAGCCGACCACCGCGCTGGACGTGACCATACAGGCGCAGATCCTGGCGCTGATGGGCCGGCTGCAGCGCGAGACCGGCATGAGCATGCTCTTCATCACCCACAACCTGGGCGTCGTCGCCCACCATGCCGATCAGGTGGTGGTGATGTATGCCGGCCGCGTCGTCGAGAGCGCGCCGGTGCGGCCGCTGTTCGCCACACCGCAACACCCCTATACCCAGGGCCTGCTGAACTGCCTGCCGGCCAAGGCGCGCAAGCCGGGCGAGCCGCGACCCAAGCGCCTGTTCGCGATCCGTGGCCAGGTCGCCAGCCCGCTGGCGCCGCCGCCCGGCTGCGCCTTCGAGCCGCGCTGCGACCGCGCCGAGGCGCGCTGCCGCGAGGCCATGCCGGCGCTGCTGGCGCAGGCTTCCGCCGAGCGCCAGGCGCGCTGCATCCATGTCGAGGAGTGGGTCTGATGCATCGAGAACAACAACAGCCGCTGATCGAGGTGCGCCAGTTGAAGCGCTATTTCGGCGATGCCAGGAAGCCGGTGCGCGCGGTCGACGATGTCAGCTTCACGATACAGCCCGGCGAGACCCTGGGCCTGGTCGGCGAATCGGGTTCGGGCAAGAGTACGCTGGGCCGCAGCCTCTTGCGGCTGATCGACCCCAGCGCCGGCCAGGTGCTGTATCGCGGCGAGGACATCACCCGGGCCGGCAGCGGCCGCATGCGCGAGCTGCGCCGCAAGCTGCAGATCATTTTCCAGGACCCCTATGCCAGCCTGAATCCGAAGATGCGCATCGCCGACATCCTCGGCGAGGCGCTGGACACCCATGGCCTGGCCAAGGGCCGCGAGGCGCGGGCGGCGCGCATCGCCGAGCTGCTGGACCTGGTGGGCCTGCGCCCCGAGCATGGCACGCGCTTCCCGCATGAGTTCAGCGGCGGCCAGCGCCAGCGCATCGGCGTCGCGCGCGCGCTGGCGGTCGAGCCGGAGTTCATCGTCGCCGACGAGCCGCTGTCGGCGCTCGATGTGTCTATCCAGTCCCAGGTCGTCAACCTGCTGTGCGATCTGCGCGAGCGCTTCAAGCTGACGATGCTCTTCATCTCGCATGACCTCGATGTGGTCGAGTACCTGTGCGACCGCGTCGTCGTGCTGTATCTGGGTCGCGTGATGGAGGTGGCCGAGACCGAGGCGCTCTATGCCCAGCCGCTGCACCCCTACACTCGCGCGTTGCTGGCCGCCTCGCCCCAGCCCGACCCCGAGGCGCCGTACCGCCCGGTGCCGCTGCAGGGCGACATCCCCAGCCCGATGAACCCGCCCTCGGGCTGCGTGTTCCGCACCCGCTGCCCCGAGGCCCAGGCGCGCTGCGCCGAGGCCCAACCCCCCTTGACCGAAGTGCGTCCCGGCCGTTTCTCGGCCTGCTGGCGCCAGGAGCTTTTCGTATGACCACGCCTGTTGTCCTGAGTGCCGCGCTGAAAGGCTTTCCGCTGACCGAGCCGCCGCTGCCGCTGGCCGAGCTGGCCGCCAAGCAATGGAATGTGCTGGCCGGCGATCTGCCCTTGCCGCTGGCCGTGATCAAGCGCGAGGCGCTGGAGCACAACGTCCGCTGGATGCAGGCCTATGCGCAGAGCCAGGGCGTGGCGCTGGCGCCGCATGGCAAGACGACGATGAGCCCGCAGCTGTTCCAGCGCCAGCTCGATGCCGGCGCCTGGGGCATCAGCTTTGCGACCATCAAGCAGCTGGCGGTCGGCGTCGCCAGCGGCGTTCGCCGCGCGGTGATCGCCAACCAGGTCTGCAGCGAGGCCGACCTGGCCGGTCTGGCGGCGCTGCTCGGGCAGCACGCCGATCTGCGCGTGGTCTTTCTGGTCGACTCGCTGGCCCAGTGCGCGCTGATCGAGCGCTGGCACCAGAGGCAAGACCTGGCACCTGTTTTCGAGGTGCTGCTGGAGATCGGCCTGGTCGGCGGCCGCAGCGGCACGCGCGACGAGGCCGAGGCGCTGGCGCTGGCCGCGCATCTGCACGCCAGTCCGGTGTTCCGGCTGGCGGGCATCGAGTGCTATGAGGGCCTGGGCGCCACCGGCGACAGCGCGGTCGACACCGCCTATGCCGACGCGCTGATGGCGCGGGTGCAGGCGGTGGCCCGCAGCTGCGCCGAGCGCGGCTGGTTCGACGCGGCCGACGAGATCATCGTCTCGGCCGGCGGCTCGGGCATCTTCGATCTGGTGGCCGGCGCGCTGCGGCCGCGCCTGGGCAAGCCGGTGCTGGGCCTCTTGCGCTCGGGCTGCTACATCACCCATGACCATGGCCACTACAAGCGCCTGGTCAGCGTGCTGGACCAGCGCTGCCGGCATGTCGACGGCCTGCAGAGCGCGCTGGAGGTCTGGGCCCTGGTGCAGTCCTGCCCCGAGCCGGGCCTGGCCATCCTGGCCGTGGGCCGGCGCGACATCTCCTTCGACATCGATCTGCCCACCCCCGTCTGGCATGCGCCGCTGGACTCGCGCGCGCCGCTGGCCGCACCGGCCGCCTGGCGCATCACCGGGCTCAATGACCAGCACGCCCATCTGCGCTGGGACCCGGCCGCCGCGCTGGGCCCGCAGGTCGGCGACCGGCTGGGCCTGGGCATCTCGCATCCCTGCACGACCTTCGACAAATGGACTTGGCTGCCCATCGTCGAGAACGACTACCGCGTCAGCGACGCGGTGCTGACCCATTTCTAAGATGAGCCATAGCAGCAATCACAAAGGCCTGATGGCCGCGATCGCCGAGGCGCAGCAGAAAGCGCCGGCCGCGCGCCGCGCGATCTTCGCGCTGATGCTGGAGGATCCGGAGCGCGTGCTGGACGAGAGCTTCGAGGCGCTGGCGGCGCGCAGCGGCGCCTCGGTGCCCACCATCATGCGGGCCTGCCGCGATCTGGGCTTCGCCGGGCTGCGCGAGTTCAAGCTGGCGCTGGCGCAGGAGATGGCCGTCGGCGGCTCGCCGCTGCACCGCCGCGTGCAGCTGCAGGACACCACCGAGCAGGTGGCCCACAAGATCACGCGCGGGGCGGCCGGCACCATCGCCGGCCTGAGCAGCCAGCTCGACGCCCAGGCCCTGGACGCGGCCGCCCACGCGATCGCCCACGCGACCCGCATCGATGCGCTGGCGGCCGGCGCGACCTCCAACTTCATGGCCGCCGATCTGCATGCGCGGCTGTTCCGCCTAGGCCTGGTGTCCAACGCCTGGTCCGACTTCCATTCGCAGCTGCTGGCCGCGGCCACGCAGGGACCGGGCGGCGTGGTCGTCGCGATCTCCCATGTCGGCGGCATGCCGCTGCTGCTGGAGGCGGTGGCCGTGGCACGGGCCCAGGGGGCGACCGTGATCGCGCTGACCCAGCCGGGCACCAAGCTGGCCGCCAATGCCGACATCGTGCTGGGCCTGAAGGTGCCGGAGGACGCGGTGATGCATGTGGGCACCGAGGCCTATCTGGCCCATCTGACCGCCATCGAGGTGCTGACCGTGCTGATCGCCAAGGTGATCGGCGAGCCGGCGGTCTATCGCCTGCAAAGCGTGCGCGAGGTGCTGCAGCGCCATGGCATCGACACGCACGACCATCCGCTGCTGAACTGGCAGGTGCCCCATGAGTGAGTCCTGGCTGCTGCATGGCGGGCTGATCGTCGACGGCTCGGGCGCGACGCCGGCCTGGCGCGGCGATGTGCTGCTGCAGGGCGAGCGCATCGTGGCGATGGGCGAGGGGCTGACGAGCGCCAGCGCGCGCCGCCTCGACTGCGCCGGCAAGGTGATCGCGCCGGGCTTCATCGATGTGCACACCCATGACGACGCGCTGGTGCTGGAGCAGCCCGATTGCCTGCCCAAGATCTCGCAAGGCATCACCACCGTGGTGGCCGGCAACTGCGGCATCTCGCTGGTGCCGCTGCTGACCGAGGCACCGCAGCCGCCCTTGAACCTGCTGGGCCGCACGGGCTTTCGCTTCGCCAGCTTCGCGGCCTATCAGGAGGCGGTCAACGCGGCGCTGCCGGCGGTCAACGTGGTCTCGCTGATCGGCCACACGGCGCTGCGCTTCGCGACGATGAGCGACGTGACACGGCCCGCGTTGCCGGCCGAGCTGGCCCGCATGGAGGCGCTGCTGGACGCGGCGCTGGCCGAGGGCGCGCAAGGCCTGTCCTCGGGCCTGTTCTACCAGCCGGCTGCCGCCGCGCCGGCCGCCGAGGTGCTGGCGCTGGCACGCGTCGTGGCCCGCCATGGCGGCGTCTATGCGAGCCATCTGCGCGACGAGATGGCGGCGATCCTGGAGGCCATGCACGAGGCCGCCGACACCGCCTTCGAGGCCGGGGTGCCGCTGATCTTCTCGCACCACAAATGCGCCGGCCCGGCCAACTGGGGCCGCACGCAGGAGACCTTGCCGCTGATCGATCGTTTCGCCGCACGCCAGGGCGTGGGCCTGGACGTCTACCCCTATCTGGCCGGCTCCACCGTGCTGCGCGAGGACCTGGTCGACGGCGTCATCGAGGTGCTGCTGACCTGGAGCGAGCCCTATCCCGAACTGGGCGGGCGCAGCCTGGCCGATATCGCGGCCGAGTGGGGCGTCGACCAGAAAGAAGCCTGCCGGCGCCTGCAGCCGGGTGGCGCCTGCTACTTCCAGATGCATGAGGACGATGTCGAGCGGGTGCTCGCGCACCGGCTGACGATGATAGGTTCCGACGGCCTGCCGCATGACCGCCATCCGCACCCACGGCTGTGGGGCGCGTTCCCGCGCGTGCTGGCGCGCTACTGGCGCGAACGCGGCCTGTTCACCTTGGAGCAGGCGGTGCACAAGATGACCGGCCTGTCGGCACGCCAGTTCCGCCTGCAAGAGCGTGGCGAGCTGCGCCCCGGCTGGGCCGCCGATGTCGTCGTGTTCGACCCCGAGCGGGTGCAGGACCTGGCCAGCTTCGAGGCGCCGCTCTTGCGCTCGCAAGGCATAGATGCGGTTTTCGTCAACGGGCGGCAGGCCTATGACGGCGGTGCGGCGGTGCTGGCGCGGGCCGGGCGGGCCTTGCGCCGAAGCTCGGGGCCTGGGCAGGGCTGAATCGGCCGGCTGGTCTGAACAGACCATGGCAGGGGCTCGCCCGGCCGTCAAAAAGTCACGCTGAAGCTGGAACATAGCAGGCCTGAGCGCAGACTCCGACCGCTGTGCGCCCGGCAAAGCCGGCGTCGCGGCCGCCGGTCTCGCCCCTCCACGACAGCCCTGAGCGATCAGGGCTTCTGCCCGAAGGACTCGCATGAACTCGCTCAAGCCCCTGACCCTTGCCCTGACCCTGGGCCTGCTGACCTTGTCGGCCCATGCCGACGCACCCATCAGCCTGAGCTATCTGGGCCAGCAGATCGTGCCCAGCGGCACCTCGTACGCCGGCACCACGGTGGGCGGACTGTCCGGCATCGATTTCGACGCCGCCAAGCAGCGCTATTTCGCCATCAGCGATGACCGCTCGGGCCTCAACCCCGCGCGCTTTTACACGCTCAATCTGGACATCGCTCGGTTCAGCCGCTCAGCCACGCCCGGCATGGCGGGCGTTGGCTTCAGCAGCGTCACCACCCTGCAGCGCCCCGAGGGCGGCGCGTTCGGACTCAACACCGTGGATCCGGAGGGCCTTCGCTACAACGCCGGCACCGGCACCCTGTACTGGAGCAACGAAGGCCAACGTTCGGCGGCGGGCTTCCAGAACCCCAGCGTGCGCGAGATGAAGCTCGACGGCAGCCATGTGCGCAGCTTCAGCGTGCCCGGCGACTTCAATCCGGTGGGCAGCAACTCGGGCCTGGCCGCGGGCGATAGGGGCGTCCACAACAATCTGGCCTTCGAGAGCCTGACCCTGTCCACCGACGGCAAGACGCTCTACACCGCCACCGAGAACGGGCTGGCCCAGGACAGCCCGCCGTCAGCGCTTGCCAACGGCTCGACGGCGCGCATCCTGGCCTTCGATGTCGCTTCCGGCGCGGCCGCTGCGCAGTACGCCTACCAGGTGGCGCCGGTGGTCATTGCGCCGAATCCGGCCAACGGCTTCGCCACCAACGGCCTCACCGACCTGCTGGCCATCGGCGACCGCCAGTTCATTGCCATCGAACGCTCCTTCGCCGCCGGTGCGGTGACGCCGGGCACTCCGGTTACCGGCAACACCATCCGCCTGTTCCATGTGGATGCGCGTGCGGCGACCGACATCTCCGGCATCGGCGATCTGAGCGGCGCCAGCTACACCCCCGCCGAGAAGACCTTGCTTGCAGACCTGTCCACGCTGCAAAACGATGACGGCAGTTTTCTGGCCACCGACAATATCGAAGGTTTGACCCTGGGGCCGGTCGTCAACGGCAAACAAACCCTGATCCTGGTTTCGGACAACAACTTCTCGGGCACTCAGTTCACCCAGTTCATCGCGCTGGAAGTCAGCGCCGTGCCCGAGCCCGGCAGCTGGGCCCTGCTGCTGGCAGGCTTGTTTGCCGTGGGCCGTCTGACGCGGCGTCGCCGCTGATTCCGCTCAGGTGGCGCGCATCGGAAAGCTGCGCAGCCCCTGCAGATCCAGCACCCGCAGCCCGCCGTACTCGACGCTGATCAGCTGCTGCTCGTGCAGGCGCTTCAAGGCCTCGTTGACGCGCTGGCGCGACAGGCCGACCAGATAGCCCAGCTCCTGCTGGGTGATGCGCAGCATGCTGCCGACACCGGGGTAGAGCTGCGGGTGGAATAGCGCGGCGAGGTTGCGGGCCACGCGCACATCGGGGTTGCCGATGCGGTCGGTTTCGCGCGCCGCGATGAACTGGCCCAGGCGCTCGTTGAGCTGGTTCAGCACAAAGCGGTTGAAGCCGATGCTGTGCTCCAGCAGCTCGTGAAAAGTGTCGATCGGCAGGCCGGCCACCACGCTCTTGCGCAGCACCTGGATGTTGTAGCGATAGACCTCGCGCTTGAGCAGCGTCCCCTCGCCGAACCAGCCGCCCGGCGGCACGCCGGTGAAGGTGATGGCCTGGCCGGTCGAGTCGTCATTGCTCATCTTCAGCAGGCCGTCGACGACGCCGAACCAGAAATTGGCTTGCCGGCCGATGCGGCAGACCCGCTCGCCGACCTCGGCATCGGCCACCTGCAACTCGGCCACTGCCTGCTCGCGCTGCGCCGGCTCCAGCACGGCCAGCCAGGGAATGGCGTCGAGCTCGCTGCGGGTGGCGGCGCGGGCGCGCTGGCGCAAGGGCGCGCCGCTGGGGCTGGAGAAGGCGGAGACGGTCATGGCGCAGTCTTTATCGTGCAGCTTGACAGCAGGCTTACAAGCAACTCCTGGACACCCCCGGGAAAGCACGCCCCCGGGGTGTCCCTAGGAATGTCGTCGCAACGACAGCCTGGCGTCAAAGTCAGGCCTAGTATTGCACCCACTGAAGGCATGCAAGCCCCGCAGAAGGGCGCCATGCACCAGCACCGCCCGGCGGTGCGGACAGCACAGGAGACAGATGGTGGCGACGACTTTCCCCAGGCTCTTGATCGACCACGCGGCGCGACGGCCCGATGCCGCTGCCTTGCGCGAGAAGGAATACGGCATCTGGCAGACGCTGACATGGGCGCAGCTGGCCTTGCTGGTGCGCGAGCTGGCCCATGGCCTGGCCCAGGCCGGGCTCAAGCGCGGCCAGCATCTGGTGGTGGTCGGCGAGAACCGGCCGCGGCTGTATGCCAGCATGCTGGCGGCCCAGTCGCTGGGCGCGATTCCGGTGCCGCTGTACCAGGACGCGGTCAGCGCCGAGTTCGTCTTCCCGATCAACAACGCCGAGATCGCCTTCGCGGTGGTCGAGGACCAGGAGCAGGTCGACAAGCTCCTGGAGATCCGCGAGCAATGCCCGCAGCTGCAGCACATCTGGTTCGACGACCCGCGCGGCCTGCGCAACTATGCCGAGCTGGGTCTGGCCTCGCTGGATGATTTGTGCGCGCGCGGCCGCCAGCATGCCCATGCCCACCCGGCTTTCTACGATGCCCAGGTCCAGCTCAGCGAGCCCGGCGATGTGGCGGCGATGTTCTTTACCTCGGGCACGACCGGCAATCCCAAGGGCGTGGTCCATACCCACACCAGCCTGATCGACCGCGCCCAGGCCGGCGCTCGCTTCGACAATCTGAGCAGCAGCGAAGAGGTGCTGGCCTATCTGCCGCCGGCCTGGATAGGCCAGAACATCTTCAGCTACGCGCAGTGGCTGGCCTGCGGCTATGTGGTCAACTGCCCCGAGTCGACCAGCACCGTCTCCATCGATCTGAAGGAGATCGGCCCGACCTATTACTTCGCGCCGCCGCGGGTCTTCGAAGGCCTCTTGACCAGCGTGATGATACGCATGGAGGATGCCGGCGCGATCAAGCGCTGGCTGTTCGCGCGCTGCATGAGCCTGGCGCGTCGCGTCGGGCCGGCGCTGATGGACGGCAAGCCGGTGGGCGGCAGCGACAAGCTGCTGTATGCGCTGGGCAATCTGCTGATCTACGGCCCGCTGCGCAACACGCTGGGGCTGTCGCGGGTGCGCGTGGCCTACACGGCCGGCGAGGCCATAGGCCCCGATCTGTTCAGCTTCTACCGCAGCATAGGCATCAATCTGAAGCAGCTCTACGGCTCGACCGAGACGGCCGTGTTTGTCTGCCTGCAGCCGGACCACCAGGCGCGCGCGGACACGGTCGGCGTGCCGATCGACGGCGTGCAGATCAAGCTGGCCGACAGCGGCGAGATCCTGGTCAAGTCGCCGGGGCTGCTGAAGGGCTATTACAAGAACGAGGCCGCGACGGCCGAGGTGCTGACGCCGGATGGCTGGTACCACACCGGCGACGCCGGCTTCATCGATGCCAGCGGCCACCTGAAGATCATCGACCGCGCCAAGGATGTCGGCCGCATCGCCGGCGGCCCCAATGACGGCGCGATGTTCGCGCCCAAGTATGTCGAGAACAAGCTGAAGTTCTTCGCCCATATCAAGGAGGCGGTGGCCTTCGGCGACAAGCGCGAGCGCTGCTGCGCCTTCATCAATATCGACTTCGAGGCGGTGGGCAACTGGGCCGAGCGCCGCAACCTGCCCTATGCCGGCTATACCGACCTGGCGCAAAAACCCGAGGTCTATGAGTTCATACGCGACTGCGTCGAGCAGGTCAATGCCGACCTGGCCCAGGACGAGCTGCTGGCCGGCAGCCAGATCAGCCGCTTCCTGATACTGCACAAGGAACTCGATGCCGACGACGGCGAGCTGACCCGCACGCGCAAGGTGCGGCGCGGCGCGGTGGCCGACAAGTACGCGGTGCTCATTGATGCGCTGTATGGCGGCAGAAGCTCGCAGTTCATCGAGACCGCAGTGAAGTTCGAGGACGGGCGCAGCGGCAGCGTGTCGGCCGATCTGAAGATCGTTGATGTGAAGACCTTTCCCGCAGTCAGGAGGGCCGCCTGATGGCCGAGAAGAAGATCGGGGAAGTGATCCTCGACGTGCAGAACATCTCGCTGGCTTTCGGCGGCGTCAAGGCGCTGACCGATATCTCGTTCAACGTGCGTGAGCATGAGATCCGCGCCATCATCGGCCCCAACGGTGCCGGCAAGAGCTCGATGCTGAACTGCATCAACGGCGTCTACCAGCCGCAGCAAGGCTCGATCACCTTCAAGGGCCAGACCTTCAAGCACATGAACTCGCGCCAGGTGGCGGAGATGGGCGTGGCGCGCACCTTCCAGAACCTGGCCCTGTTCAAGGGCATGAGCGTGCTGGACAACATCATGACCGGCCGCAATCTGCGCATGAAGACCAATATCTTCCAGCAGGCGGTCCGTTGGGGCGCGGCCGAGCGCGAGGAGATCGCGCAGCGCGAGAAGGTCGAGCGCATCATCGATTTCCTCGAGATCCCGGCCTATCGCAAGACCCCGGTCGGGCGCCTGCCCTACGGCCTGCAAAAGCGCGTCGACCTGGGCCGCGCGCTGGCGATGGAGCCGCAGGTGCTCTTGCTGGACGAGCCGATGGCCGGCATGAATGTCGAGGAGAAGCAGGACATGTGCCGCTTCATCCTCGATGTCAATGACGAGTTCGGCACCACCATCGTGCTGATCGAGCATGACATGGGCGTGGTGATGGACATCTCGGACCGCGTCGTCGTGCTGGACTACGGCAAGAAGATCGGCGATGGCGCGCCCGACGAGGTGCGCGCCAACGAGGACGTGATCAGCGCCTATCTCGGCACCAGCCACTGAGGACAAGAACATGGGACCGTTTCTCGAAACCCTGATCGGCGGCCTGATGGCCGGCATGCTGTACTCGCTGATCGCGCTGGGCTTTGTGCTGATCTTCAAGGCCAGCGGCGTCTTCAACTTCGCGCAGGGCGCGATGGTGCTGTTCGCGGCGCTGGCGATGGCGCGCTTCTCCGAATGGATCCCGCAGTGGACCGGCATCGAGAGCAAGCTGGTCGTCAATGTGCTGGCCTTCGCCGTCGCGATGGCCATCATGATCGCGCTGGCCTGGTGCATCGAGCGCCTGGTGCTGGGCAAGCTGGTCAATCAGGAGGGCATCACGCTCCTGATGGCGACGCTGGGCATCACCTATTTCATCGACGGCTTCGGCCAGACCATCTTCGGCTCGGACATCTACAAGATCGATGTCGGCATGCCCAAGGATCCGCTGTTCCTGTTCGAGAGCGTGTTCCAGGGCGGCATCCTGGTGGGCCAGGAAGACCTGATCGCGACCGTCGTGGCCGCCGCCCTGGTCGGCGCGCTGGCGCTGTTCTTCCAGTACACCTCGACCGGCCGGGCGCTGCGCGCGGTGGCCGATGACCACCAGGCCGCCCAGTCGATCGGCATTCCGCTCAAGCGCATCTGGGTCATCGTCTGGAGCGTGGCCGGTTTCGTCGCGCTGGTGGCCGGCATCATCTGGGGCTCCAAGCTGGGCGTGCAGTTCTCGCTGTCGCTGGTGGCGCTGAAGGCGCTGCCGGTGGTGATCCTGGGCGGCCTGACCTCGGTGCCGGGTGCCATCATCGGCGGCCTCTTGATCGGCGTCGGCGAGAAGCTGTCCGAGGCCTATATCGGGCCGATGCTGGGCGGCGGCATCGAGATCTGGTTTGCCTATGTCTTGGCGCTGGTGTTCCTGCTCTTCAGGCCTCAGGGTCTGTTCGGCGAAAAAATCATTGACCGCGTCTGAGCCCAGGAGACACAGACCATGCTCTATCGTGAGAACGGCCAGTTCAAGACCTCGTACCGGGCCGACCAGCAGATCTTCCCGATCGCGCAGGACCGCTTTGTCATCGGCCTGATCATCGCTGCGGCCCTGCTGCTGGTGCCGGCCCTGGCCGACGAGTACATGCTGCGGGCCATCTTCATCCCCTTCCTGATCCTGTCGCTGGCCGCGATCGGGCTCAATATCCTGGTCGGCTACTGCGGCCAGATCTCGCTGGGCACCGGCGCCTTCATGGCGGTGGGCGCTTATGCGGCCTACAACTTCTTTGTCCGCATTCCCGGCATGCCGCTGATCCCGGCCCTGCTGCTGGGCGGGCTGTGCGCGACCGTGGTCGGCGTCTTCTTCGGCATTCCCTCGCTGCGCATCAAGGGCCTGTACCTGGCGGTCGCGACCCTGGCTGCCCAGTTCTTCACCGACTGGGCCTTTCTGCGCATCAAATGGTTCACCAATGAATCGGCCTCCGGCTCGGTCAGCGTCTCGGGCCTGCAGGTGCTGGGCCTGCCGATCAACACGCCGCTGCAGAAATATCTGTTCTGCCTGCTCTTCGTGATCGTGTTTGCCTGGTTGGCCAAGAACCTGGTGCGCGGCCATATCGGCCGCTCCTGGATGGCGATGCGGGACATGGATGTGGCGGCCAGCGTGATCGGCATCCGGCCGGTGCAGGCCAAGCTCAGCGCCTTCGCGGTCAGCAGCTTCATCGTCGGTTTGGCCGGCGGGTTGTGGGGCTTTGTCCACCTGGGTTCCTGGGAGCCGGCGGCCTTCTCGATCGACCGCAGCTTCCAGCTGCTCTTCATGGTCATCATCGGCGGGCTGGGCTCCATCACTGGGGCATTCTTCGGCGCCGCCTTCATCGTGATTTTGCCGATCTTCCTGAACCAGGCGCTGCCGGCGCTGGGCAGCCTGTTCGGCATCAATGTCGACACCGCCCTGGTCAGCCATACCGAGGCGATGGTGTTCGGCGCCCTGATCGTGTTCTTCCTGATCGTCGAGCCCCATGGCCTGGCCAAGCTCTGGTCCACCGCCAAGGAGAAGCTCAGACTCTGGCCTTTCCCGCACTGAAGTCAAGCCATACCAACCCGGCACCCAAGAGTGCTTTTTCTAGGAGACAAGCATGACGACGTTGAATATCAGGCGCTTCGCGCTAGCGGCCACCCTGGTCGGTGCCGGCCTGGCCTCGCTGGTCACGGCCCCGGCCTTCGCCCAGGCCAAGGAACAGTTCTTCCCGGTGCTGGTCTACCGCACCGGCGCCTATGGCCCCAACGGCACGCCCTGGGCCAATGGCTATGTCGACTACCTGAAGCTGGTCAATGCCCAGGGCGGCATGAACGGCGTCAAGATCTCCTTCGAGGAGTGCGAGTTCGGCTATGCGACCGACCGCGGCGTCGAATGCTATGAGCGCTTGAAGGGCAAGAACGGCGGCGCCACCGTGTTCCAGCCGCTGTCCACCGGCGTGACCTTCGCGCTGACCGAGAAGGCCCCGGCCGACAAGATCCCGCTGATCACGGCCGGCTATGGCCGCAGCGAGAGCCAGGACGGCGGCGTGTTCAAGTGGAACTTCCCGCTGATCGGCACCTACTGGATGGCCGCCGACGTGCTGATCCAGCATCTGGGCAAGAAGGAGGGCGGGCTGGACAAGCTCAAGGGCAAGAAGATCACCCTGGTCTATCACGACAGCCCCTATGGCAAGGAGCCGATCCCGCTGCTGCAGGAGCGCGCCAAGATGCATGGCTTCGAGTTCAACTCGATCCCGGTGACACACCCCGGCGTCGAGCAGAAGTCGGCCTGGCTGCAGATCCGCCAGCAGCGTCCCGACTATGTGCTGCTGTGGGGCTGGGGCGTGATGAACACCACCTCGCTGAAGGAAGCGCAAGCCACCGGCTATCCGCGCGACAAGATGTACGGCGTCTGGTGGGCCGGCGCCGAGCCGGACGTCAAGGACGTGGCCGATGGCGCCAAGGGCTATAGCGCACTGACCATGCAGCATGGCGTGCACCCGGATGCCAAGGTCACCCAGGCCATCCTGAGCCAGGTCCATGCCAAGGGCCAGGGCACCGGTCCGAAGGACGAGGTCGGCCAGGTGCTGTATATGCGCGGCATGATCTCGGCGATGCTGGCGGTCGAGGGCGTCAAGCGGGCCCAGGAGCGCTTCGGCAAGGGCAAGGTCATGACGGGCGAGCAGGTGCGCTGGGGCCTGGAGAACCTGGCGCTGGACCAGAAGAAGCTCGACGGCCTGGGCTTTGCCGGTGTGATGCGCCCGGTCTCGACCTCCTGCGTCGACCATATGGGCTCGGCCTGGGCGCGCGTGCAGACCTGGGACGGCAAGAAGTGGGCCTTCAGCTCCGACTGGTACCAGGCCGACGAGATGATCATGAAGCCCATGGTCAAGCAGGCGGCCGACAAGTACAGCAGCGAGAAGAAGCTGGATCGCCGCACCCCGGCCGACTGCCAGTCCTGATCCCTTCTCCGTCGCGCCCCATCGGGGGCGCCGGGGCTCCCGACGGAGCCCTTGTCACAGCGCCGCGCGCGGCGTTGTGACGAGTCAACGAGGCTGAGACCATGAGCAATATTCTTCTGAACGTCAACGGCATCGAGGTCATCTACAACCATGTGATCCTGGTGCTGAAGGGCGTGTCCCTGCAGGTCAAGGAGGGCGCGGTCGTGGCCTTGCTGGGCGGCAACGGCGCCGGCAAGACCACCACCTTGCGGGCGGTCTCGAACCTGCTGGCCGGCGAGCGCGGCGAGGTCACCAAGGGCAGCATCGAGTTGCGTGGCGAGCGCATCGAGAAGCTCAGCACCTCGGCGATGGTGGATCGCGGCGTGATCCAGGTGATGGAGGGCCGGCATTGCTTTGCCCACCTCAGCATCGAGGAAAACCTGATGACCGGCGCCTACACCCGCAAGGACGGCAAGGCGGCGGTGGCCGAGACCCTGGAGAAGGTCTACAACTACTTCCCGCGCCTGAAGACGCGGCGCGGCTCGCAGGCTGCCTACACCTCGGGCGGCGAGCAGCAGATGTGCGCGATCGGCCGCGCGCTGATGGCCAACCCGAAGATGGTGCTGCTCGACGAGCCCTCGATGGGCCTGGCGCCGCAGATCGTCGAAGAGGTGTTCGAGATCGTCAAGGACCTGAACAGCAAGGAAGGCACGACCTTCTTCCTGGCCGAGCAGAACACCAATATGGCGCTGCGCTATGCCGACTACGGCTACATCCTGGAGAACGGCCGCGTCGTGATGGACGGCGAGGCCAAGGCGCTGCGCGAGAACGAGGACGTCAAGGAGTTCTATCTGGGCATGGGCGGCGGCGACCGCAAGAGCTTCAAGGACGTCAAGAGCTACAAGCGCCGCAAGCGCTGGTTGGCCTGAACCGGGAGCGCCTGCGATGAGCGACGACGAACCCCAGGACTTCTTTGCCCCGCCGGCCTTCAAGCCCGACCTGGCCCTGATCCAGCTCAAGCGCGCCTTGCGCGATCTGCGCCAGCTCAGCGAGCGCGGCAACGGCTTCACCCTGCAAGGCCTGAGCGTGATCGAGCTGAGCATCGACGCGACCCAGCTGACCGCCCGGCTGGCCCGGCGGCCGGCGCGCAGCCCCGAATGGGACAGCAAGACCTGCAAGAGCAGCGCCGATGTGCGTGCGCTGCAGGATGAGATCAAGAAGCGCCTGGCGCGCTGGACGGATGACAAAAATGAGTAGCAGCACGGCTTTCCACGACGCCCTCGAAACCCGCGACCCGGCGCAGCGTGAGCAGGCCTTGATGGCCGCGCTGGCCGGCCAGATCGCCCATGCGCAAAGCCGGGCGCCGGCCTTTGCCGAGCTGCTGGCCGGCGTCGACGCCAGCACCATCAGCAGCCGCGCGGCGCTCGCCCGCCTGCCGGTGACGCGCAAGCAGCAGCTGCTGGAGCGCCAGCAGGCGCAGCGCCCGGGCCAGCCCTTTGGCGGTTTCGCGGCGATCGGCTGGGGCACGGCCCGGCGCGTGTTCCAGTCGCCCGGCACGATTTACGAGCCCGAAGGCCGGGCCGGCGACTACTGGCGGGTCGCCCGCGCCCTGCATGCGGCCGGCTTCGCGGCCGGCGAGCTGGTGCACAACAGCTTCAGCTACCACCTGACCCCGGCCGGCTCGATGATGGAAACCGGCGCCCATGCACTGGGCTGCACGGTGTTCCCGGGCGGCGTCGGCAATACCGAGCTGCAGCTGCAGGCCATTGCCGAGCTGCGGCCCGATGCCTATGTCGGCACGCCCAGCTTTCTGAAGATCCTGCTCGACAAGGCGGCCGAGGCCGGCCAGACCCTGTCCCTCACCAAGGCCTTGGTCAGCGGCGAGGCTTTCCCGCCCTCGCTGCGCGACTGGCTGATCGCGCGCGGCGTGCAGGGCTACCAGTGCTATGCCACCGCCGACCTCGGCCTGATCGCCTATGAGACGGCGGCCCGCGAGGGCCTGGTGCTGGATGAGGGTGTGATCGTCGAGATCGTGCGCCCCGGCAGCGGCGATCCGGTGCCGGACGGCGAGGTCGGCGAGCTGGTCGTCACGACCCTGAATGCCGACTACCCGCTGATACGCTTTGGCACCGGCGACTTGTCGGCCGTGCTGCCGGGGACTTGCCCGACCGGCCGCACCAACACCCGCATCAAGGGCTGGATGGGCCGGGCCGACCAGAGCGCCAAGGTGCGCGGCATGTTTGTCCATGCCGCCCAGGTGGCCGAGATTGCCAAGCGCTTCCCGGCGGTGCTGCGGGCGCGGCTGGTGGTCGAGGGCGAGATGGCCCAGGACCGCATGAGCTTGAAGCTGGAGGTGGCCGAGCCGGCCGAGGGCCTGGCCGAGCAGGTGGCCGGCGTGGTGCGCGACATCACCAAGCTGCGCGCCGAGGTGCTGCTGCTGGCGCCGGGAACCCTGCCCAATGACGGGCGGGTGATCGAGGACGCACGCAAATATGACTGAGCCGGGCGGCTGAGGCGGCCCTCGCCCGGAGTCAGCGAGTCGCCAGCAATTCGGGCGACGCGGCGGGGTCGCGCAGGCTGGCGGCGGCCATGCGGGCCGATACCGTAGCGCCCAGGCTCACCAGGCGCTGTGGCACCGGCAGGCGAGTACCGGCCGAAGCGGCGGTCTGGCGCCCGCTCATCTGCCACTCGGGGACACCGCCCACCAGCCACAGCACGCGGCCCGTGGCCAGCTGCTGCAAGGCCTGGTAGAGCGCTTGTGCACGGCCATCGCCGGCCTCGCCGTAGATCAACACATCACGCGACAGATCGATGCCGGCGGCCGATACCGCCGCGCTCAAGGCCTGCGTATCGCCCGCAGCCAGCCAGTCCAGGCAGGCCTGGGCGTCCAGTCGCACGGCGCCCGGCAACAGCGGGGCGGCAGAGGCGGTGCGCACATCCCAGGGCTGGGCCCCTTCCTGCAGCCGCTGTTCGGCCGCCGCCGCCGACACCACCTCGGCCTGCGCCAAGCCGGTAACCAGGGCCAGCCCTGCAAACAGGCCGGCGGCGAACAGGCGAGGGCGGTGATGGACGGAGGCGGTGTTCATGCCTGCACTCTAGGGCGGGTGTCTTATTCGGTCCAATATCGATTAGCAAGATCAATATTGATATTTCGATATATGACAGCCCGAATCACTTACGTATTTCCCGCTACGCCATGCGCACAAGCGGCCCCTAGCATTGCAGGCCTGAACCTACTACACAACGAGGATGACGATGAAGAAGTTCATGCTGGCTGGTCTGGCCACCGTTGCTGCCGGTGCTGTCTGGGCCGAGTACCCCGAGAAACCCGTCAACATCGTGGTGCCGTTCTCGGCCGGCGGCCCCACCGACAAGGTGGCGCGTGATCTGGCCGAGGCGCTGCGCAAGCCGCTGGGCGCCACCATCGTGATCGAGAACGTCGGCGGTGCCGGTGGCACGCTGGGTGCCACCAAGGTGGCCAAGGCCGCACCGGACGGCTATACGCTGCTGCTGCACCACATCAGCATGGCGACCTCGCCGGCCCTGTACCGCAATATGCAGTACAAGACCCTGGACGACTTCGAGTACCTGGGCATGGTCAATGAAGTGCCGATGACCCTGATCGGCAAGCCCGGTCTGCCGGCCAACAACTATGCCGAGCTGACCAAGTGGCTGGAAGCCAACAAGGGCAAGGTCAATCTGGCCAATGCCGGCCTGGGCGCCGCCTCGCATCTGTGCGGCCTGCTGTTCCAGAGCGCCATCAAGATCGACATGACCACGGTGCCTTACAAGGGCACGGGCCCGGCGATGACCGATCTGCTGGGCGGCCAGGTCGACATCATGTGCGACCAGACCACCAACACGACCAGCCAGATCGAGTCGGGCAAGGTCAAGGCCTTCGCCGTCACGACCACCAAGCGCCTGAACACGCCGGCGCTGGCCAAGCTGCCGACGCTGGACGAGTCCGGGCTGAAGGGCTTCAATGTGTCGATCTGGCACGGTGTTTACGCACCCAAGGGCACGCCCAAGGCCATCGTCGACAAGATCAACGCGGCGCTGAAGCTGGCACTGAAGGATGCCGAGTTCGTCAAGCGTCAGGAAGCCCTTGGCGCCGTCGTCATCACCGACGGGCGTCTCAACGGCGCCGAGCACAAGAAGTTTGTCGAGGCCGAGATCAATAAATGGGGCCCGGTCATCAAGGCCGCAGGTCAGTATGCTGATTGATTGATCGAGGCTGGCCTCGCATCAGGAAACCCGCCGCTCGGCGGGTTTTTCCATTTCAGCCCTTGGCGCGGCAGATCACCGCCAGCTTGTTGCCGTCCAGATCGCGGAAGTAGGCCAGATAGATATCGGGGCCGTAGACCTCGCGCAGACCCGGCGCGCCCTCGTTGGCGCCGCCGGCCGCCAGCGCGGCGGCGTGCACGGCCTGCACCTGCTCGCGGGTCTCGGCGGCCAGGGCCAGCATGCAGCCATTGCCCACCGTGGCCGGCCGGCCGTCGAAGGGCTTGCAGATCCACAAGGTCGAATTGGCCTCGGGCTGCGCGGCCGATTTGTAGCCGACCATGTTCTCGTCGGCATAGCTGCGCTGCTGGCCCAGCGGGGCCAGCACGGCGTCGTAGAACAGGGCGGCACGACCGGGGTCGGTGGTGCCCAGGGTGGCATAGCTGATCATCGGCGTCCTCCTTGATGGTTTGTCGCTCACTGGATGCGCAGCGGGATGGTCACCGGGCCGTCGTTGAGCAGGCTGACCTGCATGTCCGCGCCGAACTCGCCGCCGGCCACCTCCGCATGCTGGCTGCGAGCGTAACTCAGGCAATGCTCGTAAAGCCGTCGTCCGAGCTCGGGCCGGGCCGCGCCGCTGAAGCTGGGGCGGTTGCCGCCGCTGGTGTCCGCCGCCAGCGTGAATTGCGAGACGATCAGCAGGCCGCCGCCGACGTCCTGCAGGCTCAGATTCATCTTGCCGGCGGCATCGCCGAAGATGCGCAGCTTCAGCACTTTGGCAATCAGCTTCTCGGCCAGCGCTTCGCTGTCTTCGGGCTCGGCACAGACCAGCAGCAGAATGCCGGGGCCGATCCGGCCGACGGTCTGGCCGGCCACATCGACCCGGGCCTCACTGACTCTTTGCAACACGGCGATCACGCTCACTCCTTCTGATTTTCAAAATGGGCTTCGACATCCAGCGGCAGCAGCTGGATGCTGGCGCGCAGCCCCGGCACCGCCTCCATCAGCGCCTGCTCGACCGCATTGCGCAGCTCGGCCGCCCGACCCAGGGTCCAGGACGGGGGCATGTGCATATGCAGGTCGACAAAACGGCGCTGGCCGGCGGCCCGGGTGGCCACATGATCGAAGCGGACCGTCGCGTCGGCATAGCCGTCCAGCACCTGGCGGATGCTGGCCTGTGCCTCGGCATCGAGCGCCTCGTCCATCAGGCCGGCGCTCGAGTCGCGCACCAGGCGATAGCCCTCGCGCAGGATATTGCCCGCCACCAACAGGGCCAGCAGCGGGTCCAGCCACAGCCAGCCCGTCAGCAGCACGCCGATCAGGCCCAGCACGACGCCGGCCGAGGTCCAGACATCGGTGAACAGATGGCGGGCGTCGGCCTCCAGCGCGGCCGAGCGGTGCTGGCGCGCCTTCTTGAGCATGGCCCAGGCCAGTCCTCCATTGAGCGCCGAGCTGAGCACGGCCAGCGCCACACCCAGGCCTATGGCCTCGACCGGCTGCGGGTCCAGCAGCCGCTGCAGCGCCGCCCAGGCAATGCCCAGGCCGGCGGCAAGAATCAGCACGCCCTCAAAGCCGCTGGAGAAGTACTCGGCCTTGTGGTGGCCGTAGGGGTGGTCGGCGTCGGGCGGGCGCGCCGCGATCGTCACCATCGCCAGCGCGAACAGGGCGCCGGCCAGATTGACCAGGGACTCCAGCGCATCGGCGGCCAGGCTGACCGAGCCGGTCCACCACCAGGCGGCGGTCTTCAAGATGATGGTGGCCAGGGCCACCGCCACCGAGAGCTTCAAATAGGCGCTGACTTGCATGCAGGCATTGTCGCGGCTGGGCCGGGCCCGGCCCCTACAATGAATTCGCTCCTCAACTTGCAGCGACAACCGACACCATGAAGACCGAGCCCCCTGCTGCCGCTCTGCCGGCGCACCAGTTTGCCGATGTTTCGCATATCGCCCCGCGCGACAAGGCCGAGATCCTGTCCCAGGCCCTGCCTTACATCCGTAAATTCCATGGCAAGACCATCGTCATCAAGTACGGCGGCAATGCGATGACCGACCCGGCCCTGCAGCAGGACTTTGCCGAGGACGTGGTGCTGCTGAAGCTGGTGGGGCTGAACCCGGTGGTCGTACACGGCGGCGGCCCGCAGATCGAGGGCGCTCTGAGCCGCCTGGGCAAGAAGGGCCAGTTCATCCAGGGCATGCGCGTCACCGACGAGGAGACCATGGAGGTGGTCGAGTGGGTGCTGGCCGGCCAGGTGCAGCAGGACATCGTCGGCCTGATCAATGTGGCCGGCGGCAAGGCCGTGGGCCTGACCGGCCGCGATGGCGGCATGATCCGCGCCCGCAAGCTGAAGATGGTGGACAAGGACGATCCGAGCAAGGAGCACGATGTCGGCCAGGTCGGCGACATCGTCGCGATCGACCCCAGCGTCGTGAAGGCGCTGCAGGACGACCAGTTCATCCCGGTGATCAGCCCGATCGGCTTCGGCGAGGAGAACGAGAGCTACAACATCAATGCCGATGTCGTCGCCGGCAAGCTGGCCGAGGTGCTGAAGGCCGAGAAGCTGGTGCTGCTGACCAACACGCCGGGCGTGCTCGACAAGGCCGGCAATCTGCTGACCGACCTGAGCGCGCGCGAGATCGACGCGCTGTTCGCCGATGGCACGCTGTCCGGCGGCATGCTGCCCAAGATCGCCTCGGCGCTGGATGCGGCCAAGAGCGGGGTCAACGCGGTCCACATCATCGACGGGCGGGTGCCGCATGCGATGCTGCTGGAGATCCTGTCCGATCAGGCTTATGGAACGATGATCCGGTCCCACTGAGGTGAGCGGCAAGCGCCGGCCGGTCTGGCTGTTCGACCTCGACAACACGGTCCACAACGCCTCGCACCATGTGTTCGGGGCGCTCAATGTGGCGATGACCGACTACATCGAGAGCCATGTCGGCGTCGAGCGCGCCGAGGCCAACCGGCTGCGTGCGCTCTACTGGGCCCGCTATGGGGCGACCCTGCTGGGCCTGGTGCGCCATCATGGCGTCAGCGTGCCGCATTTCCTGGCCGAAACCCATGCCCTGCCGGGGCTGGAGGACCTGGTTCACAGCCATGCCCATGATCTGGCGGCGCTCAGGCGCCTGCCGGGCCGCAAGATCCTGCTGACCAATGCGCCGGCCGCCTACGCGCGGCGGGTGCTGGTGGCGCTGGGTCTGCAGCGCTGCTTTGAGCGGGTCATCGGCTTCGAGGAGATGCGCATGTTCGGCGAGCACCGGCCCAAGCCCGATGCGCGGATGTTCCGCCATATCGCCGCCCGGCACCGCCTGCGCCTGGCCGACTGTGTGCTGGTCGAGGATACCTTGATCCATCAGAAGTCGGCCCGCTCGGTCGGCATGCAGACGGTCTGGATGCAGCGCTGGGCGCGCCAGGCCCTGCATGGCCCCGAAGCCAGCGCGCGGATGCGGCGCCGGCCGGCCTATGTGGGGCGCCGAATCGGCCAGCTTGGCAAGTTGCTGCGCTGAACGCCGCTTGGCAATCCCCAGAATCTTGCTGTTCCGGCGACACGACCACCCCCGCATGGGGGGAAGTTGCGGCTTGCGGCTGCAGGGTCTGGGCCGCAGAATGGCCCGGTCATTTGCCTGAGCCAGATATGCCCGACTTCTCCGTGCTGATTGTGGAAGATCAGGCCAGATTCCGCGATGCCTTCCAGCTCGCCCTGGCCAGTGTTCCCGATATCGAACTGCTGGGCATCGCGCCCGACCTGCCTCAGGGCCGCAAACTCTTTGACCAGACCCAGCCCGATGTGCTGCTGGTCGACCTGGACCTGCCCGGCGGCAGCGGCATCGAGCTGATACGCCATGCGGCGCAGACCCGGCCGCAATGCGATGTGATGGTGATCTCGGTCTTCGGCGACGAGCAGCATGTGCTGTCCAGCATCGAGGCCGGCGCCACCGGCTATCTGCTGAAGGACTCGCTGGCGCTGGACCTGGCCGGCCAGCTGCGCACGCTGCGCTCCGGCGGCAGCCCGATCAGCCCGGTGATCGCGCGGCGCCTGCTGCTGCGCCTGGCGCCCGGCGCCGGCTCGGCACCGGCCGTGCCGCTGCTGGAGGACGAGTCGGCGGTGGCGCTGTCCGAGCAGGAGTCGCGCGTGCTGCATCTGGCGGCCAAGGGTTTCACCTTTGACGAGATCGCGCAATTCATGCAGGTCTCGCCGCACACGGTGATGACTTATGTGAAGCGCATCTACCGCAAGCTGCAGGTGCGCTCCAAGGTCGAGGCCATTTACGAGGCCCGCCGGCTGGGCTGGCTGCGCGACTAGCCGGCGCGCGCGCGGCCTGTGCCAGAATCGGCGCAAACCTCCCGCCCGCACCGCTCGATGCACGCATCCCCTACCGACATGACGGATCCCGCGCCCGGCGCCGCAGGCCTGGGCCATGGCGAGCCGGCCAGTCCGCGCAAGCGGCCGCGTCCCGGCGAGCGCCGTGTGCAGATCCTGCAGACCCTGGCCGGCATGCTGGAGCAGCCCGGCTCCGAGCGCATCACCACCGCCGCGCTGGCCGCCAAGCTGGAGGTCAGCGAGGCCGCGCTGTACCGGCATTTCGCCAGCAAGGCGCAGATGTTCGAGGGCCTGATCGAGTTCATCGAGAGCAGCGTGTTCACGCTGGTCACGCAGATCACAGAGCGCGAAGGGTCAGGTCTTGCACAGGCGCAGAAGATTGTCTCGGTGCTGCTGCAGTTCGGCGAGCGCAACCCCGGCATGACCCGGGTGATGGTGGGCGATGCGCTGGTCTATGAGAACGAGCGCCTGGTGGCACGCATGAACCAGTTCTTCGACCGCATCGAATCCTCGCTGCGGCAATGCCTGCGGGCCGCCGCCGAAGCGGCCGGCTCCAGCACCCCGACCGTGCAGGCCAATGCCCAGGCCTCGGTGCTGGTCAGCTTCATCATCGGTCGGCTGCAGCGCTATGCGCGCTCGGGCTTCAAGCGCGCGCCCAGCGAGCAGCTGGAAGCGGCGCTGCGCATGCTGGCTGGCTGAGCTGGCCGGCGGCCCGCCGGCTGCCCCAGTAAACTGCGGGCCTATGTCTGCAGTCGAACACCTGATCGCGCGCGCCGAGGCGCTGCTTGGCCGGCTTGAAGCCGTCTTGCCCCAGCCCTTGATGGCGCCCGACTGGGCGGCGTCGGTGGCGTTCCGCTACCGCAAACGCAATGGCCGTCCGCAGCTGGAGCCGGTGCGCCATGTTGCCCCTATCCGCCTGCAGGACCTGAAAGAGGTCGAGGCGCAGAAGGAGAAGCTGCTGCGCAATACCGAGCAGTTCGTCGCCGGCCGACCCGCCAACAATGTGCTGCTGACCGGCGCCCGCGGCACCGGCAAAAGCTCGCTGATCAAAGCCTGCCTGAATGAGTTTGCCGATCGCGGGCTGCGCCTGATCGAGGTCGACAAGAGCGATCTGGTCGAGCTGCCGGATCTGGTCGATCTGGTGGCCGAGCGGCTCGAGCGTTTCGTGATCTTCTGCGACGACCTGTCGTTCGACGAGGGCGAGCTGGGCTACAAGGCGCTGAAGTCCATGCTGGATGGCTCGGTCTCGGTGGCCGGCGACAACGTGCTGATCTACGCCACCAGCAACCGCCGCCATCTGCTGCCCGAACAGATGAAGGACAACCTGGCCGTCAAGTACGACGAGAACGGCGAGCTGCATCCCGGCGAGGCGATCGAGGAGAAGATCTCGCTGTCCGAGCGCTTCGGCCTGTGGGTCAGCTTCTATCCCTTCAGCCAGCAGGAATATCTGGAGATCTGTGCCCAGTGGCAGCGCTACCACGGCATGGACGAGGCGCAGATCGCGACCAGCCGCCAGAGCGCGCTGGTCTGGGCGCTGGAGCGCGGCTCGCGCTCGGGCCGGGTGGCCTACCAGTTCGCCCGTGATCTGGCCGGTCGGGGACAGCTCGAATCCTTGCCGCCCCGCGCGATCCATGGCGATGCACCGGAGGGCCTGGACCATGTCTGAGCCGATGCTGGAAAGACAGCCGGTGGATGTGGCGGTCGGCGTGCTGGTCGAGCGCGATGCGCAGGGCCGGGAAGGGCGCTTCCTGCTGACCTCGCGACCCGAGGGCAAGGTCTATGCCGGCTACTGGGAGTTTCCGGGCGGCAAGCTGGAGGCCGGCGAGAGCGTCGAGCAGGCGCTCAAGCGCGAGCTGCACGAGGAGCTGGGCATCACGATAGGCGCGGCCCACCCCTGGAAGATCGAGCTGATGGACTATCCCCATGCCCGCGTGCGCCTGCATTTCTGCAAGGTGTTCGACTGGAGCGGCGAGTTCGAGATGCGCGAGCAGCAGGCGATGGCCTGGCAGGCGCTGCCGGTGCAGATGCAGCCGGTGCTGCCGGGCACGATTCCGGTGCTGCAGTGGTTCGCCGCCGAGCGCGGCCACGAGGGCCCCACCCATCTGGGCTGAGTACACTGTGACCATGAACTGGTTGGATCAAATCAAGTGGGACGCCGCCGGTCTGGTGCCGGTGATCGCCCAGGAGAAGGACAGCGGCGATGTGCTGATGTTCGCCTGGATGAACCGCGAGGCCTTGCAGCGCACCGCTGAGCTGGGCCAGGCGGTCTACTGGAGCCGCTCGCGCAACAGGCTTTGGCACAAGGGCGAGGAGTCCGGCCATCTGCAGATCGTCCATGAGCTGCGCATGGACTGCGACAACGACGTGCTGCTGCTGAAGATCACCCAGCAGGGACATGAGCCCGGCATCGCCTGCCACACCGGCCGCCACAGCTGCTTTTTCCAGCTCTATCAGGACGGTGTCTGGCACAGCGTCGAGCCGGTGCTGAAGGATCCGGAGAGCATCTACCAATGAGCGATAGCGACAGCCTGGCCAAACTCGCGGCGGTGATCGAGTCCCGCAAGCCGGCCAACGGGGGCGACCCCGGCGCCAGCTATGTGGCCAAACTCTTCGACAAGGGCACCGACGCGATCCTGAAGAAGATCGGCGAAGAGGCCACCGAGCTGGTGATGGCGGCCAAGGACGGCGACGCGCAGAAGATCGTCTACGAGACCGCCGATCTGTGGTTCCACTCGATGATTGCGCTGGCCCAGTTCGGGCTCAAGCCGGCCGATGTGCTGGCCGAGCTGGAGCGGCGCGAGGGCCTGTCGGGCCTGCAGGAGTTTGCACAACGCACAGGGAAGGGCTGAGTCATGAACCAGACGGTCGAGACGGTGGTGCTGGACCCGGCGCGCGCGCAAAGCCTGCGCAGCATCGGCATCGTCAGCTACATCCTGCACACCATTGTCGCGGTCGGCGCGGTGCTGCCCGGTGTGCAGGCCAGCGTGCTGCTGCTGATCGTGGCGGTCATCATCGACCTGGTCAAGCGCGACGAGGCCGCCGGCACCTGGCAGGCCTCGCACTTCAGCTGGCGCCTGCGCAGCGTGGTCTGGGCCGGTGTGCTGTATGCGCTGACCCTGCCGCTGTGGTTTCTGTTCCTGATCCCGGGCTGGATCGCCTGGGCCCTGATCTCGATCTGGTTCCTCTACCGCATTGTGCGCGGCTGGACCACGATGAATGCCAATCAAGCGATGCCGCGATGACTCACGATCCCAACTGCCTTTTCTGCAAGATTGTTGCCGGCCAGATTCCCTCGAAGAAGGTCTATGAGGATGAACAGCTGCTGGTGTTCCACGACATCCATCCCTGGGCGCCGGTCCACATCCTGCTCATCCCCAAGCTGCATATCGCCAGCATGGCCGAGGTGGGCCCCGAGCATGCGGCGCTGCTGGGCCAGATGACGGCCCTGGTGCCGCGGCTGATGCGCGAGCTCGGTGTGAGCAACGGATTCCGCACCGTGATCAACACCGGCCCGGACGGCGGCCAGGAGGTCTATCACCTGCATATGCATGCGATGGGTGGGCCGCGCCCCTGGCTCAAGGGTTGAGCTGCGTCAGGGCGGCAATAGCCATCCCCGCTGATTTGTCATGCGCGCCAACTAGAATGGCCGCTTCGTTTCCAGGAGATAACTATGGGTTCGTTCAGCATTTGGCACTGGCTCGTCGTGCTGGTGATTGTGGTGCTGGTGTTCGGCACGAAAAAGCTCAAGAACATGGGTTCGGACCTGGGCTCGGCCGTCAAGGGTTTCAAGGACGGCATGAAGGACGGTGGCAGCAGCGATGCCGCCCAGCCGACCCAGCAAGTGACCAGCCAGAAGACGGCCGACAGCAATACCGTCGACGTCGAGGCCAAGACCAAGTCCTGATTGATACTGCATGATCGACTTCGGCTTTGACAAACTGGCCCTGATCGGCGCCGTCGCGCTGATCGTGATCGGCCCCGAGAGGCTGCCACGGGTGGCACGCACGGTGGGCCATCTGCTGGGCAAGGCGCAGCGCTATGTGTCGGACGTCAAGGCCGAGGTGAACCGCTCCATCGAGCTCGAAGAGCTCAAGAAGATGAAGAGCGGCATCGAGGATGCGGCGCGCGATGTCGAGCAATCGGTCAGCAAAGAGATCAACGAGGCCAATCAGGCCTTCGAGCAGAACTGGCATGAAGCCAGTGCCGGCCTGGATGGCGGCAGCACCGATCACGGCTACCAGACCCTGATGCCGCCGCCCGGTTATCAGCGCCCGAAGAAGAACTGGCGCCTCAAGCGCGGTGCCACACCGCAGTGGTACAAGCAGCGCCAGGGCGTGCGCCAGCATGCCCAATCCGGCGCCGCCCGCGTGGCGCGCTTTCGCCCGCCCCGCAGACCTACATGACCGATTCCCACAAGCCCGACGATGAACTCGCCGGCACCGAGCAACCTTTTGTCTCGCACCTGATCGAGCTGCGCGACCGCCTGGTGCGTGCCGCCATCGCGGTGGCGGTGTGCTTTGGCGTGCTGGCGCTCTATCCGGGGCCGTCGATGCTGTACGACCTGCTGGCTGCGCCGATGATCGCGAACCTGCCAACGGGTTCGACCATGATCGCCACCAATGTGATCTCGCCCTTTCTGGTGCCGCTGAAGATCACCTTGATGGCCGCCTTCCTGATCGCGCTGCCGGTGGTGCTCTACCAGGTCTGGGCCTTTGTGGCGCCGGGCCTGTATTCGCACGAGAAGAAGCTGGTCATGCCGCTGGTGGTGTCCAGCACGCTGCTGTTCTTTGTCGGCGTGGCGTTCTGCTACTTCTTCGTGTTCGGCCAGGTCTTCAAGTTCATCCAGAGCTTCGCGCCCAAGAGCATCACGGCGGCGCCCGATATCGAGGCCTACCTGAGCTTTGTGATGAGCATGTTCATCGCCTTCGGCGCAGCCTTCGAGGTGCCGGTGGTGGTGGTGGTGCTGGCCCGCATGGGCCTCGTCACGGTCGAGAAGCTGCGCGAGTTCCGCGGCTACTTCATCGTCGTGGCCTTCATCATCGCGGCCGTGATCACGCCGCCCGATGTGGTGTCGCAGCTGGCTTTGGCCATCCCGATGTGCCTGCTCTACGAGGTCGGCATCTGGGCATCCGGCTTTTTCATCCGCTACTCCAAGGCGCCGGACTCGGCCACCGATCAGCCCTGAGCTGAGCGCTAGTCGCGCGTGCCCGGCAGCGGGCGCTGTGCCACCGTGAGCTCGAACTGCAGCGCCTTGTCGCCGCGCTGCACCGCGATGGCGGCGCTGGACTGCGGCTTCAGTGCCGCCACCGCCGCCAGCAGGTCCGCCGGGCTCAGCACCTGGGTGCCGCCGACCCGTGTCACCACGTCGCCGGGCTTGATGCCTGCCTTGGCGGCCGGCGCATTGACGACCACCGCGCTGATCAGCACCCCTTCGCGCACCGTCAGCTTGAAGGCCTCGGCAAACTCCGGCGTCAGCTCGCGGGTCTGCACGCCGATCCAGCCACGCGCGACCTGACCGTCCCGCACCAGGGCCTGCATCACCTGCTGCGCGGTGCTGATCGGGATCGCGAAGCCTATGCCCAGGCTGCCGCCGCTGCGCGAGAAGATCGCGGTATTGATGCCCACCAGCCGGCCCTGATCATCGACCAGGGCGCCGCCCGAGTTGCCCGGATTGATCGCGGCATCGGTCTGGATGAAGTTCTCGAAGGTGTTGATGCCCAGCTGGGTGCGCTTGAGCGCGCTGACGATGCCCGAGGTCACCGTCTGGCCGACATTGAAGGGGTTGCCTATCGCCAGCACCGCATCGCCGACCTGCAGCTGCTCGGCATCGCCCAGCGCGATCGCCGGCAGGCCGTCGAGCTCGACCTTCAGCACCGCGACATCGGTCTCCGGATCGCTGCCGACCAGGCGCGCCTTGGCCTGGCGGCCGTCGCTGAGCTGCACCTCGATCTCCGAGGCACCGGCCACCACATGGCTGTTGGTCAGCAGATAGCCGTCGGCCGAGACGATCACGCCCGAGCCCAGGCCGGTCTGCCCGCCGGGCTCGTCGCCGTCGTCTTCGCCGCGTCGGCCGCGCCGCGGCAGGCCGAAGTGAAAACGCCGCCAGGCCTCGTCGTTCTGCGCCGAGCGGCGCGGTGCCTTGCTGGCCGTGACGCTGACCACGGCGGGCGCCGCGCGCTGGGCCGCAAGACGGTAACCCCCGCCGCCGCTGGCATCGCTGGCGGGGCGGGCGCTTGGCAGGGCCTGGCCCAGAATCACCGTGGGGCGCAGTGGCTCGCCGCGCTCCACCCACGCCGGCCGCAAGGTCGCGACGACAAAGTACAGCGCCAGGCCCACTGTCACGGCCTGGGAGAAAATCAGCCAAATTCTGCGCACCGCCGCTCCTGTCGCCATGCCCAACCGCCACACCCTCGATGCCCACCTCAGCCAGTTGCTCGAGGTGCCTCGCTTCAAAGATTATGGGCCGAACGGTCTGCAGGTGGAGGGACGCGAGGAGATACGCCATCTGGTCTGCGGTGTTACCGCCAGCCTCGCGCTCATCGACGCAGCGATCGCCAGCGGCGCCGACGCGATCCTGGTGCACCACGGCCTGTTCTGGCGCGGCCAGGACGGCCGCGTCACCGGCTGGATGAAGCAGCGCCTGCACAAGCTGCTGGTGCATGAGATCAATCTGTTCGCCTACCACCTGCCGCTCGATGCCCACCCCGAGCTGGGCAATAACGCGCAGCTGGGCCGGCTGTTCGGCTGGCAGGCCGAGCAGCGCTTCGGCGATCAGGAGCTGGGTTTCGCCGGGCCCCTGAGCGCGCCGCAAAGCCTGGACGAGTTGCGCCGGCAGATGGGTGCGGCGCTGGGCCGCGAGGTGCTGGCCGTGCCCGGCGACGGCCGGCCGCTGCGCCGCGTGGCCTGGTGCACCGGCGGAGCCCAGGGCTATTTCGAGGCCGCGATCGCGGCCGGCGCCGATGTCTTCGTGACCGGCGAGATCTCCGAGCCGCAGGCCCATTACGCCGCCGAGACCGGCGTGGCCTTCATCGCCGCCGGCCACCACGCGACCGAGCGCTATGGCGTGCAGGCGCTGGCGCAGCGCCTGGCCATGGACTTCGGCCTCAGCCAGCAGTTCATCGACATCCCGAATCCGGCCTGAACGACCGAAGCCGCTCAGCCCGGCTGCGCGGCGATCCAGGTGCGTACCCGCTGCTCCAGCAGGCCCAGCGGCAGCTGGCCCTGGTCCAGCAGCACCATATGGAAGCGGCGCAGATCGAAGCGGGCACCGAGCTGCGCTTGGGCCAGCTCACGCAGCTCCAGAATCTTCAGCTGGCCGGTCATATAGGCCAGGGCCTGGCCGGGCTGGGCCAGATAGCGGTCGACCTCGGCATTCATGAAGACCGGGTCCTGGCCGGTTTCTTCGAGCATATAGGCCAGCGCCCGCTCGCGGCTCCAGCCCAGCGCATGCATGCCGGTGTCGACCACCAGGCGGGCCGCGCGGAACATCTGGGCCTGCAGATGACCGAAGCGGCTGTAGGGGTCGCGGTACAGGCCCAGGTCCTTGCCCAGGGTCTCGGCATAGAGGGCCCAGCCCTCGCCATAGGCGGTGTAGAAGCTGCTGCGCCGGAAGGCCGGCAGCTCGCCGAGCTCGCGCTGGCGGGCGTTCTGCAGATGGTGGCCGGGCACGGTCTCGTGCGCGACCAGGGTTTCCAGCGCCCAGATCGGGCGGCGCTTGTAGGCGAGCACATTGGCGTTGAACCAGCCCGGCGTGCTGCCGTCCAGCGAAGGTCCGTTGTAGTTCTCGGCCGCGCCCTCGCCCATATGGGCCGGCATCGCCCGCACGCCATAGGGTGCACGCGGCAGCTCGGCAAAGAGCTTGGGCAGCTCGGGGTCGATGCGCTTGCTGATCTCGCGGTAGGCCGCCAGCAAGGCCTCGCCATTGGGGTGGAAGAACTTCGGCTCGCTGTAGAGGTATTTGAAGAACTGCTGGCGGTCGCCGGCGAAGCCGACCTCGCGGCGCACCGCTTCCATCTCGGCGCGCAGGCGCTCGACCTGGCGCAGCCCGATGTCATGGACCTGTTGCGGGCTCAGCGCCAGTGTGGTGTTGCGGCGCACCAGCGCCGCATAGACCTGGGTGCCGTCGGGATAGCGGCCCAGCCCGCCGGCGGCCGGGGCCTTGGGCAGGTATTCCTCCTTGATGAAGCGGCGCAGGCGCTGCATCGCCGGATAGACCTGCTGCTGCAGCGCCTGCCGACCCTGCTGACGCAGCGCGTCGCGCTGGGCCTCGGCGATGCCGCTGCCCAGCTTGTCGAAAGGCTCGAAAAAGGGGCTGCGCGTCACGTCCTCGCTCAGCTGCCCGTCCAGTTGGGCCAATGCTCGTGCCAGCACCGGCTGCGGGCTGACCCAGCCCAGCGCGATGCCGCGGCGCAGGCTCTCGATCTCCTGATCGACCCGCAGCGGATAGGCGGCCAGCCGGGCCAGCAGCTGCCGGACCTGGGCCTCGCTGGCGGTGGGCGTGGCACGCATCAGATTGGCCAGCCCCGACTGGAAGCCCCATAGCGAGCCCAGGCTCAGTGTGCGATAGCCCTCGAAAGCCTGGAACTCGATCTCGCCTTGCTGGCGATCGATGAAGATCTGCAGCGACACGCGGTCGCGCTCATCCAGCGCGGCTGTATCGATGGCCTGCGCGCGCTTCAGCAGCTCCCGCGCATAGGCGTCCTGGGCCGCGACGGCGGCCGGCGAGCGGTCGCTCAGGCGGTCATTGAAGCGGTGGTCGCCGCGCACCGTGGCCCATTCCGGGGCCTGGCGGGCGCCTTGCTCCCAGGCTTCGTCGAACAGCGCGTGCAGGTTTTGTGCGGCCGGGTTGGCCCAGCTGGCGTTGGGCCCCAGTCCGCCCAAGGCCAAGCTCAGGACGGTCGCCAGGGTGTGGCGGTGGATGCGGGATGGCAGGTAGGCCATGCGAAGCTCCTTGATTTGTCGGTCGCGCGAGTCTGCCACTGCACGCCTGCTCTGGGGGTCAGGACTTGCCCATGAAACAATGAGGCGATGAGTGACAGCAAAACCCTGTTGATCAGCATGGGCGATGCCTGCGGCATCGGCCCGGAGATTGCCGTGGCGGCCTGGGCGGCCGAGGCGCGGCGCGAGGATCTGTGCCTGGTCGGCGATGTCGGCGTGCTGCGCCGCGCGGTTGCCTGGCTGGGCCTGAGCCTGCCGGTGGCACGGCTGGCCTCGCCGGACGAGCTGGCGGGCTTGCCGCCCGACTGCCTGCCGGTCTGGCAGCCCGAGGGCCTGCCGGCCGATCTGCTGGACTGCCCGGTGGGCCGCGTCGATGCGCGCGCCGGTCGCGCGGCGGCGGCCTGCATCGAGGCGGCGGTCGCGGCCATCCAGGCCGGCCGGGCCGCAGGGCTGGTGACCGCGCCGCTGCACAAGGAGGCCCTGCATGCGGCCGGGGTGGACTATCCCGGTCATACCGAGATGCTGCAGGCCCTGGCCGCGCCAGGGGGCGCAGCGCCGCCGCCGGTGCGCATGATGCTGGCCAACGAGGAGCTGCGCACGGTGCTGGTGACCATCCATATGGCGCTGCGCGAGGCCATCGACATGCTCAGCATCGAGCGGGTGCTGCAGACCCTGCAGATCAGCGACGCCGCACTGCGCCGCTTCGGGCTCACGGCACCGCGCATCGCGGTCGCGGGCCTGAACCCCCATGCCGGCGAGGGCGGGCTGTTCGGCCGTGAGGAAATCGACATCATCGCGCCTGCAATCGAACGCGCGCGCGCCGACGGCATCGAGGCCAGCGGCCCCTATGCGCCGGACACGATCTTCATGCGGGCCCGTAACACGCCCACACACCCCGGTGAGTTCGATCTGGTCGTCGCGATGACACACGACCATGGGCTGATCCCGGTCAAGTACCTGGGCGTCGAGCAGGGCGTCAACGTGACCCTGGGCCTGCCTTTTGTGCGCACCAGCCCCGACCATGGCACGGCCTTCGACATCGCCGGCACCGGCCGCGCCGATGCGTCCAGCATGCGTGCGGCGATCCGGATGGCGCGCCGGCTGCTCGGTTAGAACACCAGCAGAAAGCCCGCGCCGCCCTCGATCGGCCGTACATGGCGCACGCGGCCGCCCATGCCGTGCACCAGCTGGCGCACCACCGTCAGTCCGATGCCCTGGCCGCCTTCGCGGGCGCTGAAGAAGGGCAGGAAGATCTGCCGCTCCAGGCCCGGCGGCACGCCCGGCCCGTTGTCGCGCACACTGAGCATCAAGCGGCCGCCGCGGCCCTGGCGCGCCTGCACCCACAGGCGCGGCTGCGGCTGTTTGGCGGTGGCCTGCTCGGCATTGCTGAGCAGGGCCAGCAGGGCCTGTTCGAGCTGGCCCTCGTCGGCCATCAGGCGCAGGCCGGGGCTGGCCAACTCGAACGAAGCTGCACCGCCGCGCGCCGTCCAGCCCGGACCCATGGCCTGGGCCAGGCGGGCAAACAGCGCGCCCAGGTCCACTGGCGCCAGCTCGGGCGGCGGCCAGCGGCTGACCCGGCGGTAGGTGCTGACGAAGCCGGCCAGACTCTCGGCGCGCAGCGCGATCGCGTCCAGCGCTAGACGCAATTCATCGCTTGCGCCGCCGCTGTCGTGGCCAGGCGGGAACTCGGCGAGCAACTGGCCAGCGGTCTGGCTGAGGCTTTTGATCGGTGTCAGCGAGTTCATGATTTCATGGGTCAGCACCTGCACCAGCTGCTGCCAGGCCTGCAGCGACTCGGTCTCCAGCGCCTGCTCCAGCGGCATCAGGGCCAGCAGGATCTCGGCCCGGCCGTCCAACGCCAGCGGCTGGCGCCGCAGCTGCCAGCGCTCGGGGCCCCGCTCGGTGTCCAGCAGCAACGGCCCGCTGCCATCGGCCTGGCGCAGCAGTGCCTGCAGCGCAGCCGGGTCGCGCACACCACCGGGCGCGGCCAGGCGACGGGCGCGGGCGCTGAGCGGTCGCAAGCGGGTCTCGTCCAGCACCCAGACCGCAACCGGCAGATGCTCCAGCCGCGCCTGCAGCCGGGCCTCTTCGCTGACCGACGGTGGCGGCGCCATCGGCAGGGCTTCACGCGGTTGACGCGGCCGTGTCAGCGGCCAGGCGCAGGCCAGACCCAGCAGACCCAGCAGCAGGGCTGCGACCCAGAGACGGGCCGAGCCATCGGCCATCCCCGCCAGCACACCGGCAGCGAACCAGGCTGCCGCCGCTCCGAACAGCCGCAGGCGCTCAGAGCCCATGCTTGTCCAGCCGCCGGTACAGGGCCGCGCGCGACAGGCCCAGCAGCCGCGCCGCCTCGCTGAGATTGCCCTGGGCATCGGCCACCGCCGCGATCAGCGCGGCACGCTCCTGCGCCGCCAACGAGCGCAGTGGCTCGGCCGGCTGAGCGGCGCAGCCGGCCGTCGGCGCCTCGGCCGGCTGCGCTCCCTGCAAGGCTTCGCGGCAGGTCGCGACCAGGCGCGCGTTGTCCCAGGGCTTGGTGATGAAGTCGAAGGCACCACGCCGCAAGGCCTGCACCGCCAGATCGATCTCTGCATAGGCAGTCATCGCGATGACCTTGGGTGCTTGCGGCCGCGCCAGGGTCTCGGCCAACAGGCGCAGACCCTGCTCGCCATCGCTGCGGCCGGGGCCGAAGTTCAGGTCCAGCAGCAGCAGGGCCGGGCGCCAGCGCTCCAGCGCGGCCGGCAGCTCGGCCGGTCGGCGCAGGCATTGCAGCGGCGCGACGCGGCGTTGCAGCAGCAGTTGCGCGGCCAGGCCCACATCGGGGTCGTCGTCCAGCAGCAGGATGGGGGAGGGCGAGGTGGTGGCTGTCACGGCGCGCATCATCGCAGGCACGCGCGGGCGCGCGCCAGGGGACTGTCCGGAAACGGACAGGGGGCTGGGCAGCAGGTGGGATGGCCGCGATGCTGCGAACCCTGATGACCTCCAACCCGCCACCGTTGCCAGGCTCTCGCCCGCCCAGCGGCGCCACCATGGATCGGCCCCTGCGACCGGGACGGCGCTGGCTGCGCCTGCCGTCGATGCTGGCCTGCGGGCTGGCGATCGCGTTGACCGCCGCTGTGCTGGCCGGGCTGGCGGCCTTGCGCGCGCCGGTGCTGCAGCGCATCGAGACACCGCAGCTGGCCATGGCGCGGGCCGGCGAGTTCCGCGACGAGCTGGCCTTGCGAGCGCGCGTCGAGCCGCTGCGCTCGGTGCAACTGGATGCCACCGAGGCCGGCCGGGTCGAAGCGGTGCTGGCCGGCGAGGGTGAGCGCGTTGCGGCGGGCGCGCCGCTGTATCGGCTGCACAGCCCCGAACAGGAACAGCTGCTGATACAGCGCGGCGCCGAAGTCGCGCAGCAGATGGCCAATGCTTCGGTGCAGCGCAGTGCCCAGGCCGCCAGCCTGGCGCAGCACCGCCGCGAGCGGCTGCAGCTGCGCGCGCAGGCCGAGCAGGCTGAGGCCGAGTTGCGGCGCCAGGCCGAGCTGGCCACAGCCGGATTTCTCGCGACGGCGGCGCTGGAGCAGGCCCGCCGCCAGCGCGATCTGGCCGTTGCCCAGCTGGCTCAGGCCCATGAGGATCAGGGCGCCGAGGCGGCGATCCGGGCCCAGTCGCTGGCCGAGATGGACCGCGCGGTGGCTAGGCTGCAGAACGGCCTGGACCTGCTGGCGCGCGCCCAACAGCGCCTGCTGCAGCGCGCGCCGATCGCCGGCCAGTTGAGCGGTTTCAATCTGCAGCCGGGCGCCAGCGTGCGGCCCGGCGACCGGCTGGGCCGCATCGACGATGTCGCCGGAGGGCTGAGGCTGGCGGCCGAGGTGGACGAGTTCTATCTGCCGCGCCTGCAGCCGGGCCTGAGCGCGCTCAGCGAAACGCAGGGGGCCCTGTATCTGGCCCAGACCCTGCCCCAGGTGCAGGGCGGCAAGGTGAGGGTGCTGCTGCACTGGCCCGAGGACCGCGCGCCGGCCGCGCTGCGACCCGGCCAGGCGGTTGAGCTACGGCTGCATTTCAGCGCGCCGCGGCCGGCCCTGCTGCTGCCCGATGGTCCCGGCGTGCAGAGCCGGCTCTATGTGCGCGAGGGCGACGAGCTGCGCCTGCGCGACGTGCGACTGGGCCAGCGTGCAGCCGGCCTGGTCGAGGTGCTCGCCGGCCTGCGTGCTGGCGAGCAGGTGCTTGTTTCCCAACCCCCTGCCAATACGCCGCAAAGGCTGGTTCTCCCATGATTCAACTCCAAAATTTGAGCAAGCGACACCGCAGTGGCGAGGTCGAAACCCTGGCGCTGGATGCGATCGACCTGCAGATCGAGGCCGGCGAGTATGTCGCGATCACCGGCCCCTCGGGCTGTGGCAAGTCGACCCTGCTGGGCCTCCTCGGCCTGCTGGATGCGCCCAGCGGCGGCCGCTATCTGTTGCAGGGCGAGGATGTCGCAGCCAAAAGTCCGCGCGATCTGGCGGCGCTGCGGCGCGGCCGTATTGGTTTCGTGTTCCAGAGCTTCAATCTGGTGGACGAGCTGACGGTGGCCGACAACGTGCAGCTGGCATTGCGCTACGGCGGCATGCCCGAGAAGGGCCAGCGGGGTCGCGTGGCCGAGGTGCTGGAGCGCCTGGGCTTGGCGCACCGCGCTGCCCACCACCCCAGCCAGCTCAGCGGCGGCCAGCAGCAGCGCGTGGCGATTGCCCGCGCGATCGCGGCGCGTCCGGCTCTGCTGCTGGCCGACGAGCCGACCGGCAATCTGGACAGCGCCCACGGCCAGGAGGTGATGCGCCTGCTGCGCGAGCTCAATGACGAGGGCACGACGCTGGTGATGGTGACCCATAGCGCTGAGCATGCGGCGCTGGCCTCGCGCTGCGTGCGCCTGCTGGACGGGCGCGTGCTGGTCGATGCGCAGGCCGAGGAGGCGCTGGCATGAGGGCGCTGCTGCTTGATGCGCTGCGCGGCCTGCGCAGCCGCAGGGCCGGCGTCGCCGTGGCCGTCGTCGGCCTGGGGCTGGCGCTGGCCGCCTGCCTGCTGACCGGCCTGGTGGCGCTGGGGCTGTCCGACCCGGCCCCCGGCATCCCAGAGCCCGAGCGCCTGGTGATCCTGGACTTCAAGGGCAATCCGCCGGGCATGCCCAGCCCCTGGTTCACCCGCTCGCCGGTGGCCTTTGCCACGCTCTTGAGGCAGCGCCAACTGCCGCTGGAGGTGATCGCCCGCGCCGGCCAGAACTGGCTGGATACGCGGGTGCAGGGCATCATGCGGCCGCTGGTGATCCAGCTGATCGATCCTGAGTTGGCGCCGCTGCTGGGCCTGCAGGCGCTGCATGGCGACCTGGACGCTACCTTGCGGCGCCGCGATGCGATCGCGCTGACGCCGGCCATGGTGCGCCAGCTCTGGGGCGAACTGCCACCACCGCAGGCGCTGGGCCGCAGCCTGGATCTGGAGGGCCGGGTGATGACCGTCACCGCCATCGTGCCTGAGCATGACCCGCGCGGCCCGCTGTGGGCGCACGAGGCGCTGGCCGGCTATGAGTCGCAGGCCAATTCGATGAGCGAGCAGGACCGCGAGGCCATCTTCATGATGAACGGCCGCGTGTTCGTGCGGTTGGGGCCGGGGGTCAGTGCGGCCCAGCTCGGGCCCTGGATGCGCGAGGCCTTTCTCGCCAGCCCGGGCTACCAAAAGCTGCCGCCCGAGTGGCGCACCGGCCGCGAGGCCGCCTTTTTCCGTGGCCTGCCGCTGCTGGCACTGCCTTTCGAGGGCGAGGACAACGAGATGCGCTGGCAGGCCCTGGCCGGCATCGGTGCGGCGTCCCTCCTGCTGCTGCTGATGGCCGCGCTGAATCTGCTGAGCCTGCAGAGTGCCGCCCTGCTGCAACGCCAGCGTGAGACGGCGCTGCGCCGCAGTCTGGGCGCCGGCGGCGCCCAGCTGCTGCGGCTGTGGGCCACGGAGCTGGGACTGCTGCTGCTGGCCAGCGGCGCCCTGGCTCTGCTGCTGGCCTGGTGGATGGCGCCGCTGCTGTCGGGCGCGTTGGGCCTGGACCCTCGCCATCCGGTAGCCGATCCGATACCGCTGCGCGCGCTGCTGGGCCTGTCCGGAGTGCTGGCCCTGCTGCTGCCATTGACCCTGGCCCTGCCGGCCTGGGCCGCGCTGAAGCGGGCGCCGGCGCCGGCGCTGCAGGGCCGAACGGCCAGCGAGGGCCCCTGGGGCCGGCGCCTGCGCCAGGGCCTGCTGGCCCTGCAGCTGGGCGGTGCCCTGCTGCTGTTGGCGCTGACCGGTGTGCTGGGCCTGCAGCAGCGCCACCTGATGGAGGCCGATCGCGGCTATGCGCTGGAGAACCGGCTCTACCTGGGCCTCAACGTCAATCCGGAGCGCCTGCCCGATCTGCAGCCGCTGATCGCCGCGCTGGACAGTCATCCGGCCGTGCGCCGCTGGGCCTTCAGCAGCATGCGGCCGGCCCGCGACCTGGGCCCGGGTACGCAGGAGCTCTATGTGGGCGCCGAGCGCAGACAGCAGGTGCTGCGGGTCAACACGGTTTCTGCCAGCTTCTTCGCCACCTACGGCATGGGGCTGCTGGCCGGCCAGGTGCCGAAGGCGCCGGACGAGGGCGAGACCCGGGTCGTGCTGGATGCGAAGGCGGCCCGCGCGCTGGGCTTTGCCACGCCGCAGGCGGCGATCGGCGCCCTGGTCGAAGGCGGCGGCGATTTCATGCAGGCCGGCGGCAAGCCACGGCGGGTGGTGGCGGTGGTGGGTGATGTGAATCTCGAGTCGGCACGCGAGCCGGCCAGGCCGCAGGCCTTTGTGCTCAGCGAGGCGCCGCAATGGGACATCACGGTCCATGGCGACGATCTGGCCGCGCTGCAGCAAGCCTTGGAGCAGATCTGGCAGCGCCATGGCCCCAAGATCCGCCACACGATTGAACGGGTGGATAGGCAGCGGGCCGAGGCCTATGAGTTGGAGGAACGGCTGACCGTCACGCTGGCCATCGTGGCTGGCCTGGCGGTGGTGGTTGCGATGCTGGGCGCCTACGCCTTGGTGGCCGACACACTGCGCCGACGCCGCACCGAGATCGTGCTGCGCCGGCTGCATGGGGCCGGCGATGCGGCGATCGCGGCCCAAGTGGCAGGCGAGTTCGCTTGGCCGCTGCTGATTGCGGCGTTGCTGGGCCTGCCGCTGGCAGCCCTGCTGGGGGGGCTCTATCTGGGGGGCTTCGCGGACCGGGTGGCGTCGCTGCCGGGACTGGTCTTGCCGCTGGCGCTGGCCGCAGCAGCCCTGCTGGTCGTCACCGGCCTGGCCGCGGCGCGGCATCTTCGCCTGGCCCTGCGGCTGCGACCCGTGGAGGCGCTGGGCTGATCGATCAAGCGCTCTTGCTCAGCTCGGCCAACTGCTTGCGCGCGCGGGCGGTGGCGCGCTCCAGCAGATGGGCGTTCTCGAAGGCCTTGAGCCGGCCGGACTCGCACAGGCGGCGCAGCATGCGCGCCGTCATCGTGACGGTCTCCTGGTGCTTGTGGCCCTGGGTAAAGATGAAGAAGCTGTGGCCGGCGCTGATATGGGCCAGGCGCACCTTGCGCCAGGCATCGCCGGTGTTCATCTGGTAGGCAAAGCCCAGCTGCAGATGTTCGATCAGCAGCTCGCCCTCGCTGGGCTCGGGGGCCTCGGCGGCCGGCAGGCCGTCGATGCTGACGTCGACGGCGGCCAGCGGTGCCTCGGCGCTCAGGTCGATATCGATCTGGCCATCCCAGTCGACCCGGCTTTCCTGCATCAGGCCCAGGCGCTTGGCTTCGTCGGGGGTCAGGCGTTGCGCCAGATCCAGGTCACCCGGCACCGAGGTCGACGTGCCCGCCGGGGGCAGGTCTTGCTCGGAGGGTGGCGCGCAGCCGAACACGCCCTCGAGTTGCTTGACCAGCAGGTTGTGGTCCAGCGGTGACAGGCCCTGGCCCTTCAGCGACTCGGCATGGGCCGGCAGCAGCTCGCCGAAAAAGGCCTTGCGACCGCTCTCGGGCCAGGCGATCAGGTCCAGCCCCTCGTTGAGGGTGCGCATCAGCACCGGCAGCTGGCTCAGAAAGGTCTGGCGCTGGGCCGTGCCGCTCTTGGGCTGCACGCTCATCACCAGGTCGCGGCCCAGCTGGCGCAGGCGCATCGCGCGTTCGGTGCTGCCCTCGCGGCTGGCCAGCACGATGGCCTGGCTCCAGACCTGGGACAGGAACTCGCGCAGGAACTCGGGCATCGGTACCGGACCCAGCGCGGCCTGCAACTGCTGCATATAGCGCTGCTGCAGGCGCAGATCGGTTTCCTTGCGCTCGATCAGCGCGGCGGCGTCGCCTTGGGCTTGCAGGGCCTGAGCGGTCTGGTCGGCAATGAACTGTTCGAGCGCGTCGAGCTTGCTCTCGTAGACATCCATGCGGTCGAAGTCGCCGTTGGCAACCTCCTGCACCAGCTCGCGCACATGGTTGAGGAAGTCGCGGCCCGGGTCTTCCGAAAAATCATCGAAGGCGCAGGCCAGCGAGGCGACGCGGTTGATGAAGCGGCGCACCGGGTGGCGGCGCGAGGAGAAGAAGGTCCGGTCGCCCAGCGCCACGCGCAGCACCGGCAGCTGCAGCCGCGCCAGCAGGCGGGCCATCTGCGGCGGCACTTTGGGGTCGGACAGGATCTGGTCGAACAGGCTGCCGACCACATCGATCACCATATGGTCGAGGTTGCCGGTGGCGGCCTGGCGCAACTCGTCGCGGTGCAGATGGATCAGATTGGGCGGCATCGGCATGCCACCACCACTGGCCCAGGCCGCATCGCCGTAGTCCTCGCCCCAGTTGCTGACGGGGCCGCCGGCCGTGTTCGCACCCATCGGCGCCTGCACGCTGGGCAGATAGGCCAGGCGGCGCAGCAGCTCCATCATCTGCGCATCGACCGCACCCATCGTGCCGGGGCTGCCACCGCGCCTGGCCATGCCAGGGGCGCCGCCATGGCCGGCGCCAGGCATGCCGCCGCCCGGGCCTGAGTACGCGCCGCCATGTCCGCCCAGCTCGCTCATGCGGCTGTGGCCGGTCTGCCCGGGTGATTGCGAATGGCCGGAATGGGTCGCATGGGACGAATGTGTCGAATGCACCGAATGGCCGCCGACATCGACGCCGCGCACCCGCAGATCCTGCGGCCGCAGGCCGCGGCTGCGGAACAGCTCGACGATGTCGGCATAGCAGCTGCGCATCTCATGGGCCAGCGCGCGCGTCATCTCGTCGATCAGGATCTGGCGGGTCTGCTCGTCGTCGGTGACCGCATGCACGGCGTCCAGCAAGGCCTGGGCGACCAGCTCGGGGCGCAGAGGGTTGCGCTGCTCCTTGCTGTCGGGGGCGTTGCCCAGTGCCGACATATAGGATTCGACCTCGCGCAGCTCCCATTCGCTCTGGTGGCCGATGGCCAGGCCGATGCGGTCGGCCGCCACCATCGCGTCGACGGCGTCATCGTCCATCAGCGAGAGCTCGGTCCAGGCCTGGGTGCTCTTGCGCCCACCCGGCTCGGCCTTGGGCTTTTGCTCGCCGGCCATCTGGGTGCGCAGGCTTTGGTAGAAGCGCTGGCCGAACAGAGCCTGCTGCTTGCGGAACAGGAACTGGGCCGACAGCAGGGCGTCGCGGCGCTTGATCTGACCGGCCGACAGGGCCGCCATGCCCATGCCCTCGGCGCCGCGCTCGGCCGCTTGTTCGGCCGCGGTGCGTATGCGCTGCAGTGCGGCTTCCAGATGCGGATTGAGGCGTGGTTCGGGCGAGTTCATGGCTGCGTGTGGACCGCCTGTGGCCAATTTGCCACAGCTTATGTCGACAAGTATCGCGCCAAAGCCTGCGTCGAGCAGGCGAGGGCGTGCGAGCACCGGCGCGGCGCTGCCAAATAACTGACAGGCCGCTGGCTGTTACCGCTGCTTACCGGCTCAGCGGCGCTGCAGGGCGTCGCGGATTTCGCGCAGCAGCTGGATGTCCTCGGGCGTCGGGGCCGGTTCGGCCGGCGCGGGCGCGGGCGCGCTCTCGCGCTTGAGGCGGTTGATCTGCTTGACCATCAGGAAAATGATGAAAGCCAGGATGATGAAGTTCAGCAGCACGGTCAGGAAGCTGCCATAGGCAAACAGCGGCACGCCGGCCTTGCTGAGGGCCTCGAAGCTCATCGGGCCTTTGAAGTCGGCCGGCGGATCGGCCAGCATGATGAAGTAGTTGGAAAAGTCCAGGCCACCGACCACGCGCCCGACCAGCGGCATGATCAAATGATTGACGACCGAATCGACAATCTTGCCGAATGCGGCGCCGATGATGACGCCCACCGCCAGGTCGACGACATTGCCCTTGACCGCAAACTCCTTGAACTCCGTCATGAACCCCATGGGTCTCTCCTCTGTAGCAATGCCGGGATTGTGCGCGCGCTGCGGCGGCGAAATCGGGTCGAATACGGGTTCTGTGGTGCGCATGAGGCGCGCATCGCGTCGTCTCCAATGGTTGGAAGCGATGGCGTCCGTTAGAATCCTCGGTTGCCCCCGATCAGAAGTCTCGTTTGAGGACCCTCATGAGTGACCAGCAAGTGGACCAAGGCAAGCGCACCTGGCTCATCGCCACCGGTTGTGCCGGCGCCGTTGGCGGCGTTGCCACCGCCGTGCCCTTTGTCAGTACTTTCACGCCCTCCGAGCGCGCCAAGGCCGCCGGAGCTGCCGTTGAAGTCGATATCAGCGCCCTGAAGCCGGGTGAGAAGCTCACCGTGGAGTGGCGCGGCAAGCCGGTCTGGGTGGTGCGTCGCACGCCCGAGCAGCTGGCGGCGCTGAAGGGCATCGATCCGCAGCTGGCCGATCCGGCCTCGGATCGCACCGCCTATCCGACGCCTGCCTATGCGAAGAACGAGGCGCGCGCGATCAAGCCGGAGTATCTGGTGGTCGTGGGCATCTGCTCGCATCTGGGCTGCTCGCCCAGCGACAAGTTCCAGACCGGCGCGCAGCCCTCGCTGCCGGACGACTGGCATGGCGGCTTCCTGTGCCCCTGCCACGGCTCGACCTTCGATATGGCCGGTCGCGTCTTCAAGAACAAGCCGGCGCCCGACAACCTCGAAGTGCCGCCCCACATGTACCTGTCCGACACCAAGCTCTTGATTGGTGAAGACAAGCAAGCCTGAAGCTAAAGGACAGAGGTCAACATGGCTGAATTCAAAGAAGCTCCCGCCGGTGCTCCGATCGGCGAAAAGCTGCTGACCTGGGTGGACAACCGTTTCCCAGCATCCAAGCTCTACAAAGAGCATCTCTCCGAATACTACGCACCAAAGAACTTCAACTGGTGGTACATCTTCGGCTCGCTGGCCCTGCTGGTGCTGGTGATCCAGATCGTCACCGGCATCTTCCTGGTGATGCACTACAAGCCGGACGCGGCGCTGGCCTTCGCTTCGGTCGAGTACATCATGCGTGATGTGCCCTGGGGCTGGCTGATCCGCTATATGCACTCGACCGGTGCCTCGGCCTTCTTCGTCGTGGTCTATCTGCACATGTTCCGCGGCCTGATCTACGGTTCCTACCGCAAGCCGCGCGAGCTGGTCTGGATCTTCGGTTGCGGCATCTTCCTGTGCCTGATGGGCGAGGCCTTCATGGGCTATCTGCTGCCCTGGGGCCAGATGTCCTACTGGGGCGCACAGGTGATCGTGAACCTGTTTGCCGCCGTGCCCTTCGTCGGTGAAGACCTGGCCCTGCTGATCCGCGGCGACTTCGTCGTCAGCGACGCGACGCTGAACCGCTTCTTCAGCTTCCACGTCATCGCGATCCCGCTGGTGTTGCTGGGCCTGGTGGTGGCGCACATCATCGCGCTGCACGAGGTCGGTTCGAACAACCCGGACGGCGTCGAGATCAAGGCCAAGAAGGATGCGTCGGGCAAGCCGCTGGACGGCATCGCCTTCCATCCCTACTACACGGTGCACGACATCTTCGGCGTCGGCCTGTTCCTGATGGTGTTCACCGCCATCATCTTCTTTGCCCCGGAGATGGGCGGCTATTTCCTGGAGTACAACAACTTCATCCCGGCCGACCCGCTGAAGACACCGGCGCACATCGCCCCGGTCTGGTACTTCACGCCCTATTACTCGATGCTGCGCGCCACCACCGACCCGATGGTCAATGTGCTGGTGGGTCTGGTCGGCGCGGCGGTGGTGCTGGCCTGGCTGAAGAGCGGTTTCTCGACCAAGGGCAAGATTGCCGCCACCGTGGTGGCCCTGGTCGCGATGGCCTTGCTGAAGACCTTCGACGCCAAGTTCTGGGGTGTGGTCGTGATGGGCGGCGCGGTCGTGATCCTGTTCTTCCTGCCCTGGCTGGATCACAGCCCGGTCAAGTCGATCCGCTATCGCCCCGACTGGCACAAGTATGTGTACGCCGTGTTTGTCGTGTTCTTCCTGGTGCTGGGCTATCTGGGCATCAAGCCGCCCAGCGATATCGGCACCCTGATCGCGCAGATCGGCACGCTGTTCTATTTCGGCTTCTTCCTGCTGATGCCCTGGTGGAGCAAGCTGGGCACGCCCAAGCCCGTGCCTGACCGTGTGACCTTCCACGCCCACTGAGCATCGGAGTTCCAAGAATGAAAAAATTCATTGCTACGCTGCTGACCTCGCTGGCGCTGAGCGCCGGGCTGGTGTCGGGCGCTTCGGCCGCCGGCGGCGGCATCGAGTGGGACAAGTTCCCCAAGGAGAAGATGACGGACATGGCCGCGCTGCAAAACGGCGCCAAGCTCTTCGTCAACTACTGCCTGAACTGCCACTCGGCCGCCTTCATGCGCTACAACCGCCTGGCCGATATCGGCCTGAGCGAAGCGCAGATCAAGAGCAATCTGATGTTCGCCAGCGACAAGGTCGGCGACACGATGAAGATCTCGCTGGACCCCAAGCAGGCCAAGGACTTCTTCGGTGCCACGCCGCCGGACCTGACCGTGATCGCGCGCTCGCGTGCGGCTGCCGGCCAGGGTTCGGGTGCGGACTATCTGTACACCTATCTGCGCACCTACTACCGCGACGACACCAAGGCCACCGGCTGGAACAATATGGCCTTCCCGAGTGTGGCCATGCCGCATGTGCTGTGGGAGCTGCAGGGCCAGCGCGCCGCCAAGTTCGCTGACGAACCCGATCCGCACGACGCCAGCAAGACCGTCCATGTGTTCAAGGGCTATGAGCAGCTGACCCCGGGCAAGCTGAACCCCCAGCAGTTCGACGAGGCGATGGCCGATCTGGTCGCCTATCTGCAGTGGATGGGCGAGCCGGCTCAGGCCCAGCGCTTCCGCCTGGGTGTGCTGGTGCTGTTGTTCCTCAGCGTGTTCACGCTGTTCGCCTGGCGTCTGAACGCGTCTTACTGGAAAGACGTGAAGTAGGCCTTGCGGGCCCGGCTTGACCGGGCCTGAGTTGACCGCAGTGGGGCGCCTCGGCCTCCACTGCGTTTGCATTTTGTGCGGTGCTCGTCCAGCATGAGCCCGTGAATCACCCACCGACCTTCTCGGGAGCCTGCCGCCATGATGGTGCTTTATTCTGGAACTACCTGCCCTTATTCGCACCGCTGCCGCTTCGTGCTGTTCGAGAAGGGCATGGACTTTGAAATCCGTGATGTGGACTTGTTTGCCAAGCCCGAAGACATCGCGCTGATGAACCCCTACAACGAGGTGCCCATCCTCGTCGAGCGCGACCTGATCCTGTATGAGTCGCACATCATCAACGAGTACATCGACGAGCGCTTCCCGCATCCGCAGCTGATGCCCGGCGACCCGGTGGCCCGCGCCCGCGTGCGCCTGTTCCTGCTCAATTTCGAGAAGGAGCTGTTCGCTCACGTCAACGTGCTGGAAGGCCGCTCGCAAGCCGTCAAGGCGACCGACAAGCAGCTGGAAAAGGCCCGCGCCCAGATCCGCGACCGCCTGACCCAGCTCGCGCCCATCTTCCTGAAGAACAAGTACATGCTGGGCGACGACTTCTCGATGCTCGACGTGGCCATCGCGCCGCTGCTGTGGCGCCTGGACTACTACGGCATCGACATGTCGAAGAACGCCTTGCCGCTGCTGAAGTACGCCGAGCGCATCTTCTCGCGCCCGGCCTATATCGAGGCGCTGACGCCGTCCGAGAAGGTGATGCGCAAGTAAACTGCGACCCCATGGATCAAAGTTCCGATGGCGGCGCGACCGCCAGCACCTCGACCCGGCCGTACCTGATACGGGCCCTGCACGACTGGTGCACCGACAACGGCTTCACGCCCTATATCGCGGTGCATGTGGATCGTTTCGTGCAGGTTCCGAACGAGTACGTCAGCAATAACGAAATCGTGCTGAACGTCGGTTTCGACGCGACCAGCGGGCTGGAACTCGGCAACGAGTTCATCCAGTTCAAGGCCCGCTTCGGCGGCGTGGCGCGCGAGATCGTTGTGCCGGTCGATCATGTGGTGGCGATCTATGCGCGCGAGAACGGCCAGGGCATGGCTTTTCCCGCGCCCAGCGCCGATGCGCCGAGTGCGCCTTTGAGCCTGGCGGGCAGCACCTCGCCGGTGGCCGCAGCAGTGCCAAGCCCGCCGGTGCGACCGCCCGCGCGTGGCCTGCGCCTGGCACCCGGTCCGGCCGAACCGCAGGACCAGCCCAAGGCAGCCGACCCGGTCACCGAGCCCGGTCCGGATGATTCCGGCGGTCCGGCCGCCGGTGGCGGTCGCCCGGCGCTCAAGCGCGTCAAATAGTTGCCGGGGGCCGGGGTGCGGCTGGTTTTTTGCCCCTACAATGCGCCCTCGCATCAAGCCCGTGCCGGCTTAGCTCAGTTGGTAGAGCAACCGCCTTGTAAGCGGTAGGTCATCAGTTCGAATCCGATAGCCGGCACCATTCTTCCCGCGCCCAACACCGTCCTCAGCCGGGCTGCATCACCTTGATGCGCAGCTTGGCGGCGGGGATGCCTTGTTCGGCCAGCAGCTCCAGCAGCCGCGGCTGCAGCTGCCTCAGCTTGGCCGCCACGGCGGCATTCGAGGCCAGCAGCGTCCACCCCTCCTCATCGATAGGCCCCGGCTTCACGAAGCGCGTCAGTGCGCCCGGCAGCGCGACGCTGACGATGGCCATGCGCCGGTTCGATTCCTGCAGCAGCAGACCCAGCCGCGCCAGCCCCGTATGGCCGTTCATCGCCTGCTCGATCGGCATCGGCTCGGGCACCGAAGGGCCGCCGCGCGTGGCGGCGCGGCGCGGGCGATAAGGGCTCGAAGGGCGCGTCGTCGTGGACATGGCCTCAGTGTAGTCCCGCAGCCTGGCCAGCCCGGATGTCGGGGGTGCCGGTGCTAAACTCGGCGGGTTTTTCTGCAGGTTGAGGCCGGCACCCGGCTTGCAAGCCGGCGCGACGCCCTCAGCTGTAGAAACCGTCGAACAAGCAAGAACAGAACTCCACGGGCTGATTGCCGCGCCCGTCGTTGCCCCCGAGCGGGCACGCCAGCGGCTCAGACCTGGTCCGCCTACCTTCAAGTCCAAGACAGACACGCTGCATGTTGCCCAAGCTTCTTACCCAGATTTTCGGTAGCCGCAATGAGCGCCTGCTCAAGCAATACCGCCGCGTCGTGCAGCAGATCAATGCGCTGGAACCCAAGTTCGAAGCGCTCAGCGACGACGAGCTGCGCGCCCAGACCGAGGCATTCAAGCAGCGCGTGGCCGGCGGCGAGAGCCTGGACGCGATCCTGCCCGAGGCCTTTGCCGTGGTGCGCGAAGGTGGCAAGCGCGCGCTGAAGATGCGCCATTTCGATGTGCAGCTGATCGGCGGCATGGTGCTGCATGCCGGCAAAGTGGCCGAAATGCGTACCGGCGAGGGCAAGACCTTGATGGCCACCCTGCCGGTCTATCTGAATGCGCTGACCGGCAAGGGCGTGCATCTGGTGACGGTCAACGACTATCTGGCCCGGCGCGATGCCGAGTGGATGGCCAAGCTCTACAACTTCCTGGGCCTGACGGTGGGCATCAACCTGCCGAACATGCCGCGCGAGGAAAAGCAGGCCGCCTACCGCGCCGACGTCACCTACGGCACCAACAACGAGTACGGCTTCGACTATCTGCGCGACAACATGGTCTACGAGACGGCCGACCGCGTGCAGCGCGGCACCGCCTATGCCATCGTCGACGAGGTCGACTCGATCCTGATCGACGAGGCCCGCACGCCGCTGATCATCTCCGGCCAGGCCGACGACCAGACCGATGTCTATCAGGCGATCAACAAGGTCGCGCCGCTGATGAAGAAGCAGATCGGTGAGCTCGATCTGCGCACCGGTGAGGGCGTGGTCGAGCCCGGCGACTTCACGGTCGACGAGAAATCGCACCAGATCTATCTGACCGAAGACGGCCACGAGAACGCCGAGAAGTACCTGAGCCAGGCCGGTCTGCTGGCCGAGGGCGCGAGCCTGTACGACTCCGCCAACATCACCTTGATGCACCATCTGTACGCCTCGCTGCGCGCACACCATGTGTATCACCGCGACCAGCACTATGTGGTGCAGAACGGCGAGGTCGTCATCGTCGACGAGTTCACCGGCCGGCTGATGAGCGGCCGGCGCTGGAGCGACGGCCTGCACCAGGCCGTCGAGGCCAAGGAAGGCGTGGCGATCCAGAGCGAGAACCAGACACTGGCCTCGATCACCTTCCAGAACTATTTCCGCATGTACGGCAAGCTCGCCGGCATGACCGGCACGGCCGATACCGAGGCCTATGAGTTCCAGGAGATCTACGGTCTGGAGACCGTGGTGATCCCGCCGAACCGCCCGACGATACGCAAGGACGAGCTGGACCTGGTCTACAAGACCACCAAGGAAAAGTTCGACGCCGTCACCCAGGACATCCGCGACTGCCACGAGCGCGGCCAGCCGGTGCTGGTCGGCACGACCTCGATCGAGAACTCCGAGCTGATCTCCAGCCTCTTGACCAAGGCCAAGCTCCCGCACCAGGTGCTCAACGCCAAGCAGCATGCCAAGGAAGCCGAGATCGTGGCCCAGGCCGGCCGGCCCGGTGTGATCACGATCGCGACCAATATGGCCGGTCGCGGCACCGACATCGTGCTGGGCGGCAATGTCGAGAAGCAGGTGCAGTTCATCGAGGCCGATGCCGCCATCCCGGAGGCCGAGAAGGCCACGCGCATCCAGAAGCTCAAGGACGAGTGGGCCGGCCTGCACGAGCAGGTCAAGGCCGCCGGCGGCCTGCGCATCATCGCGACCGAGCGCCACGAGAGCCGCCGCATCGACAACCAGCTGCGCGGCCGTTCGGGCCGCCAGGGCGACCCGGGCTCCTCGCGCTTCTATCTGTCGCTGGACGACCAGCTGATGCGCATCTTCGCCGGCGACCGCGTGCGCGCCATCATGGACCGGCTGAAGATGCCCGAGGGTGAGGCCATCGAGGCCGGCATCGTGACCCGCTCGATCGAGGGCGCGCAGCGCAAGGTCGAGGCGCGCAACTTCGATGTGCGCAAGCAGCTGCTGGAATACGACGATGTGTCGAACGACCAGCGCAAGGTCATCTACCAGCAGCGCAACGACATCCTCGAGGCCGACTCCCTGGTGGCCCAGATCGGCAATCTGCGCGCCAGCACGCTGGAAGACGTGGTGCGGACCTATGTGCCGGCCGAGAGCCTGGAAGAGCAGTGGGACCTGGCCGGGCTGGACCGGGTGCTGAAGAGCGAGTGGCAGCTCGATGTGGGCCTGGCCGCCGAGGTCGAGAAGAGCGACTCCATCACCGATGAGGACATTCTCGCCAAGGTGGTGGCCGCCGGCGACGCGCTGTTTGCCGACAAGCTCGAGCGCGTCGGCGTCGAGCAGTTCTCGCCCTTCATGCGCATGGTGCTGCTGCAAAGCATAGACCAGCACTGGCGCGAGCATCTGGCGGCGCTGGACTATCTGCGCCAGGGCATCCATCTGCGCGGCTATGCGCAGAAAAACCCCAAGCAGGAGTACAAGCGCGAGGCCTTCGAGCTGTTCTCCCAGCTGCTCGATGTGGTCAAGATGGAAGTCACCCGCACCCTGCTGAATGTGCGCATCCAGTCGCAGGAAGAGGTGGCCCGTGCCGCCGAAGCGATCGAGGAGCGCGCCGAGCACATCAGCAACGTCACCTACACCCATCCCAACGAGGACGGTTCGGTGTCGCAGGATGCGGCAGCGCCAGCCGGCTCGCAGTACGCCCATGTCGGTCGCAACGATCCCTGCCCCTGCGGCAGCGGCAAGAAGTACAAGGCCTGCCACGGCAAGCTGAATTGAGCGCAGCCGACCCGTATCGGGTCGGCAATTGTGCGGATTTGCGCATTTTCAAGCTCGCCCCCCCGGGCTCGGGGATAGGGGCTTTAGCCCTGGATAGGTAGAGTGACAGGCATCGAGCGGTAAACGCCTGTCACCGACCTGTCAATCCCTATGAAAATCAAAGCTCTCTGTTCGGCCCTGCTGCTTGTCGGTACCGTGGGCCTGGCTACGGCGGCGCCGGTGCTGTCCTCGTCGACGGTGGCCCTGGTCGCGGATGCCCATGGTGGCTGGTCGGCGGGCATCTCCAAGACCCACACCAAGCCGGGCCTGTTCACCGATGTCTATGTGCTCGGTGGCGTCCAGGGCCTGTCCCTGGTCAATGGCCTGCTGCAGACGGCCGGTGGCCCTGCCGTCAAGGACATCGACTTCATCGACATCTCGATCAACGGCGTGATGCTGGACCTGGAGAAGTTCGTCCAGGGCAATTTCGTCGATTTCCGCGAGATCGCCAGCCTGCCCGACAGCATGCTGAGCTCGCCCTTCGTGTTGACCATCAATGGCAACGCGGGTCAAGGCCTGCCGAGCACGTCGCGCATCAGCGCCAGCTACTCCGGCACGATCAATTTCAACGCGGTGCCCGAGCCGACCGGCTATGCCTTGTTCGGTGTGGCCCTGCTGGCCGCCGGCCTGGCCTCGCGCCGCCGCCCCCGCTGATCGAATCGCAACGAAACGCCACAGGAATCCAGCATGAAAATCAAGAACATCACGATGGCCGTTGCGCTTGGTCTGGCGGCATGGTCGGCTCAGGCCGCCAATATCGACCACACCATTGATCTGATCGGTGACAGCGAGGTCGGCTGGACCGCAGGCCTCAGTGACCCGTCGGGCACGGCGGTGAACCATGCCCTGTCGGGCAGCTTTACCGACACTTTTGTGTTCCATTTCAGCGGCACCGGCATCGTCGACGTCTGGCTGGACACCGTTTCCAGCGCGAATGCGCTGGCGACCCAGCAAATCGTCTTCACCGGCGCCACGCTGAACGGCATGGCCCTGACCATCGACCCGGAGCGGACCTCGGGCGGCACGGTGTTCCGCACCGCCGGCCTGTTCCAGCAGCCGCTCAACGGTGATCTGACCCTGGTGGTGAACGGCTATGCCGGCCTGCTGGGCAGCCAGGGCCAGCGGATCTCGGCCAGCTATTCCGGCGCCCTCAATGTGATGCCGACCAGCGCCGTGCCCGAACCCGAGAGCTATGCCTTGATGCTGGCCGGTCTGGGTGTCGTGGGCTTGCTGGCCCGGCGTCGCAAGATCGTCTGAACCATCGCATGCCGGCATCAGGGCTCCCTCGGGAGCCCTTTTTCATGGGCGCAACTCCCTACAATCCGCGCCATCCGTCCTTTCTTGCCCGCGAGACCTTCATGCCCGTCAATCTGAACGCCCCCGACCCTGCCTCCCTCCACCCCGTGCCCGGCGTGCGCCTGGGCGTGACCATGGCGGGTGTGCGCAAGGCCAATCGCCGCGATCTGAGCGTGATCGCGCTGGACGAGGGGTCGTCGGTGGCCGGCGTGTTCACGAAGAACCGCTTCTGCGCGGCGCCGGTGCAGATCTGCCGCGAGCATCTGGATGGCGGCCAGGGCGTGCGCGCCATTCTGGTCAACACCGGCAATGCCAATGCCGGTACCGGCGAGGACGGCCTGGCCCGCGCCCGCTCGACCTGCGCGGCGCTGGCCGGCCTGATGGGCGTGCAAGCCAGCCAGATCCTGCCCTTCTCGACCGGCGTCATCATGGAAACCCTGCCGGCCGATCGCATCATCGCCGGTCTGCCGGCAGCCCTGGCCGCCTTGCGCGCCGACGCCTGGGACGAGGCCGCCGCCGGCATCATGACCACCGACACCCTGCCCAAGGCCGCCTCGCGCCAGGTCCAGATCGGCGGGCAGACCGTCACCATCACCGGCATCTCCAAGGGCGCCGGCATGATCCGCCCGAATATGGCCACCATGCTGGGCTATGTGGCCACCGATGCCAATATCCAGCCTGAGCTGCTGCAAAGCCTGGTGACCGAGGCGGCCGATGCCAGCTTCAACCGCATCACCATCGACGGCGACACCTCGACCAATGACAGCTTCGTGCTGATCGCCACCCACAAGGCTGCTCATGCCCGCATCGAGTCGCTGAACAGCCCCGAGGGTCAGGTCTTGCGCGCGGCGGTGATCGCGGTCGCGCAACAGCTGGCCCAGGCCATCGTGCGCGACGGCGAGGGCGCGACCAAGTTCATCAGCGTCGTCATCGAGGGCGGCCGCGACGAGGCCGAATGCAAGCTGGCGGCCTATGCCATCGCTCACTCGCCGCTGGTCAAGACCGCCTTCTTCGCCAGCGACCCGAACCTGGGCCGCATCCTGGCGGCGGTCGGCTATGCCGGCATCGCCGATCTGGACCAGACCCTGATCGAGATGCATCTGGACGATGTGCATGTGGTCACCAAGGGCGGCCGCCACCCCGACTATCGCGAGGAGGACGGCCAGCGCGTGATGAAGCAAAGCGAGATCACGGTGCGCGTGAACCTGCATCGCGGCCCGGCCCAGACCACGGTCTGGACCTGCGATCTGAGCCACGACTACGTCAGCATCAACGCCGACTACCGCAGCTGAGCCGGCGCCGCTGTTCGATTCCCACCGGTCCCTGGCTGTTCAGCCGCTGACGTTCTTCGTGTGGCGGAAGAAATTTTCCGGATCGTAGCGCTGCTTGAGCGTCGCGAGCCGGTCCAGGTTCGCTCGACCATAGGCCGCTTCGACGCGGTCGCGGCCCTCCTCCTCGGTCAGGAAGTTGATGTAGGTGCCGCCGGTCGAGAAGGCGCGCGTGGCCTCGAAGCAGTCGCGCGCCCACTGCATATGGACGCCATCGTCCTCGGGCTTTTCCCAGGAGCCGGCGATGTTCAGCACATAGGCGGCGTCGCGATTGCCGGCCGGTGAATGCCCGGCGGGCAACTCGTTCAGCGCGCCCTGGATCTGGAACATCAGCAGGGCCGAGTGCGGCGATGCGATGCGAGCGGCATGCGCCACGGCGACGTCGATGAAGGGGCGGTCGATGCCGGGCAGGTAGTGCGACTTCCAGTAATAGCGCCTGCCCTTGGGCTGGGTGGCATCGAGCAGGCTCTGCATCTGCACATAGGGGCGGCGCGTCACGATGTCGGCGATCGGCCGGCCGGTCGCGCGCAGCGGCGCCAGCAGGGCTTCACCGTCCTCGACCCGGCCCGAATGGCAGACGAAGATGGCGACGATCGGCTTGCCGTGCACTTCCTTCGGCAGCCAGGGCGCTGGCGGCGCGATCCGCAGCACGGCCACGCTGGTCAGCTCGCGCGGTGCCGCAGCGCTGAATGCGCGATAGGCTTCGAGCACCTGCACGGCGTCCTCGCCCTGCCAGGCGATGGCACCGCCCAGGATCTCGGGGCCGACCGGATGCAGCCGGTACTCGAAGGATGTGACGATGCCGAAGTTGCCGCTGCCGCCGCGCAGGGCCCAGAACAGGTCGGCGTGCGCGTCCGCTGAGGCGTGCAGGACCTGGCCATCGGCGGTCACGACCTCCATGGCGACCAGGTTGTCGCAGGTCCAGCCATGGCGGCGCGTCAGGTAGCCGAAGCCGCCGCCCACGGTCAGGCCCGCGATGCCGGTCGCGGAGACGAAGCCCAGCACGGCCGCAAGCCCATGCAGCTGCGTCTCGCGGTCGACGTCGGCCAGGGTGCAGCCCGCCTGCGCCAGCGCCGTGCGGCGCAGCGGATCGACCCAGACGCCCCGCAGCAGGGACATGTCTATCATCAGACCGCCCTCGCACACCGCCAGGCCGGCGATGTTGTGGCCGCCGCCGCGCACCGAGCTGAGCAGCCCGTGCTGGCGCGCGAAGCGCACGGCCTGCACCACGTCGGCCGTGCCGGTGCAGCGCGCCACCAGGCCGGGACGCCGGTCGATCATTGCGTTCCAGACCTTGCGGGTCTCCTCGTAGTCAGGGTCCTCTGCGCTCAGCACCCGGCCCTTGAAGGCCGCCTTGAAGGACTGCAGGGCTTCCGACGGGAGATCCATGGTCCCGCCATCCAATTGCTTGAGCTTGATTGCCATTGTTGACCTCCCTGTCGGGTGACGAACGTTCAGCGTGTGCCGGCGGTCGTGGAGCGATCACCTGCATGCACAGCATGCGCATGACATGGCGCCAAGGCCAGTCCAGAATCTGAAGCGTTTGGGCTTGGAAGGCGAAACCATGGAAAACACCTACGGCCAGTTCTGCACCGTCGCCAGAGGCGCCGAAGTGCTGTGCGAGCGCTGGACGCCGCTGGTGGTGCGCGAGCTGCTGTGCGGCAGCAAGCGCTTCAACGACCTGCACCGCGGCGTGCCACGCATGTCCACCAGCCTGCTGGCGCAGCGGCTGACGCGTCTCGAGGAGTTCGGCATCGTGCGACGCGCAGCCGCCGGCAAGGTCTGGGAGTACAGCCTCACCGCGGCCGGCGAGGAGTTGCGGCCCATCGTCATGGCGCTCGGCCACTGGGGCGCGCGCTGGATAGGCAGCCGGCTTCGCGATGACGAGCTGGATGCGGGCCTGCTGATGTGGGACATCCGGCGCTTCGCCTGCGTCCCCGAGTTCCCGCCACGCCCCATCGTCATCAACTTCCAGTTCCGGGATGCTCGGACCGGCGAAGGCTCATGGTGGCTGGTGGTGGAGGACGGCGTGGCCGACCTCTGCCGCACCGACCCCGGTCGTGAGTTGACGCTGGTGGTGGTTTCGACCCTGCGGGCGCTGACCGAGATCTGGGCCGGCGACCGCACGCCTCAGCAGGCCCTGGCTTCGCGCGAGATCCGTGTGGACGGGGCGGAGCGCGATGCGGACGAGCTGTGGCGCTGGCTGGGCACCAGCGCCTTCGCCCCGACGCGGCGCGCCCGGCTTGCTCCTGCCGCGCGAGCTTGACGCACCAGCGCCAGCGTTGACGGTCCTGCGTGCCCGCTGCAAGACAATGCCCTTGTCGATCGGCCCGGCCCTCGCTCGTCGTAGCTTCACCGGTCAACAAGCAAGCTTCATCGGAGATCAGGATATGCGGTTCATCATCACTGCACAGGCGAGTGCGGACCAGGCGGGCGGGCAAGCGCAGCCGGACTTCGACCCGGAGCTCTTCAAGGCCTATATGCGTTTCAACGAGGAGATGCATCAGGCCGGCGTGCTGGTCGCGTCGGAGGGCCTCAACCCGGCGGCGCCCGGTGCCCGCATCGCGGTGGCGAATGGCCGGCGCTATGTGGTGGACGGGCCTTTTGCCGAGTCCAAGGAACTGGTCGGCGGTTTCTACCTCATCGAGGTGGGCTCGCTCGACGAGGCAGTCCAGTGGGCGCTGCGCGCGCCCTCCGGTTTCGGCGCGGACGATGTTCTGGAGGTCCGGCAGCTGACGGGCGCGGCAGACCTGCCGGCCGAGATTCTGCGGCTGATCGAGGAGGCTGCGCCCATGTGGAGCGCCTCGGCCTGGCAGCCGCGCGGCGCAGTCCTAGGCCGCGAATTGGCGCTCGATGCTCAAGACCGCCTGCCGCGCCGCCACAGCGTCGACCACCAGCCGCCACCCTCCGCATAGACCAGCGCCGCCGGCAGGCTGATCTCGACCTGCGTGCCGCCGGCCGGGCCCGCGCCGATCGCCAGCGTGCCGCCCAGGCGCCGGGCGCGCTCGCGCATCGTCCGCAGGCCGTAGTGCCCCTCGCGGTAGCCGCGCTCCAGGACGGGCGCGGCGATGCCGATGCCATCGTCGCTGATGCGCAGACGCAGGCCCTGGTCCTCGAAGATCAGCGCCACCTCGATGCCGCCGGCGCGCGCGTGGCGGGCCGCATTGCTCAAGGCTTCGCGCACGATCAGCAGCAACTCGTCGCACAGCAGCGGGCTGAGCCGGCGCCGGTCGCCGCTGACGCTGACCCGGAAAGCGCAGCCCTCGGCGACCAGGGCCGCACCCGCCAGCGCCAGCGCGTCCTCCAGCGCGGACCCGAGCTCGGGCAGATGGCGCAGCTCGTGCATGCGCTCGCGGCCCTCGATCATCGCGGCCTCGGCGCGCTCGATGGCGCGTTCGATCCATTGGCGCAGCTCCAGATCCTGGATGCGCTGCGTGGCCGCATGGAAGGACAGGATCAGCCCCTGGAAGCCCTGCAGCAAGGTGTCGTGCAACTCGCGCGAGATGCGCTCGCGCTCGCGGTGGCGCTCTTCCAGCCGCAGCCGCACCTGGGTCGCGATCGCGCGGGCCCGCAGCAGGTACAGGCTCCAGGCCAGCGCCAGCGCGGTCAGCACGGCGATGACCTGGAACACCGGGCTCTGCCAGAAGCGCGGCGCAATCTCGAAGGCCAGCGCCGCGCCCTCGGCATTCCAGACCCCGTCGGCATTGGCGGCGATGACGCGGAAGCGGTAGCGGCCCGGACCCAGATTGGCATAGACCGCCTCGCGCCGGTGGCCGGCCTCCTGCCAGTCGCCGTCGATGCCGTCGAGCCGGTAGCGAAAGCGCGCCCGGTCCGACACCGCCAGTGTCAGCGCGGTGAAACGGATCGCCAGCGTGCGCGTGCCCTCGGGCAGGCGCATGCCGGCTTGTGGCGTCAGCAGCCGGTCGCCGGCGCGCAGGCTCTGGATCTCGACCGGCGGCGGCCGCTCATTGCGCGGCACATCGGCGGGGTCTATCCAGGCCACGCCGCGATTGGTGGCCACCCAGATACGGCCGGCGCGATCTCGCAGCGCGGTGGGCGTCAGCTGGGCCTGCTGGGCCACGCCGGGCAGGCCGTCGCGCCAGTCGAGCAGGCGGTAGTTGCGCCGGGCCTGCGGCCCGGCGAACAGCGCGTCCACATCGGCAGGGGCGACCCGCAGCAGGCCGCGGCCGCCATTGAGCCAGAGCTCGCCGTCGGGCAGCTCGATGATGCCAGTGATATGGGCGAAGGCCTCGTCCTGCGCGGCGCTGACAAGCCCGAAACGCTGGCCGTCAAAGCGCGCGAAGCCGGCCTCGCCGGCCACATAGACGCCGCCCTTGCGGGCCGGCGCTATCGTCGTGGCCCGGCCGACCAGCAGGCCATCGGCCGCCGTGTAGCGGCTCACGCGGCCCCCGGACAGCCGCAGCAGCTCGTCGTCGTAGCCGAACCAGACCGTGCCATCGGCGCTGGTGGCGATCGCTGTCGGCAGCGCGCTGCCGCGCTCCACGGCGCGCTCGCGGCGCGCGCCGGCGCAGTCGGCATGGAAGATGCCGGCCTCGTCGACGGCCAGCCAGGCGCCGCCGCCGGCATCGGGCGCCAGCGCCAGCACGCGGGGGGCGACACCCAGCTCGATGCGGCAGCGCCCGTCGGCGCCGCTGCGCCAGATGCCCTCGCTGTCGACCTCCCACAAGGCGCCGTCGGGCGCGGCCGTGCCGGCCCGCACCGGCGCCCGGCGCGCTCGCAGCTGTGGCGGCGCGGGCGGGGCCAGGTAGAGCGGCTGGTCCCAGTTGGTGGCCAGCACGCCGTCGGCATGGGCCATGATGGTGAAGCCGTGATGGGGCTTGAGCGCCAGTTCCGGCACCTCGCGCAGCCGCCGCTGCCTGAAGCCGCTGATGCCGTAATTGGTGCCGACCCAGACCTGACCCTCGGCGTCCTCGACCAGGGGCACGGCCACATCGGCCGGCAGGCCCTGCCGGCGCGTGAAGCGCTCCGGCAGATCGGCCGCCGCCAGGGCCTGGCCGCTCGCGATGCGCTGCGGCGCCGGCAGCCGCAGCACGCCGCCGCGCACATCGGTGAGCCACAGGCTGCCGTCGCCGGCGAACAGCAGCTGCTTGGCCTGCACCACCGGCTCGGCCCCCGGGCCTGCCAGGCGGGGCTGCTCCGGCACCGCCCCCAGCGGGCGCGTGCCGAGCAAGCCGTCCGAGACCCAGATCCGCCCCTGCGGGTCTTCGGCCAGCACCGCATGGCGCGAGACCAGGGCGCCGCTGCGGCGGAACCGGCGCTCGCCGGCCGGCAGGAACCACACCGTGTCCGGCGCCGCGACCCAGAGCGTGCCGCGACGGTCGACGAACACATAGTAGGCCGCCGCCGCCGGGTAGGCCCAGTCCTCACCCACCGTCTGCCAGCGCCCGTCGGCATAACGGGCCAGGCCACCGGTGCTGGCGGCCCACAGCGTGCCATCGCCTGTCTGTGCGAAGCGCAGCACCCGGCCCGGCGGCATGCCCTGCGCCTCGCCATGGGCGCTGGCGATGCCGTCGCGCAGCCGCACGGTGCCGCCGGCATACAGGCCGATCCAGACATCGCCGTTGGGCAGCTCGATCAGCGCATTGATATTGGTCGAGCGCAGGCGCTGGCCCTCGCGCAGCGGGTAGCGGTCGAAGCGCACGCCATCGAAGCGGTAGAGCCCCAGGCCGGTGCCCAGCCAGAGATAGCCGCGCTGCGAACGCGACAGGGTCCAGACATCGGCCGGCGCCCCCTCGTTGACGCTCCAGGCGGTGTGCGAGAAGCGCTCCAGCAGGGCCTCGGCCGCTGCGCCCTGGCAGGCGACCAGCAGCAGCGCAACCAGCCCGCGCATCAGGAGCGGAACAGCCGCGAGTACTGCGCCTCGTGCTGGGCCGACAAGATGGCCAGCATCGGCGTGAAGGCCTGGCGCTGGCTGTCGGGCAGGGCCAGCGCGGCGTCGACGCTGGCCGGGATCTCGGCGCTCAGCGCCTGCAGCATGCGCTGGCCGGCGCTCTGGCCCAGCGGCACGGCCTTGATGGCCGCGCCCACCATGTTCTCGGCCCAGCCGAAGGCATGGGCCAGCATGGCCTCACGCAGCGGCGCCCCCGTTTGAGCGGCGGCCAGCGCGAAGGCGATGGGCCAGCTGGGCGCCGGTCGCAGCGCGGCCAGATGGGCGAGCTGGGCTCGGCTCCGCGCATCGTCCAGCCCCTTGTTGCGCAGCCACTCCAGCAGCGAGCGCCCCATCTGCTCGCTCTGCAGGCGCAGCTCCTGGGTCTCACGGGTCTGCAGCAGCCAGTCGTTGAGCTCACGGATGCGTGCCAGGTCTTGCTCTCGCCAGGATTTCCAGGCCCGCATCGCGCTGGCGCAGGCCGGCAGGTCGGCGCGGCCCAGGGCCAGGCGTAGCTGGTCCAGCAGCCAGCGCGTGGCCGTGGCTTCGTTCGTGACCCGACCGGACTCGACCGCCGCCTCCAGGCCTTCCGAATAGCTGAAGCCGCCCACCGGCAGGGCCGGTGAGGCCAGCTGCATCAGCTGCAGCCAGGCGCTGGCGGTGAGCGGCGCTGGCGCCGGGCGAACGCGCGGCATCGGCGCTCAGTGCTTGCAGCCGGGGCCGTGCACATGCGGCGCGGGCGCGGCCGCGACGGCGATGCCGATCGGCTTGCCACGAGCCGGCGCGGCATGGCTGTGGGCATGGCCGTGGTCATGGTGCGCATGGCCTTCGGCCGCATAGGCGCCGGCCTCGGGCTCGAAGGCGCTGTGGGTCTCGCTGACGATCAGATGCATCTGGCGCAGCATATCGGCCAGCACATGGTCGGGCTCCAGCAGCAGCCGCTCGGGCTGCAGCTCCAGCTGCACATGGCGGTTGCCCAGATGGTAGGCGGCGCGCAGCAGGTCGAAGGGGCTGCCATGCTCGGCGCAGGCGCGCACCTCGAGCACGGCCTGCGGCGCCGCGATCACGCGCACCAGCGAGCCGTCCTCGGCCACCAGCACATCGCCGCCGCGCACGGCGGTGCCGCGCGGCAGGAACACGCCGAGGTGGCGGCCCTGGCTGTCGGTGGCGTCGAAACGGCTCTTCTGGCGCACATCCCAGTCCAGCTCGACGCTGGCGGCGCGCTTGAGCAGGACCGGGGCCAGGCCCTGGCCGCGGGCGATTAGTTTGTTGACGGTCAGCATGGCCGACATTCTGGAGCAGAAACTAGAAGTCGACCGCCCTGGTTCTCAAGCCCCGCGCAATCAGCGTGGCATTGATCAGCTGGGCCTGCTCGCGGCTGGCAAAAGGCCAGATCGCGGCGCGCCAGCCCTCGTGGGTCTGGAACACCTGTGCCTGCAAGCGGTCGGGCTCGCGCACGGTCTGGCCCAGCATCGCGCGCATGCGCTCCAGCTGGGCCTCGGCCTCGGCCTTGCTGGCCTGCGCCGGGCCGACCAGGGCCACCTGCCTGCCTGCCGGCATCGGTTTGGGTTCGCCGCGACTCTGCGGCAGGGCCTGGGGCGGTTCGGGGCGGCGGTTCAGCTCGCGGGACAGCACGTCGGAAGCGGCGGTGGCGGCCGGCGCCACGCTGGGCGCGTCCGGGCGGGGACGCGGCGACGGCACCAGGCGCGGACGGATATCGGGTGCCGAAGCCGCGACCTGGACCTCGGAGGCCGGCAGCGCCGGGGCCGGCTCGGCGGCCGACGCTGCCGAAGCGGCAGAGGCTGCCGGCTCGACCGCTGCGGAGGCCGGGGCTGCCACCGGGGCAGAAACCGGTGCGGAGGCCGGTGTGGAGACTGGTGCAGAGGCTGGTGCAGAGGCTGGCGCCGGGGCTGGCACGGCACTGGCTGCCGAGGCTGCCGGTGCTGCCGGTGCCGGGCCCGACCCGCGGCCCAGCTGCCACCAGGCCCCGAGACCGAGGGCGGCCAGCAGCAGCAGGGCCAGCACGGCCAGCGGCAGCGGGTTCAGGCAACGCCGGCCCAGCACCTCCATGCGGCCGCCGGCGCCGCGCGCCAGCAGCACCCGGGTGCGCGAGGCGCCGGCGTCGATGCCGGCGCTCATCAGATAGAGCTCGTAAGGCCAGGCTCCGCCGGCCTGGGCCGCGCCGCGCGCCATCAGGCGCTCATCGATCGCGACCTCGCGCTGCGGCCAGTCGGGCTCGCCGGGCGGGTTGGCGTGGCCGTGGCGCAGCGCGAAGGCGGCCACGCGGCGCGGCGACAAGTTGTGGATGAAGCGCTCGCTGAACAGCGGCCAGGCCGCATCGGCACCCCGCGCCAGGCCCAGGCGGGCCAGCAGCGGGGTCAGGGCTTGCCACCAGGGCTTGCTGGCTGCCGGCGCGGGGGGCTGCGGCGTGAGGGCCGGCTCGGTGAGCTCCTCGCTCAGCACCGGCTCGATGGGTTCAGCGGCCGCAGCCGGGCGGCCGCTGCGCATAAAGGGCAGGGCCACCACGCCTATGGTGTGGACGTCGTAAATGCTGATCTTTTTGGCAAGCGGGTGGCGGTTATGCCAGGCCACGACTTGCTCGGCCAATCGATCCATGGGCCCTTTCCGAGCTTCGCCACGGCAAGCTGCCGCCCGCGCATGGTGCCTCAAATCCGCCCCCGTGTTCGGGCGACTTGGCCCGGAAAAACAGCCCAAACCGGCGCCGGCCGGCTTGGGCACAATGCCGGCCATGGTTCAAGCCGCACACCGATCCCGCGTTCTGGCCACGCCCTGGTCCGGCGTGTACGGCAGCCTGATCGACAGCGGCCGCCACTTCGGCCGCCATTGGCACGACAGCTACGGCCTGGGCCTGCTGCTGCAGGGCGCGCAGCGCTCGGCCAGCGGGCGCGGCAGTGTCGACGCCTTTGCCGGCGAGCTGATCACCAGCAACCCCGGCGAGGTGCATGACGGCCGCCCGCTGGGCAGCGACTCGCGGCGCTGGCGCATGCTCTACCTGGACCCCGAGGTGGTCGCGGCCATGGCTTCGGGGTCGGCTTCAGGTTCGGGTACAGCCGAGCTGACCCGGCCGGTGATTGCCGATGCCCGCCTGCGGCTGGTGCTGGCGCGGCTGTTCGCGCGGCTCGACGCCTGGCAGGCCGGGCCGACCGCGCTGGCCGCCCTGGCCTGCGAGCAGGCCCTGCTGCGGGTGCTGGGCCTGCTGCTGGAGCGCTATTCGACGGTGGCGCCACGGCCTGCCGAGACGGCGACGGCGGCCGAGATGGCCATGGTGCGCGAGCGCCTTGCCGACGCCGATGCCGGCGCGGTGGTGCCGAGCCTGGCCGAGCTGGCCATGCCGCTGGGCCTGAGCAGATACCAGCTGCTGCGCCGTTTCGAGGCGGTCCATGGCCTGCCACCCCATGCCTGGCTGCTGCAGCTGCGGGCCGAGCGGGCGCGCCGCCTGATCGCCTCCGGCAGCGCGCTGGCCGAGGCCGCCGCGGCCGCCGGCTTTGCCGACCAGAGCCATATGACACGGGTGTTTGCCCGCCACTTCGGCCTCACGCCTGGGGCCTGGCGGCCGCAATAGCGTTCAAGACCGGGCCGCCCGGCGTGGCCAGACTGCGAGCCTTCTTCTTGTCTTGATGGGGTCTCGCATGTCGGATGCGTTGAAGGGCCAGCTGCTGTGCAGCCTGGCGATGCTGCTGGTGGGCAGCACGGTGGTGGTCAGCAAGATCATCGGCGCGGACATCGAGCCCTTTCTGGCCACCGCGCTGCGCCACGCGATGGCGCTGCCGGTGTTCGTCTGGCTGGCCTGGCGCTCCGGCTGCGTGATGCCGAGGCTGTCCCGCCACGACGCGCTGCTCTTGCTGGTGCAGGCGGCGGCCGGCAGCGTCGGCTACACGGTGCTGCTGATCCAGGGGGTGATGTGGTCCAGCGCGGCCGATGCCGGCGTGGTCGCCGGCACGCTGCCGGCGATGGCGGCGCTGCTGGCCGTGCTGATGCTGGGCGAGCGGCCGGGGCTGCGCCTGCTGGGCGCGATCGCGCTGGCGACATTGGGCGTGATGGCGCTGGCGCTGGCGCCCGACTCGGCCGCAGCCAAGCCGACCCGGCTGCTGGGCATTGCCGCGGTGCTGGCCGCGATCGCCTGCGAGGCGGTCTTCATTCTCGGCAACAAGCGGCTGCGCCAGCCGCTGCCGCCGCTGCTGCTGTCGACGCTGATGTGCGCGGGCGGCCTGCTGCTGTCGGCGCTGCCGGCCTGCTATCTGGCCCGCAGCACGCCCTCGACCCTGAGTCCGGCGGCGCTGATGGGCATTGCCTACTACGCCTGGCTGCCGACGGTTGGCGGCTTCGTGCTCTGGTATGCGGGCAGCGCGCGCACCAGCGGCGTCCGCGCCTCGCTGGCCACGGCCTGGCTGCCGGTCTCGGCCCTGCTGCTGTCGGCGCTGCTGCTGGGCGAGACCGTGCAGCCCTGGCAATGGGCGGGCCTGGCCTGCGTGCTGGCGGCCGTCGTGCTGGCCAGCACCGGCGGCGCTAGAACAGAAAGTAGCGCTGCGCCATCGGCAGCTCGCGCGCCGGCTCGCAGCTGAGCAGTTGGCCGTCGGCCCGCACCTCATAGGTCTGGGCATCGATCTGCATGGTCGGCAGATAGGCGTTGTGCACCATATCGGTCTTCCTGACCGTGCGGCAGCCACGCACGGCGCTCAGGGTCTTCTTCAGGCCGTAGCCGGCGGCCACGCCCGAGTCCAGCGCGCTCTGCGAGACAAAGGTCAGCGAGCCCTGGGCGACGGCGCCGCCAAAGCTGCCGAACATCGGCCGGTAGTGCACCGGCTGCGGCGTCGGGATGCTGGCGTTCGGGTCGCCCATCGCGGCCGCTGCGATGAAGCCGCCCTTGACGATCAGGCTGGGTTTGACGCCGAAGAAGGCCGGGCGCCAGAACACCAGATCGGCCCATTTGCCGACCTCGACGCTGCCAATCTCATGCGCCGCGCCGTGCGACAGCGCCGGGTTGATCGTCAGCTTGGCGATATAGCGCTTGACGCGTGTGTTGTCGTTGCGCTCCGAGTCGCCCGCCAGCGGGCCGCGCTGGATCTTCATCTTGTGCGCGGTCTGCCAGCAGCGCATCACCATCTCGCCGACCCGGCCCATGGCCTGGGAGTCGGACGAGAACATGCTGATCGCGCCCAGGTCGTGCAGCACATCCTCGGCCGCGATGGTCTCGCGGCGGATGCGGCTCTCGGCGAAGGCCAGGTCCTCGGCCACGCTGGCATCCAGATGGTGGCAGACCATCAGCATGTCCAGATGCTCGTCCACCGTGTTGACGGTGTAGGGCATCGTGGGATTGGTGGAGGAGGGCAGGAAGTTGTTCTCGCCGACCACGCGCATGATGTCCGGCGCATGGCCGCCACCGGCGCCCTCGGTGTGGAAGGCGCACAAGGTGCGGCCCTTGGTCGCGGCCATCGTGTCCTCGACGAAGCCGCTCTCGTTGAGGGTGTCGCTGTGGATCGAGACCTGCACGTCGAACTCGTCGGCCACCGACAGGCAGCAGTCGATCGCGGCCGGCGTCGTGCCCCAGTCCTCGTGCAGCTTCAGGCCGATCGCGCCGGCCTCGATCTGCTGGCGCAGCGCCTCCGGCCGGCTGGCATTGCCCTTGCCGAGAAAGCCCAGATTCATGGGGAAGGCATCGGCCGCCAGCAGCATGCGCCTGAGGTTCTCCGGCCCGGGCGTGCAGGTGGTCGCCAGCGTGCCGGTGGCCGGGCCGGTGCCGCCACCCATCATGGTCGTGACGCCGCTCATCAGCGCCTCCTCGACCTGCTGCGGGCAGATGAAGTGGATATGGGTGTCGACCGCGCCGGCGGTGACGATGAGCCCTTCGGCCGCGATGATCTCGGTGCCGGGGCCGATGACGATATCGACACCCGGCTGCACATCCGGGTTGCCGGCCTTGCCGATGGCGGCGATGCGATGGCCGCGCAGGCCGATATCGGCCTTGATGATGCCCCAGTGATCGACGATCAGCGCATTGGTGATCACGCAGTCCATCGCGTCGCCGGGGCCGGGACCGTTGGCGCGTTGCGACTGGCCCATGCCGTCGCGTATGGTCTTGCCGCCGCCGAATTTGACTTCTTCGCCATAGCCTCCAGCGCCCAGGGTCAGGTCTTGCTCGACCTCGATGATCAGCGCGGTGTCGGCCAGGCGGACCCGGTCGCCGACGGTGGGGCCGAACATCTCGGCATAGGCGCGTCGTCCTATCTGGGCCATAGAACGGGTTTCTTGTGGGTGTCGATGCGGGTGGGGGTCTGCGGGGCCAGGTCGCGCAGCGTGCCCAGGGCCATGGCCAGCAGCGCGGCGGCGCAGAGCCGGTAGGTGAAACGGGCCCATTGCGCGCCGACGCGCCGGAACAAGCGGTCCACCAGGGCCGCGCAGATGAAGGCCCAGGCCAGCGAGGCGGCCATGAAGCCGGCGAAGAACAGGCCGTAGTCGGCCGGCGTCGGTTCGGCCAGGCCGATCGCGCCCATCGCGCTGCCCATCGCCGCCCAGTAGGCCAGGTTCTGCGGATTGGTCAGCGACAGCAGCATGCCGGCGCGCAGCGGCCTGGCCGCGTGGCCCGCCGCCGCGTCGACACCCAGTTCATGGACCGTGCGCGCGGCGCGCCAGCTGTCCCAGGACAGATAACCCAGATAGGCCGCGCCGGCCAGGCCGACCGGCCAGCGCAAGACCTCCCACTGCAAGGCGAAGCCGATGCCGGCCAGGCCCGCCAGCGCCCAGCTGGCGTCGCCGACCAGAGAGCCCAGCTGCACCGCCAGTGCCGGCCGGTAGCCGCCGCGCAGGCCTTGACGCACGGTCTCGGCGAATACCGCACCGGGCGCGGCATTGAAGACCAGGCCCAGGCCAAAGGCCGTCATGAACAGGGTCAGCGTGTTCACAGCGCCCCCTGGACCAGACCGCGAAAGCCCCAGACCTGGCGGTCGCCGGCATAGTCGACCAGCTCGACGCTGCGCTGCTGGCCGGGCTCGAAGCGCACGGCGGTACCGGAGGCGATGTTCAGCCGCATGCCGCGCGCGGCCGCGCGGTCGAAGCGCAGCGCGGCATTGGTCTCGGCAAAGTGGTAGTGCGAACCGACCTGGATCGGCCGGTCGCCGGCGTTCTCGACCACCAGGGCCTGCGTGCGTCGGCCGGGGTTCAGTTCATGAACCGCCGACTCGTCATCAATCAGCAACTCACCCGGGGTCATGTCAACAGTCCCATGCCAAAGAGCGCAACCGCTGCGCCAGAAATTCGCGGCAGCCACAACGAGCCCTTGCGCAGTGCCAACCCCAGCCCAATACCCAGGCCGTGCAGCAGGGCCGTGCCCAGCACCATGCCGGCCAGCGCGCCGGTGCCCGTCAGCTCCTGGCCATGGGCCGCACCATGGAAGAGCGCGAAGCCGCCCATCGCCAAGGCGGCCGCAGCGACCGGCAGCTGTCGCGGCGACATCAGCAAGGCACCGACCACCAGCAAGGAGCCGGCGATCATCGGCTCGACGGCCGGAAAGTGCAGGCCGCTCTGCGCCAGCAGCGCACCGGCCAGCAGCATCAGGGTAAAAACCAGCGGCGCCAGCCACTGGCGGCGCGGCGTGCCGGCGCTCCAGATGCCGACGGCCAGCATCGCGGCCAGATGGTCCAGGCCGGTGAAGGGGTGGCTGAAGCCCTCGGCGAAGCCGTGGTGGCCGGCGTGGCCTGTATGGGCGAAGGCCATGCCGCTGAGGGCAAGGCCGGCGGTGAGGGTCAGAACTTGCTTCTTGCTATTCATCTTGGTGCGTCGTTCAGGCAATGGGTTGGTGCACGGTCACCAATTTGGTGCCGTCGGGGAAGGTGGCCTCGATTTGGATCTCGGGAATCATCTCGGCGATGCCGTCCATCACATCGGTGCGCGCCAGCACGGTCTTGCCCTCGCTCATCAACTCGGCAACGCTCTTGCCGTCGCGCGCGCCTTCCATGATGGCGGCGCTGATCAGGGCCACCGCCTCGGGGTAGTTGAGCTTCAGGCCTCGGGCCTTGCGGCGCTCGGCCAGCAGTGCGGCGGTGAAGATCAGCAGCTTGTCTTTCTCTCTAGGCGTCAGTTCCATGGGGGATCCTGTTGCAGGAGCTATGCCAGGACGCCGTCCTGGGCATGGGTCTTGATAAGGGAGAAGCATGCCCGCCGCGCCGCCCTCCGTCCAGACCGCCGAACCCGTCCAGCGCGTCATCAAGATCCGTCGCGATTACAACGCCTGGGTGGCCAGCGAGACGCTGGAGGACTACGCGCTGCGCTTCACGCCGCACAGCTTCCGGCGCTGGTCCGGCACCCGGGTGGCGAACACGGCTTTTGGCGCGGCCTCCTTTCTGGTGCTGGAGGCGGTCGGGGCGACCCTGCTGGTGGAGTACGGTTTCGCCAATGCCTTCTGGGCCATCCTGGCCACCGGGCTGATCATTCTCTTGGCCGGCTGGCCGATCAGCGTCTATGCGGCCCGCTACGGCGTGGACATGGACCTGCTGACCCGGGGTGCCGGCTTCGGCTATATCGGCTCGACGCTGACCAGCCTGATCTACGCCAGCTTCACCTTCATCTTCTTCGCGCTGGAGGCGGCCATCATGGCCTATGCGCTGGAGCTGGCCTTCGACATCCCGCCGGCCTGGGGCTATCTGATCTGCGCGCTGGTGGTGCTGCCGCTGGTGACGCACGGCGTGACGGCCATCGCACGGCTGCAGGTCTGGACCCAGCCGCTGTGGCTGATCCTGCTGATCGTCCCCTATGTCTATGTCTTCATGCGCTATCCGGAGCTGCCCGCTCAGCTGCAAAGCTATGCCGGCGCCGATGGCCAGGGCGGCGAGTTCAGCCTGCCGCTGTTCGGCGCGGCGATGACGGTGGGCATCGCGCTGATCACGCAGATGGGCGAGCAGGCCGACTATCTGCGCTTCATGCCCGAGCCCGATGCGAATCCGAAGAGGCGCTGGCGCTGGTGGGCGGCGGTCTTTGTCGGCGGGCCGGGCTGGGTGGTGCTGGGTGTGGCCAAGATGCTGGGCGGTGCGCTCTTGGCCTATCTGGCGATGCGGCTGATGGTGCCGACCGAACGGGCGGTGGACCCGAACCAGATGTATCTGGTGGCCTATGACACGGTGTTCAGCCGGCCCGGCCTGGCGGTGGCGGCCACCGCCTTGCTGGTGATCGTCTCGCAGCTGAAGATCAATGTGACGAATGCCTATGCGGGCTCGCTGGCCTGGAGCAATTTCTTCGCCCGGCTGACGCACAGCCACCCGGGCCGCGTGGTCTGGGTGGTGTTCAACACGCTGATCGCGCTGATCCTGATGGAGATGGAGCTGTTCCAGGCGCTGGACCGGGTGCTGGGCCTGTATGCCAATATCGCGATTGCCTGGATCATGACCGTGGTTGCCGATCTTGTGATCAACAAGCCGCTGGGGCTGTCACCGCCGGGCATCGAGTTCAAACGCGCCCATCTCTACGACATCAACCCGGTCGGCGTCGGCGCGATGGCGATGGCCTCGCTGCTGTCCATCGCCGCCCATCTGGGCCTGTTCGGGACTATGGCCCAGGCCTTTTCGGCGTTGATCGCGCTGGTGACGGCCATGGTCTGCTCGCCGCTGATCGCCTGGGCCACCGGGGGGCGTTACTACATTGCACGCCAGAGTAAGGAGGGCGAGGAGGGCGGTGCCTACAAACGCCTGCAGCACTGCGTGATCTGCGAGCGCGCCTACGAGGGGCCGGACATGGCGCACTGCCCCGCCTATCAGGGCCCGATCTGCTCGCTGTGCTGCTCGCTGGACGCCCGCTGCGATGACCTCTGCAAGCCAGACGCCCGCTTGGCGACACAGGCCCGTGCGCTCCTGCAGCGGCTGCTCCCCCGCAAGGTCTGGCCCCTGCTGGACAGCGGCCTGACCCAGTATCTGGGCCTGATGGCCCTGGTGCTGCCGGTGCTCGTGCTGCTGTTCGGCCTGCTCTACCAGCACGAGCTGGGGCGGCTTGGCGCGGCGGCCGAGCAGATGGCGCCCCATCTGCGGGCGTCCTATGCGAAGGCCCTGGTGGCGCTCTTGCTGCTGTCCGGCGTGATCGGCTGGTGGCTGGTGCTGACGCACAAGAGCCGCCAGGTCGCGCAGGAGGAATCGCGCCGCCAGGCCCAAGCGCTGCACCAGGAAATCGAGTCGCACCGCCAGACCGATGCCCAGTTGCAGCAGGCGAAAATCCAGGCCGACGCCGCCAACGAGGCCAAGACCCGCTACATCACCAATATCAGCCACGAGCTGCGCACGCCGCTGAACTCCATCCTCGGCTATGCGCAGATCCTCGACGAGGACGAGCGCATGCCCGCGCACCGCAAGCAGGCGATCACGGTGATACGGCGCGGCGGCGAGCACCTGCTGTCGCTGATCGAGGGCAGCCTGGACCTGGCCCGCATCGAGGCCGGCCGCTTCAAGCTGGAGCCGGGGCCCTGGGCGTTCGGCCAGGCGATCCATGATCTGGTCCATCTGCTGTCGCTGCAGTCTGCGGCCAAGGGCCTGGACTTCGTCTACACATCGCCCCCCAGCCTGCCGGACTGGGTGCGCGCCGATGGCAAGCGGGTGCAGCAGATCCTGATCAACATTCTCGGCAACGCGATCAAATTCACGCCGGAAGGCCAAGTCACGCTGCGCCTGCACTACGCCCGCGAGATGGCGCGCTTCGAGATCGAGGACAGCGGCCCCGGCATGAGTGCCGAGGAGCTGGAGCGGGTGTTCGAGCCCTTCGAGCGCGGGGCGGCCGCCGTGGGTTCGGGATCAGGCACCGGCCTGGGTCTGACCATCGCGAAGATGCTGACCGATCTGATGGGTGGCGAGCTGAAGGTGGCCAGCACGCCGGGAGTCACAGGAAAACACGGCACGCGCTTCGAGCTGCGCCTGTTCCTGCCCAGCCTGCATGCCGGTGCGATGGCGGCGCAGGCGCGGCGCGCGGCGCGCATCGGCTTCGAGGGGCCGGCGCGGCGCCTGCTGGTGGTCGACAACGAGGAGGCCGACCGCAATCTCTTGCGCGCCATCCTGGAGCCGCTGGGTTTCGAGCTGCGGATGGCGGCCAGCGGCATCGAGGCGATGGCGCTGATCCCCGGCTGGCGGCCCGAGGCTCTGCTGCTGGACCTGGCGATGCCGGGCCTGGACGGCTGGCAGACCCTGGCCGAGATCCGGGTGCGGAGCTTGAGCGAGGCGCCGGCCGTCATCATCTCGGCCAATGCCTTTGATCGGGGCCTGGACAATGGCCTTGGCGTCAGCGAGCGGGACTTCATCGTCAAGCCGGTGCGGGTGGACGAGCTGCTGGACTGGCTGGGTCGGCGGCTGAACCTGGACTGGCGACTGCGCGATCCGGTCCAAGCGGCCGACGCGGACAAGGCGCCGCTGAAGCTGCCCTCGCGCGAGGCCTTGCAGCGCCTGCAGCAGCAGCTCAGCCAGGGCCATGTCAAGGGCATCCATCAGCAGCTTGACCGGATCGCCGGCGAGGATCAGTCTTGCAGCGACTTTGTCACCCAGCTGCGTGCGATGGCGCGTCAGTTCGAACTGCAGGCGATGAGCCGGCTGGTGGCACGCGCCTTGCAGGCTGAGGACCCAGCATGAATGCCTCCACCCTCCCCACGCCTCACAAAGAGATCGATGCGGCCCTGCCGTCATTGGAACAGCAGAGCCCCCCGGTCGCCAGCCATGCCGAGCGGGTGCTGATTGTCGACGACGTGCCCGACAACCTGGCCCTGCTGCACGATGCGCTGGACGAGTCCGGCTACACGGTGCTGGTGGCCTTCAGCGGCGCGGCGGCGCTGGAGAGCGCCGCGCTGATGCCGCCCGATGTCGTCGTGCTGGACGCGATGATGCCGGGGCTGGACGGCTTCGAGGTGGCGCGCCGGCTCAAGGCCGACCCGGCCACCGCGGCCGCGCCCATCATCTTCATGACCGGCCTGTCCGACACCGCCCATGTCGAGGCCGCGTTCGCGGCCGGCGGCGTCGACTATGTGACCAAGCCCATCCGCCCGCGCGAGGTGCTGGCCCGCATCGCTGCCCATCTGCGCAGCGCCCGCGCCCAGCGCCAGGCCCGCAATGCGCTGGACGCCTTCGGCCACGCCAGCATGGCGGTGCACGAGGCCGATGGTCGCTGCGTCTGGCAGACCGCGCTGGCGCGCTCGCTGATGGCCGACTACTTCAGCGGCGGCCATTTCGAGCGCGGCCGCTTGCCGCCCGAGGTGCTGGTCTGGCTGCACCGCGAATCGCTGCGCCGCCGTGCCGGCGCCGAGCCCTCGGTGCTGACCGTGCTGCCGCAGCCCCGCGCCGATGCGCCGCCTGCCAGCGGCGCGGCGCTGGCCACGCGCGGCGCCAAGCGCCTGTCCTTCACCTTGCATGCGGTGGACCCCGATGCGCTCGGCGAGGGCCAGTGGCTGATCGTGATGCGCGAGGCCGACGACGCGGCGCTGATGGACGGCCTGATCCACGGCTTCAAGCTGACCGCCCGAGAGGCCGAGGTGCTGTACTGGGTGGTCAAGGGCAAGACCAACCAGGACATCGGCGACATCCTCGGCTCCAGCCCGCGCACGGTGCAAAAGCACCTCGAGCATGTGTTCGAGAAGCTGGGCGTCGAAACCCGCACCGCAGCGGCGGCGATGGCGATGGGGCGGGTCCGGGGGCTGGAGGCGGGGCGCTGAGGGGCGCCCTCAGTCAGCCCGGCCCAGCAGGCTGCGCCCCAGCGCTTCTGCCACCTCGATGCCGTCGACGCCGGCCGACATGATGCCACCGGCATAGCCGGCGCCTTCGCCGGCCGGGTACAGGCCCTTGACGTTGAGGCTCTGGTAGTCGCGGCCGCGGGTGATGCGCAGCGGCGAGGAGGTGCGGGTCTCGACGCCGGTCAGCACCGCGTCGGCCATGCTGAAGCCCTTGATCTGGCGCTCGAAGGCCGGCAGGGCCTCGCGGATCGCGTCCAGGCAATAGTCGGGCAGGCTGCCGAAGCCTTTTTGCTGCAGATCGGTCAAGGTGACGCCGGGCTTGTAGGAGGGCTCGACGCTGCCCAGCACCTTGCTGCGCTGGCGCTTGATGAAGTCGCCGACCAGGGCGCCGGGCGCCCTGTAGGCGCCTTCGCCCAGCTCATAGGCGCGGCTCTCCCAGATGCGCTGGAAGGCCATGCCGTCCAGCGGGCTGACCGGGCCTTCGTTCTTGCCGTCCTGCCGGTAGTCCTGCGGCGAGATGCCGACGACGATGCCGGCATTGGCATTGCGCTCGTTGCGCGAGTACTGGCTCATGCCGTTGGTGACGACACGGTTGGGTTCCGAGGTCGCCGCCACCACGGTGCCGCCGGGGCACATGCAGAAGCTGTAGACCGAGCGGCCGTTCTTGGCGTGGTGCACCAGCTTGTAGTCGGCCGCGCCGAGGATCTCGTTGCCGGCATTGGGGCCGAAGCGGGCCGCGTCGATGAGGCTTTGCGGGTGCTCGATGCGGTAGCCGATCGAGAAGGGCTTGGCTTCCATGAAGACACCGCGCTGGTGCAGCATCGTGAAGCTGTCGCGCGCGCTATGGCCCAGCGCGAGCACCACATGGTCGGTGCTGAGCTGCTCGCCGGATTCCAGCGTCAAGCCCCGGATGTGTTTGCCATCGGGGCCGTCCTCGATCAGCACATCCGTGACCTTCTGCTCGAAGCGGATCTCGCCGCCCAGCGCCTCGATCTCGGCGCGCATCTTGATCACCATCGACACCAGCCGGAAGGTGCCGATATGCGGCTTGCTCACATAGAGGATTTCTTCGGGCGCGCCGGCCTTGACGAACTCGCTCAGCACCTTGCGGGTCAGAAAGCGCGGGTCCGAGATCTGGCTCCACAGCTTGCCGTCGGAGAAGGTGCCGGCGCCGCCCTCGCCGAACTGCACATTCGACTCGGGGTGCAGCTGGCTCTCGCGCCACAGGCCCCAGGTGTCCTTGGTGCGTTCGCGTACCGACTTGCCGCGCTCCAGCACGATGGGCCGCAGACCCATCTGGGCCAGGATCAGCGCGGCGAAGATGCCGCAGGGGCCGAAGCCGATCACCACCGGCCGCTTGCGCTCGGCGGTGAAGAAGTCCACCGGCGCCTGGCCGACGAAGTGGTAGCCGGTGTCCGGCGTCGGCCTGATGTGGGCGTCGCCGGCAAAACGGGCCAGGACGCCAGCCTCGTCAGCGAGCTCGCAGTCCAGCGTGTAAATCAGCACGATGGCCGTCTTCTTGCGCGCGTCGTAGCTGCGCTTGGAGACCGTGAAGTTCAGCAGCTGGCTGTCGTCCAGCCCCAAACGGGCAACGATGGCGGGACGCAACTCATGCTCGGCATGGTTGAGCGGCAGACGGAGTTCGGTGATGCGGAGCATGGTTATGGCTCAAAGCGATCGGTCAGTACAAAAAAGTACAGGCCCTGCCGGAAGGCGCGGGCCTGTCAGATCCGAAGCAGGCCCCATCGGGCCCGGGCTTCAACCCGAATGAGGGCGCTTGCCCGGGTTCTTCTTGCTGCGGGTGTGCGAACCACGCTCCAGGCTGGACTTCTGGCCACGGCCGTGGGTGAAAGCGGTCAGGCCGGCGGGACGCGGGGTGGCGCGACGATCGGCTTCGGTTTTGATCTTGTTGCCCATGATGGCTCCGTTGGAAAAAAGACTGGCGGGGGCCGAAAGGGCGCGCCAAGACGAATCAAGCCCGGCATTTTAACCGAAGGCCGCAGGTCGCCCGGGCGACAGCCCGAATCCGGCGGCCAGCCGATGATGCGGCGCATGGGAACGCTTTATCTTGTGCGCCACGGCCAGGCCAGTTTCGGTGCCGCCGACTATGACCAGCTGAGCGCGCTGGGCGCCCGCCAGTGCCGCCTGCTGGGCGAGTACTGGCGGGAGCGCGGCCAGCGCTTCGATGCGGTGCTGACCGGCTCGCTGAAACGCCATGCCCAGTCCTTCGCGGCCATCGTCGAGGGCCTGGGCGCGGCGCCCGAGCCCCTGATCTGGCCCGGCCTGAACGAGTACGACAGCGAGGCGGTGATCCACGCGATCCATCCCGAGCCGCTGCCCAGGCCGGTCGACGCCGAGATGGTGCGCCACCATTTCCGGCTGCTGCGCAGTGGCCTGCAGGCCTGGATGCGTGGCGAGACCCGGCCTGCGGGCATGCCCAGCTATGCGGACTTCGCGGCCGGCGTGGCGGGCGCGCTGGCGCATGTGCGGCAGCACTGCCAAGGCCAGGTGCTGATCGTCTCCAGCGGCGGGCCGATCGCGACAGCCGTGGGCCAGGTGCTGGGCACCAGCGCCGAGACCAGCATCGAGCTGAACCTGCGCATCCGCAACAGCGCGGTGAGCGAGTTCAGCTTCAACCCCAAGCGCCACCTGCTGCAGAGCTTCAACAATGTGCCGCATCTGGACTCGCCGGAGTACCGCGAGTTGGCGAGCTACGCCTAGTCCTCTCTGACGAGGCGGATGCCGACCAGGGTGTAGCGGGTGTCGGGCGCGTTCCAGTTGCGGTAGGACGCGCGGGCATAGAAGGCCCAGGTGTGCCAGGAGCCACCGCGCCGCACCTTGACGCCGCCGTCGGCCGGTTTGTCCGGGCCTTGCGGGTCCACCAGCGGCGAGCGGGCGTAGTAGTCGTCTTCATGCCAATCGGCCACCCACTCCCAGACATTGCCGTGCATGTCATGAAGCCCCCAGGCGTTCGGCGCAAAGCTGCCGACCGGGGCGGTGAAGGAGAAACCGTCGCTGCCCTTCAGGGCCATGTCTTGCCAGCGCGGCCAGTGCCTGGCGCTGTCAGCGTCGAAGGTGTTGGCGACCGTCAAGAGGCTTTGCGGATCGTCGCCCGATGAGTAGCGGGTGCGGGTGCCGGCTCGGCAGGCGTACTCCCACTCGGCCTCGGTGGGCAGGCGGTAGCGCCGGCCCTCGGTCTTTGTGAGCCAGGCCGCCAGCGCCTGCGCGTCGTTCCAGGTGACATTGGTGACCGGGTGATCGTCGTTCTGGGCAAAGCCGGGATTGCGCCAGGAGTAGCGACGGTCGCGCCCCTCGAAGGCATCGCCGCGCTGGCTACTCGCCGGGTCGTAGTCGGCGCGCCAGCCATAGCCGCCGGTGCCATCGGCCTCCGATTCGGGTCGGTAGCCCGAGGCTTCGACGAAGCGGCGGAACTGGCCGACCGTCAGCTCATGCTGGCCCATCCAGAAGGGCTTGCTGATGCGCACCGGGTGGATAGGGCCTTCGTCCTGCAGCTTGTCGAAACGCTCGCGGGGCAGGGCGGGGTAGGCCTGTGCCAGCATGGCGGGGTTTTCCTCGCTGCCCATCAGGAATTCGCCGGCCGGCAGCCTGACGAAGGCCATGCCCAGGCTGTTGCGTTCGATGGCCGGCTGTGCGGCCGCCGCCAGCGGCAGCAGCAGTACCAGCAGAGTTGCGACGAGGCTGTAGGCTTTCATGCGCCGATGCTAGCGTGGGCTCGATGACGGACAATCGGGCTTTCCGCTCGTGGCTCCTCGATGTTTACCGACCTGATCACCCCGCCGCCGGCCGTCGATGCCGCGCAGCGCTTCGCCGTGCTGCTGAAGACGGCCCTGGTCGAGGGCCGCTTCGTCAAGCTGCTACTGAGCAAGTACAGCGGTGACGAAGAGACGCTGGAGCGTCTGACGGTGCGCGAGGTGCTGCTGCGCGGCGAGCGTCAGCTGTCCTTTCTGTGGCGCCACCGGACCAAGGACATCACGAAGAACCATGGCCTTGACGAGGGCCTGGATCTGATCGCCGGCCTGCTGGGCAGCCAGTTCCAGAACGCCCATCTGCTGACCCAGGGCCAGGAGATCCAGCTGGCCTTCAGCCGCAAGGGCAAGCCCAGCCTGCGGGTCGGCAGGGCCGAGGCCGCCGAAGCGACGCCCGCTGTGCATGACAAGGGACACGACAAGGAAAAGCAGCGCTATCTGGCGCTGGACCGAGCGTTCTGGGTCGACCTGGGCGTCACGCACGAAGTCAAAGGCGAGCGCCAGCTGGTGCCGGCGATGTCGCGCAAGTGGAAGCAGATCAATAAATTCATCGAGGTGATGAGCGCCGCGCTGAAGAGCAGCCCCTTGGCCGACAGCCCCGATGTCCATGTGGCCGACTTCGGCTCGGGCAAGGGCTATCTGACCTTTGCGATGCACGACTGGCTGGCCAGCCAGGGCAAGCGGCCCCAGGTCACCGGCGTCGAGCTGCGCGACGATATGGTCAAACTCTGCGGCACGGCGGCGGCCAGTCACGGCTTGGACGGGCTGAAGTTCGACCAAGGCGATGTGCGCTCCTACACCCCGGCCCGGCTGGACGTGATGATCGCGCTGCATGCCTGCGATATCGCCACCGACTACGCGATCCATCTGGGCCTGCGCGCCAAGGCTTCGATCATCATGTGCTCGCCCTGCTGCCACAAGCAGCTGCGCCCGCAGATGCAGACGCCGCCGGTGCTGCGCCCGCTGCTGCAGCACGGCATCCATCTGGGCCAGGAGGCCGAGATGGTGACCGACAGCTTGCGCGCGCTGCTGCTGGAGGCCCAGGGCTATGAGACCCAGGTCTTCGAGTTCATCGCGCTGGAGCACACCAGCAAGAACAAGATGATTCTGGCCGTCAAGAAATCGGGCGCGGCGCTGGCCGCAGCAGAGAAGCGCCGGCCCGAGCTGCTGGCCCAGATCGCCGAGGTCAAACGCTTTTATGGGCTGCGGGAGCAGTGCCTGGAAACTCTGATCCAGGACGACGCGGCGCTGGCCTGTCCGGTCTGAGCGCGGCGACGGTCTTCAACGCGGCGGGCTGCTGGTCGAGGCGCGCTCGATGATGCGGAAGCCCACATCGATGATGCGCTGGTCGACGGTCTCGCCGCGGCAGCGCGCAATGATCAGCTGGGCCGCATGCAGGCCGATGGCGGCGCCGTCGATGTGCACCGTGCTCAGCGAGGGATTCAAATGGGCCGAGAAGTCGGCGCCGCCGAAGCCGAACACCGCCAGGTCTTCGGGCACGCGGATGCCGCGCGCCTGCGCTTCGGTGAGCACGCCCTCGGCCAGCCCGTCCGAGCTGCAGAAGACGGCGCGGAGCTGCGGATCGATGTGCAGCAGCTCGGTCAGCGCGCGCCGCCCATGCGGCACACCGGTGGGCGGCTTGACGGTGGCGGTGGGGATCTCGCGGCCCAGGGTCGACACAAAGCCCTCACGCCGCAGGCCGGCGCGCTGGTCGTCGGCCGTCGCCAGGCCCACCCGCTGCCAGCCCTTGCTGAGGAAATAGCCCGCCACCGCGCTGCCGACCTTGAGGTGCGAGAAGCCCACCAGCGCATCCAGCGGCCGGTCCGTCATGTCCCAGGTCTCGACCACGGGAATGCCCAGCCGGGCCAGTCGTTTGGCCGCATCGCCCGGCTGCAGCAGGCCGGCGGCGACGATGCCGTCGACGCGCCGGCCCACCATGGTGTTCAGCAGCGCCGCCTCGCGGCCATGGTCGTAGCCGGTCTGGCCCAGGATCAGCTGGTAGCCGGCCCGGTCCAGTTCTTCCGTCAGCGTCTGAATGGTGGGCAGGAACTGCGGCACCGAGATCACCGGCACCAGGGCCGCCACCGTCATGCTGCGCTTGGATTTGAGCCCGCCGGCCAGCAGATTGGGGATGTAGCCGGTGGCCTCCACCGCCGCCCGCACCTTCTCTATCGTGCCCTGTGACACCAGCTCCGGGCTGCTGAGCGCGCGCGAGGCGGTCATCGGCGAGACCCCGGCGCTGCGGGCGACATCTTGCAGGGTGACGGACTTGGGACGGGAAGCGGGCGGCATGCGGACGGGTTCGTGGCGGTGGGCGGGATTGTCCGGGCTTTGCAGCAAGGTGTTTGACGGAATGTAAATGATATCGATATCATTGGCTGCAACGAGACAGGACGATCAAGTTGGCCTGTAGTTGCTGGCTTGGCCAGTATTCGCCTCATTCAACTGATAGCGTTCACATGAATCAAGCCACCAGCGCTGACCGGATTGCCTGGATCCGCCTCTCCTCCTGCTATCTGCCGCTGCTCACGCCGATCAGCGATGCCAAGGTGCTGACCGGTCGGCAGAAGCCGATGACCGAGATCGCGATGCTGTTCGCCGAGATCGTCACCGCCGACGGCCACCAGGGCCTGGGCCTGAGCTACGCCAAACGCGCCGGCGGCCCGGGCCAGTTTGCCCACGCCAAGGAGATCGCGCCGGCCCTGCTGGGCGAGGACCCCAGCGACATCGCCAGGCTCTGGAACAAGCTCTGCTGGGCCGGCGCCTCGGTGGGCCGCAGCGGCCTGTCGACCCAGGCCATCGGCGCCTTCGACGTGGCGCTGTACGACCTGAAGGCGCGCCGGGCCGGACTGCCGCTGTCCAAGCTGCTGGGCGCGTACCGCGACTCGGTGGCCTGCTACAACACCTCGGGCGGCTTCCTGCACACGCCGCTGGAGCAGCTGCTGGTCAATGCCGAGGCCTCGGTCGCGCGCGGCATCGGCGGCATCAAGCTGAAGGTGGGCCAGCCGGACCGCGCGCTGGACATCCGGCGCGTCGAGGCGGTGCGCAAGCACCTCGGTGATGGCGTCGCGCTGATGGTGGACGCCAACCAGCAATGGGACCGCCCGACCGCGCAGCGCATGTGCCGCCAGTTCGAGCCCTATGGCCTGGTCTGGATCGAGGAGCCGCTGGATGCCTACGACCACGAGGGCCATGCCGCGCTGGCCGCCGCCTTCGACACGCCGATCGCCACCGGCGAGATGCTGACCAGCGCCATGGAGCATGGCGAGCTGATACGCCACCGCGCCGCCGACTATCTGATGCCCGATGCGCCGCGCGTCGGCGGCATCACGCCCTTTCTGAAGATCGCCGCGCAGGCCGAGCAGGCCGGGGTGATGCTGGCGCCGCATTTCGCGATGGAGCTGCATGTGCACCTTGCTGCTGCCTATCCGACCGAGCCCTGGGTCGAGCACTTTGACTGGCTGGAGCCGCTGTTCAACGAGCGGCTGGAGATCAAGGACGGCCGCATGCGGGTGCCCACGCGGCCGGGCCTGGGCCTCAGCTTGAGCGAGCAGGCGCGCGCCTGGACCCGCGAGCAGTGCGAGCTCGGCCAGCGGCCCTGAAGAACCCATCCCCACAGCGATTCCCCCATAGACAACAACGGAGACAAACCATGAAGAAGACATCGAGCAAGAAGAAGGTCCTCGCAGCCCTGGCACTGGGCCTGCTGGCCGCCGGCGGCGCCATCGCCCAGGCCTGGCCTGCCAAGCAGCAGGTCACGCTGCTGGTGCCCTTCCCGCCGGGCGGCTCCACCGACATGATCGCCCGCACCCTGGGCCCGAAGCTGCAGGAAAAGCTCGGCGGCAGCTTCATCGTCGACAACAAGGCCGGCGCCGGCGGCACGGTCGGCGCCTCGCAGGCCAAGCGCGCCGCGCCGGACGGCTACACCGTCTTCGTCTCCTCGCTGGGTCCCTTCGTGATCGGCCCGCACCTGCTGAAGAACGTCGGCTACGACCCGCTGAAGGACTTCGACTACCTGACCATCGCGGTGCAGGCACCGAATGTGCTGGCCGTGCCGGCCAACTCGCCGCACAAGAGCTTCGCCGAGCTGCTGGCCTTCATCAAGGCCAATCCGGGCAAGATGAGCTTCGCCTCGGCCGGCAACGGCACCTCGGACCACCTGACCGCCGAGCTGTTCTGGCAGGAGACCGGCACCCAGGCCAGCCACATCCCCTACAAGGGCGGCGCCCCGGCGATGGCCGACCTGCTGGGCGGCCAGGTGGACGCCAGCTTCATGAACGTCAACACCGGCCTGACCAATATCAAGGCCGGCAAGCTGCGCGCCCTGGCTATCACCAGCAGCAAGCGCTCGCCGCTGTTGCCGGACGTGCCGACGATGGAGGAGCTGGGCCACAAGGGTGTGACCGTCTATTCCTGGCAGGCCTTCGCCGCGCCCAAGGGCATCTCCGCCGACATCAAGGGCAAGCTGCACGCCGCGCTGGTGGCCGGCCTGAACGACCCGGCCGTCAAGCCCAAGCTGCTGGAGCTGGGTTTCGAGATCGTCGGCAACACGCCCGAGCAGTTCACCGCCTTCCAGGCCGCGGAGTTCGCGCGCTGGAAGAAGGTGATCGAGACCGGCAAGATCACCGCGGACTGACCATGGCTTCCAGCGCACCGCTCTACATCAAGATGCACGAGGCCGACAACGTTGCCATCGTGGCCAACGAAGGCGGGCTCGATGCCGGCGCGCGCTTTGCCGACGGGCTGGCGCTGGTGGACCGGGTGCCCCAGGGCCACAAGGTGGCGCTGACGGACCTGGCCGCCGGCGACGCGGTGCGACGCTACAACGTCGTGATCGGCCGCATGCTGAAGGCCGTGCCAGCCGGCAGCTGGATCCACGAACGCCTGCTAGAGATGCCGGAAGCCCGCTCGCTGGAGGGCCTGCCTATCGCCACCGCACAGCGCGAGGCGCTGCCGCCGCTGCTGGGCCATACCTTCGAGGGCTACCGCAATGCCGACGGCTCGGTCGGCACGCGCAACATCCTGGCGATCACGCAGACCGTGCAGTGCGTGTCCGGCGTGGTGGACTTCGCGGTCGAGCGCATCAAGCGCGAGCTGCTGCCGAAGTATCCGAACGTCGACGACGTGGTGGCGCTGGAGCATGGCTACGGTTGCGGCGTCGCGATCGACGCGCCGGATGCGGTGGTGCCGATCCGCACGCTGCGCAATATCACCTTGAACCCGAACTTCGGCAACGAGGTGATGGTGGTCAGCCTGGGCTGCGAGAAGCTGCAGCCGGAGCGCCTGTTGCCGCCCGGCACCTTCGCCATCGCGCCGGAGCAAGCGAAGGGCGAGGGGGTTGGCGCCGATGTCGTCTGCTTGCAGGACGGCGCCCATGTCGGCTTCATGAGCATGATCGACTCCATCATGCGCACCGCCGAGCAGCACCTGAAGCGCCTGGATGCGCGCCGCCGCGAAACCGTGCCGGCCAGCGCCCTGGTGGTGGGCGTGCAGTGCGGCGGCAGCGATGCCTTCAGCGGCGTCACCGCCAACCCGGCGGTGGGTTTCTGCACCGACCTGCTGGTGCGCGCCGGTGCCACCGTGATGTTCTCCGAGACCACCGAGGTGCGCGACGGCATCGATCAGCTGACCTCGCGCGCCGCCAGCCCCGAGATCGCCGAGGCGATGATCCGCGAGATGGCCTGGTATGACGCCTACCTGAAGCGCGGCAGCGCCGACCGCAGCGCCAACACCACGCCCGGCAACAAGAAGGGCGGCCTGTCCAATATCGTCGAGAAGGCGATGGGCTCCATCGTCAAGAGTGGCAGCGCACCGATCAGCGGCGTGCTCTCGCCCGGCGAGAAGCTCAGCGACCGCGGCATCCGCGCCGGCCTGGTCTACGCCGCCACACCCGCCAGCGACTTCATCTGCGGCACCCTGCAGCTGGCCGCCGGCATGAATCTGCATGTCTTCACCACCGGCCGCGGCACGCCCTACGGCCTGGCCGAATGCCCGGTCATCAAGGTGGCGACACGCAGCGAGCTGGCGCGGCGCTGGCACGACCTGATGGACATCAACGCCGGCCGCATCGCCGACGGCGAGGCCACGATAGCGGAGCTGGGCTGGGAGATGTTCCGCCTGATGCTGGACGTGGCCAGCGGCCGCAAGAAGACCTGGGCCGAGCAGTGGCAGCTGCACAACCAGCTGGTGCTTTTCAATCCGGCGCCGGTGACCTGAACGCCTTGTTTCAGCCCAGTTCGGCCGGCGGACCGATAATCGCGACCCCGTCACCGGGACTTTCCCCGTATCTACTGGATAACTGATGAACAAAAGTGAACTGATCGAAAGCATCGCCACCAAGAGCGGCGTCACCCGTGCTGCCGCCACCACGATGCTGGACGCCGCCCTGGGCACGATCACCGAAGCCCTGGTTGCGGGCGACTCCGTGGCCCTGGTCGGCTTCGGCACCTTCAAGGTCGGCGAGCGCGCCGCCCGCACCGGCAAGAACCCGGCCACCGGCGAAGCGCTGGAAATCGCCGCCGCCACGGTGCCCAAGTTCACCGCCGGCAAGGCCCTCAAGGACGCCGTGAACAGCAAGTAAGGCTTCAAGACCTCGGTCTTGATCAGAAGGGCGCCGTCATCGCGACGAGCGCCCTTTTTTATCGCCTCTACAGCAGTGCTTTGGCCGCCTCGATGCGCAGATGCAGGGGCGCGCTGGCGTCGTTCATCACGCCCAGCAGAAAGCGGCGCGGCGCGTCCTGGTCGGCAGCGGCCGACGGGGCAGGGGCGGCCGATGCGGTGTCGACCCTTGGCGTGGGCGTGTCCGGCGCTAGCCGCTCCAGCGCGGCGCGAAAGTCGGCGCTCTTGATCGGCTGGAGTCGGCACAGCAGGTCCGCCTGGCCCTCAGCGCCGGGCTCGGTGTCGAGCCAGGGCTCGTCGGCAAAGACCGGCGCCAGGTCCGGGGCCAGCAGGGCCGACCACAGGCCGCCGGGCAGCTGGCGCGGTGGCAGTTCCTGGGCCACGTTCTCCAGCCTCAGCCGCTGTGCCGCGATGCCGCCCAGATAGCGCCGGCGCAGGCCTTCCAGAAAGGCCAGCGCCTGCGCGGCCGGCACCGGCTCGGCGAGCGAGAACCAGAGCTGGTAGCCATCGCGCCCATTGACCGCGATGGCGGGGGCGGGCAGCGCCAGATCTGCCTGCACGCCGCGCCAGACGGCGCCCAGCGCATCCCAGTCGGCCGGCCGGGCCAGCTCCAGCAGCAGCGCGCGCACCTGGCCCTCGGCAGGCGCGTTGGCGGGCGCCGTCGGCGCATAGAGGCGCTGCAGTTCGGTGAGCAGTCTGTTCATCAGCGCGACTCTACTCGACCGACGCGTTGCCGTTCAGCGATGGTTGGACCGGGCTACAGGTCCAGTTGCCGCTGCTCGCGCAGCTGGCCGTCGGCGGTCAGCTGCGCGGCATCGCCATCGGCCGAATGGGTGCCGGGACCGTTGTCCATGCTGCCCAGCAGCCAGCCGTTCTGCCATGCCAGGGCCGCGCGCAGCTGGTTGTGGCGCGGTCCCCTCGCCAGAGGGATGTGCTTGAGCAACTTGCCGTCGTCCGCGAGCTGGACCAGCAGCGGGCTGGCCGCTTCCGAAATGCTGGCGCCGGTCGGGTTCTGCGTGTAGCCGGCCGCGCCGGTGGCCAGCAACCGGCCGCCGGGCAGCGCGGCGATGTCGAACAGCACCTCGCCCTGATCGACGTCGATCAGTTCGTAGTTCAGTGTCCGGCTGGCGTCGCTCAGCAGGGCCACAAAGCCGTTCCAACCCTCCGGGGTCTGCACGCTGCGCGTGCGGCCGACGACGGCGATGCGCTCGCCGATCCAGCGCAGGCCGTGGACTTCGGCACGCTGGCCGGTGTTCTTCAGCACGCTGTACAGGCGCTGCCCCTCGGCCGAGAAGCGGCTCAGCAGGAAACCGTCGGTCACCGAGCGATCCAGCGCTTCGCCGAAATGCTCGGCATGACCTGCCACCAGCTCGGTATGGGTCAGCGACAGCGCGATGGCGATGCGGCCTTGCGTGTCGACCTCCAGCGCCAGCCGCCACATATGGTCCACGCTCTTGAAAGGGTCGAAGCTGCCCGACATCGGCAGCGAGGCGCCGATCAGCACGCCGGGCTCGACCAGGCTGCGCCAGCGCTTGGCGAAGCCTGCGTCGGCGCTGTAGGCGAGCCGGTGCAGCACCACGGCGAAACGCCCGCTGCGAAAGCCCAGCACCAGGTCTTCGCCGATCGCACCCAGGCGGGCCGCGTCGCGCGTGACCAGTGGCAGCAGCGACTGCGAGTTCATCAGCGCGAACGGCCCGTTGATGATGGGATCGGTGGCGGCCGGCGGGTCGAGAAACTCCTGATCCCGCAGCAGCGTGCCTGTGGCGCTGAGCCGCTGCAGGCGCAGGCGATGGTCCGAGGCCAGCACGACACTGATCTCGCGCGAGGGATGCAGCGTGAAATCGATCAGCGACCAGCCGTCGGGTGGCGTGTAGGCCTGCAGTTGCACGCGCCCGCCCTCGGCCGACAGCAGCAACTGCCGGTCCGGCGTGGTGGTGTTCTCGAAGCGCCGGGCTTTCTCGGCGAGAGCCACCCAGCTGCTGCCGCCATTGGCGGCCAGCTTGATGATGTAGCGGCCCGGCACGCTGATTGCAATGGCTGCCGGCGTTTCGCCGCCGGGCGCTGGCGGATTGCCCTCGCCGCCACCGCAGGCCAGCAAGCCTGCTCCCATGGCGGCCGCAGCCGCCCATTTCGAAACGTTCACGTTCTTTCCTTTCGCCGCTGCAGATGGCGTGGTGAGCAGGGGGTGAGCGTAAGGACATGTGTGGGCCGGAACAATCACCCCAAGGTGCGGCGAGAACGCGCATTTTGTTCAATACCGGGCGCTGCGGCGCGCCCACCATGGGAGCCTATTTCGAGTCAAGCTCTGTATGAACGACATGCTCCCGATGACCTTCTTCGCCCTCGCTGCCTCGATCTCGCCGGGACCGGTGAATGTGGTGGCCCTTGGTCTGGGCGCCCGACACGGCATCACAGTCAGCATGCGGCATGTGACCGGCGCGACGCTCGGCTTCACGCTGCTGCTGCTCCTGGCGGGCTTCGGTCTGCGTGGCTTGCTGGCGCTGTGGCCGTGGCTGACGATGGCCCTGCATTGGGCGGGCATTCTGTTCCTGCTCTACATGGCGTTCCGTCTGGCCCGTGACGATGGCAGCTTGCCAATTGGTGCCGTCGGTCAGGAGGCGTCGCTGCTGGCTGGGGCGGGCATGCAATGGCTCAATCCTAAGGCTTGGCTGGCGGCGGTCGCGGGTGTCGGGACTTTTGCGGGAAACGGCGAGCCTCACCGTCTGTGGGTTTTTGCCGCGATCTACTTTATGGTCTGCTATCTCTCGCTTGCGAGCTGGGCATTGGCGGGCGCGATGATGCGAACGGCGCTGCAGACGCCGGCACGCCTGCGCGTGCTCAATGCCGTCCTGGCGCTGTGTCTGGTGGGCAGTGCGGGCTACCTGCTGCTGGCCTCATGAGCGGCGGCGGATGCTGCCCTGGTACTGACCCGGCGTGGCGGCCATCTGCGCCTTGAAGGTACGCTGCAGATGGGCTTGGTCGGCGAAGCCTGCATCGACCGCGACGGCGGCTATCGGGTGGCCGGCGCGCAGCTGATCTTTGGCGAACTGAATGCGCCGGTGTGTCAGATATTGATGTGGGCTCATGCCGAATTGCCGGGCAAACGAGCGGATCAGCTGGGAGACTGACAGCCCGGACGCAGCGCCAATGTCCTCCAGCTTCAGCGAACTCTGGAAGCTCGCGTGAATGAATTCCGCCGCCATCGCCAGCTTGCGTGACGGTGCCGGGTGATAGCGCGGCCCTTGGCTCTGTACCAGCGCTGCATTCAATCGCATCAGGAAGACGTGGAGGGCGCAATCCTTGGCGAGCAAGGCCAAGTCCGGACGGACGAGCATGCCATGCAGCGCAGCAAGCTCATGAAAGAGCCGGCCAGTGACCGTGCTGGCGAACGGGCGGAAACCGCCAGGCCTGGCCTCATCGGGTCTGCCTTGGTGGGCCGCGACGAGCGAGGCGTCGACATACAGCATCAGGTAGGACAGCGGCTGATGGCCGACCTTGACGCAGTCGTGGATCTCGCCCGGGTTGACGACAACGAGGGTGCCGGCGGTGAGCGCGTGTTTGTGCTGCTCGGTCGAATGGAGGCAAGCGCCTTGGACGATGGCCCCGATGGTCACCGTGTCGTGGAAATGCCGGGCATAGCAAATCCCGTGGCCGGCGCGCACGCTGCGCATCTCGACCCGGGGCAGTCGCTCGTCACGCCAGAACTCCGCAGTGGCCAACTGGCGGTTTGCCTGCAACGCCATAGGGAACTCTCTCCTTCCTGGGGGGGCGACGCTGGCGCCCTGGGGACGCATTTTGCCTATGTCCGGGTCGGGCGGCCGGCCGTCAAGCAGCAGCAACTACGCAAGATGGCGTATTCCTGAACCGGCGGTGTCTCGTGAGACTGGCGTCAGCTGTAAGCCTGACTCCACCCCTTACTCAACCCCGTGCAGGAGACCCCCGCCATGAAGCTTGTATCGCGCCGCACCCTGAACCTGTCCGCCCTGGCCTTGGGCATCGCCGGCCTGGGCCTGCCTGCCCACGCAGCCGACACCATCAAGGTCGGCGTGCTGCACAGCCTGTCCGGCACGATGGCGATCTCGGAGACGGTGTTGAAGGACACCGTGCTGATGGCCATCGACGAGATCAATGCCAAGGGCGGCCTCCTGGGCAAGAAGCTGGAGCCGGTGGTGGTCGACCCGGCGTCGAACTGGCCGCTGTTCGCCGAGAAGGCCAAGCAGCTGATCTCGCAGGACAAGGTCGCCGCGGTGTTCGGCTGCTGGACCTCGGTGTCGCGCAAGTCGGTGCTGCCGGTCTTCGAGGAGCTCAACGGCCTGCTGTTCTACCCGGTGCAGTACGAGGGCGAGGAGTTGAGCAAGAACGTGTTCTACACCGGCGCCGCGCCGAACCAGCAGGCCATCCCGGCCGTCGAATACCTGATGAGCAAGGACGGCGGCTCGGCCAAGCGCTTCGTGCTGCTGGGCACCGACTATGTGTACCCCCGCACCACCAACAAGATCCTGCGCGCCTTCCTGAAGAGCAAGGGTGTAGCCGACGCCGACATCATGGAGGAGTACACCCCCTTCGGTCACTCCGACTATCAAGGCATCATCGCCAAGATCAAGAAGTTCAGCGCCGAGGGCAAGAAGACGGCCGTGGTGTCGACGATCAACGGCGACTCCAACGTGCCTTTCTACAAGGAGCTGGGCAATCAGGGCCTGAAGGCGACCGATGTGCCGGTGGTGGCCTTCTCGGTCGGCGAGGAAGAGCTGCGCGGCGTCGACACGAAACCGCTGGTGGGCCATCTGGCCGCCTGGAACTATTTCATGTCGATCAAGAACCCGGCCAACACCGAGTTCACGAAGAAGTGGGCCGCCTATGCCAAGGCCAAGAACATCCCCGGCCACAAGGACAAGCCGCTGACCAATGACCCGATGGAGGCGACCTATATCGGCTTCAATATGTGGGCCCAGGCGGTCACCAAGGCCAAGAGCACCGATACCGACAAGGTCATCGCCGCGATGGCAGGCCAGACCTTCAAGGCCCCGGGCGGCTTCACCAGCACGATGGACGCGAAGAACCACCATCTGCACAAGCCCGTCTTCATCGGCGAAGTGAAGGCCGACGGCCAGTTCAACGTGGTCTGGAAGACGCCTGGCCCGGTCAAGGCCCAGCCGTGGAGCCCCTACATCCCCGAGAACAAGGGCAAGAAAGACGAGCCGGTAGCGAAGTAATTCAGCCCCTCGCCACGGAGCCGTGATGATCAAGCGCCTGCTCAGAGCAGGTGCTTGGCTGCTGTTTGTCGCCAGCCAAGTGCCTCTTGCCCACGCCCTGACCCCGCAACAAGCCCGCGCCATCGCGAGCGGCGAGACCGATGAGCGCATTGCCGCGCTCAATGCGGCGGCCGCCGGCGCCGAGCCGGGCCTGGCCGAATTTGTGCAGGCCCTGCTGGACGATGCGGTCAAGCTGACGCCCGAGCAGGTGCTGGTCATCAAGGGCGACCAGGCCGCGCCCGAGGGTGCCGAGGATGTGACGAACAACAACCGCATGCGCGGCGCGCTGCAGGCCGCGCTGGCAGCGCTGAAGCTGTTCGCTCCCGAGCTGGCGACGCGCCGCGAGGCCGTCGTCGAGCTTGGCAAGCAGTCGCTGGACGAGTCCCAGCTGCCGCTGCTGGACAAGGCCCTGGCCAGCGAGAGCGACGCGGGCATCAAGACCCAACTGTCCCTGATGCGCGCGGCCCTGGTGATCGCCTCGCCCGACAAGACCAGGCGCCTGGAGGCCGCGCAGCAGCTGGCCGGCGCCAGCGACCCGGCGGTGCGCAGCCTGCTGATCGAGCGCATCGCGGCCGAATCGGACGCTGAGGTCAAGAGCGCGCTGTCGCAGGCCCTGGCCAAGCTGGAAGGCCGCCTGGCCTGGGGCGAGCGCCTGGGCCTGGTCTTCACCGGCGTCAGTCTCGGCTCCATCCTGCTGCTGGTCGCGCTGGGTCTGGCCATCACCTACGGGCTGATGGGCGTGATCAATATGGCGCACGGCGAGCTGATGATGATCGGCGCCTATGCGACCTATGTGGTGCAGAACCTGTTCCGCAGCTATCTGCCCGGCGCGTTTGACTACTACGTGCTGCTGGCCATTCCCGCCTCCTTTCTGGCTGCGGCCCTGGTCGGCGCGGTGCTGGAGCGCAGTATCATCCGCTGGCTCTATGGTCGGCCGCTGGAGACCCTGCTGGCCACCTGGGGCATCAGCCTGGTGCTGATGCAGGCGGTGCGCAGCCTGTTCGGCGCGCAGAACGTGCCGGTCGAGAACCCGGCCTGGCTGTCCGGCGGCTTCGCGCTGATGAGCAATCTGACCCTGCCCTACAACCGCATCGCCATCATCGGCTTTGCCTTGCTGGTGCTGGCCGGCGTGGCGCTGCTGATCGCGAAGACGCGGCTGGGCCTGTTCGTGCGTGGCGTCACGCAGAATCGCCGCATGGCCGCCTGCATGGGCGTCAACACCGCCCGCATCGACACCTATGCCTTCTCGCTGGGCGCCGGCATCGCCGGCCTGGCCGGCTGCGCGCTGAGCCAGGTCGGCAATGTCGGCCCGGATCTGGGCCAGAGCTATATCGTCGACAGCTTCATGGTGGTGGTGCTGGGCGGCGTCGGCCAGCTGGCCGGCACCGTGATCGCGGCCCTGGGGCTGGGCATCCTGAACAAGCTGCTGGAGGACTGGGCCGGTGCGGTGCTGGCCAAGATCATGGTGCTGGTCTTCATCGTCGTCTTCATCCAAAAACGACCGCAAGGGCTGTTCGCGATGAAGGGCCGGAGCGCGGAAGCATGATGAACACACCTGTCACTCCGAACACGACCCTGCTGCAGCCCTCACGCGGCCTGCTGTCCGCCAGCGGCTGGCTGGCCGTGGCCACCTGTCTGCTGGTGGTGGCCATCGTTGTGCCGCTGTTGAACCTGGCCCTGCCCGAGGGTCATGTCTTGCATATGAGCGACTATGCGGTGGGCCTGGTGGGCAAGATCATGTGCTACGCGATCTGCGCGCTGGCGATGGACCTGATCTGGGGCTATACCGGCATCTTGAGCCTGGGCCACGGCCTGTTCTTCGCGCTGGGCGGCTATGGCATGGGCATGTACCTGATGCGCCAGATCGGCCGCGACGGCAACTACCAGAGCGATCTGCCCGACTTCATGGTCTTCCTGGACTGGAAGGCGCTGCCCTGGCACTGGGCCCTCAGCGACTCCTTCGTGCTGCAGATGCTGCTGGTGCTGCTGGTGCCGGGACTGCTGGCCTTTGTATTCGGCTACTTCGCCTTTCGTTCGCGCATCAAGGGCGTCTACTTCTCGATCATCACGCAGGCCTTGACCTTCGCGGCCATGCTCCTGTTCTTCCGCAACGAGACCGGCTTCGGCGGCAACAACGGCTTCACCGATTTCAAGCGCCTCCTCGGCGTGCCGCTGGCGCAGCCTTCCACCCGGATGGTGCTGTTCGTCCTCACCGGACTGGTGCTGATCGCCTTCTTCCTGATGGCGCGCTGGATCGTGCAGAGCAAGTTCGGCCGTGTGCTGCAGGCCATCCGCGATGCCGAGAGCCGCGTGATGTTCACCGGCTACAACCCGCTGGCCTACAAGCTGGCGATCTGGGTGTTGTCGGCGTTGATGTGCGCGGTGGCCGGCGCGCTCTATGTGCCCCAGGTCGGCATCATCAACCCCGGCGAGATGTCGGCGGCGGCCTCGATCGAGATCGCGATCTGGACGGCCGTCGGCGGCCGTGCGACGCTGATCGGCCCCATCGTCGGCGCCTTCTTCGTCAATGGCGCCAAGAGCTGGTTCACCCAGGCCTTCCCCGAGTTCTGGCTGTATTTCCTCGGCGCGCTCTTCATCGCGGTGACCCTGTTCCTGCCGAATGGCATCGTCGGCCTGTTCAGGAAACTCACAGGCAAGCAGGGAGAGCGCGCATGACGCCCGAGCTGATGGAGGAGGGCAGCAAGCTGCGCAGCGAGCACGAGAGCAAGCTGGCCGCGCTGCAGGCGGGCTCGTCGGGCGGCTCGGCCTCGTTTGGCCGCCTGCTGACCGCCGGCACACCCGACTTTGCCCACGGCGTGGCCCTGTATCTGGACGACATCACGGTGTCCTTCGATGGTTTCAGGGCCTTGAATCAGCTGAGCCTGGCGATCAATGTCGGCGAGCTGCGCTGCATCATCGGCCCCAATGGCGCCGGCAAGACCACGATGATGGATGTCATCACCGGCAAGACCCGGCCCGACCAGGGCACGGTCAGCTTCGGCCAGAACATCGACTTGCTGCGCCTGCGCGAGAACGAGATCGCCCAGATCGGCGTCGGCCGCAAGTTCCAGAAGCCGACCGTCTACGAGCAGCTGAGCGTGTTCGAAAACCTGGAGCTGGCACTCAGCGCCGACCGTCGCGCCCGCGCCAGCCTGTTCGCGCGCTTGTCCGGCGTGCAGCTGGATCGCATCGCCGAGATCCTGCAGCTGATCCATCTGCTGCCCGAAGCGCAACGCCAGGCCGGACTCTTGTCGCATGGTCAGAAGCAGTGGCTGGAGATCGGCATGCTGCTGATGCAGGACCCCAAGCTGCTGCTGCTCGACGAGCCGGTGGCCGGCATGACCGACGAGGAGACCGAACGCACCGCCGAGCTCTTTCTCTCGTTGGAGGGGCAACACTCGCTGGTGGTGGTCGAACACGATATGAAGTTCGTCGACCAGCTGACCGAGGGCAGAAAGAAGGTCACGGTGCTGCATGAGGGCTCGGTGCTTGCCGAGGGCCTGCTGTCCGAGGTGCAGGCGAATGAGAAAGTGGTGGAGGTGTATCTTGGGCGTTGATCAGATGCTGAAAGTCGACAACATCCACCAGGCCTACGGCGGCTCGCACATCCTGCGCGGCCTCAGCTTCGAGGCCCAGCTCGGCGAGATCACGGTGATACTCGGGCGCAACGGCGTCGGCAAGACCACCTTGCTGAAGAGCTTGATGGGCGTGGTGCCGATCAAGAGCGGCGGGCTGAGCCTGGACGGGCAGGACATCGCCAAGCTGACGTCCTACGAGCGCGTGCGGCGCGGCATCGGCTATGTGCCGCAGGGCCGCGAGATCTTCGGCCGGCTGACGGTCGAGGACAATCTGCGCATGGGCCTGGCCTACAAGAGCGGCGGCACGCCGATACCGCCGCAGCTGTTCGAACTGTTCCCGGTGCTGAAGGCCATGATCAACCGGCGGGGCGGCGACCTCTCGGGCGGTCAGCAGCAGCAGCTGGCGATTGCGCGCGCGCTGGCGGCCGGGCCCAAGCTCATCATCCTGGACGAGCCTACCGAAGGCATCCAGCCCAGCATCATCAAGGACATCGCCCGCGTGCTGCGCCAGCTGGCCGACGAAGGCCTGGAGATCGCCGGCAGGAAACATCGCATGGCGGTGATCCTGGTCGAGCAGTATTACGACTTCGCCGAGGAACTGGCCGACCAGTACCTGGTGATGGAGCGCGGCGAGTTCGTCGCTCGCGGACGCGGCCAGGACATGCAGCGCGACGGTGTGCGCGAGCGCGTCTCCATCTGACGCTCAGCCCCTGAGCCGCGGTGGCGGCACGGCCTCGGCCGCGAACCAGGTGGACAGCTCGCGCTGCGGCCGGGCCAGCCAATAGCCCTGCATCGCGCCGCAGCCGGCCGCGGCCAGCAGTTCGGCCTGGGCCTGCGATTCGACGCCCTCGGCCACTACCGGGATGCTCAGCCGCGAGGCCAGCTCCAGAATGCATTCGGCCAAGGCCCGGGCCTGGCCGTCGGTCTCGATGTCGCAGATCAGGGTCCGGTCCAGCTTCAGCAGGTCGATCGGCAGCTGGCGCAGCAGCGAGAAGTTCGAGTAGCCGATGCCGAAGTCGTCCAGCGCGATGCGCATGCCGCCGTCGGTCAGCGCGGCCAGCATCGCCCGCGTGCGGCCGACGTCGTGCAGCAGGGCGGTTTCGGTGATCTCCACCACCAGGGCCTGGGCCGGAAAGCCGGTCTCGGTCAGCAGCGCCGGCAACCGGCTCTGCGCCCAGCCCTGGTTGAACTGCGAGGGCGAGACATTGATCGACAGATAGTCGAGCCGGCCCTCGGCCACCAGCGGGCCGGCCTCGCGCAGCGCACGGCGCAGCATGTTCTCCATCATCGTGTCGAGCAGGCTCAGGCGCTCCACCGCATCGAGAAACACCGCCGGCGTGCGCAGCTCGCCGTCCTCGGTCTGCCAGCGCGCCAGCAGCTCGGCCCCGGCATAGCGGCCGCTGCTCAGGCGCAGGATGGGTTGGTAGCAGGGCACGATGCGGTCCTCGGCCACTGCCCGGCGCAGCTGGGCCTCCAGTGCGGTGCGCTGCTCCAGGTCGGCACGCAAGGCGATCTCGAACGAGGTCACGCGGGCGCGGCCGGCGCGCTTGGAGGCATAGAGGGCCAGATCGGCGTCGCGCAGCAGATCGTCGGCGCCACAGCGTTCCCGGCCGGCCTCGGCAATGCCGATCGAGCACATGCAAGGCACATGGCGCCCGTTCAGCGTGACCGGCTGACACAGTGTGCGCAGCAGGCGCTGCGCCATATGCAGCAAGCCCCGCTGGCTGCCGACCGCCCGCGCGATGACGGCGAACTCGTCGCCGCCGAGCCGTGCCACCAGATCGCGCGGGCGCACGGTCTCGGCCAGCCGGCGTGCGAACTCGATCAGCAAGGCATCACCGGCGGCGTGTCCCAGCGTGTCGTTGACCGTCTTGAAATCGTCGAGGTCCAGCAGCAGCACGGCCACGCCCTTGGCGGTGGCATTCGGATCGGCCAGCTCTGCGCCCAGCTGGCGGGCGAACGAGGCGCGGTTGGCAATGCCGGTCAGCGCATCGATCTCGGCCCGCTGCAGCGCCAGCTGGCGCTCGGTCGACAGCTCCCGGGTGCGGTCCTCAACCCGCTGCTCAAGATCGGCCGCCAGCGCACTGAGCGCGATATTGGCTTCGTACAAGGCCAGCGACTTGCTCTCCAGCAGGCGCTCGGCCTCGCCGCGCGCGCGCCGCTCGCGCTCAAGCCTGGCCTCCGTGCGGCGCAGACGCTCAAGCAGCTGCGAATCGCTCGACGAGGTGGACGGCTCAGGCAAGTTCGATGACAAAACGGGTTCCCTCCCCATTGCCGCCCTCGATCGGCAGGCTGCGAACCTGCACCGCGACGCCGAACTGGCGTGCCGACCCGAGGATCAGGCCCTCGGCCAGTGCGTTCATGCGGCGTGGGCTGCGATAGTCCAGTACCAGCCGGACCGGTTCGCGTGAGCGCACCTCGAAGCTCGGCAGCTCGGCGTCGGGGTAGAGCTTGCGCACCTCGACATGGATATGGGCTTCGATGCTCTCAAGAAAATCGAAGAACCCGCCACAGCGGGCGAAGAAGGCCGGATAGGCCCGCCCGAAGCTGCCGCTCAGATGGATACCGAAGTCGCGCATCAGCTCGGGCACCGGCAGGCCGGTCCGCGCGGCCAGCCCGTTGCACAGGCTGACCATCTCGGCATGGCTGTAGGTGCCGACCGTGGTGTAGGCACCGCCGCTGGGCAGGTCGGCCCCGTCAATCAGATCGTCGACCGCGTCGTTGCCGTAACGGGCGGCGACAAAGCCGAGAAACTCGGTGAAGACCACACCTTTCATGGCGCCTCCTTGCTGGCCATGCGACTCAACTGCGGCGCTCGCTGGCGCGCTCTAGGTCTGGTTGACTGTATAGGTTTGCGCTGCGGCCGGCCCGCCAATCGGCAAAAAAAGGCCCCGGCAATTGCCGGGGCCAGTCAATGGCGCTAACACCGCCCGGGACGTCGCGACGTGGGGCTGCGGTGTGCAGGACAAGCGCAGGCAGCGCAGGGCGGAGCATGGTGCCAAGCGGGTTGGCGGCCGGCAGCCTGGGCGCTAGGGGTGGGCAGCTTTCTAGAAGCTGCTCCAGTCGCCATCGGCGGCTGCCGCTGGCTGGGGTTTGCTGGAGATGGGCGCAGGCTTGGGCGCCGCCGGGCGGGGCGTTGCCGACTTGAAAGCGGCAGGCTTGTGGGCCGGGGCCTTGGGGGCCGGTGCGGCGACCGGGCGGGCGCGGGACTGATGGCCCTCAAGCTTGAAGCTGGCCACCGACTCCAGCAGCCGCACCGCCTGGTGCTTGAGACTCTCACTGGCGGCTGCGCTTTCCTCGACCAGCGCCGCGTTCTGCTGGGTGGCCCGGTCCAGCTGGGTCACCGCCTCGCCGACCTGGGCGATGCCGGCGCTCTGCTCGACGCTGGCGCTGCTGATCTCGCCGACGATATCGGCCACCCGCTGCACCGAGTTGACGATGTCCTGCATGGTCTGGCCGGCCCGGTCGACCAGCTGGGTGCCGCTTTGCACCCGTTCGACCGAGTCGTTGATCAGGCTCTTGATCTCCTTGGCGGCGTCGGCGCTGCGCTGGGCCAGGCTGCGCACCTCGGAGGCCACGACCGCGAAGCCGCGGCCCTGCTCGCCGGCGCGGGCCGCTTCCACCGCCGCATTCAGCGCCAGGATATTGGTTTGAAAGGCGATGCCGTCGATGGTGGAGATGATGTCGGAAATGCGCTTGGAGCTGTCCTCGATGCCGCGCATCGTCGTGACCACCTCGCCGACCACCTGGCCGCCGCTGCGCGCCACCTCGCTGGCGCTCTGGGCCAGCTGGTTGGCCTGCTGGGCGCTGTCGGCGTTCTGGCGCACGGTGGCGCTGAGCTCTTCCATCGTCGCCGAGGTTTGCTCCAGCGAGGAGGCCTGCTCCTCGGTGCGGGCCGACAGGTCGGCATTGCCCTGGGCGATTTGGGCGCTGGCGGTGGAGACCGACTCGGCGCCCTCGCGCACGCTGCTGACCGTGCCGGCCAGGCTTTGCTGCATGCGCTGCATCGCCTCCAGCAGCCGCGCGGTCTCGTCCTTGCCCTCGAAACGGATAGGCTGGCTCAGATCGCCACCGGCCACCCGGTCGGCGGCGCTGACGGCCTGGGCCAGCGGCCGGGTGATCGCGCGTATCAAGGTCAGCGCCATCACGATGGCCAGGCCGCCGGCGATCAGGCTGACGATCAGCAGCCACAGCGCGGCCGAGCTGTAGACATCCTCGCCATGGGCGGCCGAGGCATCGGCACCCTTGTTGTTCAGTTCGACCAGCTGGCGCAGCAAGGTGCTGGCCTGGGTGAAGGTCTGGCGGGCCTCGCCGCCGGCGAGCTTGCGGGCGTCGTCGAGCTGACCATCGCGCACCGAGCTGACCACCTGCTTTGCCAGCGCCTGGTACTTGCTCCACAGCCCGGCAAAGCGCTCGAACTCGCGCCGCTCGTTGTCGCTGCTGATCAGCTTGTCATAGGCGGCCATGCTTTTCTGGGCGGCTGCGCTTGCGTCCTCCATCGACTTGGCCGAGGAGGCCGATTGCGTGGCATCGGTGGCGTTCAGATTGACGATCAGGCCGATGCGGAACTCGACGATGTCGGCACTCAGGCCATTGATGGCCTGCACCGAGGGCAGCCAGTTGCCGCTAATGGTGCGCGACTCGGCTTGCACCAGCTGCAGTCGCGAGAACGCGAACAAGGCCAGGATGGCCAACAGTCCCAGCATGATGGCAAAGGCCGCCGAAAGTTTGGCGGCGATGCTCATATTCTTCAGAACCTGCATGAAGCGCTCCCTTGTGTCGAGCCGGACGGCTGCTGTGACAGGGCTGAATCATCCGTGCTTTGCCGTCGCCCAAAGCCCCGATCAAGGCGGCGGATGTTGGGCATCTTCCGCGCTTGGGTGCCTGCCGGCAAGCGCTTTGTTCAGGTCCGCCAGACCCGCGGCGGGCAGGGCTGCAGGCCCCAGGCCTGGGTGCGCCAGGCCGCCCAGACCCGGGCCAGCAAGGCCATCGCCGGCTCGACCTTGGGTGCCAGCACACGCAGCACCACCACGCCCGGCTCGGGGGCGGTACAGCCGGCCGTGGCGCGCAAGCCGTCGGCCGCGCAGAGCTCGCGGGCGGTCTCCAGCAGGGCCTCCCGGCGGGCGTTCGGCAAGACCTGACCCGCGGCGAACCACAGGCTGGCCATCACCTTGTGGCCGGCCAGGCCCAGCGGCGAGTCCAGCAGGCCATGGTCGTCGGCGGCGAGGCGGCCGCGCTCCAGCCAGCGGCCGGGCAGTTCCAGGTGTTGCGTGTAGTGGCCGCGCGCAAAGGGCAGGCCGGCGGCCGGCAGGCCCAGCGCCAGCACATCCCAGCCCAGCATCTCGGCGCCCGGCGCCAGCTCGAACACCATGCGGTTCTCGGCCAGCGCGCCATCGTAGATCAGGGTCTCCAGCGGCAGCCATTCCAGCCGCGCGCCCTCGGCGACCCGGGCGCGCAGGCGCTGGCTGGCCAGCTCGCCGGCGCTGCGGTAGTAGCGGGTGGCGCCCGGCGTGGTCAGCAGGGCATGGCTGGCGGTCTGCAGATCGATCTCGATCTCGAGCCGGTCGCCGCCGACGATGCCGCCGGGCGGATGCACCAGCACATGGTGGCAAACGCCCGGGCCCTCGGGATAGAGCCGCTGCAGCACACGCAGCGGGCCGTGGTGTTTATCGAGGGCCGTGGTGCGCCCCTGCTCGTCGCGCCGGTAGTCCAGCTTCAGATGTCCATGCCATGCCATGGGCGGCAGCTTAGCAAGAGAGAAAGCGTGAGCCGGCGCGAGCGAGATCAGAAGCGGTGGCGGATGCCGACCGAGTAGCTGCTGCCACCGGACAGGCCGTCGAGCTTGTCGCTCATCGCTACCGCATAGACATCGGTGCGCTTGGAGACAAAGTGGTCGTAGCCGAAGCTGAAGGTCTTGCGGTCCGGGCCGACCGAGGCGCCCAGATGGCCGTACTGGGCCAGCAGCTTGCCGTCGCCGATAGGCACGGCGGCGCCGATGCCGGCGATCTTGTAGTCGCGGCCCGTCGTCGTGTTGTCGACCTTGCCGTACTGGCCGAACAGCTTGGCCGCGCCGAAGTCATAGGCCGCAGCGGCCTGCCAGGTCTTGGTGTCTGCCAGCGGGGCGGCGCCGTCCTTCTTGACGTTCTGGTAGGTGAAGCCCAGGGCCAGCGGCCCGTCGCCATAGTTGGCGTTGAAGCCGTAGTTCCTGCCGCCCGCGCCTTCGCCGGCCGCGATAAAGGCCCCGGCACTGAAGCCGCCGAACTTGGGGCTCAGATAGAGCACCGAGTCGCTCCAGCCGGTGTCGCCGGTGGCCGTGGTGCCGCTGACCGTGGCGCCGGCACTGAAGTACTGGCGGATGCTGGGCGAGTAGCCGAAGGAATCGCCGAAGGCATTGAAGGCCAGGGTCTGCACGAACAGCGGCGTGGTGTTGCGGCCCAGGCGCATGGTGCCCAGCTCCTTGCTGCTCAGGGCCACCCAGGCATTGCGGGCCCAGAAGTTGTCGCCGTTGAAGCGGCCGTTGTTGCCGACATCGGCGCGCAGAAAGCTGTCCAGCGTGAACGAGGCCGTCAGGCCGCCACCCAGGTCTTCGCTGCCCGAGAGGCCGAAATAGCTGGTCGTCATCTTGCCGCTGTCGACCCCCTTGATGGACTGGCCGCCCGGCGCCTTGGCTGCGCCGACGCTCATATCGAGCAGGCCGTACAGCCGGACCTGGGCCTGGGCCAGGCCGCAGGCCAGCAGCAGGGTGGCCGCGGCCAGCAGATGCAGTTTCTTGTTGTTCACTCTGGAAGCTCCTCGATTCAGGTTGGGAATTCAGTGGTTGTCGCTACGGTGGGCCCAGCCGGTCAGGCGGCGCTCCAGCACCGCGAACAGCTCGTACATCAGCATCGCCATCGCGCCGACGACGACCAGGCCGGCAAAGGCCAGGCCCATCTGCATCGAGGCGCCGGCCGAGATCAGCAGATAGCCGATGCCCTCGTTGGCGGCGGTCATCTCGGACACCGTGGTGCCGACAAAGGCCAAGGTGATCGCGACCTTCAGCGCGGCGAAAAAATAGGGCAGCGAGCGCGGCAGCCCTACCTTGACCAGCACATCCCAGCGCTTGGCCCCCAGCACCCGCAACACATCCTCCAGCTCGGGCTCCAGGGTGGCCAGGCCGGTGGCGATGTTCACCATGATGGGGAAGAAGCTGATCAGAAAAGCGGTCAGGATCGCGGGGCCGACGCCGATGCCGAACCACACCACCAGAATCGGCACGAAGGCCGCCTTGGGCAGCGCGTTGAAGCCGGTCATCAGCGGGTACATGGCCTTGTAGGCCAGCTGCGAGCTGCCCATCAGAAAGCCCAAGAGCACGCCGACGACGATGGCGATGCCGAAGCCCGCCAGGGTCACCCAGAAGGTACGCCAGGCGTGGCCCAGGATGACCTGGTGATAGTCGGCCAGGGCCTGGGCGATGGCCCAGGGGCTGGGGAAGATGAACTCCGAGACCTGCAGCGCGCTGCAGATCAGCTGCCACAGCAAGAGGATGGCCAGCAGCAGCAGGGACGAGGCGTAGCGCTTGAACAGCAGATGGGGTTTCTTCGCTGTCATTGCGCCACCTCCGCGCCGCTCTTCCTGAGCGCGCCAATATGGCCGCGCAGCTCGTGGACGATTTCGGTGAAGGCCGGCGTGTAGGTCAGCTCCAGCTCGCGCGGGCGCGGCAGCTCAATCTCACGCCGGTGCAGCAGCCGGCCCGGGCTTCTGCTCATCACGTAGACGGTGTCGGCCAGGAACACGCTCTCGCGCAGATCGTGCGTGACCAGGATCACATTGAAGCCCTTGGCCGCCTGCAGGTCGCGCAGCGTGCACCACAGCTCCTCGCGGGTGAAGGCATCGAGCGCGCCGAAGGGCTCGTCCAGCAAGAGCAGCTGGGGCTCGTGGATCAGCGCGCGGCAGATGCTGGCGCGCTGCTGCATGCCGCCCGAGAGCTGCCAGGGGAATTTGTCCTCATAGCCCGACAGGCCGACGCTGGCCAGCAGCGCGCGGGCCCGCTCGATGTACTCGGCCTTCCTGGCACGCAGCTGGCTGCGGTGCGGCTCGACGATCTCCAGCGGCAGCATCACGTTCTGCAAGGTCGTGCGCCAGGGCAGCAGCGAGGCCGCCTGGAAGGCCATGCCGCTGATCTTCAGCGGCCCGTTGACCGGCTGGCCGTCCACATGGATCTCGCCGCGGCTGGGCTTCTTAAGCCCGGTGGCCAGCTTCATGAAGGTGCTCTTGCCACAGCCCGAAGGCCCGACGATGGCCGCGAACTCGCCGCGCCTGAGTGTCAGCGAGATGTCCTCCACCGCGAACTTGCCCTGTTCCCAGAGCTCATCGTTGTAGGCGAGCCAGACCCGCCGGAAGTCGACGAAGTTGTCCATGATGAGCCCGCCTCAGCGCTTGGGCGGCAAGACATCCAGCTCGGCCTTGCTGGGCAGGAAGGCGCCGTTCCAGACCGCCTCGGGGACGACGCGGGTCTTGGTGCCATAGGCATCCGAGATCTGGCTGGCCATCAGGGCCAGGCGCGGGGCCAGGACCTGCCCGAAGCCCTCGGCGCGCGCATCGGGGCTGGCGATCACGGCATCGATGGCCAGGCGCAGGCGGCGCTTCTCCAGCGCCTCGTTGATGATGCCGTCGCGCTGCTTCACATAGGCAATCGAGGCATCCGGATTGGCCATCACTTCCTTGGCGCCCTTGGCAAAGGCCAGCAGAAAGGCCTTGACGACTTCGGGCTTCTCCTTGAGCAGCTTCGGGCTGGCGATGATGGCGTTGCCGTAGAGCTTCACGCCGTGCTCGGCATAGGGAAAGATCTGCACATCGGCGGCCTTGATGCCGCGCGCTTCCAGGTTCAGCAGCGAGGTGAAGGAGAAGCCGGTGATCGCATCGATGTCCCCGCGCACCAGCATGGTCTCGCGCAGCGGCGGGTCCATGCTGGTCCAGGCCACATTGCTGATCTTGTTGGCCTGGGCAAAGATGGCGAAGCCCTTGCGGCCGGCGTCGAACACCGGGGCGCCGAGCTTCTTGCTGCTCAGCTGCGCGACGCTGCTGATGCCGGACTTCTTCAGCGTCAGCACCGCGGCCGGCGTGTTGTTGTAGACCATCATCACCGCGACCGGCTTGTTCGGCGCATCGGGATTGTTGGCATGGAACTCCATCAGCGCGGCCAGGTCGGCAAAGCCCAGGTCATAGGAGCCCGAGGCCACCCGGGTCACCGCGCCGCCGGAGCCGTTGCCGGCGTCCAGCGTCACATCGAGGCCGGCGGCCTTGAACAAGCCCTTGGCGATCGGCTGCAGGAACAGCGCCGACGGGCCCTCGAAGCGCCAGTCGAGCTGGAACTTGAGCGGCGTGGTCTGGGCCTGGGCGGCGGCGGCGAAAGTGCCGAGGGCGGCCAGCGTGGCGGCGGCCAGCCAGTGGCGGCGGGTGCTTGTTGTCAGCATCGGGATGTCTCCGTGAATCTTGCAAGGAATAAGGAAGGGCCAGGTCTTGCCGACCCGGCGATCCACTCTACGGAGCAATCTCCATGCCATCAAGCCAGGCCTTGCCGCGGCGTGGTCGCAATGCTGCATACAAGGAATTGATGAAACTGTATGCAATCTGTCTGCACCAAGATGGGATGCGTCGCCCCTTTGTGTGGCGTTCTAGGGTTTGACGCCCGGGCGCGTCCGCTCCAGACTGCGGCATCGCGACAAGCGGAGCCCAGGCATGAGCGGCACGGTGGAAGAACGGCTGGCGCGCATCGAGCAACTGCTGCAGGCCCAGCCAGCGCCGGCAGCGGCCCCATCGGAAGCCCGGTCAGTGCTGGCCTGCGCCGCCGCCTGGATGGGCGCCGAGTTGCCCAAGCTGGTCGCCGCGGCGGTCGTGCTGGTGCTGGGCTTTGCGCTGAAGGACTCGGTGGACCTGGCGATCAAGCAGCGCCAGCTCGACCTCTCCTACACCAAGGAGATGCAGGGCCTGCTGATACAGCTCGGCGGCAAGGGCAGCGAGGCCGAGCTCGGCAGCGCCGCCACCCTGCTGGCCTCTTATGGCGAGCCGGCGCTGCCGGGGCTGATGAGTCATCTGCGCCAGAGCGGCATGGGTGGCGCGGCGGCGGCCGAGGGCCTGAATGTGCTGGCGCTGCGCGAGCCCGAGCTGGTCTGTGCCGCCTTGCCCCGGGTGCTGGGCCTGCGCCAGCAGTATGAGTGGCAGGCGCAGGAAAAGGTCGTGCTGATGCTGGGCCAGCATGGCTGCGGCAAGGCCCGGCCGGCGCTGCGGCGCTATCGCGGCCTGGTGGAGGCGGCGCTGGCCGGGCGGCCGGCCGGCTTCGAGGCCCTGGTGCGTGTCAAGCCCGAGGGGGCGGGCGAGGTTTATCCGCGGCTGCTGAAGTCGGTCGACGCGGCGCTGGCGATGCTGGACGAATGAGGGAGACCGCGATGAGGAAACACTGGCTGAGCTGGCTTCTGGCTGTGGGCACCGGTGCGGCCCAGGCCGTCATCATCGATTGCGAGCCCCAGGCCGGCAGCTTCACGGTCCTGCTCAGCGAGCCGAGCGGCGAGCTGCTCAAGCCGGCCGAGCTGAAGAACTATCTGGAGCGTCTGCAGTTCGAGCTCGACCAGAACCGCAATGCCCGCTGGATCAATCTGCCCGACACGCCGGTGCGCTTCGTCGCCTGCCCGGGCCGCGCACCGGCACTGGACGGGCGCGAGCACAACCCGCGCCTGGTCGACGGCCTGCACACGCGGCGGGTCCTGCTGGAGGTCTGGGGCCAGCTGTCCAGCGAACCCGGGCCCGGCGGCACGAGCCAGCCCAGCGCGCAGCTGAGCTATCTGCTGGTGCCGCTGCGGCAGGCGGCCAACCAGAACGAGGCCGCCGCCGGCGCCTTGCAGCGCCTGAGCTACCCCGAGCCGGGCGCCACGCCGATCCGGGACCCGGTCCAGCTGGTGGCGCGCTCCAGCGATATCGATGCCTTTGTCGCCAGTGCCTTCGGCTTCAAGCTGCTGCGCGAGCGCAGCTTTGACACGGCGCATCGCAATCTGTGCCGCGCCGATGTGCTGCTGGCCGCCCTGGCCAAACGGCCGCTGGAGGGACGGACCAAGAGCGAGCTGGAAGGCCTGCGCGCCTTTGTGCTGACATCGGCCGGGCGCGCGATCAGCGAGGCCAAGGCCGACGCGGCCTATCCGAAGACCGGCCTGCTGCGCCTGCGAGCGAGTGCCAAGCCCTGCGACGAGGAGGCCAAGCCATGATGCGCCGCTGTCTATACGTCCTGATGAGCCTGCTGGCGGTACTGGCCGGCCCGGCGCGCGCGGCCGGCATGGAGCCCTGCAGCTATGCCTCGGTGTTTCCGGGCGCGGCGCTGAATGCCCTGGTCCTGCCTTATCACGCCGACACCCGCGATGGCCGCCCACCGCCGCCCGAGCTGCAGCTGGCCAGCCGCCAGATCGCCGCGCTGGTCCATCTGGAAGTGCTGATGGGCCTGCTGAAGTACCCCTCGATAGGCGCCAAGCATCTGTGGGCCGAGCCGGGCGAGGTCTGCGATGTCGATGTGATCGTCGGCCGCATCACCCGGGTCGGTGCGTCGGGCGCGCTGCGGCCGGGCCAGGGGGCGGTGCTGGTCTGGGGCCGCTTGTTCGAGCAGGCCGGCGAGTTCTATCTGCAGAGCTATCTGCGCTTTGTGCGCCAGGTTGGCGAGGGCGGCGGGGCTGAACAGCTGTGGTTCAAGAACGGGCCGCTGCAGCTGCGCGGCAGCCTGCCGACCCAGGCCATCGCTTTCGCGCCACGCCGCATCAGCCGGGCCGAGCTGGCCCAGGTGGACCGCGATTTCCGCCAGGCCATGGTCTTGCGGCCCCGGCCCGAGCGCGGCGCTGCCGGCCGGTCCATCGAGTTCTCGCCCCACCAGGCGCTGGCCTATTGGGTCAGCGAGGCGCGCGGCGAATGGTTGCATCTGCAGTCGCAGCAGGGCGGCCCTGGCGGCTGGGTGCAGGTGGCGGCTCAACCGGGTGAGCAGGCCGCCTGGTCGCTGCAGCGCTGGCTGCCCGAGCTGGCCTATGTCGATGCGGTCTCGGCCTTTGTGCGGCTGCGGGTCGACGGGCTGACGGCCGCCCAGCGCACCCGCACGGCCGCCTTGATGGAGCAGGGCCTGAGCCGCTATGAGCGCGCGGTGCCGGCCGATCTGGCGCCCGGCGCCTGGGGGCTGGCCAGCGCGCTGCGCGGCTGGCAGGCCTGGGAGCAGGGGCGCTACGAGCCGGCGCTGGCGCTGTTCGAGCAGGCCCAGGTGCAGCTGCCGGCCTATGCCGGCGCGCGCCAGCTGGCGGCGCTGGCGCGGGTGGCCGTCGGCCCCGGGGCCCTGACCGCTGACAGCGCGGCGCGGCTGTCGCGCGAGCTGATGGCCGCGCTGGCGCTGGCGCCGGACAACGCCCAGCTGCTGGGCAATCTGGAGCGGCTCTACGGCTTCTACGAGCAGCAGCGCCCCGACTGGAGCCCCTTCGAACCCGAGGCGCTGCGCGAGCGCCAGCTCATCGTGCGGGCCGCCACACGCCGTGATTGACCGGGGCGCCTCGCTGTCACTACGATGGGCCGCCGCCTGCCGGGCTGTGCAAACAGGGAGAGAAGATGACCTATTCGTCGATTCCCCAGCTGTCGGAGGTGCCGATAGCGGCGCTGGCCCATGCGCTGAACCAGCAATACCTGACCCTGGTGTTCGAGGTCAGCAGCGGGCTGCTGCTGGATGCCAACGAGCTGGCCCTGCAGACGCTGGCGCTGGAGCGCGGGCGGCTCGGCAGCATCGACCGCGATGCCCTGCTGGGCCTGGATCTGCTGGCCATGCGCACGGCCTGGAATGCCGCGCTGGGCGCCGCCGATGGGGCCGCCACGGTCACGCTGCCGGCCCGGCCCGGCGATGGTGGCGCCACCGCGATGCTGGAGGGCTGGCTGTTTGCCAACGAGGCGCGCAGCCGGCTGACCCTGGTGGCGCTGGACACCACCCAGCAGCGCCTGGCGGCGGCCGACCTGAGCGCGCGGGTCGGCGCGATCGCGCGGGTGCAGGCGGTGGTGGAGTGCGATCTGGACGGCCACATGCTGAGCGCCAACGACAACTTCCTGACCCTGATGGGCTGGAGCCTGGCCGAGCTGCAGGGCCAGCCCTATGCGATGTTGTGCGAGCCCGCCTATGCGGCGGGGCCGGAGTTCAAGCGCCTGTGGGAGCGGTTGCGGGCCGGCGAGTCTCAGGAGGGCGAGTTCGTGCGCCTGGCCGCTGACGGCCGCAAGGTCTATGTGCGTTCCAGCTACAACCTGGTGCTGGGCGTGGACGGCAAGCCGCTGCGCGTCGTCGAGTATGTGCTGGACATCAGCGCCGGCAAGCTGGGCAATGCCGAGCTGCTGGGCAAGGTGGCGGCCATCAACCGGGCCCAGGCGGTGATCGAGTTCGATCTGCAGGGCCGGGTGCTGGATGCCAACAAGAACTTCCAGGAGCTGATGGGCTACAGCCTGGCCGAGGTGCGCGGCCAGCATCACAGCATGTTCTGCGAGACCGAGTATGCGCAAAGCCCCGAGTACACCGCGCTCTGGACCCGCTTGCGCGGCGGCGAGATCGACGGCGGCGAGTACAAGCGCCTGGGCAAGAACGGCAAGGAGGTCTGGATCCAGGCCAGCTACAACCCCATCCTCGATCTGGACGGCCTGCCCTTCAAGATCGTCAAGTTTGCCTACGACATCACCGGCGCCAAGCTGCGCGCCGCCGAGGCCGAGGGCAAGGTGGCGGCGATCTCGCGCTCGCAGGCGGTCGTCGAGTTCGATCTGCGCGGCAACATCCTGAACGCCAACGAGCGCTTTCTGCAGCTGGTTGGCTACAACCTCGAGGAGCTGCGCGGCAAGCACCACCGCATGTTCTGCGAGCCCGAGTACGCGGCCGGCGAGGACTACCAGCGCTTCTGGCAGAAGCTGGGCCGGGGCGAGTTCGACGGCGGCATCTACAAGCGCCTGGCCAAGCAGGGCCAGGAACTGTGGCTGCAGGCGACCTACAACCCGATCTTCGATTTCGAGGGCCGGCCGCTGAAGATCGTCAAGTTCGCCCATGACGTGACCGAGGCCAGGCTCAGCAATGCCGAGTTCCAGGGCAAGGTCAACGCGATCAGCCGGGCCCAGGCGGTGATCGAGTTCGACCTCAAGGGTCATGTCTTGACGGCCAATGCCAACTTCCTGCAGCTGATGGGCTATGCGCTGGAGGAGGTGCGCGGCAAGCACCACCGCATCTTCTGCGACCCGGCCTACGCCGGCAGCGAGGCCTATCTGGGCTTCTGGGACAAGCTGGCGCGCGGCGAGTTCGACAGCGGCGAGTACAAGCGCCTGGGCAAGAACGGCAAGGATGTCTGGATCCAGGCCACCTACAACCCCATCATGAATCCCGAGGGCCGCATCACCAAGATCGTCAAGTACGCGATCGACGTCACCGCCGCCAAGATCCGCAGCAGCGAGGTGGAGAGCCGGGTCAGGGCGGTGGACCTGGGCCTGGGCGCGATCGAGTTCGATCTGGACGGCAATGTGCTGGCCGCCAACGAGAACTTTCTGCGCACCATGGGCTACAGCCTGCGCGAGGTGGTGGGGCGCCACCACAGCAGCTTCTGCCCGCCCGAATACATCACCTCGGAGGAGTACCGCGACTTCTGGCTGCGCCTGGGCAAGGGCGAGCATCGCAGCGGCCGCTTCCAGCGTGTCGGCAAGTTCAACCGCGAGGTCTGGATACTGGCCACCTACAGCCCGATCTTCGATATGAAGGGCCAGCCGCGCGGCGTCATCAAGTACGCGGTGGATGTCAGCGACCAGGTGCGGCTGGAGCGGGATGTGCGCCAGAAGACCACGGCGATGGGCGTGACGATCAGCGCGCTGGACCAGGCGATCGCCCGCATCGGCCAGTCGACCCAGGCCGCCGCCGCACTGGCCGGCGCCACGCAGGAGAATGCCCAGCAGGGCTTTGCGGCGCTGCAGAAGGCGATCGAGTCGATCGAGCTGATCCAGACCAGCAGCCGCCAGATCGGCGAGATCGTGCGGGTGGTCGGCGACATCGCGGCCCAGACCAATCTGCTGGCCTTCAATGCCGCGATCGAGGCGGCCCGGGCCGGCGAGCATGGGCTGGGCTTCTCGGTGGTGGCCGGCGAGGTGCGGCGCCTGGCCGAGCGCAGCTCGGAGGCGGCCCATGCGATCACCAAGCTGATCGAGGAGTCGGGCGAGCGGGTCGATACCGGCTCGGAGCGCTCGGCCAAGGCGCGCGATGCCTTCGAGGGCATCGTCTCCAGCGCCGGCAAGACCAGCGACTCGATCCGCCAGATCGCCGAGGCCGCCCAGGCCCAGCAGGGCGTGGCCCGCGAGGTGGCCGAGCTGGTCGCCGGCCTGGGTAGCGGCGCCGGTGCGGCGGCGCCGCGCTGAGGCCCATGATGGCGGCGACCGGCCTGCGTTTCGGCCTGATACGGGTGGGCGGCTGCACGCTGGGCATCGATGTCGCGGCGGTGCGCGAGGTGATCCATTGCCCGGCGGCCCTGGCCCCGCTGCCCGGCGCGGCGGCCGAGCTGCGCGGGGCCATCGATGTGCGCGGCAGCGTCGTGCCGGTGCTGGATCCGGCGCCGCTGCTGGGGCTGGCGGCGGCCCTGCCGACGCCGCAGCGGGTGATACTGCTGCTGCGCCTGGGCACGGCCGAGCGGCCGCTGCTGCTGGGCCTGCTGCTTGACGGCGTTGGCAGCATCGTGGCCCCGGCCCGGCTGCATGGCCTGGAGCCCGCCGTGGCTGACAGTGCGCCTGGGCTGCTGACTCACGCGTTCGCGCTCGATGATGCGCCGGCCGATGCCGGCCTGGTGGCCGTGCTGGACCCGGCCGCGCTGGCCCGGCTGGCGGGCGCGCCCCTGGTGGCCGAGGCGCGCGAAGCAGGCGAGACGGGCGCCACCGCCGCCGCCGGCCCGCGCGAGCCCTGCCTGCTGTTCGAGGTCGGCGGCCATGGTCTGGCGATTGCCGCAGCCCTGGTCGAGACCACGGTGCCGCAGGCCCAGATCCTGGGCAGCGAGCTGCGCGGCGGTCTCTGCCTGGGCGTGATCCACCATCATGGCCAGGAGATCCCGGTGGTCGACAGCCTGCAGCTGCTGGGCCTGGGTCGCAGCCCGGCCGCGGCGCTCAGCGATGTGCTGGTGCTGCGCCTGGGGGCCGGGCGGCTGGCCCTGGTGCTGGACCTGGTGCGCGATATCCGCCACCTCGCCGCCCAGGCCTTGCTGCCGCTGCCCTTCTTGGGCCTGCGGCGTCCCGAGCTGTTTGCCGGCCTGCTGCCGCCCGAGCAGGAGGCGGCGCCGGTGCTGCTGCTGCGCAGCGCGGCCCTGCTGGCCGAGCCGGTGCTGCAGGCGCTGGCCGGGTTGAGCCACCCGATCCCGGCCGCCCGCAGCCACCGCCGGGCCGAGCTCGCCTCGCCCGAGGCCGCCGAGGCTGCAGGCCAGGGGCCGCAGACCAGCTATCTGACCTATCGCCTCGACACCGAGCTGGGCACGCCGCTGACCCAGGTGCGCGAGATCATGCGACTGCCGCCGCAGCGCGGCGCCGCCGCCTCGGATGCGCCCGGCATGCTGGGCCTGCTGCTGCATCGCGGCCAGGCCCTGCCCCTGGTCTGCCTGCGCACGGTGCTGGGCCAGGCCCGGCCGTCGGCCGATCACGCCGACGCGATGGTGCTGGTGGTGGATGACGAGGGGGGCGGCGCGGTCGGCTGGGTGGTGGACGGGCTGACCGGCATCGAGCCCGCGCGCTGGCTCCGCGAGGCCCCGGCCGATGCCGATCCGCGCGACCTGTCGCTGCAGGCGCTGGTCGAGGTGGGCGGCGGCGAGCAGCGCCGCACCCTGCCGGTGCTCGAGCTACGCCGGCTCAGCCGCGCCTGCAGCGCGCGATGAAATCCACCAGCTCGCTGACCACCGGCCCGGGCGCCGAGAACGCGCGCGCGCGCTGGTGCAGCCGGGCCAGGCCCGGAGTCTGCAGCGAGGCAATGGCGGTGGCCAGCGCGGCCGCGATGCTGTCGGCATCGCCGGGGTAGGCGCGCGGGCAGTGGTCGCCGAAGTTCAGCGCATAGGCCTCGTCCAGCGTCTGCTCGGTGATCGCGCCGATGCAGCCGCCAAAGCCCAGGCCCACCGCCGCGCAGCCGCGCATCAGACCCTCCATCAGCGCATAGCCGGCGCCGGTGATCACATCGATGCGCTCCAGCAGCGGCGCCGGGTCGGCCACCATGCCGCTGAATTCGGCGTTCAGTCCCAAGGCGGCGGCCTTGGCCTGCAAGGCCTTCAGATGGCTGCCGCCGCCAATCACCAGCACACGGTAGCGCTCACGCCCGGGCAGCCGCGCGATGGCTTCCAGCCAGGCCTCGCAGCGCGGGCCCTTGTGGCCGCTCAGGCGCGAGCAGTAGCCCAGAGTGATCGGCCCCTCGGCGCTGCGCTCGCGCAGCGCCGGCATGGCTATCGGCAGCCGGCTGCCCAGCACCGGAGGCTGGTGGGCGGCGCCGCCATCGGCGATCAGCTGGGCATAGGTGGCACGCAGGGTCTCGCACATCGTGACCACGCCGTCGGCATTGCCGAACAGCTGCAGCCACTGGGCCATGCGTTCGAGGCCGTGGCCGTTGTGCATGCAGGCCAGCCAGGGGATGCCGGCGCTGGCCTTGAGTTGGTGGGCGAAGCGGGCCTGGGTGTAGCTGTTGACGAACAGCAGGTCGGGCTTGAGTCCCCGCTTGAGCCAGGGCCGGGCCAGTGGCTCCAGCAGCGGATGGGCCGGCGGCAGGCGCAGTGCCCGGCCGGCGCCGAAGTCGCTGCGGGCCGGCCAGACATGGATCTCGTGGCCTTGCGCCACCAGCTCCCGCGCCAGGATGCGGTTGTAGGTGGTGATGCCGTTGGGCGAGGTGTCGCGGAGCAGGAGGAGGAGGCGCATGGGGCACGGCGGGCGGGCAGGGCTGCACTGTAGCGCAGGCATCGCTGCCTTCGGCTATGCGGCTCGGGCCCCCGGACGCCAGAACAGCGTGACTACCATGGCCAGGGCCGCTGCAGCCACCCAGGCCGCAGCGGCCGGCCAGCCATGGCTGTCCACCGCGCGGCCCACCAGCAGCGGCCCCAGCGCCTGGCCCAGATTGCTGCCCTGCATCAGCAGGCCCACGGCGAGCGCGGCCTGCGCCGGCGTCGCGCACTGCTGCGGTACCGCCGACAGCAGGCTGGCCGGGATCAGGCCTCCCACCGCCGAAAACAGCAGGCACAGCGCGAAGGCCGCCCACGGGTCCAGCACCGGCAGAAAGATGCCCAGCGCGCACAGCCCCATCGTGAGCGCCGCGCCGCCTCCCAGCGCCGCGCGGCTCAGCCTTTGCAGCAGCAGGCCGGCGGCGAGATTGCCGACGATATTGGCCGCGCTGGCCAGCGCCGCCAGCAAGCCCACCGTCGCTGGCCCCACCTGCAGACGCTGCTGCAGCAGCACCGGCAGAAAGCTGAAGAGCGCGAAGAACATCAGGCTGTAGAGCAGGAAGCTCGCAGCCAGTGGCAGGGACCGCCAGACCTCGGCCACCCGAGCCGGCGGCCTCGACCCCTCGGCGCCGGCCGGCGCCTGTGGCACCGCCCAGCCCACGGCGGGCATGATCAGGCCGGTGACCAGCGCTGCAGCGGTCCAGAGGCTGCGCCAGTCGTCGAACCGGGGCCCGGTCAGCATCGCCAGCGCGATGCCGGCCGGCATGAAGCAGCTCCACAGCGCCAACGCGGCGTTCCGGTCGGCCGCAGGCACCAGCCGTCCCAGCAGCGTGGGCCCGGCCACGGTGATCAGCAGAAAGCCCAGGCCTTCGATCACCCGCGAGACCAGCAGCAGCGCAAAGCTGCCGGTGGCCAGGGCGAGCACCGAACCGAGCAGCGTGGCCAGCAGCCCGAGCAGCAGCATGGAGCGATCCCCGGCGCGGGCCACCAGCGAGCCCGCAGCCACCCCGCCCAGCGCCCCCAGCACGGCGAAGGTGGCGCCCAGGCCGCCCAGCATCGCCAGGCTCAGGCCAAGCTCGGCCTGCAGCTGCGGGGCGGCAATCGCCACCTTGCCCAGCTGAAAGGCCGAGGCCACCCCGGCGGCCACCACCAGCCAGACGGCCCGCCAGTCGCTGCGCGGCGGCATCTCCGCGCGCCTCATGCCGGCGCCTGTGCCAGCGCCCCGGCGATCCGCGCCACATGGCGGCCCTGGTAGCGGGCCGCCTCGATCTCGTTGCGGCTGGGTTGGCGATCGCCGCCTCGCCCGTCGTCGGCCAGCGTGGACGCGCCATAGGGCGAGCCGCCTGTGATCTCGTCCATGCGCAGCTGGCCCTTGTAGCTATACGGCAGGCCCACCAGCACCATGCCCAGATGCAGCAGCACGATGTGCGTCGACAGAATCGTCGACTCCTGCCCGCCATGCTGGCTGCCGGTGGAGGTGAAGACGCTGCCCACCTTGCCCACCAGCGCGTCCCGGGCCCACAGGCTGCCGGCCTGGTCCAGGAAGTTCTTCATCTGCGCCGCCATAGCGCCGAAGCGCGTCGGTGTGCCGATCACGATGGCGTCGTAGTCGGGCAGCTCCTCCACCCGGGCCAGCGGCGTGTCCGGCGCCGTCTTGTAGCGGGCCGCGACGGACGCCGGCACCAGCTCGGGCACCCGCTTGACGACCGCCTCGGCGCCGTGGCTGCGCACCCCCTCGGCCACAGCGGCGGCCATGGTCTCGATATGGCCGTAGGACGAGTAGTAAAGAACCAGAACCTTGCTCATGTGCCGAACCTCCTGTGTGGAATGAGGCCAGTATCGGCAGCGCTGCTGATCGACGGAAGCCATAAAATTCAGAGATTCTTGATCTATAAAATCGATCAATGCTGGACGCTCTCACACTCGATCAGATGCGCATGTTTGTCACCGTGGCCGAGGCCGGCAGCTTCCGCGCCGGGGCGGCGCGCCTGCTGCGCGCGCAGTCGGCCGTCAGCCATGCCATCGCCAATCTGGAGCAGCAGCTCGATGTGAGCCTGTTCGACCGCAGCGGCCACCGCCCCACGCTCACGGCGGCGGGCGCGGCCCTGCTGGAAGACGCCCGCGCCGTGCTGCTCAAGGTCGACTTCATGCGGGCCCGCGCTCGCGGCCTGGGCGAGGGCGTGGAGATCGAGCTGTCCCTGGTGGTGGACACGCTCTACCCGCTGCCTCTGGTGGCTGCCGCGCTGGGGGAGCTGCGCGAGGCGCTGCCGGCGGTGCGCCTGCGCCTGAGCGTGGCGCCGCTGGGCGGGCCGCTGCAGGCGCTGCGCGAGCGGCGCTGCGACCTGGCCATCATGGCGGGCGAGGATTTTCTCGACCCCCGCATCGAAACCGAGGCCTTGCAGACGGTGCCCATCGTGGCGGTGGCCGCTGCCAGCCACCTCCTGGCCCGGCGCCGCCAGGCGCTCACCAGCGCGGACCTGGCCGACCAGCTGCAGATCGTGCTGGAGGATCCGACGGCGCTGTCCGAGGGGCGCGACTTCGGCGTGCTGTCGCCGCAGACACTGCGGGTCGGCACCCAGGAGGCCAAGCGCGCGCTGATACTGGCCGGCGTCGGCTGGGGCCGGCTGCCGCGGTGGACGGTGGAGCGCGAGCTGGCCGAGCAGCAGCTGCTGCCGCTGGCCGCCACCGCGCTGGGCCCGCAGGGCGTGGCGCAGGTGCAGACCTATCTGGCCCGGCGCAGCGATCGCAGCCTGGGCGTCGCGGCGACGGCCTTGCGGGCGGCGCTGCATCGGCTGGCAACGCTGCCGCACCGCGCAGCCAGGGCTTCGCACCGCGCCACCAGCGCTTCGCGCTGAGCGCGCCGATCAGGGCCTTGAGGACCTGCGCGGCGGCGCCTTGCGGCCCTGCTGCTCGGCCCGGGCGCTGCTGGGCGGCTGGCCAATGATGCGCTTGAAGGCGCGGCTGAACGAGGCCTCCGAGTCATAGCCCAGGCGCTCGGCGGCCACCGCGATGCGCATGCCCTCGTGGCTGATCCAGCGCCGGGCCTGGAACATCTTGACCTTGGCGACATATTTCGCCGGGCTCTCGCCCATCGTGCGGGTGAAGGCCTCGGCAAAGCTCGAGCGCGAGGCGCCCATCAGCTCGGCCAGGGCCGGCACGCTCCAGTCGCGCTCGGGGTCGGCATGGATGGCCGCGATCACCTGGCCGATCCGGGGGCAGCGCACCGCCGCGACCCAGCCGGTCGAGCTGCCGCAGCCGCGTTCGACCCAGGCGCGTATCACGCTGGCCGCCAGCGCATCGGCCAGCCGTGCGAGCAGGCCGCAGGCGCCGATGCGCTCCAGCCTGACCTCGCGTTCCATCGCCTCCAGCAGCGCCGGCACGGTGGGATCGCGCTGCGCCAGCTCGCCGGCCAGCATCAGCTCGGGCATCATCGCCACCAGTGGATGCAGCGGATCCAGATTGAAGCGCAGCGCCGCGCAGAACATCAGGTCGGGCGTCGGTGTCGAATCGCTGATCTCCGGTGCACCGGCCTCGTGAGCCTCGCCGCCGACCAGGTAGATATTCTCCGAGACCGCGACACGGGCCAGCGAGTCGACATCGACCGCCGGCACCTCGGGCGCACTGGCGATGATATGGAAACTGCCGCGCGGCAGCAGCACCGCATCGCCCGGCTGCAGCTGCAGCCATTCGCTGGTCTGTGTGCGCAACCAGCAGCCACCGCTGCCGACGAAATGAAAGCGCGCCGCGCGCTGCGCCGGGAAGGCCACCGCCCAGGGGGCTTGCAGCAGGCAGCGGCCGTATTCGACGCCGTCCAGGCGCAGGCCGCGCAGGATCTCGGTCAGCATATCGCGCGGGCCCGGGGCCGGCTCGGGCGAGGGGCTGTGAGCAGGCTTGGATAAAAGATCAAGCATTTCGGATATTCCGGCATGGAAACGCCGGGATCCTATCTCTAAGCTGGGCGCTCAGTCCACTACAACGGCCTCCAACGTGTCTTCCTCGACCTGCTCTGCGACCCTCGCTCCGAACGCCGTGGCCTTGCCCGGCAGCCCTGAACCCTCGGCCGCCGCCGCCCGCTGGCCCGCCGTCGTCTCGCTGGCGCTGGGCGTGTTCGGCCTGGTCACGGCCGAGTTCCTGCCGGCCAGCCTGCTGACCGCGATGGCCGCCGACCTGGGCGTCAGCGATGGCGCCGCCGGCCAGGCGGTCACCGCGACCGCCCTGGTCGGCGCGGTCGCGGCGCCGGCGATACCGCTGCTGACGCGCCGGCTGGACCGCCGGCTTGTGATGCTGGCGCTGACCCTGCTGCTGCTGCTGTCCAACGTGCTGACGGTGCTGGCCGACAGCCTGGCCTTGCTGCTGGCTGCCCGGGTGCTGCTGGGCGTGGCGCTGGGCGGCTTCTGGTCGATGTCGGCCGCGCTGGCGCTGCGCCTGGTGCCCGAGCCGCTGTTTGCCCGCGCGATGTCGCTGATACTGACCGGCGTCTCGGTCGCCACCGTCGGCGCCGCACCCATCGGGGCCTGGATGGGCGATCGATGGGGCTGGCACAGCGCCTTTGTCGCGGCCGGCGTGGTCAGCGTGGTCACGCTGCTGGTGCAGTTCTTCACGCTGCCGGCGCTGCCGCCGCGCGACAAGCCCGATCTGCGCGTGCTGGGCGAGCTGCTGAGGCGGCCCAATGTGCGCATGGCCCTGCTGGCCGTGCTGCTGGTGATCTCCGGGCACTTTGCCGGCTTCACCTATATCCGCCCGCTGATGGAGCAGGTCACCCAGCTGTCGGTCGGCGCGATCACCGCCGTGTTGCTGGGCTATGGCGTCGGCGGTTTCTTCGGCAATTTCGCCGGCGGCTGGATCGCCCAGCGCAGCGAGCGCCACGCCATCGTCAGCGGCGGCGCGCTGATCGCGGTGCTCGCGGCCAGTCTGCTGGTCGCCGGCAGCTCGGTGCTGGTCACCGCCGTCGCCGTCACGCTGTGGGGCTTTGCCTTCGGTGCCTTCCCGGTCGGCTTCCAGACCTGGATCGTGCGGGCCGCGCCCGATCAGGCCGAGGGTGCCGGCGGCCTGCTGGTCGCGGCCTTCCAGATCGCGATCGCCAGCGGCGCCATCTTCGGCGGCCTGCTGGTCGACCATGTCGGCGCGCTGGGCGGCCCCGGCTTCGCGCTCGTCGCGTTGAGCCTGGGCACCTTGTTGACCCTGCGTCACGGCCCGCGTCCGGCGTCCGGGCCTTCGGTACGGTGAGGCCCTGACTGAAGCGAAGATAGGTCCGCTCTTTCTTCACCGTCGAGCAGGGCCGGCTCGGCCGCTCAGGGCTTGGCCTTGGCCCGGCCGTACTTGGCGGTGAAGCTGGCCTGGCCCAGTGCGTTGGCCTTGATCATGTAGCCGGCCAGCGCGGCGGTGGCGTCGGCGGGGAGTTCGAGCTTGTCGGTCTTCAGCGCGTAGACGGTGAAGATGTAGCGGTGCGGCTTGTCGCCCTGCGGCGGACAGGTGCCGCCCCAGCCGGCGACGCCGTAGTCGATGCGCACATGGCTGGCGCCCTTGGGCAGATTGGCGCCGCCGACGGCGCCGGCATCAGGCTTCAGTTCATTGACATCGGCGCCCAGATTGATGACGGACCAGTGCCACCAGCCCGAGCCGGTGGGAGCGTCCGGGTCGTAGACCGTGACCGCAAAGCTCTTGGTGCCGGCGGGCGCGCCGCGCCATTGCAGGGCGGGCGATTTGTTCTCGCCGCTGCAGCCGAAGCCATTGAACTCGAAGCGCGGGTCGATCGTGCCGCCGGACTTGATGTCGGGGCTGCTGAGCTGGAAACCGACGGCGTGGGTCAGGGTGGCGGTGACGAGCAGCGCGCCGGCAACAAGCGTGTGTTTCATGGGGCCTTCCGTGTTGAGAGGAGGCCGAATGATGCAGCGATCAAACGCGCCGCGCTAGCCCGACGGCGTCATTCGCTGTGCGCTGCGGCTCAGGGCCGCAGATGTGAGGGCGCGTAGCCGAAGCGCTGGCGGAACGCCGCCGAGAACCGGCTGTGGGAGTCGTAGCCGCAGCGAGCCGCGATTTCCGAGACCTGCAGGTCCGAACCCTGCAGCAGGGCCATCGCGGCCTCCAGCCTGACCTCGCGCACGCAGCGGCTGAGCGAGGTGGCTTCATCGGCCAGCCGGCGCTGCAAGGTGCTGGCGCTCAGATGAAATGCGCGGGCGACCTCGTCCACCGTCCAAGCGGCATGGGGGCGCTGGCCGACGAGGCGGTGTACGCGGTCGGTCCAGCCCAGCTCGCGCGCCGGCGCAAACACCAGGCCGCGTTCCGCAAGCAGCAGCAGGACCTCGAGCGCGCGGTGTTCGCGCAGGGCTTGCGAGGCCTCGGGATCCAGCAGCGCCGCGGTCGCATGGTCGAAGCTGGCCGCAAAGGCCTCGTCCGCCACCGTGCTGGCGCAGCTCTGCACGGCCGGTGTCGCGGTGAACTGGGCAAAGCGCTCGTGAAACCGCTCGATGAGCGGCGGCGCAAAGCCCATCATGCGTGCCTCGTAGTGGCCACCTGCGGCCGGCTCGTTGATCATGTCCCACTGGGTCGAACGCGGGATGACGAAGACCTGGCCGGTGGCAAAGCGGGTCTCGCCGAAGGGCGTGGACAGGCGCTTGCGGCCCGACAGCACCCAGCCCACCAGATCGTCGCGCACGGTGGCGGTGCGGACCCGGTGCGGCACGCGGGTGGAAATGAGCTGGGCGCTGGCGCCTGGGCAGGGGTTCATGGCGGGTGGTCGGGAGGAGCGGGCCGGCGGGCCGTCGATGATTCATGCATCGATCAGTACCCGGGCGGCATTGTGACCCGCCCCGCCCCGCCCCGGGCAAGACCTGACTCCTGTTCAGGCCCCCACGCCCGCCAGGATGTCGGTCGCCCGGTGCCCGCCGTCCACGCCGTCAACGAGGATCACCTCGCCGATCGAGTTGCGGCTGCGCAGCGGCACGATGACCTGGTAGTCCTCGGAGCGGTACCAGGCGCGGGCGCGTGCCAGGTCGGGGAACTCGACCACGACGATGTCGCCGATCCACTGACCCTCCATCGCCTCGGCGCTAGCGCCATGCACGCGGAACTGGCCGCCGAAGGGCGCCAGCGTGGCGTCGATGCGCTCCAGGTAGTGAACGATGTCCGGACCGAATTGGACGTCGCGGAGATGGGCGATGGCGAAGGCGGGCATAGGGTGGGCTCCGTTGTTGATGGCTCCACTGTGCGCGAGTGGCTGCTTTGTGGCGATGACCTGCGAGGTCATCGTCAGGCCCGATCCGATCACGCGGCCGGTGCCGGAAACTCCACCGCCTGCCCGACCGGCAGCTTGACCATGCAGGCGGCGAACAGCGCGCTGCCCAGCCACTGCGCCAGCCAGTGCTGCAGCGCCGGCCACCGCGCGCGCTGCGCCGCATCGCCAAACCAGTCGGGCTCCACCGCCGCGAACTGGCGAACGAAGGGAAAGATCGCCAGATCGCTGGCGCAGGGCGAGTCGCCGCCCAGATAGGCTTGACCCTGCAGCCGCTGCTGCAGCGGCGCCAGCAGTGCGGCCACGGCGTGGTCGCGATGCCGGCTGCGGTCGGCGTCGGGATAGCGGTCAGGGTATTTGTAGCGGTCGAGATGGTGCTTGAACTCGCCGTCGTTGATGCCGAGCAGCGCCAGGTTCTCGGGCGTCTGGGCGCGCTGCCAGAAGCCGTCGGCATCGGCCGGCGCCAGGGCCCAGCGCATGATGTCCCAGCTCTGCTCCAGCACCGGCCCATCGCTCAGCCGCAGCACCGGCACCGTGCCCTTGGGTGACAGGGCCAGCAGCTCGGCCGGCTTGTCGCGCAGCACGATCTCGTGGGCACGAAAGCGCAGCCCGGCCTGCAGCAGGGCCATGCGGGCCCGCATCGCATAGGGGCAGCGGCGGTAGCTGTAGAGCAGTGGCAGCATCACGAAGCGGCTGGCTTTTTTCTGTGTACCTCAGCCCTGCAGCAAGTCGTACAAGCTTCGCGCGACGACCTTGGTCGCGCGCCGCAGGTCCTCCAGCACCAGATGCTCGTCGGCCCGCTTGGCATGGCTTTCCAGCACGGTGCGCGGGCCGGCGCCGTAGATCGCGGCCGGGATGCCCTGTTCGCCATAGAGGCGCACATCGGTGTAGAGCGGCGTGCCCGAGGTCGGGATCGCTTCGCCGAAGACCGCCGCGCCATGCTTTTGCAAGGCCTCGACCAGGGGCTTGTTGCCGGGCAGCGGCTGGAGCGCACGGGCCAGCAGCAGGCGTTTGATCTCGACCGTGATGCCGGGATAGCTGGCGGCCGCCTGGGCAATCACTTCGCGGATGTTCGCCTCGACCGCGACCGGATCCTCCTCGGGAATCATGCGGCGGTCCAGCTTCAGCACCACCTTGCCGGGCACGACATTGGTGTTGGTGCCGCCCTCGATGCGGCCGACATTCAGATAGGGGTGCGTGATGCCCTCGACCCGGCTGCTGACCTTTTTGTATTCGAGGTTCTGCGCATACAGCGCGTTCAGGATGGCGGCCGCGCCCTGCAGCGCGTCGACGCCGGTGTCGGGGATGGCGGCGTGTGCCATCTTGCCGTGTACCGTGACTTCCATCTGCAGGCAACCGTTGTGTGCGGTGACGACCTGGTAGCTGAAACCAGCGGCCAGCAGCAGATCGGGCTTGGTGAGGCCCTGTTTCAAGAGCCAGCCCGGGCCCAGTTCGCCGCCGAATTCCTCGTCGTAGGTGAAGTGCAGCTCGACGCCGCCCTTCAGCGGCGCGTTCAGCGACTCCAGCGCGCGCAGCGCAAAGGTGTAGCTGGCGAAGTCACTCTTGCTGACGGCGGCGGCACGGCCGTAAAGCTTGCCGTCCACAAGCTCGCCGCTATAGGGGCCGTGCGTCCAGCCCTCGCCGGGCGGCACCACATCGCCATGCGCGTTCAGCGCGATGACCGGGCCGCCGGGGGCGAAGGAGCGACGCACGATCAGATTGGTGATCGATTCCAGGCCATAGGCCTTGACCTCGGCCTGGGGCACCGCATGCAGCTCGGCCGTGTAGCCCATCGCGGCCAGCAGCTCGGCGGTGCGCTCGGCGTGCGGCGCGTTATTGCCGGGCGGCGTGTCGGTGGGCACCTGGACCAGGGCCTGCAGATAGCGCACTTGCTCGTCGAAATGCGCGTCTATCCACCGATCGAGTTGTTCGTAGCGAGTGTTCATGGGCGGCATTCTTCGGCGAGGTTGTGCAAGAGGCTTTGAAAGGCCTGGACGCAGAGCTGCGCGTCGTCGGCGCTGATGGATTCCAGCGGGTTGTGGCTGATGCCCGCGTTGGCGCCGCGCAGGAAGAGCATGGCCTGCGGCATGGCCTCGTGCAGCTTCATCGCGTCGTGGCCGGCGCCCGAGGGCATGCGGTAGACCGGCAGGCCCTGGGCGCGCACCGCGGCTTCCCAGCGGGCCTGCCAGGCCGGGTCGCTGGGGGCGGCATCGGCCGCCATGGTCTGCTCCAGCGTGAAGCTCAGGCCGCGGCGCTCGCAGAGGGCGGCCAGCTCGGCGCGCACATCGGCGTCCAGCGCGTCGCGCGCGGCGTTGGTGGTGGCGCGCAGGTCCAGGCTGAACAGGCAGCGGCCCGGCACCACGTTGATCGAGCCGGCCGGCACCTGCAGCATGCCGACGGTGCCGACCACATCGGGCACCGCGGTGGCACGCTTCTCGACAAACAGGATCAGCTCGGCGGCGGCGGCGGCGGCGTCGCGGCGCCGGTCCATCGGCGTGGTGCCGGCATGCGAGGCCATGCCGACGATCTCGCACTGGTAGCGCAGGCTGCCGTTGATCGAGGTCACGACGCCCAGCGGCAGGTCGATCTCGTTGAGCACCGGCCCCTGCTCGATATGCACTTCGACAAAGCCCAGGTACTGCGCGGCATCGCGCTGCAGCGAGGCGATGGCGCGCAGCGTCGCCGGCAGGCCGGCCGCGCGCATCGCGTCGGCCATGGAGATGCCGTCGGCGTCCAGCTGATCCAGCCAGCGCGGGTCGAACTGCTTGATCAGCGCGCCCGAGCCGAGGAAGGTGGCCTTGTAGCGTTGGCCTTCTTCCTCGGCGAAGCCGACCACCTCGATGCCGAAGGGCAGGCGCCGGCGCTGCGCGCGCAGCTCGCGCACGCAGGCCATGGGCACGAAGATGCCCAGCCGGCCGTCGTACTTGCCGCCATTGCGCACCGTGTCGTAGTGGCTGCCGGTCAGCAGGCGTTTCGCATTCGGTTCGGCGCCGTGATAGACGCCCACCACATTGCCCACCGCGTCGAGGCTGACCTCGTCGAAGCCGCAGTCGTCCAGCATCCACTGCTGCAGCTGCGCGGCGCAGGCGCGGTGCGCCTCGGTCAGATAGGTGACGGTAAGTTCGCCGCGCTCCTTGAAGCCGGGGTCGGAATGCACGGCCAGGGCCTCGGCCCAGTCCCAGACCTGCTCGCCCAGCGCGGGGCTGGCGCCGAACTTGTCGTTCAGGCGGATCTCGGCGATGCGGTGGATATTGCGCAGGCATTCGGCCCGCTCGAAGTCCGGATGGCCGGCGAGCCGGCGCGCCAAGGTCGCGATGATCTCGCTGCGGGGCAAGCCCTGACCCCGGGGGCCGCGCACCGCGAGGATGAAGGGCCAGCCGAACCTGGCGCTGTAGTCGGCGTTGAGCTGCTGGATGCGGGCGAACTCCTCGGGCGTGCAGGCGGTCAGGCCGGCCTTGCTCTGCTCCTTGCTCGATTCGGCCGTCAGCGACTGGGCCACCATGGCCTTGCCGGCCAGCTCGGGGTGGGCGCGTATCAGGGCCAGCTGCTCCTCGCGGCTGGCCTCGCGCACCGCGCGGGCCAGGGCCAGCTTCAGCTGCGCCAGGGTCGCGAAGGGGCGGGCGGCGGCGGCCCGCTCGGCCACCCAGGGCGAGTGCTCATAGGTGCCGTCCAGCAGCGCGACGAAGTCGGCATCGCTGGCGGCGTTCAAACGGGTCAGGGTCAGCATGGCGGCCTCACTCCCAGACAAAAGCGGTGTTTGCATCGAAGGGATGGGTGGCGCGCCAGTGCCGCGCGATGTCGACGCGGCGGCAGACCCAGACGCGGTCGTGCTTCTCGACGTGGTCCATGAAGCGCTGCAGCGCGCGCATGCGGCCGGGTCGGCCCAGCAGCCGGCAGTGCATGCCTATGCTCATCATCTTTGGGGCCTCGTCGCCCTCGGCATAGAGCACATCGAAGCTGTCGCGCAGGTACTCGAAGAACTCGTCGCCATGGCTGAAGCCCTGGGGCAGGGCGAAGCGCATATCGTTGCAGTCCAGCGTGTAGGGCACGACCAGGTGCGGGGCCAATGCGCCGTCGCTCTTCCTGACCTGCAGCCAGAAGGGCAGGTCGTCGCCGTAATAGTCGCTGTCGTACTCGAAGCCGCCGTAGTCGGCCACCAGGCGGCGGGTGTTGGGGCTGTCGCGGCCGGTGTACCAGCCGGAGGCTCGCTCGCCGGTCAGGCGCTGCAGCAGGTCCATGCCGATCTCCATATGCTGGCGCTCGGTGGCCTCGTCCATGCCCTGGTAGTGGATCCAGCGCCAGCCGTGGCAGGCGATCTCATGGTTCAGCTCGACCAGGGCTTTCGTCAGCTCCGGGTGGCGCTCCAGCGCCATGGCCACGCCGAACACCGTCAGCGGCAGCGCCCGCTTCTCGAACTCGCGCAAGAGGCGCCAGACCCCCACCCGCGAGCCGTACTCGTAAATGCCTTCCATGCTCAGATGCCGCGCCGGAAAGGCCGGCGGGTTGAACATCTCGGACAGGAACTGCTCGCTGCCGGCGTCCCCATGCAGCACCGAGTTCTCGCCGCCTTCCTCGTAGTTCAGCACGAACTGCAGCGCGATGCGGGCCTGGCCCGGCCACTGCGGATGCGGTGGCTTCTCGCCGTAGCCGATCAAGTCTCTGGGGTACATGTCAGCCCCTCGTTCGATGAGTACATCGCCCGATCCCCCGAGGGGATGGGGGCCCGCTTGGGGCGGCCCGGCGCTGGGCCCCGGCCAGTTTGCATCAGTGTTTTCATGGTGAGAGCACGCTCTTCAAATCCTTGACACGCGGGTTCAGCCGCAGATTCGCCTCGACATTGCCCAGATGCGCCTCCAGCAGCTTCAGCGCGGCCTTCTTGTCGCCGCGCTCCAGTGCGTCGACGATGGCTTCATGCTCGGCCTGCGATTCGGCCGCCGAGTGGCTGCTCTGGTACATCAAGGCGATCAGCGAGCTGCGCGAGAGCAGATCGGTCAGCAGCTGGGCCAGCACCTCATTACCCTGCATGCGCGCCAGGATCACATGGAAATCGGCCAGCAGCCGGGTGCGGCCGCTGACATCGGTATGGGCCACCGCCTCGCGCTCGGCCTTCAGATGGGCGCGCAGCTGGGCGATCTGGGCCTTGGTGATGGTGACGGCCAGCTGGCCGATCATCGCCGCCTCCAGCATCTTGCGCACCTCGAAGACCTGGCGCGCTTCCTCGACGCTTGGCTGGGCCACAAAAGCGCCGCGCGCCGGCTCCAGCGTCACCAGCCTATCCCGGCTGAGCTGGTTCAGTGCCTGACGCACCAGCGTGCGCGAGACCTGGAAGATGTCGGCAATCTGCTGCTCGGCCAGCTTGGTGCCGGGCATCAGCCGGCGCTCGACGATGGCCTGGGTGATCGAGTCGGCGATCCGGTCGGTGGCTGTGACGGACTCGGCGGCCCGGTCGGAGACCGGTTCAAGAGGTTTGGCGGGCATTGTGTTCCGAAGTGTATACACTTTGCCGCTTGAACTCGGAGGAACAATCGATGGGCAAGCTCACCACCCATGTGCTGGACACCATGCACGGCAGCCCGGCCGCCGGCATGGCCGTGACCCTGTACCGCCTGGACGGGCGCGAGGCGCGCGAGCTGAAGACCCTGAAGCTGAACGCCGATGGCCGTGCCGACGGCCCGCTGCTGGAGGGTCAGGCCTTGCTGGCCGGGCGCTACCGCCTGGTGTTCGGCGTCGCGGCCTATTTCAAGGCGCGTGGCGTGCAGCTGCCCGAGCCGGCCTTTCTGGACGAGGTGCCGCTGGACTTCGGCATCGCCGATGTGGGCTCGCACTACCATGTGCCCTTGCTGGCCAGCCCATGGAGCTATTCCACTTACCGCGGTAGCTGAATGCCTTATGCGTGAATGGCAGACCTTGCAACAGGCACTGGCGCAGGGGCCGGCCGTGCTGGTGACGGTGGACCAGGTACAGGGCAGCGGGCCGCGCGAGGTCGGTGCCTGGATGGCGGTGACGCCGGACCGGCTGTTTGCCACCATAGGCGGTGGCCAGCTGGAGTTCGAGGCGATCGCCCAGGCGCGCGCCGCGCTGGCGGCCGGCGTCGTGGCCGAGCCGCTGCGCCGCTATGCGCTGGGGCCCAGCCTGGGGCAGTGCTGCGGCGGCGTCGTGCATCTGCGCTACGAGCTGCTGGGCGCAGCGGATATCGGCGGTCTGCGGGCGCGGCTGGCGCAGGAGGAGAACCTGATGCCGGTGGCGCTGTTCGGCGGCGGCCATGTAGGGCGGGCCATCATCGCGCTGCTGGGCCGGCTGCCGGCCCGGGTGCTGTGGGTGGACAGCCGCGACGAGATCTTCCCGGCCGAGCTGCCCGACAATGTCGGCGCCGAGCATTCCGACCCGGTGCAGGCGGCGGTGCAAGACCTGGCCCCCGGCTCCCTGGTGCTGATCATGAGCTTCAGCCATGCCGAGGACCTGGACGTTGTCGCCGCCTGCCTGCAGCGCCAGCGTGAGCGTGGCGATCTGCCCTATGTGGGCCTGATCGGCAGCAAGAGCAAATGGGCCAGCTTCCGCCAGCGTCTGCTGGCACGCGGCTTTTCCGAGGCCGAGCTGGCCCATGTCACCAGCCCGATCGGCGTGGCCGGCATCAGCGGCAAGCAGCCCGAGGTGATCGCGATCGCGGTGGTGGCCCAGCTGCTGCAGGGTTGAGGGCTGGCCCGCCGCCGCTTCCCACCCCCGATCCGCGGGGGTGGTCATAGCACTGTCGCGGGCCTGTCATCGACGCCTCCTAACTTGCCGACTTCGGTCACAACAAGCAAGCCAGGAGCTGATGATGAGCAAGACGATTTCCCGCAGCCTGATCGCCGCCACTCTCGGCCTGGGCAGCCTCGCTGCACAGGCCCAGGTGCAGATCACCGAGTGGCTCTACAACACCTCGGAATTCATCGAGTTCACCAACCTCGGCAGCACGGCCGTGGACTTCAGCGGCTGGTCCTTCGACGACGACTCGCGCCTGGCCGGTGTCGTGAATCTGTCGGGCTTCGGCCTGGTGGGCGCCGGCGAGTCGGTGATACTGGCCGAGTCCGATGCGGCCGACTTCCGTGCCGCCTGGGGCCTGGCCGCCAGCGTCAAGGTGATCGGCAATAACGGCACCAATCTGGGTCGCGCCGACGAGATCAATCTGTTCGACGGCGCCGGCCAGCTGGTCGACCGCCTGACCTATGGCGACCAGGCACGCGGCACGGTGCGCGCCGACACGCGCAGCGGCAACCCGCTGAGCCTGGCCGATCTGCAGCAGACCACGCCCACCCGCTGGGTGCTGGCCTCGGACGGCGATGCCTTCGGCTCGCGCCTGTCGCTGGACGGCGGCATCGGCAACCCGGGCCAGTTCGCACTGGCCGTGCCCGAGCCCTCGAGCTACGCGCTGCTGATCGGTGGCCTGGCCTTGCTGGCCGGCGTGGCACGCCGCCGCGCGAAGTAAGCAAAAAGGCGGGCACGATCATGAGCATCAAGAAAACCCTGCTGGCGCTGGCCCTGTCCGTGGGCGCTTTAGGCGCCTCGGCCGCCGGCCTCGATCTGTCGCGCTACCAGCTCGGCGCCAACTACGCGCTCGACACGCTGGGCGGCATGGGGCTGGAAGCCTCGGCCGTGACCTACGCGCGCGACCGCAACAGCCTGTTCTTCGTCGGCGACGAGGGTCTGGGCGTGGTCGAGATCTCGCTGACCGGCCAGACCTTGGGGCATATGCGCTTCTCCGGCTGGCCGGCCAACAGCACGCACCACGACGCCGAAGGCCTGGCCTATCTGGGCAATGGCCAGCTGGTGGTGGTCGACGAGCGGCCGCAGGACGCGCACCGCTTCACTTACCAGGCCGGCGGCAGCATCAATCTGGCGAATGCCCAGTCGGTGTCCTTTGGCGGCAATGCCGGCAATCTGGGTACCGAGGGCATCAGCTATGACCCGCGCAACGGCGGCAGCTTCGTCACCGTCAAGCAGGGCAGCCCGCAGGCCGTGCTGGCCGGTGGCCTGAACTTCGCGACCGGCGCCTCGACGATGAGCGCACTGTTCAACCCGACGCTGCTGGGCCTGGCCAGCCTGTCCGATGTGCAGACCCTGGCCTCGGTCGATGCGCTGGCCGGCACGGCGGCGGCCGACCATCTGCTGATACTGAGCCTGGAATCGCAGCGCCTGGTCGAGGTCAACCGCAGCGGCCAGATCCTCTCCAGCCTCGAACTCAGCGGCCTGACCCAGCAGGCGATCGAGGGCGTGACGGTGGACGAGAAAGGCATCATCTACCTGGTCGCCGAGGACTCCGGCTTCGGCAACTCGCGCCTGATCGTGCTGACCCCGGTGCCCGAGCCGGCCAGCGTCGCGCTGATGCTGGCGGGCCTGGGCCTGCTGGCCTGGCGCGCAAGACGGCGCTGAGCGGCGCTGAAAGCCGCCGGGGCGCGGCGATGGTGTGAGGCAAAACTGTATACACTTCTGCTCACACATCGCCGCGGCGCCCGGGTGCAGCCATCCGGTCAGCGCGATGCTTCGCCGGTTCACAGCGCCCGCAGTGGTGGGCCGGCCCATCGTCCGCTGGGTGCTGCTGCATGGAAACTTATCTGCTCGACTGGGCCAATCTGCTCTTGCGCTGGCTGCATGTCATCGTCGGCATCGCCTGGATCGGCGCCTCCTTCTACTTCGTCTGGCTGGACAACCATCTGCTCAAGCCTGCGGCGGCTGATCTGAAGGCCAAGGGTGTCGACGGCGAGCTGTGGGCCGTGCACGGCGGGGGCTTCTACAACCCGCAGAAGTACCTGGTGGCGCCGCCCGATCTGCCCCAGCAGCTGCACTGGTTCTACTGGGAGAGCTACTGGACCTGGATGAGTGGCTTCGCGCTGTTCGTCGTGCTCTACCTCTTCAATGCCGATAGCTTTCTGATCGACAAGCGGGTGTTCGATTGGGGCGCGCCAGCAGCGATCACGGCGGCGCTGGGCTTTCTGGCCGCCGGCTGGCTGGTCTATGACCAGATCTGCCGCCGCTTCGGCCACACCAAGGATGGTCAGATCGGCAATGACGGCCTGGTGCTGGGTCTGATCGCGGTCTTTGTCGTGGCGGCGAGCTGGGGTGCGGGCCAGCTGTTCGCCGGCCGCGCGGCCTTTCTGATCATCGGCGCGATGCTGGCGACGATGATGAGCGCCAATGTGTTCTTCTGGATCATTCCGGGCCAGAAGCAGGTGATTGCCGATATGCGCGCCGGCCGCCCGGTGAACCCGGTGTTTGGCCAGCGCGGCAAGCAGCGCAGCGTGCACAACACCTATTTCACGCTGCCGGTGCTGATCGCGATGCTCAGCAACCATTACGGCATGCTCTACAGCCATGCCCAGGGCTGGCTGGTGCTGGTGCTGCTGATGGCTGTTGGCGTGCTGGTGCGCACCTGGTTCGTCAAGCGGCACAAAGGTGTCAACGCCTGGGGCCTGATCGTCGCGGCCCTGGCCCTGCTGGCCGCGCTGATCGTCTGGATGGCGCCGGCCAAGCCAGGCGCCTCCGCCGCCGCAGCTGTGCCGACCCTGGCCCAGGTCCAGGCCGTGATCGAGCTGCGCTGCGCGATGTGCCACAACGCCCAGCTGGCCCAGAAAGGCATGCAGCTGCACACACCGGCGCTGATCGAGCAGCATGCCCAGGCGATCTACCAGCAGGCGGTCGTGCAGAAGATCATGCCGCTGAACAATGCGACGCAGATGACGGACGAGGAGCGGGCCCTGCTGGGGCGCTGGTTCGAGGGGCGGCAGGCGGGCGGGCGCTGAGCCCGATCTGGGCGCCGCTGGCGCTTGTCGGCTTGCGATGCCTGGATACTGTCAGGCCGCCATCAAGCAAGCCCAGCGCCTTCAAGCATGAGCATCAACCTCGTCAGCTACTTCGAGATCCCCGTGCTGGACCTGGATCGAGCCGTGGCCTTTTATGAAAAGGTGTTCGCTATCGAGCTGCAGCGGACCCGGATCGATGGCAACGAGATGGCTTTGTTTCCCTGGCAGGACGACGCGCCGGGCGCATCCGGCGCCCTCGCCAAGGGCGACAGCTATATGCCGGGCAGGGCCGGCGCGCGGCTCTACTTCGGAGTCGAAAGCATCGATGCCACGCTGGCAGTGGCCGTCGCGGCCGGGGCCTCGGTGCTGTATCCAGTGACCGCCGTGCCCGGCGCCGGCTGGGTCGCGGAGTTTCTGGACAGCGAAGGGAACTGCATCGCGCTGCAGGGCTCGGCGCGGTGATGCCAGTCCTCAAGCCTGCTGACCCTCAAGCCCCGAAGATCCGCCACGGTGGATTTCGACGATTTTCGCCGGCCCAGTACAGGCAGATGACATTGCCCGAAGGGTCGAGAAGGCGTGCTTCACGCCACAGCCAAGATTCGTCTTTGGGCTCCTGGTGGAAGGTGTAGCCGGCCGATTGCAGCTGACTCACCTTGGCATCCAAGTCCTCGCACTCGAAATACACGACGACATCTGATAGCTCTGGGCGCTTGCTGACTTGATGAAGGGAGAAAGTTGAACCTCCGTCAGGACACTCAAGCCGTGCGTAGTGCGGCAAGGCGCTGACGATGGCACGAAGGCCCAGGCCGCAGTAGAACCTGACAGAGTTCTCGACGTCGACTGCGGGGAGCGTGACCTGATTGAGTTGCATCGGATGTGGCGGGGTCGTGGTTCGGCGGCCTATCGTTTGACATGAGGGGCCAACGACGGTGGCACCAGCCCAGGCAAGGAGCCCAAAACGGGACCGCCATTGGTTGTCCGCTCGATGGAGTGTTTAGGCCTCATTGGCGCGCCTACTCCGATTGGAGTGCATGCGAGCAAACAGGACGAGAACGTGGCGAGCGAGGCCAAACGCTGGGATAACGACAATAGCCGATGTCGACCGTTGAAAAACGGCGGTGGCAATTACGGCTAAAACGCTGAGCAGTTGAGCACCAAGGAGAAGCTTCCCTGGCAATGTGGCGAGGAAGGCGCTTCGACGCGCCGGGAAGTCTGCAGTTGAATTTGAAAGGCCAACTGGCAGAGCGCGAAGGGCCTGCGATTCCACGAAACCGGCAAACGCACCCAGCAGTGCGCCGCCAAGAACCATTGCAGCGCTGGGGCTTGTGACCGAGGCAGCCCCAGCAAGAAATACACCCCAAACCGCCATGAAGAACAGCGTGCTGCGAAGAGTGGGAAAGGTGAACATTGAGGCCTAGACAAGATGGCTTCGTGACGCCGGGCGGCCCGACCCCTGCGATGCCGTAGGTTGCAGGCGCTGGGCCTGCAGAGCTGCACCAAGGCACCCGGCGGACGGGCTGCCGGGGCGTTGGGAGTTTGCGAGGAGCCGGGCCATGAGTCAGGAATCTAGCACCGTGTTCATCGGGTTGGATTTTCGGAAGGACGGTATCGGCATCGCTGTTGTGGATGCGCCGCGAGACGGCGAGATTCGGCATGTCTGCAGTAACAAGTGCGACCTCGACGCGATGTACAAGGCGCTTCCCCGGCCGCTCAGTCGGGCCAGGTCTTGCGCATCTTCTACGAGGCTGGCCCCTGCGGGTTCGTCATCTGGTGTCACTAGAGCAGGCAGAGCCTGTGCGACCCTGCAAGGGTCTTCTCTCCATCAAAGGCTAATGCACATCACCGGTTCCTGGGACACACGGTCCGGCGGGCAAGTCCTGACCCTAGAATCCGTGCGATCGTTGCTGCAGGGAGATGAAGATGCGAGTCTGCAAGCAGGCAGGAATTCTGTCTTTGGCGGTTGGGTCGGGAGTGAGCGCATTCGCTGCGCCATTGCCTCCAGGCCTTGGCTTTCAACAACATATCCAACTGGTTGGTCACCTGCCCGATGGTGGGTTGACGACGGCTGTAGGCGCGGCGCGCTACGACCCCGTGGTCACCAACACTGCCACGCTGGGCGACAGCAGGACCGGGATGAGCGCCGAGGCTTCGGTCAGCGCTGGAGCGGCGCGCTTCGAGCTGGTTGGCGGTCACGATCCCTGTGTTGTCGGACAGCCTGGCACGACTATTTGCCCGAGGTCCACGACCTACCCAGTTAACGCGACCATTGTCATGAGCGACATGATCAGCCTGCAGGGAAAGAACTCCGGTCAGACCTATCTGACCGTCCATTTCTCCGGCAGAGTGATTGGTCACCCGAGGGATGGAGATGATCGTGCGAATGCCGTTTTCGGTGAAGCCGGCGTGCGGGTTGCCTTCAATCTGCTGAACCGTACCAACGGTGGTGGTTTCGGTGACCGACTGGAGCTACTCTCTAGCGAGCTTCTTGGCCCTGGCGGGCTATGTCTGCCCAACAATGCAGACCTCAGCTGCAGCGCCTCGGTCAATATGGACAAGAGCTATGCGCTGAACTGGAGCGGTGACTACTCGCAATGGATTATCCAGGCGACCGTCACGGGCTACGCATCCGGCACCTGGGAAGCGCTGTTCGGAAATACGGTCTCCTTTGGTGTGCGTACCGTACCGGACGTTGACGTGACCTCGGTATCCGGCTCACTACCGGTCAGCGTCGTGCCTGAACCTGCGTCAGCGCTGCTGCTTGGCCTGGGTCTAGCGTGCCTGGCCTTGCGTAGACGGTCTTAACACTGCCAGTCACCTACCCCGTGTACAACACCGCCTGCTCCCCCCGACAAAATCCATACAGCTGCAGCCCGGTCCGGCGCGCGATATCCACCGCCAGCGTGGTCGGGGCCGAGATTGTCGCCAGTGCTGGCACGCCCAGGCGGGCGCATTTGAGCACCAGCTCGTAGCTGGCGCGGCTGGACATGATGACGAAGCCGCTGCCATCGTCGCAGGGCAGGCCGTCCATCTGGCGTCGGCCCAGCAGCTTGTCGAGCGCGTTGTGGCGGCCCACGTCTTCCATCACCAGCAGCAGGTCGCCGTCCGGCGTGGCCCAGGCGGCGGCGTGGTGGGCGCCGGTCTGCGCGTTCAGCGGCTGCAGCGCCGGCAGCTGCGCGAAGGCGCGGGCCACGGCGGCGGGGGAAATCTGTTGTGGACGGGCCAGCGGCTGCGGGGCCAGGTCGAGCTGGCGCAGGCTGTCGATGCCGCACAGGCCGCAGCCGGTGCGGCCGACCAGGGTGCGGCGCCGCTCCTTCAAGCGCATCTCGGCGCTGGCCGCCACCTGCAGCTGGACCTCGCAGCCCTGCGGCTGGAACAGCAATTCGATGCCATAGCATTCGGCGCGCGACTGCAGCAGCCCTTCCGACAGCGCGAAGCCCAGCGCGAAGGCCTCCAGATCGGCCGGTGTGGCCATCATCACGGCCTGCGAGATGCCGTTGAAGACCAGGGCCACCGGCAGCTCCACCGCGACCTGGTCGAGCTGCGCCTGCCGCTCTTCGCCGCTGATGCGCTGCACGGCCAGGGCCTGGATAGGCTCGCTTGTCGTCACCGGCATTGCGCGCGCCCCTGCTCGGTCAGATGCACCAGCCAGCGGCCGCTGCCGTCCTCATCGCAGGCCAGCCGCACCCAGCCCGGGCCGGCGATGCCGCCCAGCCGCGCCTCGCTGAGCAGCGTGTACTCGCGCATCAGCAGGCTGACATTGAGGCCCAGGCGCTTGCCGATGCGGGTCAGCGCGACGCCCCGGCCCCCGTTCTGCTGATCCAACTCGGCCAGCGTGTGCAGCAGGTTCTCAGACAGCAGCGTGGACACTGAGCTTCACCGGGATCGATTTGGAGGTGGGCGTGCGCGCATCGATGGCAAAACTCTGCAGCGGCACCAGCGGATTGGTCTCCGGGTAGTAGCTGGCCAGGCAACCGCGCGGGATGTCGTACTCGACCAGCAGGAAGCGCTCGGCGCGCCGTTCCTTCACAAGCGCGTGCCCGTCGTCATAGAGGCTGGTGATGTCCACCCAGTCGCCGGCCTTCATGCCGATCTGGCGCAGGTCCTCGGCGTTGATGAAGACCACGCGGCGGTGGCCCCAGACGCCGCGGTAGCGGTCGTCCATGCCGTAGATCGTCGTGTTGTACTGGTCGTGCGAGCGCACCGTCGCGAGCGCGAACACGATGGTGTCCTGTTGCTGCTGGTGGCGTCGGGCGCGATGGACGCTGGTATCGGTGGGCACCGCGTGGCAGCGGAACTCGGCCTTGCCCGAGGCCGTGGCCCAGACCCGCTCCGAGGCGGTGTTGCGCAGGCGAAAGCCACCGGGCGTCTTGATCTTCTCGTTGAAGCCGGCGAAGTCGGGGAACACCGCCGCTATCTTGTCGCGGATCGCCGCATAGTTGCCGGCCAGCGCCAGCCAGGGCGTGCGGCTGGCCGGCAAGGTGGCGGCGGCCAGGCGGGCGACGATCATGGGCTCGGACAGCAAGTGCTCCGAGGCCGGTGCGTTCAGCCCGGCCGACAGATGGACCATGCTCATCGAGTCCTCCACCGTCACGCCCTGCGGCCCGCCGGCCTGCATATCGATCTCGGTGCGGCCCAGGCAGGGCAGCAGCAGGGCCTGGCGGCCATGGACCACATGGCTGCGGTTGAACTTCGTCGCCACATGCACGGTCAGCGCGCAGCGCCGCAGCGCCGCCCAGGTGGCGGCGGTGTCAGGTGTTGCCGCGGCGAAATTGCCGCCCATCGCGATGAAGACCTTGGCCTGGCCGTCGCGCATGGCCTCGATCGCGCCGACCGTGTCGACGCCGTGCGCGCGCGGCGGCTCGAAGCCGAACACCTCGCCCAGGCGGTCCAGAAAGGCGGCGGCGGGCTTCTCGTAAATGCCCATCGTGCGGTCGCCCTGCACATTGCTGTGGCCGCGCACCGGGCAGGCGCCGGCGCCGGGCCGGCCGATATTGCCGCGCAGCAGCAGCAGATTGGCAATCATCTGGATGGTCGCCACCGCATGCTGGTGCTGGGTGATGCCCATGCCCCAGCAGACGATCACGCGCTGGCTGCCGGCATAGAGCTCGGCGGCCTGGTGGATCTGGGCCTGGCTCAGGCCCGACTCGGCGACGATCAGCTCCCAGGACTCGGCGCGCAGATCGGCGATCAGCGCCTCGACGCCGACCGTGTGCGCGGCGATGAAGTCGCGGTCCAGCACCGGCGCCGTATCGTCCAGCTCGATCAGGCGTTTGCAGATGCCCTTCAGCAGCGCCAGATCGCCGCCGATCTTGAGCTGGAAGTAGTGGCTGCTGATGGCCGTCGAGCCGAAGGTGGCCATCTCCAGCTTGTTCTGCGGGTCGGCAAAGCGCTCCAGGCCGCGCTCGCGCAGCGGGTTGAAGCTGACGATCTTCGCGCCGCGCTTGGCCGCCGCGCGCAGCTCGCCCAGCATGCGCGGGTGGTTGGTGCCGGGGTTCTGGCCGAAGATGAAGATCGCGTCGGCCTGCTCGAAATCATCCAGGGTCACCGTGCCCTTGCCAACGCCGATGGTCGGGCGCAGTCCCGAGCCGCTGGGCTCGTGGCACATATTCGAGCAGTCGGGGAAGTTGTTGGTGCCGAACTCGCGCACGAAGAGCTGGTACAGAAAAGCGGCCTCGTTGCTGGTGCGCCCCGAGGTGTAGAAGATCGCCTCGTTGGGGTCGGCCAGGCCTTGCAGCTCGCGGGCGATCAGCGCGAAGGCATCGTCCCAGGCGATGGCGCGGTAGCGGTCGCTGGCCGCGTCGTAGACCATGGGTTCGGTCAGGCGGCCGGTGGCCTCCAGCGCGAAGTCGCTCTCCTGCGCCCATTCGCTGACGGTCTTGGCACCGATCACGGCGGGCGTGGCGCGCCGGCTGGTGGCCTCGGCCGCGACGGCCTTGACCCCGTTCTCGCAGAACTCGAAGCTCGACGCATGGTTGCGGTCGGGCCAGGCGCAGCCGGGGCAGTCGAAACCGTCGGGCTGGTTGGCGTGCAGCAGGGTTCTTGCGCCCTTGGCGACGATGTCCTGCTCGAACAGCTGCCGGGCCACGCTTCTCAGCGCGCCCCAGCCGCCGGCCGGGCCCTCATACAACTCGATTTTCTGTTCGCTCATGTCCTGCCTGCAGACTTGCCATACCAGGCAGGAGCGTATCAGTTGGCGAGCGCTATCTGAACAGGCCCGGCAGCCACAGCGAGAAGGCCGGCACATAGGTCACCAGCATCAGGGTCGCGGTCAGCGCGCCGTAAAAGGGCAGGATGGATCGCATCACCTCGCCCACCGAGATCTCGCCGATCGCGCAGCCGACGAACTGGGTGCTGCCCACCGGCGGGGTGTTCAGCCCCAGCGCGCAGTTGATCAGCATCATGATGCCGAACTGCACCGGGCTCATGCCGAACTGCTGGCAGATCGGCAGAAAGATCGGCGTGCAGATCAGGATGGTGGCCGCCATGTCCAGAAAGGTGCCGAGCAGGAACAGCAGGATGTTGACCATCAGGAAGATCACCCAGGGCGAGCTGGTGATGGCCGTCATCAGCTCGCCGGTCTTCTGCGGCACCTCGTACAGCGCCATGAAGTAACCGAAGGCCGAGGAAATGCCGATCAGCAGCAGCACCACGCCGGTGGTCTTGCAGGCCTTGGCGCAGGCCTTCAGAAAGTGCGGCCAGCTCAGCGAGCGGTAGACGAAGACCGTGATCAGCAGCGCCCAGAACACCGCGGTGGCTGCCGACTCGGTGGCGGTGAAGACTCCGCTGAGAATGCCCACCAGGATGATGACGACGATCAGCAGGCCCGGCAGCGCGCCGATGAAGGCGGCCAGCACGGCAGTCCAGCCGGGGAAGGCGCCATGGGTCGGGTAGCCGCGCTTGACCGCGACGCCGTAGGCGGCGGCCAGGTTGGCGAGGGTCAGCAGCACGGCCGGGATCAGCGCCGCCAGGATCAGGTCGAACACGCTGACCGCCGCAATGCCGGCGGTGGCCAGCGTGAAGATGATCAGATTGTGCGAGGTGGGCATCAGCGCACCGACCAGCGAGGCATGCGTGGTCACATTGACCGCGTAGTCGGCGTGATAGCCCTGCTTCTTCATCAGCGGGATCATCACCGAGCCCATCGCCGACACATCGGCCAGCGGCGAGCCGGCCACGCCGCCGAACAAGGTGCAGCCCAGCACATTGCTCATGCCCAGACCGCCGCGCACATGGCCGACCAGGCTGTTGGCGAAGCGCACGATGCGGTCGGCGATGCCGCCGTGCAGCATCAGCTCGCCGGCAAAGACGAAGAAGGGGATGGCCAGAAAGGAGAACACCTGCATGCCGCCGACCATCTTCTGGAACACCACCGCCACCGGCAGGCCGGCGGCGATGATGGTGGCCACCGAGGCCAGGCCGATGGAGAAGGCGACCGGCACGCCCAGCAGCAGCAGCACCGTGAAACTAATCCCGAGAACAGTCAATTCCACGCTGGCTCCACAGTCTCGCCCTTCAGCAGCGCGACGATATGTTCGATTGAAAAAAGCACGATCAGCACGCCGGCGATCACGATGGGCACATAGTCGATGCCCTCGGGCACATTGAGCATGGGCTTGCGCTCGTTCCACTTCAGCGTGGCCCAGAGCCAGCCGCTCTTGGCCATCAGCGCGCCGAACAGCGCGACCAGCGCATGGATCAGCAGCTCCAGCTTGCGCCGCAGCTTCTCGGGCAGCAGGGCCGCCAGCGACTCCAGGCCGATATGGCCGGCGTCGCGCACCCCGACCGCGACGCCGAAGGCGGTCACGAAGAGTATCAAGAGCATCGCCAGCGCCTCGGCCCAGGTGGGGGTGTCGTTGAACACATAGCGGCCCACCACCTGGAATTGCACGCACAGCACCACCGCGATCAGGCCCGCCACCGCCGCCATCAGGGCCAGCTTGGACAGGCCCGCGCAGAGCCTGGTGAAGCGAGACCTCACTGGGTGTCCTGCACCGCCTTGACCAGGCGCTGCAGATCCGGCGTGGTCATGAACTTGGCGTAGACCGGGCCCATCTGGGCCTGGAAGCCGGCCTTGTCGACCTCGACGATCTCGGCCCCGCCGGCCTTGACCGCGGCCAGGCTCTTGGCCTCCTGCTCGTCCCACTTCTTGCGCTGGAAGGCCACCGATTCCTTGGCCGCCGCGCGCACCAGGTCCTGGTCGGCCTTGGGCAGCTTGTCGAACACCGCTTTGCTCATCAGCAGCATCTCGGGCGCCATCGAATGTTCGGTCTTCGAGTAGTACTTGACCGCCTCGTAGTGCTTGAAGCCGTCGTAGGAGGGCACATTGTTCTCGGCCGCATCGATCAGCCCGGTCTTCAGCCCGGTATAGACCTCGCCGATCGGCATCGGCGTCGCGTTCGCGCCCATCGCGCTGACCAGGGCCACCCACAGATCGCTCTGCTGCACGCGGATCTTCATGCCCTTGGCATCGGCGACGCTCTTGACCGGCTTGCGGCCGTAGATCGAGCGGGCGCCGCTGTCATAGAAGGCCAGGCCGACAAAGCCCTGGGCCTCGCAGCTCTTCAGGATCTCCTCGCCGACCGGGCCGTCCAGGCTCTTGCGCATATGTTCGACCGAGCGGAACAGAAAGGGCATGGTCGGCACCTGGGTCTTGGCGCAGATCGCATTCATCGGGCTGATGTTGACGCGTGTCATCTCCAGCGCGCCGATCTTGACCTGGTCTATGGTCTCCTTCTCGGTGCCCAGCGCGCCCTTGTTGAAGACCTTGATCTTGTGCTTGCCGCCGCTCTTCTGGGCCAGCAGCTCGCTCATGTACTTGACGGCGGCCACGGTCGGGTAGTCGTCGGCGTTGTGCACATCGGCCGAGCGGAACTCGATCGCGGCGGCGTCCTTGCCCATCAGGGCGAGCGCGGCGAGGGCCAGGCCGGCCAGCTTGTACTGTTTCATGGTTTTGTCTCCTTGATCTCGGTGCAGGGGTGGGGTGTTTCCGGAAGTCCTTGAACGCCGGGGCGCAGCGCAAACAGCGCGCCGTCCAGCGGCTTGGTCGTCGTGCCGTCCTCGGGGCGCATCGAGGCGATCACCAGCAGGTCCAGCGCCGGCCCGCCGAAGGCGCACATGGTCGGCTTGACCACCGGCAAGGCGATGCGGCGGTCCAGCCGGCCGGCCGGCGTGTAGCGCAGCACTGCCGCGCCGTCGTTGGCGCAGATCCAGTAGCCGCCCTCGGCATCGACCGCCGCGCCATCGGGGCGGCCCGCCGGCAGCGCGGTGATGAAGTCGCGCGGCGTGCCGGCGCGGCCGGTCTCGCGCTCGTAGTCGCAGGCCCAGACCCGGGCCTGCGAGGCATGCGAGTCGCTGAAGTACAGCGTGCCGCCGTCGGGGCTGAAGCCCAGACCATTGGCCACCAGCAGATCCTCGCGCAGCGCCGGTTGCCAGGGGCCTGCCTCGCCCGGCGCGGACAGGCGCGCCAAGCGGCCCTTGGCCTGGCGCTCGGCACCGCCGGCCAGGTGCAGGCTGCCGACCCAGAAGCGGCCCTGGCGGTCGCAGCGGCCGTCGTTGAAGCGCATATCGGCGCCATGCGGCGCGGCGGCGAGCAGGCGCAGCCCGGCGGCATCGCGGTCGTCGAGATCGAGCGCATAGACGCCGTCCTGCAGCGCCGCGATCAGCCCGCCGCCCTCGCGCAGCGCGATGCAGCCGATCTGCTGCGGCAGCGCCCAGCTGCGCGCCGGCCGGGCCGAACCGTCATGGCGCCACAGCCGCCGGCCGCTGATGTCGACCCAGAAAAAGGCGGCCGCCTCGGCCGACCACAGCGGGCTCTCGGCCAGCTGGCTGTCGCCCTGCCACCAGAGCTCGGGCGTCATGGCTTGGCCTCGAAAGGGCCGAGGCCCAGAAAGCTGCCGCCCTGCAGCCGCGCCATCGGCGTGCCGGCGGGGAAGTCGATGGCGCCGACGCTGGCGCGCCAGGCCTCGGCGCTGTCCTGCGGGCGGTAACCGATCTGCGCCCAGCCGTCCTCGCTCCACCAGCGCTCGGGGTTGGCCGAGACGCCATAGACCGTCAGGCAGCCGACTTCCGGTGCGCGCAGCGCCGCCAGCACCAGGCGCAGCAGATCGGCATGGCTGAGCCAGGTGGACAGCGCGCGCGCATCGGGCGGCTCGGCCGTTGCGGTGCCTATGCGCAGGCAGACCGACTCGATGCCGTAGCGGTCCCAGTAGAGCCGGGCCATGCCCTCGCCGAACAGCTTGCTGAGGCCGTAATAGCCGTCCGGCCGGGGCGGATCCTGCGGGCTCAGCGCGGCGCCGCGCTCGTAGCCGCCGCTCACATGGTTGGAGCTGGCGAAGACGATGCGGCGCGTGCCGGCCAGGCGGGCCGCCTCGTAGAGATGGAAGACCCCGTCCAGATTGGCCGGTGCGATCTGCTCGTAGGGGCTCTCGACGCTGACACCGCCCAGGTGCACGACGGCGTCGACACCCTGCAGCAGGTCCCGCACTGCGGCGCGGTCGGCCAGGTCGCAGGGCTGCTGCTCTTCATGCGCGGTCAGGCCGCCGTCCAGCGGCAGGCGGTCGCTGAGCCGCAGCCGGTGGCAGGCCCGGCCCAGCGGCGCGCGCAGCACCCTGCCCAGGGTGCCTGCGGCGCCGGTCAGCAGCCAGGTCGATGGCGTCTTGTCGTCAGGGTTCATGCGGCCTGATGCGGCTTTAGGGACAGCCCTGTGCCGGAAATGAAAGTGTCTTTGTAGAATATCGAAACACTGTTTCGGAAATGCTAGGGGATTCCATGAGGACCTATCGGATGGCGCTCGCCGCGTGGCTGATGCTGGTGCCCGCCGTCCACGCGCTGGACCGCGCCGGCATCGCCCACCCCGGCTGGGCCACGACCCAGGGCGGGCAGGGCGGCCGCATCCTGCGCGTCGACACGCTGGCGGCCGACGGCCCCGGTTCGCTGCGCGCGGCGTTGGAGGCCCAGGGGCCACGCATCGTGGTCTTCGAGGTCGGCGGCGTGATCGATATGGCGGGCGCCAAGCTGCAGATCCGCGACCCCTTCGTGACCGTGGCCGGCCAGACCGCGCCGGACCCCGGCATCACCGTGATCAAGGCCGAGACCCTGATCGCCACGCATGATGTGATCGTCCAGCACCTGAGGTTCCGGCCCGGCGAGTTCGGCCGGCCCAAGAAGGGCGGCGGCGACCAGGACGGCATCTCGACCGCCGGTGCGGCCCACAACATCATCGTCGACCACTGCAGCTTCTCCTGGGCCACCGACGAGAACCTGTCGGTCTCCGGCCCGCGCTTCGAGGGCGCCACGCCCGCGCAGTGGCGCCAGCACACCGGCCGCCAGATCACCTTCAGCCACAACCTGATCTACGAGGGCCTGGCGAACTCGGTGCACGCGAAGGGCGAGCACTCCAAGGGCTCGCTGATCCATGACAACGCCAGCGCCATCCTGATCTACGGCAATGTCTATGCCTCCAACCGCGAGCGCAACGCGCTGTTCAAGGGCGGGGTGCAGGCGGCCATGGTCAACAACCTGATCTACAACCCCGGTGCCAAGGCGGTGCACTACAACCTGGTCGCGCATGAATGGGCCGGCCAGCCCTACCAGACCGGCCGGATCAGCCTGGTCGGCAATGTGCTGCGCCACGGGCCCGACACACTGGCCGGCACGCCGCTGTTCGCGCTCGGCGGCCATGGCGATGTGGAGCTGTTCATGCAAGGCAATGTGGCGCTGGACATGGCCGGCCGCGCGCTCGCGCAGACCGGGGTCTACACGGCCGGCCCGGCCCGCATCGTCGCCGCCGAGCAGCCCTATCTGCCGCCGGGGCTGCAAGCCCTGCCGGCCGAACGGCTGGAGGCCGAGCTGATGCTGGCCGCCGGCGCGCGGCCCTGGTCCCGCGATGCGATCGACTTCAAGCTGCTGTCCGACGTCGCCGAGGCGCGCGGCCAAATCATCGACAGCGAGAGCCAGAACGGCGCCGGCTTCCCGCGCCACGCGCCGACCCGGCGCCGCTTCGATCCGGCCGACTGGCATCTGCAGGACATGAGCCCGCGCCAGGGCTGGCAGAGCCTGTTCAGGCGCTGAGACGCTCGGCGGGCAGGCTCAGCGTCGCGCACAGGCCGCCGCCGTCGCGGTTCGCCAGGCTCAGCCGGCCGCCCAGGCTCAGCGCCAGCTGCTCGGCGATCGCCAGGCCCAGGCCGGTGCCGCCGCTGCCGCGGTTGCGCGAACCTTCCAGGCGATGGAAGGGCTGCAGCACCGCGGCCAGCTGATCCTCGGGGATGCCGGGCCCGCGGTCCGCGACGGTGATCTCGATGCCCGTCCCGGTCGGCGCCAGGCTCAGCTCGGCGCTGCCGGCGAATTTCAGCGCGTTGTCCAGCAGATTGCCGACCAGGCGGCGCAGGGTCAGCGGCCGCGTCAGCAGCGGCGCCACCGCCTCGGCCCGCAGGCTCAGCGGGGCGCCGAGGTCCTGGTAGTCGCAGACCAAGGCATCGAGCAGCGCGCGCAGATCGGTGCGGCAGGGCGGCTCCAGCGCCGCATGGGCGCTGCGCGCATAGGCGATGCCTTCCTCGACCAGGGCCTGCATCTGGCCCAGATCGGCCTGCAGGCGCTCGCGCAGCGGGCCCTCGTCCAGCAGCTCGGCGCGCAGCCGCATCCGGGTGATCGGGGTCTGCAGATCGTGCGAGACGGCGGCCAGGATCTGCGCTCGCTCGGCCAGATGGGCGGCGATGCGCCGCTGCATCGCATTGAAGGCGCGCGCGGCACCGGCGACCTCGGTCGGACCGTTCTCGTCCAGCGGACTGGCCAGCGCCGCTCGCTCGGGGTCCAGCCCGTCGGCCGCCCGGGCCAGCCGGGTCAGCGGCCGGGTCGCCAGCCTGACGCCCCACCAGGCAGCCAGCGCGAACAGCGCCAGCTGCGCCGCGACCACCGCCCACACCGTCGCCGACAGCCCCACCGGCAGCGCCCACAGCTCCAGCGTCAGCGGCGCGCCATCGGCCAGGCGCAGCGCGATGAAGCGCCGCTGCCCGGCATCGCCCTGCGTGAGCAGCGCCAGCGGCCGCGCCGGCCCGAGGGCGGCCTGCAAGGTCGCGGCGATGCGCGGGCCCAGCGCCGAGCGGTCGGGCTCGGCGCTGGCGGGCGGCGCTGCCAGGTGGAAGCGGTAGTTGGGCCGCGCGATGCGGGCCAGCCAGGCGGGGCGCTCGGCGGCCGGCAGCCGCTCCAGCGTCGCGACGGCGGCCGCCACGTCCGGCCCCAGATAGTCCAGCATCAGGCGCCGACCCAGCTCGGCACGCCCGCCCAGCAGCCAGACCAGGGTCAGGCTGTGGGCCAGCAGCAGGGCCAGGAAGAGGATGGCCGCGACCCGGCCGACCAGCGACGCGGGCCAGGCCCACCGTGCCAGCCAGCGCCCCAGCCGCCTCATCGCGCCAGCCCGATGGGCCGCACCTCGGCCGACAGCACATAGCCCTCGTTGCGCACGGTCTTGATATAGCGCGGCTCGCGCACCTCGTCGCGCAGGCGCTGGCGCAGCCGGCTGATCAGCAGATCGATCGAGCGGTCGAAGGCATCGGCCTCGCGGTTCTGCGTCAGGCTCAGCAGCTGGTCGCGCGACAGCACCTGCTGCGGATGGGCCAGCAGCACGCGCAGCAGCCGGTACTCGGCGCCGGTCAGCGCCACCATCGTGCCCTGGGCATCGAGCAGATGGCGGGCCCGGGTGTCGAGCCGCCAATCGCCGAAGGCCAGGCCATCGGCCGCCTCCTGCACCCTCAGATTGGGCGGCAGCATGCGGGCGCGCCGCAGGATGGCACGGATGCGGGCCAGCAGCTCGCGGGCGGCGAAGGGCTTGGTCAGATAGTCGTCGGCGCCCATCTCCAGGCCCAGGATGCGGTCGCTCTCGTCGCTGCGCGCGGTCAGCATCAGCACCGGCACCGGCTCGACATCGCGGGCGCGCAGATCGCGGCACAGCGACAGCCCGTCCTCGCCGGGCAGCATCAGGTCCAGCACGATCAGGTCGACCGGCCCCTGCGCCAGCACCGCGCGCAGCTGGCGCGCGTCGGCGGCGGCGCTGACGCGCAGGCCCTGGCGGCGCAGGTACTCGCCCAGCAGGCTGCGTATCTCGGGGTCGTCGTCGACGATGAGGATGTGATCCGGGGCTTGCATGGCTCGCTACCTTAGCGCCCGCGATGCGCGGGCCGGGGTCTGTTTGTATCCCAACTTGTCTGCCGCGCTCGCCGACACGCGCCGCGACAAAAAGCCCAGGCCCCGGACACAGGGCCGGCGGCCTGCCGCGCTGCAATCAGGGCCTCACCACCGAAGGGAGCACCCGATGCGACAACTGATTCTGAACAGCGGCCCGGCCCTGCTGCTGATGGCCGGCCTGCTGGCCCCGGCGCAGGCCCAGGCGGGCGATCCGCGCGGCCGCTGGCTGACGGCCAACGGCAATCTGGAAGTCGAGATCGCACCCTGCGGCGCGGCGCTGTGCGGCAGCGTCAGCCGGGTGCTGGGCAACCGTTCGATGAGCGGCGAGGGGCAGGCCGAGATGAAGCCGGCCGACCCCCGGCCGGCGCTGGGCATGCAGCTGCTCAGCGATTTCCAGCCGGTCGCGGCGGAGGCCGGCCAGCCGGTCAGCGCCTGGCGGGGCCGGCTCTACAACCGCGAGAACGGCAAGCACTATGACTGCACGCTGCGGGTCAGCACGGCCGACAACGCCGCCGGCGAGCTGATCCTGCGCCCCTATGTGGGCCTGCCGCTGTTCGGCAAGACCCTGGTCTGGACCCGCGTGGCGCCCGCCGCCGCGGCTCAGTAAGCGGGGGCCCAGATGCTGCAAGCCCTGCTGAGCTTTGGCGCCGGGATCGTCACCGTCGCCAGCCCCTGCATCCTGCCCATGCTGCCGCTGCTGCTGGGTGCCAGCCTGGGCGGCCCGGCCTCGCGCGGGCGGCCGCTGCTGATCGTGCTGGGCTTTGTGCTGTCCTTTGCCGGCGCGGCCCTGCTGTTCGGCGCCTCGACCCGGGCCCTCGGGCTGTCGCCGGATCTGCTGCGCAACGCCAGCATCGCGGTGCTGCTGATGTTCGGCCTGCTGCTGGCCTGGCCGGCGCTGCTGGAGCGGGCGATGGCAGGGTTCGGCCATCTGGGCGGCCTGGGCGGCCTGGCCGCGCTGGGCCAGCGCCTGGGCGAGCGGGCCGGGGCCGGCCCGGCCGGTGCCCTGCTGCTGGGCCTGAGCCTGGGCCTGCTGTGGACGCCCTGCGCCGGCCCGGTGCTGGCCTCGGTGCTGGCCCTGGTGGCCGGCGAGCAGGACGCGCTGAAGGCCTTCGGCCTGCTGCTGGCCTATGCGGCCGGTGCTGGCCTGCCGATGCTGGCGATCGCCTACGGCGGCCAGGCCGTGACCCGCCGTGTGCGCGGGCTGGCCCGCCATATGGGGCGGGTGCGCCAGGGCTTCGGTCTGCTGGTGATGGCCACCGCGCTGGCCATCTACGCCCAGCTTGACACGCAGTTCGTCGCCTGGCTGTCGCGTGGCATGCCGGCGGCCCAGGCCAAGCCGGCGACTCCGGCCGCCACCCGTAGCGCGCCCGAGTTCGCCGGCATCACGCAGTGGTTCAACAGCGCGCCGCTGACTCTGGGCGGCCTGCGCGGCCGGGTCGTGCTGGTCGACTTCTGGACCTTTGACTGCGTCAACTGCATCAACACGCTGCCGCATCTGCGGCGCTGGAGCGAGCGCTATGCGGATCAGGGCCTGGTGGTGGTGGGTGTGCACACGCCCGAGTTCGGCTTCGAGCGCGACAGCGCCCATCTGCAGGCCGCGATCAAGCGCCACCGCCTGCCTTATCCGGTGGCCCAGGACAATGGCTGGAAGACCTGGAGCGCCTGGGGCGTGCAGTACTGGCCCTCGCTGTTCCTGATCGACCGCCAGGGCCGGCTCGTGTTCCAGCATGTCGGCGAGGGCGACTACGAGGAGATCGAGCGGCAGATCCGGCAGGCGCTGGGGCCCCAGTGAGCTCTCAGGGCAGCGGCGCCCACCCCCCTGGCGCGCCCGTCGCGATGGTCGAGCTGTGGAAGATCTCGGCGCGGCTGCTCAGGCCCGCGTCGCTGCCCAGCTGCTTGGCCAGCAGCACCGTCTTGTCGGTGCCGCCGAGCTTGACGGTCGCGCTGCCCAGCCTGGCGCTCAGGTCCAGCGGCGCACCGCCCAGGTCCAGGCTGCCGATCTCGCGCCAGCCCGCGGTGTCGCTCGCGCCGCCATCGCTGCCGCCGGCCCAGGGGGGTGGGTTGCTGCCGCAGCCGCCTGTGCCCTGACCGGTCTTGCTGCTGCCGCTGCCGACGCACCAGCCGATCGGCAGGATGTGGGCGCCGATGCGGCTGTTGACGAAGGCGATGTTGTCGACATAGGCGCTCGATGCGGTGCCGCCGCTGCGGGCCAGATAGGCTTGTGTGACACCGGGGCCGGCGGTGAGGCGGCTGTTCAGGAACACAAAGCCCTTGTCACCGGCGGTGGCGCGGGCCTGCAGGATGTAGCCGGGCGAGTTGCTGGCGGGGTCGGCCACCGAGCGGATCTCGCTGTCCTCGAACAGGCTGGCCATCGCACCGCCCCAGATGAAGTCCACATTGCCCTCGACCAGGGACTGGTAGATCCAGTTGTAGCCCTTGAGCTGCAAGGTGTCCTGCTGGCTGATGAAGTTCATCTGCTTGGCGACCAGGCGGCCGGCCGCGGCCGTCGTGCTGGTGTTGAAGTACAGGGCCTCGGCCTGGTTGTCGTAGAGCGTGCTCCGCTCGTGCGGGTTCTTCAGCGTGAAGTTGAGCAGGCTCAGCAGGTCGGCGCTCTCGACCAGCAGCACCGAGCGTCCGCCGCCCAGCACGCGGTGGCCGGCCGTGCGGCCGGCGCTGGACAGCGCCGTGCCGGGCGTCGCAGTGCTGGCGCCGCTGCCGGCGTTGAGCGACTCGAAATTGGCCTCGCCCACCACCACGCCTTCGCGGCTCTCGCCGACCAGGCTCAGGTTGTGGACACGCCGCAACACGGCCAATTCAGGATAGTGGCCGTTGGCGATCTCTATGGTCTTGGGCGTGGCCACGGTGTTGCAGCCGTAGTCGGCCGGGCTGCCGGTGGCGCAGTGCTTCATGACCCAGTTCAGCGCGCCCTGCAGCGTGCGGAAGTCGGCCGCGCTGCCGCCGTCGTCGACGCGGACCTGGGTGTAGCTGCTTGGCGCGGCGCGGGTCGTGAAGCGCCAGCCATCGGCCTTGGCGATGCCGGCAAAGGGCGTGCCCTTGATCGTGCCGCTCAGCACGGCGGCGTCCATCGTCACGTAGTAGGCGGTGTTGAAGTCCAGCTTGCCGCTGCGCAGCTTGACCAGGGCCTTGCTGCCCTGCACGCTGACCGGCCGGTACCAGACCCAGCGGGCCAGCGCCGGGTTCTCGGGCATCGCACCCAGGCCCAGCGCATCGATCTCCAGATTGGTCCGCGCCAGCAGGGTCTGGGTGTCGCTGGCCGAGGGGGCGGTGGAGAGGTCCAGGCTGTCGACCAGCGCATCGTCGCTGGCGCGGCGGACCTGGATCAGGCCGCTGCTGCCGATCAGCGGCGGCGCATCGAAGGCCAGCGCGAGCCGGGTGTCGGTGGGCACGCCGGTCTCCTGGGCTGCCGGGACCTTGGTGCCGGCCACGTCGTCGACATTGCCCGAGCCGCTGATCTGGGTCGTCAGCTTGCCGGCGCCGGCCTGGGCCAGCGCATTGGCCTTGGCGAGGACCGCGGGCCGCGGCTTGTAGGCATAGGGCGGGGTCCAGGCGACCGGCGCGCCGGCCACGCTGCAGGCGCCCAGCGCCGCGTTGTTGAGCGTGGAGCCGCTGTCCTTGAAGCCGCCGCTGCGGTCGGCGCTGGGATGGCTGACCAGCGCGTCGCAGCCGGCCGCACCCTCGATCGCGAAGGCATTGCCGTGCGACAGCACCTGGGCGGCCTTGCCGATGCCGACGCTGTAGCTGTGGGCGTAGGGGCTGGCGCTCTTGCTGCCGGTGAAGACGTTGTTGAACAGATGGACCTGGCCGAAGCGCACGCGCGGCACGCGCTGGCTGACGCCGCTGAACACATTGTTGGCGATCGTCACGCGCAGCTTGCCGGCATCGCTGGTCTGGCTGTCGGAGCCGCCGATCAGCATGGTCTTGTCGTGCTGGCTGATGAGGTTGTAGGACACCGTGACCAGGTCGGCGCCCTTGGTGATGTCGATGGCGCCGTCGTGGCATTGCCTGAGCTTGCCGTTCTCGATGGGCAGCTGATCGTCGGTCAGCGGTGCGTCGGTGATGGTGTTGTGGTCGATCCAGATCTGGGTGGCCGTCGTGATCGCGATCGCGTCATAGGCCGAGTTCCAGTTGCCCAGGGCGCCGTCGCTCGGATCCCAGACGGGCGCCATATCGCAGGGCGCGACGATGTGCAGATTGCGCACGATCACCTGGCTGACGCCGCTGATGTCGATATGGCCGTTGACAAAGCCGGCCCCCGGCCCCTCGCCGACCAGGGTGGTGTGGCTGGGCAGCTTGATGCGGGCGCGGGCCTTCTGATCCGCAGCGCTGGTGAAGGGCCGGCCCTCGCTCATGTCTATGGTGCCGGCCACCTTGATGATCTTGGCCAGATTGCCGCCATTGGCCAGCGCGGCCAGCAGCTCGGCGCGGCTGCTGACCGTGTAGATGCGCTCGGGCGTTGCGGCAGCGCCGCCCACGGTGCCGGCGCCCCAGCCGTCCGCGGGCGCGGCTTGCTGGGCCATGTCAACCGCGCCGGCCTGCAGCGACGAGAACAGGGATAGCAGTGGCAGCAGGGCGAGACAGTGCTTCTTGCTCATGCCTGGCCTCCCTGACGGCGACGCAGTGCGGCCAGCCCGACCAGGCCGGCCAGACCGGTCGCCAGCAGCGCGATGCTGGCCGGCTCCGGCACCGGGGCCAGACTCAGCTGCAGCTCGAAGCTGGGAAAGGCATCGCTGGTGAAGCTCAGCGCGCCAAAGCTGATGCTGACGCTGCTGGGGCTCAGCAGCGTGGCGCTGACCGTGCCGCCGCCGAGCTGGCTGATGTCCTGCAGCGCGATGCCGGTGATCGCGGCGCCCAGGCCGGCGAAGTCCAGGCTCAGCGTCGCGCCGGCCATGCTGCCGCTGCCGCTGTTGTCGTAGAGGCGGATCAGGCCGTCGCTGAACAGATCGATGGCCAGCGCGTAGTCGGCGCTGAGGTATTCCAGCTCGCTGTCGCTGAGTGTGGCGATATGGCTGCCGGCGCCGCTCTGGTAGCCCTGGTTCCAGCCGAGCAGGCTGGGCTGGCCGTCGAGCAGCGCGGTCACGGTGGTCTGGGCCAGGGCGGCGCCGGGTGCTAGCAGACAGGCCAGCAGGCTTTGCAGAAGAAGAGGTCTCATGCGCTTTGTCTCCGATGCCGTCGAGCGGCTTGTTGTGGGGAAGAACTCAGGGCAGCAGCTGCGCGCCCAGCTCGGGGCTCAGGTCTTGCAGCTGCCGGGCGACCAGGGATGCGAAGAGCCGCGCCCCCTTGTCGCCCAGATGGGTGCGGTCGAACACGGGATTGGCGGCGCCGGCGCGCTCGGCTGTGGTCGCCGGGTGGATGGGCGCACCGGGCGCTGGCTTGGCCGCCATCGCCAGCGTGTCGGCCTCGGCCTCGCCCATGGCCTGGACCGCGGCGCGGCTCAGTCCGTGCAGGTCCAGCAGCGCGACCTGCTTGTCGGCGGCCACGCGTCGGGTGGCGGCGGCCCAGGGCGCGAGGTCGTCGTGCAGCCAGGGGCCGCGAAAGCTGCGCCGGGTCAGCGGGGTCAGCAGCATGGGCGTGGCGCCGGCGGCGCGCACCTCGTCGACATAGCGGGCCAGGTTGGCGGGAAAGTCATGCACCAGATCGGTGGAGCGGCCGGGCTTGCCGGGCTGGTCGTTGTGGCCGAACTGGATCAGCACATGGCTGGGCCGGCCCTCCGGCTCGCGCAGCAGTGCCAGCACCTGCTCCCACAGGCCTTCGGCGCGGAAGGAGCCGGAGCTGCGGCCGCCGCGCGCCAGGTTCAGGCACCGCAGCCCGGGTTTGAAGCGGGCGCACAGCGCGTCGCCATAGCCGCTGCGCGGCGCCATCGTCGAGTCGCCGACCAGGATCAGGCGGCCGTCGGCCTGGGCCATCGATGCCAGCCAGCACATCGCCAAGCCGACGAGGGCGGTTCTCTTCATCGTCTATCGCTCCTGAACAGGGACGAAAAAAAACCGGGCCTGGCCCGGTTTTGGCACTGGCTCAGAACTTGTAGCGAGCGCCCAGCAGGAACTCGCGGCCGGTGATGTTGTAGACCACCGGACTGTTGCGGGCCCGGCTGACGAACTGGTCCTTCGCCCGGTTGTTCAGATTGGTGCCCTCGAAGGTCAGTGTGAGGCGGTCATCCCATTTGTAGTTGAGCGAGAGGTCCACGTTCACCGCGGCATTGGTGCCTTCCACATCGTTGTTGTTCTGACCGGGGACCCGGGTCAGGAAGGCGGATCGGTAGGACGTGGAGACGCGGGCGCTGAAGCGGCCGTCGTCGTAGTACAGCGACAGGTTGCCCGAGCGCGGTGACAGTCCGATCAGGTCGTCGACGATGGTGGCGTTGTTGGCCCCGCTGTCGCGATAGGTGACATCCGACTTGACGTAGGTGTAGTTGAACTGCATCCCGGTGTTGCGCCAGATGCCGGGCAGGAAGCTGAAGGGCTGCTGCCAGTTCAGCTCCACGCCCTGCAGCGATCCGCCCTGGGTATTGATCGGCGTGGTGATCGCGTAGACCGTGTCGGCCGATTGCGAGTTGGGCAGCGAGGCGATAGGGAGGCCGGTATCGCCGTAGCGGACGCTGCCTCGCAGGCTCTGGATATAGGTGTCGATGTCCTTGTAGAACAGGCCCAGGCCCAGGAAGCCGTCACGGCTGAAGTACCACTCGCCGTTGATGTCCAGGGTCTTGGCGCGGTAGGGCTTGAGGCCGGGGTTGCCCGCCGTGATGGTCTGGTTGGCCGTGTTCAGCGACATGCCGGGGTTCAGGTCATTCAGCCGAGGGCGGGCCATGACCTTGGCCGCCGCCGCACGCAATATCACGTCACGGGACAGGTTGACGGCCAGGTTCAGCGAGGGCAGCACATCGCTGTAGTTCTGCGATTCCTGGGTCGGGGTGCCGCCGCCCACGGAGTCGTAGCCGGACGCGGTCTGCGCGGTGCGCACATAGCGGACCCCGACATTGCCACGCACCGGGAAGCTCGAGACCTTCTCATTGAACTCCATCATCAGGTAGGCACCCTCGTCCTTCTCGGTGGCGCCAAAGTTGTTGCCGCGCGCGCTGCCGTTGGTGATCGATGTCAGGCGGAAGTCGCCGGGGCCGCCGGCCGGTCCGCTCTTCAGGCAGTTGCAATAGATGTCGTAGGCCGCGGAGATGGCACTGAGGTTGGGGATCAGCCAGGCGGTCGGCACGCCGGCGGGCAGGCCCAGCTCCTTGCCGAAGCCGGTCAGCATGGTGGTCAGGCTGCTGGCGCTGACACCGGCGGGCGGCGCGTACATGACCGCCTCGTTGGAACGACGGAACTCGAAGGTGTCGAAGGAGAAGCGCTTGTAGCTGATGCCTGCCTTGGCGGTGTAGCGGTCGGGCACCAGATCCCAGCTCAGGTCGACCTGGCCGTTGTCGCTGCGGTTGGTGGCGCCGAGCGGACGGATGCGTATCTCGCTGCTGACCAAGGTGCCGGGCACCGTGGCCGCGCCCGCAGCGGCGGTGACAAAACCCAGGCCGCCGGGTGTCAGCGAGGTGACGGAGATCGGATAGGTGATAGACGGCAGGCGATCGTTGCCGCTGAAGTCGATGGTGTAGCCATTGACGTTGTTGGCGTCCAGCGTGGTGGTGGTCTGCACCGGGTTGCGGAAGCGGCTCTTGCTCTGGCCCATCTTGACGCTCATGCGCAGCGTGTCGCTGAAGTCGTGATCGACGCTCAGGGTCGGCTGCACATACTCGGTGAACAGGCGGTCGAAACGAGATTCGGAGCGAATGTCCACCCCGTTGTAGACGCCGCGCACGAGTTCTCCCGAGGCGTCGTACTTGGCCTCCAGCACGCTGGTCTGGGGCTTGCCGTTGGTGCCGGTGCGGCTGAAGGAGATGGCTTGCAGGAAGTCTTCCTGGCGCGTCGCTTCCAGCTTGGCATACATGATGTCGGCGGACACCAGCGTGTTCTCGCCCGGGCGGAACTGCATCGAGCTGGTGACGCCGAGGCGGTCCTGGTCGTGCGTCAGCCGGCCGTAGCGGGGCAGGCGTGGGTGGAAGTTGGCGGCATTGTTGGACGCGGCCAAGGCGGCGGCGTCGGAGCCGGCTGCGGCGAACAGGCCCTGGCTGCTGACACCGTTGGCCCAGCGCACCGTCGAGAAGCCTTCTTCCAGCACCTTGCGCTCGGAGTAGGCGACCGACATCAGCAGGCCGAAGCGACGGCTCTCGTCGGTGTAGGACAGCAGGCCCGCGACGCGCGGCGTGGTCTTGCCGGACATATCGTTGTAGCGACCCTGGGCCGAGCCGGTCGCGGTGAAGCCGGGCTTGAAGTCGAAGGGGCGCGCCGCCTGCAGATCCACGGTCGCGCCCAGCGAGCCCTCGTCGACATCGGCCGAGGCGCTCTTGCGTACCGTGATGCTGTTGAAGAGTTCGGAGGCGAAGACGTTGAAGTCGAAACCGCGCGAGCGGTTGGCGCCGCCCGAGCTGTCGGTGCCGCCGGTAGTGGCCAGCGCCTCGATGCCGTTGATGCGCACGCGGGTGAAGTCGGCGCCCAGGCCGCGCACCGTGATGCTGCGGCCCTCGCCGGCATCGCGATCGATCACGACGCCGGGCACGCGCTGCAGCGACTCGGCCAGATTGGTGTCGGGGAACTTGGCGATGTCCTCGGCCTTGATGACATCGACGATGCCCTTGTCATCGCGCTTGGCACGCAAGGCACTCTCCAGCGAGGCGCGCAAGCCGGTGACGACCACGGTCTCCATCGCCTGCGGCTGGGCAGCGGGCGCGGCGCTCTGCGCTGCGGCAAGCAGGCTGGTGGAGCCCAAGAGGCAGGCGGCCAGTTTGGACAGTCGCGGCTGCTTGAGCCTGTGGCGGGTTTGCATGGTCTAGTCTCCTATTGATTTTTGGCGCAGGCTCGCCCGATGCGAGCAGGGCACGGCTTGGCATTCACCGACCGCTGCGGGTTCTGTGCCCGTAGCTCGGTCTGAGATGGGATGACAGCGGCGCGCGCAGGGCGCCTCTTGACGGGGCGGCCGCGCGCTGCAGTGCGGCGACCGCTGGACCTCGAGCGACTTAGAGGTAGTCCTCGCGGCGGGGGGAGAACTGGTCCAGCAGGGTGCTGCCGGCTTCAAGAGCCACCACGCCGTGGGTATGCAGGCGGGGCGCGACGAAAGCGTCGCCGACTTTCAGGATGCGCTTGACCCCGGCCACCTCGGCCTCGAACGAACCGGCGATCACATAGGCGATCTGGTCATGGGCGTCGTGGGCGTGCGGGGTGCCGATCGCGCCGCGGTCGAACTGCACCAGCACCGACATCAGCTCCGGCGTGTGGCCGACGATCTTGCGCCGTATGCCCTCGCCCAGCTCGGTCCAGGGCGTGGCGTCGTTGTCGAAGTAACTGCTGCTCATCTCTTGGCTCCGCTGTCTCCACCCGAAAGCCCGGGCGCGGTGTGATGTCTGAAACATCGATTTGCAGCTACTATAGCGCCGACGCAAATAAATGAAACATTGGTTCACTAAATAGAAACCATAATTCCGGGAAAGTCCCGAGCTGCGTTAGGCTAGCGGCCATTGAGCCCCCAGGGGCATGCCGAGACGCCTGTTCAGCGCGTCAGAAATCAGCGAGACAGCACATGATTCTGGACAATTTCCATCTGCAAGGCCGCGTCGCCATCGTGACCGGCTGCAACACCGGCCTGGGCCAGGGCATGGCCCGGGCGCTGGCCCAGGCCGGCGCCGACATCGTCGGCGTCAACGTGTCCGAACCCGACGAGACCCGCGAGCAGGTCCAGGCGCTGGGTCGCCGCTTCCTCGATCTGCGCGCCAATCTGTCCGACATCAGCTGTCTGGAAGGCCTGGTCGGCGAGGCCAAAAGCTTTGGCGGACGGGTCGACATCCTGGTCAACAACGCCGGCATCATCCGCCGCGAGGATGCGATCAAGTTCAGCGAGAAGGACTGGGACGATGTCATCGACCTGAACCTGAAGACGGTGTTCTTCTTCTCGCAGGCCGTGGCGCGCCAGTACATCGCCCAGGGCAGCGGCGGCAAGATCATCAATGTGGCCTCGATGCTGTCCTACCAGGGGGGCGTGCGCGTGCCCTCGTACACGGCCAGCAAGAGCGGCGTGATGGGCATCACGCGGCTGATGGCCAATGAATGGGCCTCGCAGCGCATCAATGTCAACGCGATCGCGCCCGGCTATATGGCCACCAACAACACCGCCGCGCTGCGCGCCGACGAGGGCCGCAATGCCGCCATCCTCGAGCGCATCCCAGCCGGGCGCTGGGGCGTGCCGGATGATCTGGCCGGCCCGGTGGTCTTCCTGGCCTCGCAGGCGTCCGATTACGTCAACGGCTACACCGTGGCCGTCGACGGCGGCTGGCTGGCAAGGTAAGCCTTCCTTTCTCACTGCCGCGACCCGGGCCGTCAGAGCCCGGGCGCTGTCCTACCGCCGGAGACTCGGTGCATGTATGAGAACAAAAAGCTGGGCTTGCTGTTCGTCCTGCCATTCGTGCTGGGCGTGCTCTTGTTCAAGCTCTTCCCCTTCGTGATGAGCTTCGCGCTCAGCTTCACGCAGTACGATCTGATCGACCCGCCTGAGTTCGTCGGGCTGCAGAACTACCGCGAGCTGGCCGGCGACGATCCGCTGTTTCGAAAATCGCTGGGCGTGACCCTGCTGTTCGCGCTGCTGGCCGTGCCGCTGCGCGTGGGCTTCGCGCTGTTCATCGCCCATGTCCTGAACTTCAAGCTGCGCGGCATCAACTTCTTCCGCGCCGCCTTCTACATCCCCTCCATCCTCGGCGGCTCGATCGCGGTGGCGGTGCTGTGGCGCTTCATCTTCGCGAAGAACGGCCTGGTCAATCTGGTGCTGATCAAGCTGGGCATCGAGCCGATCGCCTGGCTGGCCGACGAGCACTACTCGATGTGGACCATCGTGCTGCTGTTCACCTGGCAGTTCGGCTCGGCCATGGTGATCTTCCTGGCGGCGCTGCAGAACGTCTCGGTCTCGCTGTACGAGGCCGCCGAATGCGACGGCGCCAGCAAGAGCCAGCAGTTCTGGAAGATCACGGTGCCACTGATCACGCCGGTGATCTTCTTCAACATGATCATGCAGATGGTGCACGCCTTCCAGGAGTTCAACGGCCCCTACGCGATCACCGAGGGCGGCCCGCTGCATTCGACCTATGTGCTGGCGCTCTATATCTACGACCAGAGCTTCCGCTTCTTCAATCTGGGCTATGGCGCGGCGCTCTCCTGGGTGCTGTTCGCCCTGGTCGGCGGTCTGGCGGCGCTGTCGTTCTGGAGCTCCAAGTACTGGGTCTTCTACTCCGGCGAGAAGGAGAGCAAGCGATGAGCCGCGCCGATGCCAAACCCCTGCCCGGAGCCGGCAAGCTGGCCCCGGCGCCGCTGGCCTTGGCGCGCGACCGCGGCAATCCCTGGCTGCGCTATGTGGCGCTGATCGTGGTGGCCTTCGTGATGCTCTACCCGATGCTGTGGCTGATCGGGGCCTCGTTCAAGAGCAATGCCGAGATCTTCACCGAGGCCGGCTTCTGGCCCAGCCGGCTGGACTTCGGCGCCTATGCCAAGGGCTGGAAGACCAGCACCGAATACACCTTCGCGACCTACTTCCTGAACAGCTTCCTGATCGCGATCCCCCGCATCATCGTGACCGTGATCTCCTGCGTGCTGGTGGCCTATGCCTTTGCCCGCTTCGAGTTCTGGGGCAAGAAACTGCTGTTCTCCATCATGATAGGCACGATGATGCTGCCGCTGATCGTGCTGCGCCTGCCGCAGTACCTGATGTTCCGCGAGATCGGCTGGCTGGATTCCTATCTGCCGCTGATCGTGCCCTCGGCCTTTGCCACCGACACCTTCTTCGTCTTCCTGCTGGTGCAGTTCCTGCGCGGCATTCCGCGCGATATGGAAGAGGCGGCCCAGATCGACGGCTGCAACGCCTGGCAGCTGCTCTGGCACATCATCGTGCCGCTGCTCAAGCCGGCCATCATCTCGGTCATCGTGTTCCAGTTCATCTGGACCATGAACGACTTCATGGGCCCGTTGATCTATCTGGCCTCGGTCGAGAAGTACCCGGTCTCGCTGGCGCTGAAGATGAGCATAGGCGCGACCGAGGAGGTCGAATGGGCCAACGTCATCGCGATCTCGGTCGTCGCGCTGATTCCCTCGGTGCTGGTGTTTTTTGCGGCGCAGAAGCACTTCATCGAAGGCGCCACCTCGAGTGGCGTCAAGGGCTGACACAGAACTACAAATGATGCGGAGACGACAGTGGCGCAGCTAAGCCTGAAGAAAATCGAGAAGGTCTACCCCAATGGCTTCAAGGCCGTGCACGGGGTCGATCTGGAAGTGCGCGATGGCGAGTTCATGGTCTTCGTCGGCCCCTCGGGCTGCGCCAAGAGCACCTTGCTGCGCATGATTGCCGGCCTGGAGACCATCAGCGGCGGCGAGCTGAGGATTGGCGAGCAGCGTGTCAATGAGCTGGCACCCAAGCAGCGCGGCATCGCGATGGTGTTCCAGAACTATGCGCTCTACCCGCATATGAAGGTCTACGACAACCTGGCCTTCGGCCTGAAACTGGCCGGCACGCCCAAGGCCGAGCTCGACCAGCGCGTGCGCCATGCCGCCCAGCTGCTGGAGATGGAGCACCTGCTGGACCGCTACCCCAAGCAGCTCAGCGGCGGCCAGGCCCAGCGCGTGGCGGTGGGCCGGGCCATCGTCAAGAAGCCCGAGGTCTTTCTGTTCGACGAGCCGCTGTCCAATCTGGACGCCAAGCTGCGCGCCGCGATGCGGGTGCGGCTGACCGAGCTGCACCGCACCCTGCGGGAGGCGGGCCAGCCGGCCACGACCATCTACGTGACCCATGACCAGGTCGAGGCGATGACCATGGGTGAGCGCATCTGCGTGCTCAAGGAAGGCGTGATCCAGCAGGTCGACACGCCCACCGCGCTGTACGACCGCCCGGCCAATGCCTTTGTCGCCAGCTTCATCGGCTCGCCCGAGATGAATATCCACGATGCCACCCTGCAGAGCCAGGGCGCCGGCCTGGCCATCGCCATCGGGGGCCAGGTCTTGCCGCTGCCCGAGGTCAAGGCGGACAAGCTCAAGGGCCGAGGTGCGGCCATCAAGTTCGGCCTGCGGCCCGAGCATGTGTCCTCGCTGCCGCGGCCCGGCAGCGTCGAGGTGCCCAGCACGCTGCGCTTCATGGAGCATATGGGCAGCGAGGTGTTCGTGCACTTCGACATCGGCACGGTACCGATGACGGCCCGCGTGCCGGCCGATCAGCTCGGAGCCTTGAGCGAGAAGACGCGCGGCGCCGCCCACGGCTTCTGGCTGCAGCTCAACCAGGCCCATCTGTTCGACGCCGCCAGCGGCGCCAACCTGCTGCTCTGACATGACGATAAGAATGCTCTTTGTCATCGCGGCCGCGCTGGTGCTGTCCCTGCCGGCCTGGGCCCAGGACACCACCGTGCTGCGTTTTTCCTGGTGGGGCGGCGCGGGCCGGCATGAGGCCACGCTGAAGGCGATTGCCGCCTTTGAGCGCCGCAACCCCGGCCTGAAGATCAAGGCCGAGTACATGGGTTTCAACGGCTATCTGGAGCGCCTGACGACCCAGATCGCCGGTCGCTCCGAGCCCGATGTGATGCAGATCAACTGGGCCTGGCTGGGCATGTTCTCCAAGCGCGGCAATGGCTTCACCGATCTGGAGTCCTACCGCTCGCAGCTGGCCCTGCATCAGTTCGACGCCACCGATCTGGAACTGGGCCGGGTGGCCGGCAAGCTCAATGCCTTGCCGGTGTCCTACAGCGCCCGCGTGCTGCTGTGGAACGAGGCGGCGCTGGCGCGCGCCGGTCTGCCGGTGCCCAAGACCTGGGACGAGTTGTTCGCGGCCGGCCGTGTCTTCAAGGCCAGGTACGGCGACAAGGCCTATCCGCTGGACGGCGAGCTCTACGACATGATGCTGCTGGCGCAGAGCTATGTGCAGCAAAAGCATGGCACCCCCTATGTCGATCCGGCCCAGCCGCGCGTCGCGATGAGCCCGGCCGCCGCGCTGGAATGGGTGCAGACCTACCGCCGCCTGATTACCGAGCATGTGGCCGTGCCGCTGCCGCTGCGCGCCAGCCTGGGCGGCGCCGAGAAGCCCACCGAGCAGCAGCAGGACTGGGTGCTCGGCAACTGGGCCGGCAACTACACCTGGGACTCGGTGATCGCGCTGCGCGCCAGCACCTTGGACAAGCAGCAAAAGTTGGTGCTGGGCGACTTCCCGACCCTGCCCGGCGCCGGCAACAGCGGCATGTTCGGCCGGCCCACGCTGATGTATGCGGTGGGCCGAAACAGCAAGCAGGCCGAGCTGGCCGCGCGCTTCGTCAACTTCCTGCTGACCGACCCCGAGGCCGCCGAGATCCTGGGCCGCAGCCGCGGCGTGCCGGCAGCCGCCAACAGCTTCGAGCTGCTGCTGAAGGCTGGCAAGCTGCCGGCGCTGGAGCTGGCTGCCCACGAGCAGGTCAAGGCCCAGCGCCAGGCCGGCCGGGTGCCCATGCCCTCCAAGCTGTTCGAGCATGCGCGCTTCCACAAATTCATGCGCGAGGTCTTCGAGACCGTCGCCTATGGCAAGACCACGGACCAGGAGGCCGCACGTCGCCTCGTCGAAGAGGGCAATGCCCTGCTCAACCGGATCAAGTGAGATGAAAGCCACCGAAAGACAGCTGAACTTCGTCAGCCAGCAGGACCCTGACACCGGCGCCCGGGTGACCCGGCTCACGCCGTTGGACGTGACCTGCCATCGCAATTATTTCTATCAGAAGTGCTTCAGCAACGATGGCAGCAAGCTGCTGTTTGCCGGGGAATTCGGTCCCGGCAAGCACTGGAACTACCAGTTGCTGGACCTGCCATCACAGGTCGCCACGCAGCTGACCGACCAGCCTGGCGAGAACACCTTTGGCGGCTTTCTGTCGCCCGATGACCAGTACCTCTATTTCGTGCGCGCCGAGCGCCAGCTGATACGCCTGGCCCTGGCCGATCTGAGCGAGCAGGTGGTCTACACGGTGCCGCAGGGCTGGGTCGGCTACGGCACCTGGGTCAGCAACAGCGCTTGCACCAAGATGGTCGGCATCGAGATCCATGCCGATGACTGGTTCCCACTGAACACCTGGCAGAAGTTCAACGAGATGTTCCATCAGCAGCCGCGCTGCCGGCTCTTCAGCGTGGACCTGAAGACCGGCGAGCGCAGCATCATCCTGGAGCAGCGCGGCTGGCTGGGCCACCCGCAGTACCGTCCCTTCGACGACAACACGGTGGCCTATTGCCACGAGGGCCCGCATGACCTGATCGATGCCCGCATGTGGTTCATCAACGAGGACGGCACGAACCGTCGCTGCGGCAAGGAACACAGCGAGGGCGAGAGCTGTACCCACGAGTTCTGGGTGCCGGACGGCAGCGCGATGATCTATGTGTCCTACGACCACAGCTCGCCCGAGCGCTGGATCTGCAGCCTCGACCCGGTCACGCTGGAGAACCGGGTGCTGACCGCGATGCCGCAGTGCTCGCACCTGATGAGCAACCATGACGGCACGCTGATCGTCGGCGATGGGTGCGGCAAGGCCAGCGGCGATGCCAGCGCCAGCAACGAGATGCTGAGCGGCGACCCCTATCTGCACCTGTTCGACCTGAAGGCCGGCACGACCCGACCGATCGCCCGCCACGACAGCGGCTGGGACGTCTACAAGGACAGCCGCCAGGTCACCCATCCGCATCCGAGCTTCACGCCCGATGAGAAGCAGGTGCTGTTCAGCTGCGACAAGGAGCCGGGCGAGCCCGCGCTCTACCTGGCCGATCTGTGAGGCGGCTCGCTGCTTTGCTGCTGGCCGTGGCGGGGGCCGCAGCGCAGGCTCAGGGTCCGATGCGCCCCCAGCTCGACGAGGCCCAGGCAGCACGGCTGCGCGTCAAGGACTGGCTGCAAGGCTGGCAGCCACAGCCGCTTGACCCCAGGGCCTGGATGCCCGACTTCATCGTCGCTGCGGACGGCAGTGGCACCCACCGCAGCTTGCAGGCCGCGCTCGACGCTTTGCCCCGCGAAGGGCGGCGCCACTACATCCGGCTCAAGCCCGGCAGCTACCGCGAGCAGGTCTGTCTGCGCGACAAGGCGCCGCTGACGCTGTACGGCGACCCGGGTGCCGTCATCGTGGCCGGCCATTACAACGCCCAGCCCAAGCCGGTCGGCCAGGCGATCAACACCTGCACGCCCCACCAGGACAGCGCCAGCTATGGCACGGCCGGCAGCGCCAGCGCGATGCTGTTCGGTGACGATCTGCAGCTGGCCGATCTGACCATTGCCAACGATGCGATGGACGCGGTGCGCCTGGGCCAGGGCTATCCGGCCGGAGCCGGCGAGGCCGGCGGTGCCCAGGCCGTGGCGCTGCTGGCCCGGGGCGACCGCATCCAGCTGCAGCGCCTGCGCCTGCTGGGCCATCAGGACACTTTTTATGCGGCGGGCAGCGGCCGCATCCATGTCAGCGACAGCCTGATCGCCGGCGATGTGGACTTCATCTTCGGCGACGCCCGCCTGGTGATCGCGCGCAGCGAGATCCTCAGCCGCGCCGGCCGTCGCGCGCCGGGCGAGGGCGGCCATGTGCTGGCGCCGAGCACGCCGCCGGGGCAGGCCCATGGCTTCCTGATCATCGACAGCCGGCTGCGGGTCGAACCCGGCGTCGGCGCGGGGCGCATCTCGCTGGGCCGGGCCTGGGACCATGGGGTTGCGCACGGCGCCTGGCAGGCCGGCATCTCGCCGAACGGCCAGGCCCTGATACGCGACAGCGAGCTGGGCTCGCATCTGGCGCCCTGGTCCCGCTCGACCTCGCGCCGCCCCTTCGATGCCGCGCAGAACCGCATGGCCGAATACCGCAACCGCGCCGCGCCGCGCGACTGGGGGCGCGAAGTCCCAGCGCTGGATGAAGGCTGGGCCGCCGCCGAGGGCGGCACCACCGGCGGCGCGGCGGCCGCACCGGCCGATGTCTACCGGGTGCGCAGCCGTGCCGAGCTGGAGGTCGCGCTGGCGGCCGGCAGCCGGCCCAAGATCATCTACCTGCTGGCCCGCATCGATCTGAGCAGCGATGCCGCCGGCCGGCCGCTGGGCTACGAGGATTACCGCGACCCGGGTTTCGACTTCGAAGCCTATCTGCGCGCCTACGATCCGGCCGTCTGGGGCCGCAAGCCGCCCGAGGGGCCGCTGGAGGAGGCGCGCCAGCGCTCGGTGCGGACCCAGGCCCAGCGCGTCGTGCTGCGCATCCCGGTCAACACCACCCTGGTCGGCGCCGCGCCGGGCGCGGGCTTCAGCAACGGCATGCTGCTGCTGGACAAGGTGGACAACATCATCCTGCGCGGCCTGCAGTTCGCCGATGCCTACGACTTCTTCCCGGCCTGGGATCCGCTCGACGGCGCGGCCGGCGAATGGAATTCGGAGTACGACACCGTCGCGCTGCGCGGCGCCAGCCATGTGTGGATAGACCATTGCAGCTTCGACGACGGGGCGCGCACCGACCGCCAGGCCCGCGTCGCGCTGGGCCGGCCCCTGCAGCACCATGACGGGCTGCTGGACATCACCCAGCAGTCCGACCTCGTGACCGTGTCCTGGAACCATTTCTCGCGCCACGACAAGACCAGCCTGGTCGGCGGCAGCGACAGGCACACGGGCGACGCCGGCCGGCTGCGCGTGAGCCTGCATCACAACCTCTGGGAGGCGCTGATGGAGCGCACGCCGCGGGTGCGCTACGGCCAGGTCCATCTCTACAACAATCTGTTTGTGGCCCGCAGCGACGGCGACTACCCCTATGGCTACTCGATAGGCATAGGGCTGGGCTCGCGCATCGTCAGCGAACGCAATGTCTGGGAAACCCCGGCGGAGATCCCGGCGGCGCAGCTGGCCCGGGTGCTGAAGGGCCAGGTCTTCAGCGATCGCGAGTCGCTGCACAACGGCCGGCCGCTGGACCTGGGCGCCGCGCTGCGCGCCGCCGGGGCCGAGCTGGGGGGCGATGTCGGCTGGCAGCCGCGTCTGCACGGGCCGCTGGATCCGGTCGAGGCGGTCGCGGCACGGGTTCGTGCCGGGGCCGGCGCGGCGATAATCCAGCACAATTGAAACGCCAGACCAAACAAAGCGAAACACGGCATGGATGACGATCTGAACGACGGCAAGCAGCAGCCCGAATCGGTGGCGGCGGTGCTCAAGGTATTTGCCATCCTGCAGGCCTTGTCCGAACGCAGCGAGACCGGCATCTCCGATCTGTCGGTGCGCCTGGCCATGCCCAAGGCCACGGTCTACCGTTTTCTGCAGACCATGATGACCCTGGGCTATGTGCGCCAGGAGGCCGACAGCGAGCGCTACGGCCTGACGATGAAGGCCTTCGAGCTGGGCACCAAGGCGCTGCAGTATCCGGAGCTGATCGATCTGGCCAAGCACCATATGCAGATGCTGGCCGACGCCACCGGCGAGACGGTCCACCTGGGCACCCTGATCGACAGCGAGATCATTTACGTCCACAAGGTCGACTCGCGCCATATGCTGGGCATGTACTCGCGCGTCGGCCGGCGTGCACCGTTGCACTGCACCGCGATCGGCAAGGTGCTGATGGCCTGGGAGCATCCGCAGCGCCGCGAGCGCATCCTGCAGGGCGCCGAGTTCAAGCGCTTTCGCGACAAGACCATCGTCGAGCCGGCCGCCTTCCAGGCCGAACTGGACCGCGTCAAGGCCCAGGGCTTTGGCGAGGACCGCGAGGAGTTTGACGACCATATCCGCTGCCTGGGCGTGCCCATCTTCGACCGGCTGAACCAGCCGATCGCGGGCTTGAGCGTCTCCTTCCCGACCTTCCGCTACGACGAGGCCAAGGAGGGCGAGGTGGTGGCGATGCTGCAAGGGGCCAGCCGCGACATCTCGGCGCGGCTGGGGTGCACGCAGTTCCCGCTCGACCCGCCGGCCAAGGCCGGACGCGCTTGAGTCCGAACGCCATCACCGGCCGACGGCGCCCCAAGACCCTGGCCCTGGGCCTCGTGGAGGCGCTGGGCGATCGCATCCGCGAGGGCCGGCTCAACGCCGGCGACAAGCTGCCCACCGAGGCGGCCATCATGGCCGAGTTCGAGGTCAGCCGTACCGTGGTGCGCGAGGCCATCTCCAAGCTGCAGGCCGCCGGCCTGGTCGAGACGCGGCACGGCATCGGCACCTTTGTGCTGGGCCTGGGCGAGGGCGCGGCGTTTCGCATCGCCCCCGATCAGATGGGCACGCTCACCGACGTGGTCGCGGTACTGGAGCTGCGCATCGGCGTCGAGACCGAGGCGGCGGCGCTGGCCGCGCAGCGTCGCAGCGCGGCCCAGCTGGCCGCGATGCATGAGGCGCTGGCCGCGTTTGCCGCCGCCGCCGAGGCCGGGCGCGATGCGGTGGCGGCCGATTTCCAGTTCCATCTGGAGATCGCCCGCGCCACCGGCAATCCGCACTTCGAGCAGCTGATGGGCACGCTGGGTGCGCCCAGCATTCCGCGCGCACGCCTGCCGGGCCTGGACAGCGTGGCCCCGGCCGAGCGCCTGGCCTATCTGACGCGCGTCAATGCCGAGCACCAGCACATCCTCGACGCGATCAGCGCCCAGGACCCCGAGGCCGCCCGCGCGGCGATGCGCACCCATCTGGCCAACAGCCGCGAGCGCCGAAGGCGGGCGGCGCTGGCGGCGGCCGGCGGCGAGTAGTCGCCTACTTGCGCGCCAGCTGGTAGGCCACGATGGCGTTGGCATGGCCGTGGCCCAGGCCGTGTTCGGTCTTGAACCAGGCGACCATCTCCATGTGCTTCATGCCCTTCAGGCCCTCGGCCAGGCTCAGCCAATGGGTGATCGGCTGGCCGTATTTCTTCTCGATCGACGGAAAGTAAGTGGCCGGGCCGCCTTGCGGCTTGTCATTGCTGCTCATGTCTGCTCGCCTGTTCTCAGGAGTGATGCCGTCGAGCATTCTGACTTCGCCATGGGCGAACTGACCTTCGTCATGGTCGCGAGACCGCTCAGCGACAGGGCGCCGCCGGGCCGGAGCCCGGCTTGGCCGGGCAGGGCGGGGTGACGGGCGGCTGTGGCTGCTGCGCCCGGCGTCGCTCCATCCGCGCCTGATTGCGTGCGGCCAGGGCCTCGCTCTCGCGCTGGCGGACGATGCGCTCGCCTTCCAGCGGGTCGGCCGCGCTGTGCATGCCCTCGGCGCGCAGGCGCTCCTTCTCCGCGTTCGAGCTGCTCTGCGCTTCCTGGGCCTGGCGGCTCAGCGCCCAGTCCTCGGCGCTGTAGCGCCCCTGGCCCTTGCGGCATTGGCGCACCCGGCGGATCTCGTCCTGCATGAAGGCGCGCTCGCGGTCGCCCAGGCTGGTCGAGTTGGCGCGGGTCTCCATATTGCGCAGTTCCAGATCGCCGGGGCAATCATTGGCCGGGGGCTGGGCGGGGCCGCTGGCGGCGGGCTTGTTCTCGGGCGGCGGCAGGCGCGGGGCGTCGGCCACATTGCTTTGCAGCCGGCGCTGCTCGACCGGCTCGCCGGCGCCGGGGCAGGGCACATCGGAAAAGCTCACACCGCCATCACGCTGCTTGCATTTCCAGACCTGGGCCTGGGCCGCCGTGCCCAGGCCGGCCATCAACAGGAAAAAGACGGCTTGCCTCGCCCAGCCATTGCCTGCATGTCTCATTGCTGCGCTCCCTGATTGCAATTTGTGCCGTTCCAACGCGGCGGGCCGTTGCCCGGACGACAGTGTCGGGCAAATGCGCATGCAATTTTCAGAGGCTAGTTGTATGATGACGTACAACTAGATCATGGAGACAAACATGAGAACACCCTCGACCCTGCATCGCTGGCTCACCGGCCTGCTGCTGGCCACCGGCCTGGCGGGCGCGGCCACTGCGTTTCCGGACAAGTCCGTGACCCTGCTGGTGCCGTTCCCGCCCGGCGGTTCCACCGACACCCTGGCCCGCGCGGTGGCCGCCAAGCTGCAGGAGCGCTGGGGCCAGACCGTCGTCGTCGACAACAAGCCCGGTGCCACCGGCACCGTCGGCTCGGCCATGGTCAAGCGCGCCGCGCCCGATGGCTACACCTTGCTGGTGGCCTCGCTGGGTCCCTATGTGATCGCGCCGCACCTGCTGAAGGCCGTGCAGTACGACGCGCTGAAGGACCTCGACCTGCTGACCGTTGCGGTGCAGGCGCCCAATGTGCTGGTCGTGCCGGCGGCGTCGCCGCTGAAGAGCATGGCCGATGTGATCGCCCAGCTGAAGGCCAAGCCCGGCGCGATGACCTTCGCGTCCTCGGGCAACGGCTCCTCGGACCATCTGACCGCCGAGCTGTTCTGGCAGCAGACTGGCACCTCCGGCTCGCACATTCCCTACAAGGGCGGCGCGCCGGCCATCACCGATCTGCTGGGCGGCCAGGTCGAGGCCTCGTTCCAGAACGTCAACGCGGTGCTGCAGCACATCCAGAGCGGCAAGCTGCGCGCGCTGGCCGTCACCGGCGACAAGCGCTCGGCCGTGTTGCCCCAGGTGCAGACCCTAAGCGAGGCCGGCATCAAGGGCGCCGATGTCTATTCCTGGCAGGGCATTGCCGCGCCGCGCGGCCTGCCGGCGCCGCTGCGTGGCCAGATCCACCAGGCCCTGGTCGCGGCGCTGAACGATGCGGCGCTGAAGCAGAAGCAGGCCGAGGTCGGCATCGAGACCGTGGCCAGCACGCCGGAGCAGGCCGCCGCCTTCCAGAAGAGCGAGTTCGCGCGCTGGAAGACCGTCATCGAGACCGGCAAGATCACGGCGGATTGAGCAATGGCCCACAAGACTCCTCTCGTCAAAAGCGCCCGCGTCATCCCGGTGGCCGGCCGCGACGGCATGCTGCTGAACCTCAGCGGCGCCCATGCGCCCTTTTTCACCCGCAATCTGCTGCTGCTGGAAGACAGCGCCGGCCGCACCGGCGTGGCCGAGGTGCCCGGCGGCGAATCTATCCGCCAGACCTTGGAAGAGGCGGCGGCGCTGACCATCGGCCAGCCGCTGGGTCGCTGGCAGGCCCTGCTGGGCCAGGTGCGCGAGCGCTTCGCCGACCGCGATGCGGGCGGCCGCGGGCTGCAGACCTTCGATCTGCGCACCACCATCCATGTGCTGACCGCCGTCGAGTGCGCGCTGCTGGACCTGCTGGGCCAGCATCTGGAGGTGCCGCTGTGCGAGCTGCTGGGCGAGGGCAAGCAGCGCGACTCGGTGGCGATGCTGGGCTATCTGTTCTTCGTCGGCGATGCCGGCAAGACCGATCTGCCCTATGTGCGCGAGGATGCGGGCGGCGGCTGGCTGCACCAGCGCCACCAGGTGGCGCTGACGCCCGAGGCCATCGTCGCCCAGGCCGAGGCGGCCCAGGCCCGCTACGGCTTTGCCGACTTCAAGCTCAAGGGCGGGGTGCTGGCCGGCGCGGCCGAGGTGGAGGCCATCCGAGCGCTGAAGGCCCGCTTTCCCGAGGCGCGCATCACGCTGGATCCGAACGGCGGCTGGCTGCTGAAGGACGCCGTGCGCCTGCTGCGCGATCTGCACGGCGTGCTGGCCTATGCCGAGGACCCCTGCGGCGCCGAGGACGGTTTCTCGGGCCGCGAGGTGATGGCCGAGTTCCGCCGCGCCACCGGCCTGCCGACCGCCACCAATATGGTGGCCACCGACTGGCGCCAGCTGGCCCATGCGATTGCCTTGCAGGCGGTCGACATCCCGCTGGCCGACCCGCACTTCTGGACCCTCAGCGGCGCGGTGCGCGTGGCCCAGACCTGCCGCGACCATGGCCTGATCTGGGGCTCGCACTCGAACAACCATTTCGACATCTCGCTGGCCATGTTCACCCAGGCGGCGGCCGCCGCACCAGGCCGGCTGACCGCGATCGACACCCACTGGATCTGGCAGGACGGGCAAGGCCTGACCCTCCAGCCGCTGCAGATCCAGGGCGGCGAGGTGCGGGTGCCGAGCACGCCGGGCCTGGGCGTGCAGCTCGATATGGCCGCCGTCGAGCGTGCCCATGCCCTCTATCTGCAGCATGGGCTGGGGGCGCGCAACGACGCGATGGCGATGCAGTACCTGATCCCGGGCTGGGCCTTCGATCCGAAGAAGCCCTGCCTGCTGCGCTGATTGACAAACAAACCGACACGCCGGAGACAACCGCATGACCCAGAAATCTCTTCGCCTCGCCCTGCTGGCTAGCCTGTTCGCCGCCGGCCTGGCCCAGGCCCAGGAATGGCCGAATCGCACCGTCCGCATCATCGTGCCCTACACACCCGGCGGCACCTCGGACATCATCGCCCGCGCGATCAGCCAGCCGCTGGGCGAGGCGCTGAAGCAGACAGTCATCGTCGAGAACCGCGCCGGTGCCAGCGGCAATCTGGGCGCCGACGCGGTGGCCAAGTCCAATGACGGCCACACCCTCTTGCTGTGCGATGTGACGGCGCTGGCGATCAGCCCCTCGGTCTATACCAAGCTGGGCTTCGACCCCAGCAAGGACCTGAAGGGGGCGGCGATGCTGGCTTACTCGCCCCATATGCTGGTGGTCCACCCCTCGGTGCCGGCCAACAATCTGAAGGAGCTGGTGGCGCTGTCCAAGACCAGCAAGATGGATTTCGCGGTCACCGCCGTCGGCAGCGCCCCCCATGTGGCGGGCATGGCGGTGGCCGAGATCACCGGCGCGAAATGGGAGTACATCCCCTACAAGGGCGGCTCCCAGGCGATTGGCGACACCATCGCCGGCCAGACCCAGGTGCTGATGAACGGCATGCTGGCGACCCTGCCCTCGGTGCAGGCCGGCAAGCTCAAGGTACTGGGCGTCTCCAAGGCCACTCGCGTGCCGCTGCTGCCCCAGGTGCCGACCCTGGCCGAGCAGGGTGCGACCGGCTTCGAATCGGGCACCTGGCAGGGCATTCTGGTGCCCGCCGGCATGCCGCCGGCCGCGCTGGCCAAGCTTTCGGCCGAGCTGATACGCATCATCCGATCGCCGGACCTGCGCGCCCGCCTGGCCTCGCAGGGCGCCGAAGTGCACACGATGTCGCCGACCGAATTCACCAGCTTCTTCGCGCGTGAGCGCAAGAGCTGGGCCACCGTGGTCGCCAAGAGCGGGCTCAAGCTCGACTGATGGACGGCCCTTCCGAAAGACGCTTATGCCTACGCCTTACTGCAACTTCCCCAACAGCCTGCGCCAGCGCCTGCTGGCCCGCGAACGCCTGATCGGCTGCTGGTGCTCGCTGGCCAATCCGATCAGCACCGAGGCGCTGGGCGTGGCCGGTTTCGACTGGCTGCTGCTCGACGGCGAGCACTCGCCCAACGACGTGGTCAGCTTCGTGCCCCAGCTGATGGCGCTGAAGGACAGCGTCAGCGCGCCGGTGGTGCGCCCGTCCAGCAACAACCCCATCGAGATCAAGCGCCTGCTGGATGCCGGTTTCTACAACTTCCTCGTGCCCTTCGTCGAAAGCGCCGATGAGGCCCGTCGCGCCGTGTCGGCCACCCGCTATCCGCCGCAAGGCATCCGCGGCGTGTCGGTGTCCCAGCGCAGCAACCGCTACAACACGGTGCCTGGCTACTTCCAGGGCATCAACGAGCAGATCAGCGTGATCGTGCAGATCGAGAGCCCGGCCGGCGTGGCCGCGGTCGGCGAGATCGCGGCGGTCGACGGTGTCGATGGCGTCTTCATCGGCCCCTCGGACCTGGCTGCCGGCTACGGCCACCTGGGCAATGCCAACCACCCCGAGGTGCAGGCCGCGATGGCCGAGATCTTCAAGACGGTGCAGGCCGCCGGCAAGGCCATCGGCATCCTTGCGCCGGTCGAAGCCGACGCGCGCCGCTACCTGGAGATGGGTGCGAGCTTTGTCGCCGTGGGCAGCGATCTCGGCGTCTTCCGTGGCGCGACACAAGCGCTCTGCGACAAGTTCAAGGTTTGATTCAAAGGATATTTTCATGAGCAAGATCGGTTTCATCGGCCTGGGCATCATGGGCGCGCCGATGGCGCTGCGGCTGGCGGCCGGCGGCCATCAGCTCTTCGTCCATACCCGCAGCCAGCTGCGCGAGGAGGTCAAGGCGACCGGTGCCACCGTCTGCGCCAGCGCGGCCGAGGTGGCCCGTGCGGCCGACATCATCTTCACGATGCTGCCCGACACCCCCGATGTCGAGCGGGTGCTGTTCGGCGCCGGCGGCGTGGCCGAGGGATTGAGCGCCGGCAAGACCGTCGTCGACATGAGCTCGATCGCCCCGATCGCGACCAAGGACTTCGCGGCCCGCATCGAGGCGGCCGGCAGCGCCTGGCTGGACGCGCCGGTCTCCGGCGGCGAGGTCGGCGCCAAGGCCGGCACGCTGACCATCATGGTCGGCGGCCAGCAGGCCGTGTTCGACCGCATCCGCCCGCTGTTCGAGCTGATGGGCAAGAACATCACGCTGGTCGGCGGCGCCGGTGCGGGCCAGACCTGCAAGGTGGCCAACCAGATCATCGTCGCGCTGAATATCGCGGCGGTCAGCGAGGCCCTGGTGTTCGCCTCCAAGGCCGGCGCCGACCCGGCCAAGGTGCGCGAGGCGCTGATGGGCGGTTTCGCCTCCAGCCGCATCCTCGAAGTGCATGGCGAGCGCATGATCAAGCGCACCTTCAATCCGGGCTTTCGCATTGCGCTGCACCAGAAGGACCTGAACCTGGCGCTGCAGAGTGCCAAGGCGCTGAAGATGGCGCTGCCCGGCACCGCCAACGCGGCCCAGCTGATGCAGGCCTGCGCGGCCCAGGGCGATGAGCAGCTGGACCACTCGGCCCTGGTGCGGGCGCTGGAGCTGCTGGCCAAGCATGAGTTGGGCGGGTCCGCATAATCGACGCATGAGCTCTGCTGATCTGCTGCTGACCGACCCGCGGGCGCTGCTGCGCCATCTCTACGATGTCGCGGTGGCGCGCGCGCTGCCCGGCCAGGTGCTGGCGGCGCAGCTGCCGCCGCCGCCCAAGGGCAGAACCCTGGTGCTGGGCGCCGGCAAGGCCGGTGGCGCGATGGCCCAGGCGCTCGAAGCGGCCTGGCCGCGCCAGGCCCCGCTGTCGGGTCTGGTGATCACCCGCTACGACCACACGCCGCCCGGCTACCGGCCCGAGCGGCTGGAGCTGGTCGAGGCCGCCCACCCGGTGCCCGATGCGGCCGGCCGCGAGGCCGCCGCGCGCATGCTGGCGCTGACCCAAGGCCTGGGCCCGGACGATCTGGTGATCTGCCTGATCTCCGGCGGCGGCTCGGCCCTGCTGAGCCTGCCGGCGCCGGGGCTGAGCCTGGAGGACAAGCAGGCCATCAACCGCGCCTTGCTCAAGAGTGGGGCGGCCATCGGCGAGATGAACTGCGTGCGCAAGCATCTGTCGGCCATCAAGGGTGGGCGCTTGGGCGCCGCCTGCGCGCCGGCGCAAGTCCTGACCCTGACCATCAGCGATGTGCCCGGCGACGACCCGGCAGTGATCGCCTCCGGGCCCACGGTGCCCGATGCCACCAGCTGCGCCGACGCGCTGGCGATCTGCCGGCGTTACGGCATCACCCTGCCGCCGGCCGCGCTGGCCGGGCTGGAGTCGGGCGAATTCGAGACGCCCAAGCCCGGCGACGCCCGCTTCGAAGGCCACCGGCTGACCCTGCTGGCCACGCCGCAGCAAAGCCTGGAGGCCGCCGCCGAAGCCGCCCGCGCGCTGGGCCTGGACGCCCACATCCTCAGCGACGAGATCGAGGGCGAGTCGCGCGAGATCGGCAAGATGCATGCGGCGCTGGCACGGGCGGTGGCGCGGCGCGATGCGCCGTTCAAGAAGCCCTGCGTGATCCTGTCCGGCGGCGAGACCACGGTGACGGTGAAGGCCAAGGGTGGTCGGGGAGGGCGGGCCAGTGAATTCCTGCTCGGCGCCGCGATCGCGCTGCAGGGCGAGCCGGGTGTGCATCTGCTGGCCGCCGATACCGACGGCATCGACGGCATCGAGGACAACGCCGGTGCCCTCGTCACGCCGACCACGCTGGACCGCGCCGCTGCGCTGGGCCTGAGCGCGCAGCGCGAGCTCGATGCCAACAACGCCTACGGCTTCTTCGCGCCGCTGGGCGATCTGGTCTCGCCGGGGCCGACCTTCACCAATGTGAACGACTTCCGGGCCCTGCTCATTCTGTGAGTGTGAGGCCGCGCCGCGCGGCCATCTCGATACCCATCGCCTGAGCTTGCGCCTCGCCCAACAGCGCCCGGGCGGCCGGGAAGACCAGCTCGTTCTCGCTGCGCAGATGCTCGTCGTGCAGCCGCGCAAAGGCCTCGGCCGCCCGCCTCAGCGCGGCCAGCTCGGCCGGGTCGAGGGCCTGCAGCAGCGCGCGCAGCGGCTGCCATTGGGCCTCGATCTCGCGGTGCTGGGCCAGCAGCCGCCGGCAGACCGGTGCCAGCACAGCATCGCTGGCCAACGCCGGGAAGACATGCAGCTCCTCGTCCTGATGGTGCAGCGGCGCGGCGATATCGAAATAGCGCAGCACATCGCGGGCCGCGTCCCGGGCCACCGCATCCGGCCCGGCCGTGGTCAGGTGCTCGCACAGGCGCGTCAGCAGGCTCAGGCTGCGCTCGACCCGCTCATGACAAGCCGCCAGCAGCTCGAAGGGTTGCTGGTAGCTGCTGCCGGGCTGGGGTGCGATGCGCATGGGGCGGATTGTCGCCTGGCCTGGCTTTGACAAAGCGCAAGGACGCCGGCACCGGTCTGGGCCACATTGCAGCCATCATCCCCCGACCGAGCCTCAGACACCGTGGACAGCCCCCAAGCCTCGAGATCCGGCATCGACTCCTTGGCCATCGCGCCGGGTCGGGCCTGCGCACCCGTTGCCGGCAGCGACTGGCAAGCCCTGCTGGGCGGCCCGCCGCTGAACGGGGCGGAGCTGCACGCGCTGAACCAGATGGTGGAGCTGCGCAGCCTGAGCGCCGGCGCGCCGGTGATGCAGCGCGAGCAGCCGGCGCTGCATCTGCTGGCCGTGCTCCGCGGTGCCGTCGGGCTGGGGCAGGCCCGCCATGACCAGCCCTTCCATCTGGAGCGCACGGTGCGGGGCCCGGCCTGGCTGGACCTGAGCAGCGCCTGGCTTGCTCAGGGCTTTGCCCAGGACGCGCGCGCCCAGGGCGAGGCGCAGGTGCTGGCGCTGCCGCTGGCCGCGATGCGGACCTTGCTGAGCCGCGAGGCCTTGATGCTGGACCGCCTGATGGTGGGGCTGTCCCGCACGGTGCAAAGCCTGACCGGCACCGCCCATGACCTGATGCACAAGGATGCCGAGAAACGCCTGGCGGCCTGGCTGCTGCAGCGTGCCGATGGCGAGACCCTGCTGCAGCTGGGCGAGCGCAAGCGCGATATCGCCGCCCAGCTGGCGATCACGCCGGAGACGCTGTCGCGCATGATGCGCCAGCTCAAGCTCAAGGGCCTGATCGAGGTGCAGGGCTATGCGGTGAGCCTGCTGGCACCGGCCGCGCTGCGGCAGCTGGCGGCGGACTGAGCGAGCTCAGCGGCACAGTCCCAGGATGCGCTCCTCGGCCGAGCACTTGGGCTTGGCCGGTTTGGCCGTGCAATTGCGCAGCTCGCGGGTGATGGGCGTGTAATAGCTCCAGCCATTGCCCAGCTCGGGCAGGGTCAGGCTGACCTCGCGCCATTTCGGGTGCCCCTCGGACTGCAGGCGCTCGAAGTTCTGGCAGATCGAGCGGCCCAGCTTGCTGAAGTGGTCGCGCGTGCCGCGGGTGTTGTAGTCGTAGGTGACGAGGAAGGCGCCCACCGAGATCGTCGTGAAGTCCTCGCTCAGCAGGTTGGGGTAGCTGCTGGCACGCACCGTGGCCGGCGCATAGACCGTCAGCGGCGACTTGCTGCTGGGATGGGCGGGGTCGAACTTCAGGAGCTTGATGAACTTCTGCGCCTCGGGCTTCATGTTCGCGACCAGCGGCGCGGGCTGGCCGGCGGCCACCACGACCACGTCGACGGATTTGTCGCCGATCAGCTTGACCAGGGCTTCCTCGTTGGACAGATAGCCGGCCTGCGCCTCCGGCATCGGGCCGCCGAACATCATGCGGTACAGCGTGTGCGTGATCAGCGCCGCACCGGAGCCGACCAGGCCGCCGTTGATCCTGGCGTCCTTGATCTCGTGCAGATAGTTCAGCGGCGAGTCGGCGCGCACGATGTAGTGGATCTCGGTGTTGTACAGCGGCAGGATCACGCGCAGCGGCCGGATGATGGCGGCGGCCTCGCTATTGCCGGTGTCGGCACGGTCGATGAAGGCCTGGTAGACATCGGCCTGCACGACGGCCAGCTTGACCCCGGGCTCGTAGCGCATCAGCTTGACGTTGGCGGCCGAGCCCGAGGTGGCCAGCACCTCCAGATCAATATCCGCATCGGGCGCGACGAACTTGGCCAGATCCTTGCCGATCGCGTAGTAGGTACCCTTGTCGGAGGCGGTGACGATCTTGTAGCGGGCCTGTGCCGCCGCCGTCATGGCACTGCTGATGCCCAGAAGGGTGAGCGCGAGGCAGCGCCAGACGGTGGATCGCATATCAGGGTCTCCGTGGAGCGGGGGTGCACAGGCCGAGTGCGGCCACGGCATCGGTACAGGGGCCGATATTGGGCGGCGGTGGCTCGACGTCCGATCGCTGGGCCGGGCTGGTTCGCGGAGGCCTGGCAGCGGGTCTGGTCGCGGCAGCGGGCCGGCCCAGCGCGGGCGGATCGGCCGCTACGGTTGCCGTGATAGCGGCCGTGACTGCGGCCGCACTGGCCTCCGTCTCTGCGGGCTCGACGCTGCGGTCCGGCACGGCCGCCGGCGCTGCGGCGATGGCCGGCGTCGTGAGCTCGGCCTTCGCCTCGACGGCAGCTGGCGCCGGTGCGGGTGAGACGGCCGATGGGCTGGGCGGCGCCGGCTTGTGCTGGAAGGCATACAGGCCCAGGCCGCCCAGGGCCAGCGCGGCGACCAGCAGCAGGCGCAGCGACGGCGATGTGCTGGCCGCGAGCGCGGGGCGTGCCTCCTGCCAGGGCAGCGAGTCGACCGCGGTCATCGGCATCCCGGTCGGTATCTGCGGCTGAGCCGGGGCGGCTTCCACCAGCGCGACGGCCGTGCCCTCGTTGAGCGCGCCGTTGCAGCGGGCGCAGACGCTGGTCAGGGTCACGTCGTTGACCGCACCGCAGTGCTGGCAGGGCTTCAGATGCAGGGCCGCACCGCATTCATTGCAGAACTTGGAATTCGCCGGGCTCACATGATCGCAATAGGGACACTGGTTCAGTGGCCTGGCGAGTGCGGTGGCGGGTGACATGAGCATGCAGGCGGAATCCGTGCGGTAAGCCGTCATCCTGGCGACATCTCACTATATTGCGCTTCCGGCGCCGCCGCCACCCGGGGGATACGCCCGATTCAGGGGACGGGTTCGGGCAGGGGCCGGCCGGCCAGCCGGGCTGTCACGGCGCCCTGCAGCCAGCCGTTCTGCAGATGGCGGTAGAGATGGCGGCCCGGGCAGAGGGTTTGCGCGCTGTAGTCCTTGTGCGAGGCGATCTGCTCGGCCGACAGGCCGTGGCGCTGCGCCAGCGCGGCCATCAGCTCGGCGGTGGCGCGCAGCTGTGCCGCGCTGGGCTCGACCTCCTCGAAATTGCCCAGCAGCATCACCAGCGCATGGCCGCGCGGGTCGTACTCGGTATTGGTGTCGCCGGCCGTGCCGGGATCGCGGGCCGCGTAGATGCGGCCATCGGGCGCGATCACATAGTGGTAGGGGATGTCGACCCAGCGCTTGCTCAGGCGCGACCATTGCTGCAGCCGGCGCAGATAGGCGGCCACATCCTTGCCCTCGGCCCAGCTCTCGCCCTGGTGGTGCAGCGTGATGTGGGTGATGCGCTGCGGGGGCCGGGGTGGCTCGGCGGTGGCGCTGCCACCCCAGGCGTCGACCGTGATGATGGTCGGCAGGGCCAGGTCTTGCTGGGCCGGTGTGCCGGCGCAGGCCGCCAGTGCGGCGCAGCAGCAAAGTGCCAAAAATGGACGGAGCTTGGGCTTGGGCATCATGGCTTTGATTGTGCAGCCGGCACAATGCCGCGATCAGTGAGGGAGAACGACGAGGCCATGGATTACTCGGACTATGTGCATCTGATGCGCACCCACGAGCAGGCCAGCCAGGACGCGCCCGAGGCCTACCGGCGCCGCGTGCTCTGGTTCGCCGTGCTGGGCTATCTGGCGGTGTTTGTGCTGGCCTTGCTGGCCGTGGCCGGCCTGGCCTGGATCGCGCTGCGGGCGCTGCAGGGCCAGGCGCGCGGCTGGATGATCTGGCCGGCGCTGGCCTGCCTGGGCCTGCTGTGGGCCACGCTGACCGGCATGCGCGTGCCTTTCAGCGAGCCCGAGGGCGAGCGCGTCGAGCGCGAGGATGCGCCCGAGCTGTTTGCCGGCCTCGACCGCATACGCAGCAAGGTCAAGGGGCCGGCCCTGCATGCGGTCATCATCAGCGCTGATTTCAATGCCGCCATCGTCCAGCAGCCGCTCTGGCTGGGCCTGGCGCACCGCAACTACCTGATCCTCGGCTGGCCGATGCTGGCGGCGCTGGAGCCCAAGCGCCTGTATGCGGTGGTCGCGCACGAGTACGGCCATCTGCGCGGCGAGCACGGCAAGCTCTCGGCCTGGATCTACCGCAGCCGGCGTGCCTGGGCCGGGCTCAGCGAGCGCTACAGCGAACAGGACTCGGTCCTCAGCCTGGCGCTGGCCGGTTTCGTGCGCTGGTATTTCCCGCGCTTCAATGCGCTGAGCTTTGCGCTGGCGCGGCAGGACGAGTACGAGGCCGACCGCGTCTCGGCCCGCCTGTTCGGTGCCGAGCTGGCCGGCCAGACCCTGCAGGAGGTGGCGGCCAAGAGCCGTATCTATGCCGAGGACTTCTGGCGCATCTGGTGGCGGCTGGCGCGTCTGAGCGGCAGCCAGCAGCCCGCACCGCATGCACAGATGGCCAATGCCCTGCTGCATGTGGTCCAGCCCGAGCGCGCGCAACAGGCGCTGCGCCAGGAGCTGCGCCAGGTGGCCGATCCGGACGACACCCATCCGGTGCTGAAGGACCGGCTGGCGGCGCTGGGGCAGCCGGTCGGCCTCGGCGAGCTCTCGCCGCGCAGCGCGCTGAGCCTGCTGGGCTCGGCCCGCGAGCGCATCGGCGCGGCACTCGACGCGCAGTGGTGGCAGACCGCGCGGCAGGACTGGGGCCGCCACGGCGAACGCCTGCGCACGCTGCACGCCGATATCAAGGTCTTCCAGGCCCGCAGCACAGTCGGCGATGCGCTGGGCGTCGAAGAGCTGCTGCGCTGGGCCGAGGCGATGCAAGCGCTGAGCGAGCGCGACCCCAGCCCGGTGCTGGAGCGCGCGCTGCTGCTGGCACCGCAGCACGAGCAGGTGCTGCTGCGCCTGTGTCGACACCATGCGTCGCTGGGCAGTAACGACGAGCGTGTCGGCGTCTGGCTCGATCAGCTCTATCAGCAGCATCCGCAACAGGCCTGGCGCGCCGCCACGCTGGCCCGCCAGTGGCTGGACGCCTGTGCCGGCGCGGGATGGCCCCAGCCCTTCGACCTGCGCCAGCGCTGGCGCGACCGGTTGGCCCTGGCCGAGGCGCAGGAGCGGCAGTCCTGGGAGCAGTTCGCCAACACGCCCTGCTGGGAGCGGCCGCTGCCGGTGCAGCTGGACGAGGCGGTGCTGCGCGAGCTGCGGGGTCAGTTGTTGCGCGAGCGCGATGTGCAGGCCGCCTGGCTGGGCAGCCAGGACATCCCGGTCCAGCCGGCCCGGGCGCACCACAGCTTGTGGCTGCAATGCCGGCCCGGTCTGAGCCAACGTGCCGCTGAGGCGCTGGCCCAGCAGATCTACGACGCGATGGAGCTGCCGGGGCGTTTCCGGGTCGTCGTCATCGGCGTGCATGTGGACAAGGGGCGGCGGGAGCAGGTCTCGCAGCTGCTGGCGCTGATGCAGAGGCGCTGACGAGTCCGCCGCGATCCATGCCCGGGTCAGCGGCCCGAGCTAGTCAGCGGCCTGGCGATGGGCGCGGTCGGCTGGGGTGCCGAGGCCTCGCTGCCGTGCTCGTGTGCGGCCCAGAGGCCGCGGGGGCGCAGCAGCATCGTGGCGATCATGGCCAGCGCCACCATCAGCTGGCGCAGGATGGGGGCGTCCAGCCGTCCGTCGGTCATGGCCTGCAAGGGGCCGACCACATAGCGCAGCACCTCGGGCAGGGCCGACAGCAGCAGGGCGCCGAGGATCACGCCGGGGACATGGCCGCTGCCGCCTATCACCACCATCGCGACGATCAGCACCGACTCCTGCATGCTGAAGGACTCGGGCGAGACATAGCCCTGGAAGGCCGCGAACAGGGTCCCGGCCACGCCGCCGAAAGCGGCGCCCATGCCGAAGGCCATCAGCTTCAGGCGGCGCGTGTCTATGCCCATGGCCTTGGCGGCTGTCTCGTCCTCGCGGATCGCCCTCCAGGCCCGACCGATGCGCGAGTGCTCGAGCCGGTGGCAGATCACGATGCCGATGATCACCAGCGTCAGGAACAGGTAGTAGTACAGCGTCACCGGCGGCAGCACCAGGCCCATCAGCTCCAGCGGCTCGCCCAGGTCGAGGCCGAAGAAGTGGATGTCGTCGATCTGGCTGATGCCGTGCGCGCCATTGGTCAGGTTGAGCGGCTGCCGCATATTGACGATGAAGAGGCGGATGATCTCGCCGAAGGCCAGCGTGACGATGGCCAGGTAGTCGCCGTGCAGCCGCAGTGTCGGCGCGCCCAGCAGCACGCCGACCAGGCCGGCAAGACCTGCCCCCAGCGCTATCAGCAACCACCACGGCCCGTGCAGGCCGGCAGGGAACAGCGCCCGGACGGCGGCGAACTGCTCGACCAGATGGGGCGAGGCCAGCAGCGCGAAGACATAGGCGCCCACCGCGTAGAAAGCCACATAGCCCAGATCCAGCAGCCCGGCATAGCCGACGACGATATTCATGCCCAGGGCCAGCAGCACATAGAGCAGGGCCTGGTCAACGATGCGTACCGGCCCGCTGCCCAGTTGCTGCAGCAGCAGCGGCGCCAGCAACAGCGCGATCGCGGCCAGCAGGTAGGCAAGAGCGTTGTGCTTCGGCATGGCAGACCCTTCTCGGCCGGGCCATGATACGGGGCGAGCGCTACTGGAACAGACCGCACCCGCGGGCCAGCCATCCGGCCGCATACAGCCCGAGACCGAAGATGCCGTGCGTCAGCAGGCTGTGGAGGCGGGCAACGGCGGGCCGTGGCGTGAGGCTGGCGGCAATGCCGGCGCCCATGCCCGGCTGCATCAGCAGGAAGGGCGCGGCCACGCTGCCGAGGCCGACGATCAAGGCCGGACCCAGCGTCGGCTGGCGAGCCCAGGCCGGCCCCCAGATCGCCAGCAGCAGGGCCGCGAAGGCGATGCCGATCAGATAGTGGGCGCTCCAGCCGATGGCGCGCTCGCCCTTGACGGGGGCCGAGGCGGCGATGGGGCGGTGACGAAAACGCCCGCGCTTCATATAGATGAGCCAGCGGCCGACCAGCGCATAGTCCAGCGCAGCCATGCCGAACAGCCGCTGCCGGACGAAGGCCCAGAGGTCCATCACGAGCGTCGCGCCGACTCCGATCAGCACCGCGCCGGCCAGGTAGTTGGCGGTCTCAGTCATGGTCGGCGGCCTTTCCCGGCGCGGCCGGTGCCCGTGCGCCGACCATCCAGCAGGCCGCCGTCAGGCGGACCTCGTCGCCGTGCACAAAGGCTTCGAAAGCGGCTCTGACTGTGGCGATGACGTCGGCGCGCGTTGCTTCGTCCGCCGTCTGCAGGGCCAGCCCGACGGGGCCGAGGCGGCTCAGGTAGGCGAGCAGGTCCTGCTCGGGCAGGACGCAGGCCACATCGATCGGCCGGATGTCGATCCCGTCCCAGCCGCTTGCTTCCAGCAATGCCTGGACCCGCTGCCGGTCGGCGAACGCGAACTGCCCGGGCGCGCCCGGCTGGCGGGCGGGCAGATGGGGCAGCAGCGGCGCCGCCGCGCGCTCGGCGGTGGTCATGAAGGGGTTCTCCGCCGCGCTGCGCCAGGCGATGAAGCGCAGCTGGGCGCCGTCTCGCGCGGCGTGGCGCAGATTGGCAAAGGCGCGGACGGGATCATCGAAGAACATCACGCCCAGGCGAGAAACAATCATGTCGAAGCTGTCGGGCTCGAAGGCGTGGGTCTGGGCATTCGCGCAGATGAAGTGGGGCGGGGCGATGTCTTCCCGCTCGGCGCGCGTCCGGGCGGCGGCGATCATCGGCGCCGAGATGTCGAGCCCGGTGCAGCGCCGCTGAGCGCCGTGCAGACGTGCGATCGCGAGCGTGGTCGCGCCGGTGCCGCAGCCGACATCGAGCACCCGGCCGCCCGGGCTGGCGGTGACGACGGCATCAACCAAGAGGTCCTCCAAGGGCCGGAACAGCCGGTCGAGCGAGGCCTGCATATCGACCCAGGCATGGCCTGCCGGCCCGTTCCAGAGTTGTGCCTGCTCGGCATGGTGTGCGCTGCTCATGATCTTGCCCTTGCTTGCGTGCCCACCGGGGGCGGAAGCTAGACTGTGCTACTTCAAGTCGACTTGAAGTCAAGGGGGTAAGGCATGGATATCAGCGAGGTGTCACGGCGGTCCGGCGTTCCTGCCTCGACCTTGCGCTTCTATGACGAGAAGGGGCTGATCAGCTCGATCGGCAGGCAGGGCCTGCGCCGCCTCTTCGACCCCGGCGTGCTGGAGCGGCTGGCGCTGATCGCCCTGGGCCGCGCCGCGGGTTTCTCGCTGGACCAGATTGCGCAGATGTTCGCGCCGGACGGGCAGGCGCGCATCGACCGGCTGATGCTGGCGGACAAGGCGGATGAGCTGGACCGGACGATACGCCGGCTCAGCGCGATGCGCGACGGCCTGCGGCATGCCGCCGTCTGCCCTCAGCCCAGCCATATGGACTGCCCCAAGTTCCGCCGCATCCTGGGGATCGTGGCGGCGGGCGCGCTGGACGCCGCGACCCAGCAGAGGCGTGCGCCGAAGTCAGCCGCCCGCTGACGCGGGGGCGGCCAAGGCCTGCACCGCGTCCAGCACCGCCTCGGCCGTGGCCGGCGCGCGCAGCAGCGGGTCGCAGCGCGCCGGTCCGCAGGCCGCAACCGCGTCCTTGATCGCCAGCAGCACCGAGAAGGGCAAGAGCAGCGGCGGCTCGCCGACCGCCTTGCTGCGGTGGATGCTGTCCTCGCGGTTCGGTGCGTCGAACAGCGCGACGCGGAAATCCGCCGGCATGTCGTTGGCGGTCGGGATCTTGTAGGTGCTGGGCGCGTGCGTCAGCAGGGCGCCGGTCTGCGGATGCCAGACCAGCTCCTCGGTGGTCAGCCAGCCCATGCCCTGCACGAAGGCACCCTCGACCTGGCCGATGTCCAGCGCCGGGTTCAGCGACTGGCCGACATCGTGCAGCACATCGGTGCGCAAGACCCGGCTCTCGCCGGTCAAGGTGTCCACCAGCACCTCGGACACCGCAGCACCGTAGGCGTAGTAGTAGAAGGGCTTGCCCTGCAGTTTGACCCGGTCCCAGTGCAGGCCGGGCGTCGTGTAGAAGCCGTCGCTCCACAGCTGCACCCGCTCCAGATAGGCCTTGGACACCAGCTCGGTGAAGGCGATGCGGCGGCCATGGCCGGCACGCACCTGGTCGCCGCCAAAGCGCAACTCGGTCTCGTCGCAGTCCAGCAGCTTGGCGGCCAGCGTGGCCAGCCGGGTCTTGATCTTGCGCGCGGCGTCTTGGGCGGCCTTGCCGTTCAGATCGCTGCCGGTGGAGGCGGCGGTGGCCGAGGTGTTGGCGATCTTCTGCGTGTCGGTGGCGCTGGCGCGCACCCGCGCCAGGCTCAGGCCCAGCTCATGGGCCACCACCTGGGCCACCTTGGTGTTGAGCCCTTGGCCCATCTCGGTACCGCCATGGTTGACCAGCACCGAGCCATCGGTATAGATGTGGACCAGGGCGCCGGCCTGGTTCAGGTGCACGACGTTGAAGGAGATGCCGAACTTGACCGGGGTCAGCGCCAGGCCCTTCTTCAGCACCGGACTCTGCGCATTGAAGGCGGTGATCTCGGCGCGGCGGGCGTGGTAGTCGCTGGTCGCGATCAGTCTGTCGGTCAGCGGCTGGATGATGTTGTCCTCGACCCGCTGGCCGTAAGGGGTCAGGTCTTGCCCATCACGGTAGAAATTGCGCTGGCGCACCACGAGCGGGTCCAGACCGAGGCGGCGCGCCACCGAGTCCAGAATCATCTCGATGGCCAGCGCGCCCTGAGGGCCGCCGAAGCCGCGGAAGGCCGTGTTGCTCTGCGTGTTGGTCCTGGCGCAATAACCGTGCATCGCCACATGGGGCAGCCAGTAGGCATTGTCGAAATGGCACAGCGCGCGGGCCATCACCGGGGCCGACAGGTCGGCCGAGTGGCCGCAGTTCGAGATCAGCTCGATCTCGGCGGCGAGGATGTGGCCCTCGTCGTCGTAGCCGACCTGCCAGCGGTAGTCGAAACCGTGGCGCCGGCCGGTGATCATGAAGTCGTCGTCGCGGTCCACGCGCAGCTTGACCGGGCGCTTCAGCCGGGTCGCGGCCAGCGCGGCAACGCAGGCGAACACCGCCGACTGCGATTCCTTGCCGCCGAATCCGCCCCCCATGCGCCGGCATTGCACCTGCACCTGGTGGGCGCTCCAGCTTAAGCAATGGGCCAGCAGCTGCTGCATCTCCGACGGGTGCTGGGTCGAGCAGTGCACCAGCAGGCCCCGGTCCTCCTGCGGCAGCGCATAGGAGATCTGGCCCTCCAGATAGAACTGTTCCTGGCCGCCGACGGCCCACTCGCCGGCCAGCCGGTGCGGCGCGGCCGCCAGCGCCTGAGCCGGTTCGCCGCGCGTCAGGTGCATGGGCGGGATCACGTACTGGCCGGCGGCATGGGCTTCGCGGGCGGTCAGCAGGGCCGGCAGCGGCTCGGCCTGGATCGCGGTCTTGGCCAGGGCTGCGGCGCGGCGTGCCAGCTCGCGATCGGTGGCGATCACCGCGAACACCGGCTGGCCCAGATAGGCGAGCGTGTCAGCGGCCAGGATGGGGTCGTCGTGCAGCAGCGGGCCGCAGTTGTTCTCGCCGGGGAAGTCGGCGGCGGTCAGCACCGCGACGACGCCGGGCTGGCGCTGGATCAGCGCGATATCGATGGCCAGCAGCCGGCCGTGCGCCAGCGGCGACAGGCCCAGCGCGGCATGCAAGGTGCCCTGGGCCTCGGCGATGTCGTCGACATAAGTGGCCTCGCCGCTGACATGCAGATGGGCGGATTCGTGGCTGCGGCTGACCCCTACCTGGGGCAAGACCGTGGCGATGGGCAGATCGAGAGGCTTGTTCATGCGGCACTCCCTTCCAGGCTGATGGCGCGCCAGACGCTTGTCGCCGAGGCGGCCAGCGGGGCCTGCTCGCGCGTTTCCAGCCAGAAGCGTTTCAGCAGATTCTGCGCCACCTTCATGCGGTAGGCGGCGCTGGCGCGCAGATCGCTCATCGGCTTGAAGTCCTGGCTCAGCGCGAGCGCTGCAGCGGCCATCGTGGCCTCGCTCCAGGGCTGGCCCAGCACGGCGGCCTCGGCGCCGGCGGCGCGCCTGACGATGGCGGCCATGCCGCCGAAGACGAAGCGTGCCTCGCTGACAAGGCCTGCCGCATCCAGCCTCAGGTTCAACACCGCGCAGACGGCCGAGATATCGCTGTCATAGCGCTTGGAGATCTTGTAGGCGCGCAACCGGGCTTGCTGCAGGTCCGGCAGCGGCAGATGCAGGGCCTCGACGAACTCGCCGCTGAGCAGCGCGTTCTTCATATAGTCCAGATAGAAGTCCTGCAGCGGCATGCGGCGCTGTGCCGTGCCCTTGCGCAGCACGATGTCGGCCCCCAGCGCGATCAGCGCCGGCGCACCGTCTCCGATTGGCGAGCCATTGGCGATATTGCCGCCCAGCGTGCCGGCATGGCGCACCGGCGGCGAGGCGAAGCGCAACCACAGCTCGCGCAGCGGCGGGGCGGCCTCGGTCAGCGCGGCCCAGGCTTGTTCCAGCGAGGCGGCGGCGCCGATCCAGAGGCCGGGCGCTCCGGCAAAGTCTTCGCGGCGGATCTCGCGCAGCTCGTCGACGGCGCCGATATAGATCAGCTCGCCGACATCGCGGAACTGCTTGTTGACCCACAGGCCGATGTCGGTGGCCCCGGCCAGCACGCGGGCCTCGGGCCTGGCTTCCCGCAGCGCGGCGAAGGCGGCCAGGCTGCGCGGCGCGTGGAAACAGTCCTCTCGGCCGGCAAAGGCCGGGTTGGGGGCGGCGTAGTGCAGCGGCGCATCGGCCTGCAGCTCGGCCAGGGCCCGGGCCGCCGGCGCCAGGTCCAGGCGCTGCGGCGGCGCCTCGAACATGCGCTGGCTGGCGTCCAGGATGGGCCGGTAGCCGGTGCAGCGGCACAGATTGCCGGCCAGATCATCGGCCAGCTGTTGGCGGCTCGGCCGGGTGCCGGCTTCGCAGTGGCGCTCGTAAATACTTTGCATGCTGATCACGAAGCCGGGTGTGCAAAAGCCGCATTGCGAGCCGTGGCAGTCCACCATCGCCTGCTGCACCGGGTTCAGGGCCTCCGCCGAGCCGAGGTCTTCGACCGTGATCAGGGCCTGGCCGTCCAGCGTGGGCAGGAACTGGGTGCAGGCGTTGACATTGCGCAGCGCCACCCTGCCGTCCTTGCGCAGCTCGCCGACCAGCACCGTGCAGGCGCCGCAATCGCCCTCGGCGCAGCCTTCCTTCGTGCCGCTGCAGCCGGCGGCATGCTCGCGCAGGTATTGCAGCACCGTGGTGGTCGGGGCCAGGCCGGCGACGTTCTTGATCTCGCCCTGGTGGAAAAAGCGGATCGGACGATGGGTGCTGCTGCTGTTCATGGCGCGCTCTTGTGGACAATTTCGCACCTTAATCCTTCTGCACGGCTTGCATATACGATCATGGGCATGGTGGGCATAAGGGATATCGTATGACGCGGTGGGGAGATTTCGACAAGATCGAGCTTCAACTCGTGCGGGTTCTGCACACCGTGATTGCCGAGCGCAGTGTTTCCCGGGCCGCGATGCGCCTGAACAGCAGTCAACCCGCCGTCAGCGCCCAGCTGCGGCGGCTGCGCGAGCTCACCGGCGACGCGTTGCTGGTGCGCAGCGGCGCCGGCATGACGCCCACCGCCGCCGCGCTGGAACTGCTGGCGCCGGCCGAGCGCCTGCTGCGCGAGGCGGATATGCTGTTCGGCCAGCGCGAGCGTGCAGAGCGCGGCAGCGGCTTCGACCCGTCCACTGCCACGCTGTGCTACCGGATCGCCGCCAGCGACTATCTGGACCCCTTCTTTTTGCCGGCCCTGGTGGCCCAGCTGCAGCGCGCCGCGCCGGGTGTGCAGCTGGATCTGCAGCCCTTGTCCGCCGAGTACGACTACCGCGCCAGCCTGGCCCGGGGCGAGGTCGATCTGGTGATAGGCAACTGGCTGCAGCCGCCCGAGGAGCTGCACCTGGGCCGCCTGCTCAGCGACGAGGTGGTCTGCCTGATGGCGGCCGATCACCCGCTGGCCAAGGCGCGCAGCTGGACCATCGAGCGCTACCTGGCCTGTCAGCATCTGGCGCCCATGCCCTTGAGCCCCGGCCAGCCGGGCGTGATCGACCAGCATCTGGCCAGCCAGGGCCTGAGCCGCCAGATCGCGGTGCGCAGCGCGCACTTCGGTCAGCTGCCCGAGATGGTGGCGCGCAGCCTCTTGGTGCTGACCACCGGCCGGCTCTTCTGTTCCCGTTATCTGGACCGGCTGCCGGTGCGCATCGTGCGCTGCCCGGTGGTTTTTCCGGCGATGGCCTATTACCAGCTCTGGCACGAGCTCAGCCATGGCAGCGCGGCGCTGCGCTGGCTGCGCGAGCAGGTGCGCGAGGTCGCGCGCGGCCTGGTCAGCGAAGCGCCCGCCTCCGCGAAAGTCCGTGCCTGAGACAATGACGAATCCATGAATCCGACACCCGAAAAACTGGCCCTGCGCGGCGATCTGCTGGACTTCACCGCGCTGCCCGGCTGGGCCGAGCTGGACAGCCCGGCCGTGCGCTACCGGCCCGACCATTGGCTCTTGATCGAGAACGGCCGCATCGCCGGCTGCCAGCCCGAGGAACCCGACGCCAGCTGGACCCGGCTGGACCATGCCGGCCGGCTGATCCTGCCCGGCTTCATCGACACCCATGTGCACTGCCCGCAGCTCGATGTGATCGCCTCCTATGGCACCGAGCTGCTGGACTGGCTGAACACCTATACCTTCCCGGCCGAATGCCGCTATGCCGACCCGGCCGTGGCCCGGCGCGGCGCGGCGCGTTTTCTCGATGCGCTGCTGGCCCATGGCACGACCTCGGCCGTCGTATTCCCGACCGTGCACAAGGTCTCGGCCGAGGCCTTGTTCGAGGAGGCCGAGCAGCGCGGCATGCGCCTGATCACCGGCAAGGTGCTGATGGACCGCCATGCGCCCGAGGCGCTGCGCGACGATGTGGCGGGCGCCGAGCGCGACTGCATCGATCTGATCCAGCGCTTCCATGGCCGCGAGCGTCTCGCTTATGCGGTGACGGTGCGCTTCGCGCCGACCAGCACGCCCGAGCAGCTGGCCATGGCCGGCGCGCTGTGCCGCGCCGATGCCTCGCTCTATATGCAGACCCATGTGGCCGAGAACCGCAGCGAGGTCGAATGGGTGAGCCAGCTCTTCCCCGACGCGCGCAGCTATCTGGATGTCTATGCCCGTGAGGGCCTGCTGCATCCGAAGGCGGTGCTGGCCCATGGCATCTGGCTTGATGCGGCCGACCGCCAGGTGCTGGCCGACAGCGGCGCCCAGGTGGCCTTCTGCCCCTCGTCGAATCTGTTCCTGGGCAGCGGGCTGTTCGACTGGGTGGCGGCGCGCGAGGCCGGTTTCGCGGTCAGCGCGGCCAGCGATGTCGGCGGTGGCACCAGCCTGTCGATGCAGCGCAATCTGCTGGACGGCTACAAGGTCCAGGCCATGGCCGGCCAGCGCCTGACGGCCTGGGCGGCCCTGCATGCGGCCACCCTGGGTGCGGCCGAGGGCCTGGGTTTGCAGCAGGAGATCGGCCACTTCGGCCTCGGTACACTGGCCGACCTTTGCGTCTGGGACTGGGCCTGCGGGCCGGTGGCCCGGGCGCGCGACGAGCGGGTCCAGGGCTTGCACGAGCGGGTGTTCGCCTGGATGAGCTTGTCGGACGAACGCAATCTGGTGGCCAGCTATGTGGCCGGCCGGCCCCGTTACCAACGCAGCGACGACATTGCGCCATGACCCTGCGCCTCGAACTCACGGGCATCAGCAAGCAGTACCCGGCCGTCAAGGCCAATGACGGCGTCGGCCTGGCCGTCGCGCCCGGCCAGATCCATGCGGTGCTGGGCGAGAACGGGGCCGGCAAGTCCACGCTGATGAAGATCATCTACGGCGCGGTCCAGCCCGACGAGGGTCAGATCCGCTGGAACGGCCAGCTGGTCACGATCAAGAGCCCGGCCCAGGCGCGGGCGCTGGGCATCAGCATGGTCTACCAGCACTTCTCGCTGTTCGACACGCTGACCGCGGCCGAGAACGTCTGGCTGGGCCTGGACAAGGCCCAGTCGCTGGCCGAGGTGACGGCCCGCATCGAGCAGGTCGCCGCCACCTACGGGCTGGCGGTCGACCCGGCGCGGCCGGTGCACAGCCTGTCGGTCGGCGAACGCCAGCGCGTCGAGATCGTGCGGGCGCTGCTGACCAACCCCCAATTGCTGATTCTTGACGAGCCGACCTCGGTGCTGACGCCGCAGGCGGTCGCCACCTTGTTCGTCACGCTGCGCCAGCTGGCCGACAAGGGCTGCTCCATCCTCTACATCAGCCACAAGCTCGACGAGATCCGCGCGCTGTGCCATCACTGCACGGTGCTGCGGGCGGGCAAGGTCACCGGCGAGGTGGACCCGCGCACGCAGAGCAATGACCAGCTCTCGCGCCTGATGATCGGCGCCGAGCCGCCCAGGCTCAACCATCAGGCACGGCCGGTCGGCGAGCTGGCGCTGGAGCTCCAGGGCCTGAGCCTGGCCAAGGCCTCGCCCTTCGGCACCAGCCTGGAAGACCTGGCGCTGCAGCTGCACGCCGGCGAGATCGTCGGCATTGCCGGCGTCTCGGGCAATGGCCAGCAGGAGCTGATGGCGGCGCTGTCGGGCGAGGATCCGCGCGCCGCGCCGGGCTCGCTGCGGCTGTTCGGCCAGGACATCGCCCGCGCCAGCGCGCGCCAGCGCCGCAAGCTGGGGCTGCACTTCGTGCCCGAGGAGCGGCTGGGCCGCGGCGCGGTGCCGACCCTGTCGCTAGCGCAGAACACCTTGCTGACACGCACCGAGGCCGTCAAGGCCGGCGGCTGGATCGCCCAGGGCCAGGTGCGGCAGATGGCGGCCGAGCTGATCGCGCGCTTCAACGTCCGCGCCGGCGGCCCGGACGCGGCGGCCAAAAGCCTGTCGGGCGGCAATTTGCAGAAGTTCCTGGTCGGGCGCGAGATCGCGGCCAAGCCCCGCGTGCTGATCGTCGCGCAGCCGACCTGGGGTGTGGACGTCGGGGCGGCGGCGCAGATCCGTGGCGAGCTCCTGAAGCTGCGTGATGCCGGCTGTGCGCTGCTGGTGGTCAGCGAGGAACTGGACGAGCTGTTCGAGATCAGCGACCGGCTGCTCGTGATGGCCAAGGGGCGTTTGTCGCCGGCCGTGCCGGTGGCCGAGGCCACGGTGGAGAAGATTGGAGAGTGGATGAGCGGCTTGTGGACGACGGAGGGTGGCCATGCTCAAGCTTGAGAGCCGACCGCAGCCGTCGAAGTGGATGTCGGTCGCCTCGCCGCTGCTGGCGCTGGCCATCACCGTGGTGCTGGGCCTCGGGTTGTTTGTGCTGCTGGGCAAGGATCCGCTGCGCGGCCTGCAGATGTTCTTCTGGGAGCCGGTCAAGAGCGCCTATGCCTGGAGCGAGCTGGGCATCAAGGCCACGCCGCTGATCCTGATCGCGCTGGGCCTGGCGGTGTGCTTTCGCTCCAACGTCTGGAATATCGGCGCCGAGGGCCAGTTCATCGTCGGCGCGCTGGCCGGCGGTTGGGTCGCGATGCAGGCAACACCCGACACCGGCCGCAGCATCGTCCTGCTGATCCTCTTGGCCGGCATGGCCGGCGGCATGGCCTGGGCCGGCATCACCGCGCTCTTGCGCGACCGCTTCAACGCCAGCGAGATCCTGGTCAGCCTGATGCTGGTCTATGTGGCCGATCTGCTGCTGGGTTATCTGGTCTACGGCCCCTGGAAGGACCCGCAGGGCTATAACTTCCCGCAGACCATCAGCTTCCTGGCGTCGACCAAGATCCCGCGCCTCGTCGACGGGCTGCGCATCCATATCGGCGTGCTGATCGCGCTGGGCGCGGTGCTGGCCTTCTGGCTGTTCTTGTTCCGCAGCTATGCCGGCTTTGCGCTGCAGGTCGGCGGGCTGGCGCCGGCCGCCGCGCGCTATGCCGGCTTCTCCTCGCGTCGTGCGCTGTGGACGGCTTTGCTGCTGTCGGGCGGCATGGCCGGGCTGGCCGGGGCGCTGGAGGCGGCCGGGCCGCTGGGCCAGCTGACGCCTTATGTGCCGGCCGGCTATGGCTTCGCCGCCATCATCGTGGCCTTTGTCGGCCGCCTGCATCCGGTGGGCATCGTGTTCTCGGGCATTCTGATGAGCATGTTCTATATCGGCGGCGAGCTGGCGCAGTCGCGCATGGGCCTGCCCAAGTCGATCACCGGCGTGTTCCAGGGCTTGCTGCTGTTCACGCTGCTGGCCTGCGACACCTTGATCCACTACCGCCTGCGCTGGCGTCTGAAGGCCTGACGATGGAAAGCTATGCACTGCTGGTCGCTGCCGCGATGAACGCCGGCACCTTGCTGGCCATCGCCGCGCTGGGCCTCTTGATCAACGAGCGGGCCGGCATCGTCAACCTCGGCGCCGAGGGCATGATGCTGGTGGCGGCCATCGCCGGCTTCGCCACCGCGGTCCACACCGGCAGCGATGTGCTGGCCTTCGCGGCCGGCATGGGGGCAGGGGCGCTGATGGCAGGTGCCTTCGGCGTGCTGGTGATCTGGCTCAACACCAACCAGTACGCGGCCGGCCTGGCGCTGAGCCTGTTCGGCAGCGGTTTCTCGGCCTTTGTCGGCATCGGCTATGTGCAGGAGAAACTGCTGGAGCGGCCGCGCTTTGCGCTGCCCTGGCTGGGCGATATCCCGCTGCTGGGCCCGGCGCTGTTCCGCCAGCATCCCGTCGTCTATCTGGCGATCGCGCTGACGGTGTTGCTGGCCTGGTTCCTCTACCGCTCGCGCGCGGGCCTGGTGCTGCGCGCGGTCGGCGAGTCGCCCGAGTCGGCCCATGCGCTGGGCTATCCGGTGCGGCGCATCCGGCTGGCTGCGGTGATGAGCGGCGGCGCGCTGTGCGGGCTGGCCGGCGCCTATGTCTCGGTGATCTACACCCCGCTGTGGGTCGAAGGCATGATGGCCGGCAAGGGCTGGATCGCGCTGGCGCTGACGACCTTCGCGACCTGGCGCCCGGCACGCGTCTTGCTCGGCGCTTATCTGTTCGGCTTTGTCACGATGCTGCAGTTCCATCTGCAGGGCCAGGGCGTGCAGATCGCCAGCCAGTTCCTGTCGATGCTGCCCTATCTGTCCACCATCGCGGTGCTGGTGCTGATCTCCAGCAACGCGAGCTTCATCCGTGCCAATATGCCGGCCTCGCTGGGCAAGCCGTTTTTTCCGGGTTCCTGACCGAAACAATGCAACTGTGGAGAGTGCAATGAGCATCAAGAAGAGCAAACGCGATCTGCTGAAACTGGCCGGCTGGTCCTCGCTGGCCGCCACCGCCGCCCTGGTCGGCTGCGGCAAGAAGGAGGAGGCCGCGCCGGCCGCCGATGCCGCCTCGGCTCCGGCCTCGGCCGCCGCCCCGGCCAAGCCCGAGCCGCTAAAGATCGCCTTCGCCTATGTCGGCCCGGTCGGCGATGGCGGCTGGACCTTTGCGCATGACAACGGCCGCAAGGCGGTCGAGAAGGAATTCGGCGACAAGATCGTCACCAGCTATGTCGAGAAGGTGCCCGAGTCGGCCGATGCCGAGCGGGTCTTCCGCGATATGGTGGGGCAGGGCAACAAGCTGATCTTCGGCACCACCTTCGGCTATATGGAGCCGATGATGAAGGTCGCGCCCGATGCCAAAGACGTCAAGTTCGAGCACGCCACCGGCTACAAGCAGGCCGAGAACCTGCGCAGCTACGACTCGCGCACCTACGAGGGCGCCTATATGGCCGGCGTGATCGCCGGCAAGATGACCAAGAGCAACACGCTGGGTGTGGTCGGCTCTATCCCGATTCCCGAGGTGATCCGCAATATCAACAGCTTCACGCTGGGCGCGCAGAGCACCAATCCGAAGATCAAGGTCAAGGTGGTCTGGGTCAACGAGTGGTTCAACCCGCCCAAGGAAACCGAGGCCGCGCAAAGCCTGATCAACGGCGGCGCCGATGTGCTGATGCAGAACACCGACTCGTCGGCCGTGCTGCAGACCGCCGAGAAGAACGGCAAATACGCCTTCGGCTGGGATTCGGACATGACGGCCTACGGCCCCAAGGCCCACCTGGGCTCGGCCATCATCAACTGGGCGCCTTACTACATCGCCTCGGTGCGCGAGGCGCTGGACGGCAAGTGGACGGCCGGCGCCGGCAAGCATGCCTGGTGGGGCGTCAAGGAAGGCGCGATCGATATGGTCTCGATCAACGAGGTCGTGCCGGCCGAGGTCAAGGCCCAGATCGACACGATACGTGCCGGCCTGAAGGACGGCTCCTTCTCGATCTGGAAAGGCCCGATCACCGGCCAAGACGGCAAGCCGGTGCTCAAGGACGGCGAGGTCGCCGACGACAAGTTCCTGTCGGGCGTGAACTTCTATATCAAGGGCGTCGAGGGCAAGGTGCCCAGCGGCAAGTAAGCCAACACTGCCCCCCCGCGCGCTTTGTGCGGGGGGCAGGTCGGCCCCGCGAATCCGCAGTCCGTCAGAAACCCTGTGCGGCCGCGGGGCCGGTCTCTCTATAGTCCGCGTCTTACCGGCTGCATGCAGCGGGGATCAGTGACAAGGAGAGACGATTGAACATCCGTATCCACAAGGCCGCACTGCTGGCCGGCTGCCTGATGCTGGCCGGCGCCTCGGCGCTGGCGGCCCCGGCGACTCCGAAGCCTGCGGCCGAGCACGGCAAGGCCGTCAAGCGCTACAGCATCGAGCAGTTCATGGCGACGACCCGCATCAGCGGCGCCTCGTTCTCGGCCGATGAAAAACGCATCCTGTTCTCCAGCAATGCCTCGGGCATCGTCAATGTCTACAGCATGGCGGTGGCCGGCGGCGAGCCGCAGGCGCTGACCCGCTCGACCACCGACAGCAATTACGCGGTCAGCTACTTCCCGGCCGACGACCGCGTGCTGTTCACCCGCGACCAGGGCGGCAACGAGCAGAACCATCTCTATGTGCGCGAGCTCGACGGCAGTGAGAAAGACCTGACCCCCGGCGACAAGCTCAAGGCCATCTTCGCCGGCTGGGCCCATGACGACAGCGCCTTCTATGTCGCGACCAATGAGCGCGATGCGCGCTTTCACGACCTCTACCGCGTCGACACCAAGACCTATGCCCGCAGCCTGGTCTACAAGAACGAGCAGGGCCTGAGCGTCAGCGAGATCAGCCGCGACGGCCGCTGGATCGCGCTGGTCAAGACCAACACGACGGCCGATTCGGACGTCTATCTCTACGACACCCAGACCCAGCAGACGACGCACATCACGCCGCACCAGGGCGTCGCCTCCTTCGAGGCGGCCAGCTTCACGCCGGACTCCAAGCGCCTGCTGCTGCTGTCCAACGAGGGCAGCGAGTTCAGCCGCCTGGTGGCGTATGAGCTGGCAAGCGGCGCCAAGAGCGAGTTCGAGAAGGCGGACTGGGACATCCTGTTCAGCGAGTACTCGCGCGACGGGCGCTACCGCGTCACCGGCATCAATGCCGATGCCAGCGTGCAGGTGCGCCTCAGCGGGCCGGACGGCAAACCGCTGGCCCTGCCCAAGCTGCCCGAGGGCCAGATCCGCGGCCCGCGCTTCTCGCGCAGCGGCAAGCAACTGGCTTTCTATGTCAACGGCGACCGCGCGCCCAGCAATCTCTTCGTCTACGACCTCGGCAGCAAGCAGGTCCGCCAGCTGACGCAAAGCCTGTCCAAGGCGATCGACCCGAACGATCTGGTCGAGGCCCGCATCGTGCGCTTCAAGTCCTTCGACGGCCTGGTGATCCCCTCGGTCTATTACGAGCCCAAGGGCGCCTCGGCCAAGCACAAGGTGCCGGCCGTGGTGCTGGTGCACGGCGGCCCCGGCGGCCAGACCACGCGCGGCTACTCGGTGTTGTCGCAATACCTGGCCAACCAGGGCTATGCGGTGCTGGGCATCAACAACCGCGGCAGCTCCGGCTATGGCAAAAGCTTCTATATCGCCGATGACGGCAAGCATGGCCGCGAGCCGCTGTGGGACTGCATCGAGGCCAAGACCTGGCTCGCCAGCACCGGCGTGATCGACCCCGAGCGCATCGCCATCATGGGCGGCTCCTACGGCGGCTATATGACCCTGGCGGCGCTGGCCTTCCGGCCCGAGGCCTTCAAGGTGGGCGTGGACATCTTCGGCGTCTCCAACTGGCTGCGCACCCTGGAATCGATCCCGCCTTACTGGGAGAGCTTCCGCCAGGCGCTCTATCAGGAGGTCGGCGATCCGGTCAAGGACAAGGACTTCCTGATCGCCACCTCGCCGCTGTTCCACGCCAAGAACATCCGCGTGCCGCTGCTGGTGGTGCAGGGCGCCAACGATCCGCGCGTCATCAAGCCGGAGAGCGACGAGATCGTCGAGGCGGTCAAGAAGAACGGCGTGCCGGTCGACTACCTGGTGTTCGACGACGAGGGCCATGGCTTCGCGAAGAAGAAGAACGAGGCCGAGGCCTTCCGGCGCATCGTCGAGTTCCTCGACAAGCACCTGAAGGGCTGATGACCGCGCCCGACACCAGCCGGCGCCAGTACGCGCGGCGCATGAACCGGGTGCTGGACCATATCGATGCGCACCTGGACAGCCCGCTGGACCTGGAAGCGCTGGCCGCGCTGGCGCATTTCTCGCCCTTCCATTTCCACCGCCTGTTCGCGGCCTGGATGGGCGAGACCCTGGGCGCCTATCTGCAGCGGCGGCGCCTGGAGGCGGCCGCGCAAGGCCTGACCCTGATGCCGGAAGCCTCGGTGCTGCAGGTGGCGCTGCGTGTCGGTTTCGGCTCGGGCGAGGCTTTCGCGCGCGCCTTCAAGCTGCATTTCGGCTGCACGCCCACGGCCTGGCGCGCCGGGTCGACCGAGCGCTGGGGCCGCTATCTGCAGGCCCAGCGCGAGCAGCTGGCGCAACTCCGCAAGCTCGATCAGGACGGGCGGAGCGTCGGCTCCGAAGATGGCGACTCCCGCAACTTCATCGAGTCACACAGCATGCAAGTCGAGATCAAGACCCTGGCGCCGCAGCGCATCGCCTATCTGCGCTATATCGGCGCCTACGGCCCGGCCGTCACCCAGTTCTGGGGCGAGAAAGTCGCGCCCTGGATGCAGGCCGAGGGCCTGCTCGGCCGGCCCAGCTATGGCATCAGCCATGACGATCCCAGCGTCACGCCGGCCGATCGCTGCCGCTACGACGCGGCCGTGGCCGTGCCGCCCGACTACCAGGCCAGCGGCGAGGCCAGCATCACCGAGCTGCCCGGCGGGCGCTATGCGGTGGCGCGCTTCGAGGGCAGCGGCGCCGAGATCGGCGCGGCCTGGTCCGCGCTGTTCCGCGAGTGGCTGCCCAGCTCCGGCCTGCGCTGCGACGGCCGGCCCTGCTTCGAGCACTATGCCGACGAGAACAGCTACGACCCGGCGACCGGCCGCTTCAGTTGCGAAATCTGCATTCCGGTGGTCAAGCTCTGAGCCTGACCGGGGCTAGAGCTTGATCTCCAGCCGCAGCTGCCAGTTCATGAATGTGCGGCCGTAGTTCTCGCTCGTGATGGACTTGTCGGCCGTCGTGATCACGCTGCCGGTGTCGTAGTCCAGCGGCGCCAGATTGCCGCCGGACAGGCGCAACGCGGTGCTGCGGTTGATGTTCCACAGCGCGAAGGCGTCGATGACCTGGCGGCGCGGCGCGCTGCTGGACTGGATCAGGGTCTGCTGGATGGTCGTGGCCGGCACCCAGTTGACGCTGGCACCCAGGGTCAGCGGCAGGCTGCGCAGCCGGTAGTCGGCGCCCAGATTGGCGGTGTAGCGGGGCTGCTGGTCCAGCGTGTTGTTGGGGCCGGGGATGCCGTCGACCTTGGAGCGGAAGAAGCTGATATTGCTGCGCAGCGAGACGGGCAGGGCGTCTTCGATGAACTCGTCGAGCCGGAACTTGGCCTCCAGCTCGATGCCGCGCGTGACGGCCTTGCCGATATTGCTGGGCCGCGCCACCCAGCGCGGCTCGGTGGACCAGGATACGGTCTCCAGCGTGGTGGTCGTGCGTATCAGATCCTTGATGCGGCGCGCGAAGACGCTGACGCTGAGCACCCCGCCCTTGCTCAGATAGCGCTCCAGCGCCAGGTCGATGCCGGTGGCCAGCTCGGGCTTCAGATCGGGGTTGCCGACCCGGTCCGCATAGTTGGGTTCGTTGGCGCCGCCGGGGAACTGGGCATTGATCACCGGGCGGGCGATCAGGTCCTGGGTGTTGGGGCTGCGGTAGCTGCGCGTCAGGCTCATGCGGACCTGGTCGCGGCTCTTCTCGTCGGGCTTCCAGACCGCATGCAGCAGCGGGGTCCAGACCGAAGAGTCGTTCTTGACGTTGTAGTTGCGCGCATCGCTTTCGGTGCGTATGCCCTCCCAGCGCAGGCCGGCATAGGCCGACCAGTTGGCGTTGTGCTTCCACTCGTCCTGCGCATAGGCGGCCAGGCGCAGGCTGGAGGCCTCGAACTCGTCGCCGAACTCCTCCAGCGCCATCACCCGCATGCCGTCCATCAGGCTGCGCCGGGTCTGGCTGCGGCGGTTGCCCTCGGCCTCCAGGCCGGCCACCAGGCTGTGCTCCTCGGCCATCAGGTGCGAGAGCTTGGCGCCCAGGTTCCAGGAGCGGTCGCGGTTGCGGCTGGCCTCCAGCTGGTCGGGCAGCGGCTCGTTCTTGAGCCATTCGCGGCGCAGGCTCTCGCTGTCCATATCGGCGCGGCCGATGGCGCCGCGCAGCTCCAGCCGCGTGTCCTCGCCGAGCCGCCGACTCAGCGTGCCATTCAGGCGCAGCAGGCTGAAGTCGCTGTCATTGCGGGTCTGCGCGGTGTCGTAGTGCAGCATCCCGTTGCTGGCGTCCTGTCGGCGCAGGCTGCTGCTGGTGCCCTTGGCGGCCGCCAGCATCGGCATCAGGGTCAGCGTGTCGCCACCGGCGAGCCGCCACTGGATGCGGGCGTTCAGATTGACGCGGCGGCGATCATCCTCGCTCTGGCCGGTGTTGCGCTGCTCGTTGAGGATCAGGCCGTCCGAGAGGCGGCGGGTCGTGGCCAGGCTGTCGGCATCGTCGCGCCGCTTGCTCTCGCCGGCATTGACCGAGAGGCTGTAGGCGCTGCCCTCATCGTCGAGCTTGTCGTTGCGGGTCCAGGAGAATTGCGGGCTGACGACGCCGCGCTCGCCGGCCAGCGCCAGCGCCACATCGTTGATCTTTTTCTGCAAGGCCTCGCGCAGCACGATATTGATCGTGCCGGCCACCGCGCGGGCGCCGTACTCGGCGGTCGGCGCGCGCATCACCTCGATGCGCTCGATCTGGTCGGGCGGCAGCTCCTCCAGCGAGAAGCTCGGTGGCATGCGCTCGCCGTTGACCAGGATCTGCGTGTAGCCGCCGCCCATGCCGCGCATGCGCACGCCGCCGCCGCGCCCGGGACGGCCGCCGAGGGTGACGCCGGGCAGGCGCTTGAGCGTGTCGGCCACGCTGGGATCACCGAAGCGGTCCAGCTCCTCGCGGCCGATGATGATCTTGGAGGCGGTGGAGGCGCGGCGCTGCACCGTGTCGCTGGGGCCGCCCTGGATCTGCACCCGGTCGAGCTGCTCGGGGCTGGCGGTCGGCGGGCGTGCCGGTCGCCGCTGCGGGGCGGGCGACGGCGGCTTGGCCGCCGGGGCGCTGTCGGACGTGCCCTGGGCCTGGGCGGCCCAGGGCAGCAGGCTCAGCGCAAGGCTCAGGACCAGGGGGCGGAATGGCGGACGACGGAATGGGCTGGACGGCATGGAGACGAGCGCGGGCCTCGAAGCTGGAGGATGGCGGGCGAAGCATCTCATGCCCGCAGCGGGCTCTCGCCGTGCCGCTGCCGGGTTTAAGTTTCTTTACAGAGCTGTGTGTCTTTTGAAGCGCAAACCCTTGATGCGGGCGCTGTCCACGATCAAGTCGCTGACGGCCTGGTCATGGCCGTACTCGGCCCGCAAGAGCAGATGGGTGGGTGCCCAGTAGCCGGCACCGCGCAGCTCGAACAGCCGATCGTCCAGGCCGTGCAGGGTCCAGGCCTGCTGCGCCTTCAGCAGCGGCCCCTGGACCCAGACGCGCAGACCCTGTTCATGGGCCTCGATGCGCCACCGCGTCGCGATGTCCTCGCACCAGTAGTCGCCGGCCAGCCCGGCCGGCAGCGCCGCCCGGCTCGTGACGCGCCGGCAGTCGACGCTGCGGCCGGCGCCCATGCCCAGCCGCAGGCCACCGTCCTGCTGCAGACCCAGCAGCTCGAACTCATAGGCGCCGCGCAGCGGCAGCCAGCGGCCATCGGCCTCGGGCTGCAGCTCGAAGCTGGCCCCCCATTGCTGGGCCATCAGCCGCCCGCCCTGCAGGCTCAGCTCGAAGAGCTGGCCCTGCTCGGCGTTCAGCCATGTGCCGAGCAGGGCCGCTGCGGCATCCGGGCGGGGCACCGGCGCCGGCCGGCCCAGCACCAGCCGGGCGATGTCGCGGGCGATCTTGTAGGGGTTCTGCGCGCCGTCATTGCTGATCACGACCACGGCCAGCTGCGCCTCGGGCAGCAGCAGGAACTCGGTGCGGTAGCCGGGCCACAGGCCGCCATGGCCCAGCGCCGCGAATTCGTCCAGGCGGCTGTGTTCCAGGCCATGGGCATAGGGCGAGTCCGCGCCCTGGTTCAGCGGCACCCGCGCGCCCAGCGCCTCGGCCAGATCGGCCACGCCCGGCGTCGGCTTCAGCAGATGGGCGGCCCACAGCAGCAGGTCCGGCACGCTGGAGACCAGGCCGCCTTCGCCGCCATGCTCGAAGCCGTGCTGGGCGCGCCGCCAGCCGCCTTGACCATCCGGCAGATAGGGTGAGGCCAGGCCAGGCAGCGGCACATCGCTCTCGACCAGCATCGCGGTCGAGCCCATGCCCAGCGGGCTGAAGAACTCGGCCTGCAGCAAGGCATCCAGACTCCGGCCCGAGACCCGCTCGACAATCAGGCCCAGCAGCGCGAAACCGCTATTGCAATAGAGAAAGCGGCTGCCGGGCGCGAAGTTCAGATGGCTGTTGCGCGCCATCGCGGCCAGCAGGCCGGCCCGGTCGACCCGCTGGTCCAGATTGACGCCGCCCAGGCGCAGCAGCTCCAGCACATCCGGCAGGCCGCTGGTGTTGCGCATCAGATGGCCTATCGTCACGCGCTCGGGCAGGGCCGCCAGCTCGGGGACATGGCTGCGCACCTCGTCGTCCTGGCTCAGCAGGCCGCGTCGCTCCAGCAGCAGGGCCGCAGCCACGGTGAACTGCTTGGACACCGAGGCGATGCGAAAGCGCGTGTCGCCGCGGATCGGCGTGAGCTGGCTCAGGCTGGCCAGGCCGTAGCCCTGGTTCAGCAGCACCTCGCCCTCGCGCAGCACGCCAACGGCAAGACCTGGCACCGCACGACCGGCCAGGTCGGCAAACAGGGCATCGACTTTGCTGTGCAGATCGGTCTTCATCGCGGGCATCTCCTGAGTCGGGCCAGTGTCGCATGCGGTTCGGGCAGCGCCGTGCGAGCGCCGCACCGCTCATCCCTCACCTCGCTTCGAGCGTATGTGCGCATGCGCCGCCCGCCCGCGCGCCTTCCACTCACTGAGTCGGGCGCGCCGTTCCAGCGGCCCCATGCTGTCGCGGCCGGCCTCGCGCTGCAGCTTCTGATAGCTCTTCAGCCGCGCCGGCGGCAGCGCGGCACGCACCGCGCAGCCGGGCTCGTCGCCATGCGTGCAGTTGCGGAAGCGGCATTCGCGGGCCAGGCCGAGCACATCGTCGAAGGCCTGATCCAGCTCGGCCGCGCTGGCATCGAGCTGCAGGCCGCGCAGGCCCGGCGTGTCGATGATGCAGGCGCCGTCGGCCGTGCGGTGCAGGCTGCGCACCGTGGTCGTGTGGCGGCCGCGGCTGTCGTCCTGGCGCACGCCGCCGGTGTCCTGCAACGCCGCCTCGCACAGCGTGTTGGTCAGGGTCGACTTGCCGGCACCGCTGGAGCCCAGCAGCACCAGGGTCTGGCCCAGGCCCAGCCAGGGTGCCAGTTGCGCGCGCGTGCCGGCCTGCGTGCCGTCCACCGCCAGCACCTCCATCACCGCATTGCGGCTCAGCGCCAGATGCTCGCGCAGCTCGGCCACCCGGGCCGCCACATCGCGGCACAGATCGGCCTTGCTGAGCACGACGACGGCCGGCACGCCGGAGCCGCGCACCAGCACCAGATAGCGGTCCAGCCGGGCCAGGTTGAAGTCATGGTCCAGCCCCATGACCAGCAGCGCGGTGTCGACATTGCTGACCAGGGCCTGGCGCTGGCCGTTCGGGTCGCGGCGGCTCAGGCTGTTGAGCGGCGGCAGCAGCTCGTGCACCCAGGTCTCGCCCAGCGCGTTGCGGCGCGCCAGCACCCAGTCGCCGACGGCCAGCTGGCGCGAGTCGGCGTACAAGGCCTGTTGCAGCGCCGGCAGCGCGCGGGCGCGGCAGATGCCTTGCTCGGATTGCAGGCCCAGCTGGTCGCGCTGGACTTCGGTGATGCGCCACAGCGTGGCGTCCTGGCGCCAGTCAAGCTGGGCGAGTTGAGGAAGCAGGGACAGGTTCAGGCCCAGCGGACGCAGGGCCTCGATAAGGGTGGTGCTTAGCATGGTGATGGAATGACAAACAGGCGAACGAAGGAAACCCTGGCCGATGCGCTCAGCATCGGGTGGGAAGGTCGTCGTGTTGTCGGCCGCTCACCAGCGGCGGGGCACTCGCAAGCTCAGGCGTTTGCGCAGCGCAGACCCGGCAGGATGTCGGCCGACAGCGGCAGGGCAAGATCATGTGCAGCCATAGCGGACTCCTGTGTGGGTGGATGAAGGAGCGCAGTGTGCGGCGCTCGGACGGGCAGCGTCAAGCATCGGCGTGGGTCTATCGCCACAGCCCCATAAGCAAAGGGCCACCACCTTGCGGTGTGGCCCTCGTGGCTTCCGGACATGCCACCGATGTGGCAAGACGGTGTTACTGATCAGACGCTGGTGACGGGTTCCAGAACTCTGCCCAATCTGCAGCCGGTTTTGTTTGTCTCAGTGCCTTGCATTGTGCACGCGCTTTGTGACGGTGATTTGACGATAAGCAAGGGAATGGCGATCCAGTCTTGGTCCGCAGTTCTTTACACAGGCTTCAAGGGACCGGTACATGGCTCTGCCATCATCAAGCCGTCTTCACAAAGGCATTCCGATGCGCTTGTTCTCCCCCCGATGGCTGGTGCCGGCCCTGGTCTCGCTGGCCGGTTGTGCCAATCTGGCCCCGCCCTATGCAAGACCCGACCCCGCCGTGCCCCATGCCGATCAGGCCGCGCAGCCGCTGGCCGAGGACGTGGCCGCGCTGGGCTGGCGCAGCTTCTTCAGCGATCCGCGTCTGCGCGCGGTGGTGGCCTCGGCCTTGGCCCATAACCGCGATCTGCGCGTCGCGGCGCTGAACGTCGAGCGGGCCCGTGCCCAGTACCGTATCAGCGACGCGGCCCGCCTGCCCAGCGTCAATCTCGGTGCCGGCGCCAGCCGCTCCGACAAGGCAACAAGCCTGTCGGCCAGTGTCGGCCTGGCCGGCTTCGAGCTGGACCTGTTCGGCCGCGTCAAGAACCTCGGCGAGGCGGCGCTGCAGAGCTATCTGGCCACCGCCGAATCGCGCCGCAGCGTGCAGATCAGCCTGGTCGCCGAGACGGCCAATGCCTGGCTGAGCCTGGCGGCCGATCTGGAGCGCCAGCGCCTGGCTCAGCAGACCCTGGAAACACGCCAGCGCAGCTATGCGCTGACCCAGCGCATGCACGAGCTCGGTGCGATCACCGGGCTGGCGCTGGCCCAGGCGCAGAGCTCGGTCGATGCGGCCCGGGTCGAGATCGCCAACTACGCGACGCTGATCGCGCAGGACCGCAACGCGCTGGAATTGCTGCTCGGCGCGGCCGCGCCGGCCGAGCTGCTGCCGCGCGCCGACGAGGCCCTGGGCGCGGTCAGCGCCCTGGTCGAGCTGCCGGCCGGTGTGCCGTCCAGCCTGCTGCAGCGCCGCCCCGATGTGCTGGCGGCCGAGCACGCATTGCGCGCCAGCCTGGCCGATATCGGCGTGGCCCGGGCCGAGCGTTTTCCACGCATCTCGCTGACGGCCTCGGCCGGCAGCGCCAGCCGCGAGCTGTCGGGGCTGTTCAAGTCGGGCAGCGGCAGCTGGAGCTTCGGCCCCTCGCTGACACTGCCTATCTTCGATGGCGGTGCCAGCCGCGCCCAGGTGCAGGTGGCCGAGCTGAACCGCGAGATCGCGCTGGCCGGCTATGACAAGGCGGTGCAGACCGCCTTCCGCGAGGTGGCCGATGCGCTGGCCCAGCGCGCCACCCTGGCCGAGCGTCTGGCCGCCCAGCGCTCGCTGAACGAGGCCACCGAGCGCCAGCTGCGCCTGGCCGAAGCGCAGTTCCGCGCCGGCAGCACGACCCGGCTGGAGGTGCTCGACGCACAGCGCTCGCTCTACGCCTCGCAGCAGGCGCTGATCGCGCTGCGCCTGACCGAGCAAAGCAACCGCATCACGCTCTACAAGGTGCTGGGCGGTGGCTGGAATGATGATGAGAGACGTTGATATGCCGCTGAAGAACATGATGAAGTCCTGGGGCTGGCTGGTCCTGCTCGCCGTGCTGCTGGCCGCCAGCTTCGCGGTCAAACACTTCTGGTTCACGCCACCGCCCGCGCCCCAGGTGGCCACCGCCGCCGTGGCCCTGGGCGATATCGAGGACAGCGTGCTGGCCACCGGCACCATCGGCGCCTACAAGCTGGTCAGCGTCGGCGCGCAGGTGACCGGCGAGGTCAAGCGCCTGCATGTGGCCCTGGGCGATACCGTCAAGCAGGGCCAGCTGATCGCCGAAATCGACGCGCTGACCCAGCAGAACAATCTGCGCAATGCCCAGGCCGCGCTGCAAAGCGCCCAGGCCCAGCTGGCCGCACGCCAGGCCGCGCTGAAGCAGGCCACGCTGGCGGCCGCGCGGCTGCGCGAGCTGGTGGCCATCGATGCCGGCACCCGCGCCGATCTGGAGGCGGCCGAGGCCACGCTGAGCAGCACCACGGCCGAGATCGCCGCCCAGCAGGCCCAGATCGCGCAGGCCCGCGTGGCTGAGGACACGGCCAAGGTCAATCTGGGCTACACCCGGGTGACCGCGCCGATGGACGGCATGGTTGTGGCCGTGGTCACCGAGCAGGGCCAGACGGTCAATGCCAATCAGTCGGCCCCCACCATCATCAAGCTGGCGAGGCTGGACACCATGACGGTCAAGGCCCAGATCTCCGAGGCCGATGTGCCCAAGGTCAAGCCCGGCATGCCGGTCTACTTCAGCCTGCTGGGCGAGCCGGACCGGCGCATCGAGGTCAAGCTGCGCGCGGTCGAGCCGGGGCCGACGACCTTGGCCAGCGAGACCAGCGCCACCAGTTCGGCCTCTACCAGCACCACCAGCGCGATCTACTACAACGGCATCTTCGATGTGCCCAACCCCGAGGGCAGGCTGCGCATCAATATGACGGCCCAGACCACCATCGTGCTGGCCCGGGCCCAGCAAGTCCTGACCCTGCCCAGCGCAGCGCTGGGCCAACGCGCGCGTGACGGCAGCTACCGCGTGAAGGTGCTGGAGGGTGAGGGCAAGATCGTCGAGAAGACCGTGCGCATAGGCCTGAACAACCGTGTGCAGGCCCAGGTGCTGGACGGGCTGAAGGCCGGCGAGCAGGTCATCACCAGCGAGGCCGGCACGGCCGGCGCCTCGGCGATGCCGCGCTCGCGCGGCGTGCGGATGTTCTGAGCATGAGCACAGCGCTTCTGGAGGTGCGCGGACTGACGCGCGAGTTCCCGGCCGGCGAGGGCGTCGTCGCGGTGCTGCGCAATGTCGATCTTGCGATCGAGGCCGGCGAGATGGTGGCCATCATGGGGCCCTCGGGCTCGGGCAAGTCCACCTTGATGAATATCCTTGGCTGCCTGGATCGGCCGACCCGCGGCAGCTACAAGGTGGCCGGCCAGGAGACCGGCGAGATGGCGCCCGACGCACTGGCGCGGCTGCGCCGCGAGCATTTCGGCTTCATCTTCCAGCGCTACCAGCTGCTGGGTGATCTCAGCGCGGTCGGCAATGTCGAGATCCCGTCCATCTACGCCGGCACCGCCGCGGCGCAGCGCCACGCGCGCGCCCAGCGCCTGCTGGCCCGGCTGGGCCTGGCCGAGCGCACCCAGCACCGGCCCGGCCAGCTCTCGGGCGGCCAGCAGCAGCGGGTCTCGATTGCACGGGCGCTGATGAATGGCGGCGATGTGATCCTGGCCGACGAACCCACCGGTGCGCTGGACCGGGCCAGCGGCCAGGAGGTCATGAAGATCCTCGAGGAGCTGCATGCCGACGGCCACACCATCATCCTGGTGACCCACGATGCCCAAGTCGCCGCCCATGCACAGCGCGTCATCGAGATCAGCGACGGCGAGATCGTCGCCGACCGGCGCAGATCAGGCGCGCCGGCGCCGGCGCGGCTGCAGCGCGAGGCACTGGCCAAGCCGGGCAGCGCCCTGGGCGCCCTGATCGGCCGCATCGGCGAGGCCACGCGCATGGCCTTGCGTGCGATGGTCAACCACCGGCTGCGCACGCTGCTGACGATGCTGGGCATCATCATCGGCATCGCCTCGGTGGTGTCGGTGGTCGCGCTGGGCGAGGGCTCGCGCCAGCGCATCCTGTCCGACATCAGCGCGATGGGCACCAACACCATAGACATCATGCCCGGCAGCGGCTTCGGCGACCGGCGCGCCGGCGCGATCCGCACGCTGCGCTCGGGCGACGCGCAGGCGCTGGCCCAGCTCGGCTATGTGGACAGCGTGACGCCGACGGTCAGCGTCAACGCCGGCCTGCGCTACCGCAATGTCGATGTCTCGGCCAGCATCAGCGGGGTCGGCGAGCAGTTCTTCCGCGTGCGCGGCTACAGCTTCGCGGCCGGCCAGGCCTTCGACGCGGACGCGGTGCGCCTGCAGGCCCAGGAGGCGGTGATCGATGACAACGCGCGCAAGACCTTGTTCCCCAATGGCGAGCCTGCGCTGGGCGAGGTGATCCTGCTGGGCAGCGTGCCGCTGCGCATCGTCGGCGTCACCGAGAAGAAGAGCAGCGCCTTCGGCAACGCCGACGCGCTCAATGTCTGGCTGCCCTACACCACCGCGATGAGCCGCATGACCGGCCAGGACTATCTGCGCAGCATCACGGTGCGGGTCAGCGATGCGGTGGCCAGCACCGTGGCCGAGCAGGGCATCAGCCGGCTGCTCGCTCAGCGCCATGGCAAGGACGACTTCTTCCTGATGAATACCGACAGCATCCGCCAGACCATAGCGCAGACAACGCAGACCATCACGCTGCTGATCTCGTCGATCGCGCTGATTTCGCTGCTGGTCGGCGGCATCGGCGTGATGAACATCATGCTGGTGTCGGTGACCGAGCGCACCCAGGAGATCGGTGTGCGCATGGCGGTGGGCGCACGCCAGGGCGACATCCTGCGCCAGTTCCTGATCGAGGCGGTGCTGGTCTGCGTGCTCGGCGGCGCGATGGGCGTGGCGCTGGCGCTGGGAACCGGCGCGCTGTTCGATCACTTCGCCGGGGACTTCCGCATGGTGTTCTCCAGCAGCGCCATCATCGGTGCCTTCGCGGTATCGACCCTGATCGGCATCGTCTTCGGCTTCCTGCCGGCACGCAGCGCGGCAAGACTTGACCCCGTGGAGGCCTTGGCGCGGCCCTGATGGGCCATCCGGCCAGGCCTGCTCAGGGCTGATAGAAGTAGTAGCAGCCCAGCAGTGTCGGCTGGCGGCTGTCGCCTTGCAGCGGCGCGATCAGCATCGCGGTCTTCTTCTCGCCAAGCTTGAGCTCACAGGCCATCGCGCCGTCGCTGCGCTCGCACTGCATGGCCTGGCCCAGCTGCTTCTCCATCGCCTGGCGCGCCTCGGCAAAGCCGGCGCGCACGCTCAGCGAGAAGCCCAGGCCCATGCCGACGCTGCCCGGGAAGGCTTGCAGCACCGGCAGCCCCAGTACCGTCAGCGGCGCTTTCGGGTCGAAGGCCGGCTCCTTGGGCACCTGGGTGAAGCGCGTCCGGAAGGCCTGGGCGAAGCCGCGCATGAGCTGCGGCTCCTGTTGATTCCATTCGTACCAGGAGTCGGCGCAGACGGCCAGCCGGGCCAGCTGTGCATCGTCGGCGCTGATCTGGGCGCAGGCTGCGCCGCACAGACCGGCGCTGGCCAGCGCGAGGGCGCATCGTGAAGTGAAGGAGGGCATCGGAGAGCTCGGAGTTTTACGGTGAACCGAACTCTGAGCTGCTGCGGTATCAGCGCTGTTTCGACTGACTCAAGACAGCGGTTTCAAATATTGCGTTGGCTACTCGTGATACAGCTGGCTGCGCCCACCTACGGCCCCCTGAAGATCGCGCATCACTGCGCCCGCAGGCGCTATGGGCGATCAAGGGAATCCATTGACGACAAGCATGCCGACGGGATCTCCTGAACCCTCAGTTGGCAAACTCGGCGAGCGTCTCCAGCACGCTGGCGACCGCGATGCTGGGCGCCGGGGTGCTTCGATGCGCGACGGCCATCGGCCGCATGACCTGCGGGGACAGATGGCGCACTTGCACGTCCGGAGCGTGCTGTTGGTCTTCCACCTCTTCCAGCGGCAGAAGGGCCGCGCACTGGCTGGCAATGGCCAGACTCTTCAAGGCCCCGGGGTAGCTCATCGTGAGAAAGGGCCGCGGGTGAAGACCCGCCTGAGCGAACCAGGCCGCGATGAGGCCGTGCATCTGCGTGGCCGGGGCGAAAGAAGCCCAGCGTTGCCCGGCCAGCCAGTCCGGCGTGACGAACTCCGGTGCCCGCCAAGATGAGGGCAGCAGCACCACCATGGGATCGTTTCTCCACGCAATCAAGCGGACCTCGGCGACGGGCGGCTGCGGGCTTGCGACGATGCCAATATCGAGGCTGCCGGCCTTCAGACGGCGCATGGCTTCGGCCGAGCCCAGTGCCTCCAGCCGCACTTCCACGCCCGGATTGCGCCGCGTCAAAGCCTCGAGCATCAGCGGCAACAGGCGCGTGCTCACGCCGGCCGACGCACCGATCCTGACGATGCCCTCCCGACCGGAGGCCCGGCGCCGAACCAGCTCCATCAGATCGTCGCTGGCAGCCAGCAGCTTGCGCCCCTCCCTGACCAGGGCATCGCCGGCCTGTGTCAGTTCGGCATGTCTTCTGCCGCGTGTCAGCAGGACGGCATCCAGGCGCGACTCCAGCTCCTTGATGTGCAGGCTGACCGTGGGCGGTGCGAGATGAAGCGCCTGCGCTGCGGCGGCGAAGGTGCCCAGGTCCGCGATGGTGATCAGCGTCTGCAGCTGATCAAGATTCAGGTTACGCATCAGAAATTGTGAATCTGAAAGTCATTTGATTCAACTTTACAGATGGTAGACCAGACGCGAGCATCGCCCGCCATGGTCAAACACATCGAATCTCCTGTCGCTGATGCGCTTCCGAGGGCGGCCTCCTGCCGGTTCCCGACCCTGAGCCACCGGGACCTGCCGAGATGGCGTTCGCTCTTGCACGCTTGGGCCGACAAGGCCGGGTCGGTTTTGCAGCGGGCTGAACAGCGAATCGCCGAGAACTTCAGGGTGCCACCCAACGGCGGTTGAGTGCGCTGAGTGGCGCAGGCGCGGCCACTCACCGACCAGGCTCGCGCCTCTCGATCTCAGCCGCCAGCTTCTTGATGTAGCCCTTCGCCAGCGCGTTGCGTCCTCGGGACAGCCATTTGATGCAATCGACCAGCTCCCAGATCAGCCCCTTGTCGCCGTACTCGTAGGCCGCGAAGTCTTCGGGGCTTATCGGCTCGCCGTCGGTGACGTAGCTCGCCAGCAGCTCCTGCGGATCCCAAACCGGCAGATAGGGGCGCTTCAAACGGAACGGGCTCCCGGGCTCGAAGACATGGAATTCGACGCTGGAGAAGTCCAGGTAGACCAGTTTGTGAAATGCGCCGCCGCCGGCATGAGTGCCGCCGAACTGGTCGAGAACCTCCGAGCGAGCTAGCCACTGATGCGCGGCCTGGAGCACCGCGTCGCCGTGCCCCGGGGCCGCTATCGCCACCAGGTCCAGGTCCGAAACCCGGTCGCCACAGCCTTTGGCATAGGAGCCAACCAGGATGATGGCCAGCCAGCGGGAGTCGCCCCCGGCCAGGGCGATCAAGCCGTCGAGGCGCTCGATGTGCGATTGCGGCGCGCCCTGGGCCTGCAGCCTGCTCAGCAAGGGATCGGAGATCGGCATGCCCAGGCTCCCGGTTTCAGGCTTTGCCTGGGTCTTCCTGCCGTGCCCGCCAGGCCCGCATGGCCTGCCGGTACTGGTCCATCGCCAGGTCATGCAGGTCAAAGATGCAGGGCTCGCAGCCGTTGCCGCAGCAGGCGTCGAGGTCCGGCGGTGCCGGCGGCTGGGGCATGGGGTCGGGGTCGGTCGCGGACGTCATGAGTTGAGATTGTCGCTGTAGTGGATGCTCACCATGGGGCATAAGCAGCTGACGCGAGGACCGCTTCGCTCAGCGCAGCGCTCGCTCCAGATCCGCGAACAGCGGTCGGCTTGCCACCGCATCGCTCAGGCAGGCCCGGCGCAGTGCATCCAGCGACTCAAGCCGGGCTTGAGTGGCCGGCGTGGGCGCGATGTGGGCCAGCAGCTCTTCGAGCAGGCAGCCGAAGGCGCGCACTTCCAGTCCTTGCAGGGCGAGGGCCATCGGCGTGTCGTCGGGGTCGAACAGCGAGGCCGCGCCGAAGTCGCCCAGCAAGGCCTGACCCCGGCCGTTGTGCAGGATGTTGTGGCCGTACAGATCGCCGTGGCTGACGCCGCGCTGGTGCAGCTGGTGTGCCGCCGAGGCGATGCCCCGGGCTAGCGCCAACGCGTTGTCGAGCTCGAAACGGCTGCCGTCCGGGTAGACGTCGCGGGTGCAGGAGTCCAGGCTGGGCGGCTGGGCCAGGCTGTGGAATTCGGGCGGGATCAGCTGCATCGCCAGGCCCTGGGCCTGGGTCGGATGGCCGCTGAGACGACCCAGCAGCGGGATCAGGTTCGCATGCTCGCCGGCCAGCATTGCCGCCGCCATCTCGCTGCGCGGCAGACCGTCGCTGGTGACCTCGCCCTTGAAGATCTTGACGGCAAGCGGCGTGCCGCAGCCCAGCCGCTCGGCGCGATGGATCACGCCGGAGGCGCCCTCGCCGAGTTGCTCGTGCAGGCGCAGCTCGTGCCAGGGTATGGTGGTCAGCGGTGCCTGCGCCAACCTGGCCTGTTCCAGGGCTTCGCAAAAAGGATTGCCTGCATAGGCCAGCCAGCTGAGCCTGGGCAGTGTCAGCAGCCAGTCGGGCAGGGCCGCCAGCCGGTTGGCCGAGATGCGCAGCAGTTCGAGCCCGGTGCAGGCGGCCATGTCGGCCGGCAGCGCGCGCAGGCGATTGCCCGCCAGCGCCAGCTTCTGCAGCCGGCCGCAGCGGCCGATCGCGGCGGGCAGGGCCTCGATCTCGTTGTCGGTCAGGATCAGCCAGCGCAGCCGCGCGGGCAGGGCCTCGGCCGGCACCTGGCGGATCTGGTTGCTCTTGAAGCCCACCATCTCCAGCTGGGCGCAGCGGCCCAGCACCGCCGGCAGCGCGGTGAAGCAGTTGTTCGAGCAGAAGATGATGCGCAGCCGGTGCAGGCGGGGCAAGTCGTCGGGCAGGCTGGCCAGCCGGTTGCCGGACAGATCGAGCACTTCCAGCGTCTCGGCCAGCTCGAAGATCTCGCGGGGAAATTCGCTGAGGCCCTCGCGCAGTGTCAGCCGGCGCGCGCCGGCGAGGGTGCCGGCGCGCAGATGTTCAAGAGTATGGGTGTTCATCGATGCTGCCGGCGCTCAGGCCTTCTTGACGAATTCCGACTTCAGTCCCATCGCGCCGATGCCGTCGATCTTGCAGTCGATGTCGTGATCGCCGTCGGCCAGGCGGATGTTTCTGACCTTGGTGCCGACCTTGACGACCAGGGACGAGCCCTTGATCTTCAGGTCCTTGATCACCGTGACGGTGTCGCCGTCCTTCAGCTCCTTGCCCACGGCGTCACGGATGATGCGCACTTCTTCAGTCACCGCGGGCTCCGAACCTTGAGCCGACCATTCGTGGCCGCACTCCGGGCAGACGAGCATGGATCCATCTTCGTAGGTGAATGCGGATTGGCACTGCGGGCAGTTCGGCAGGGCGCTCATGCCGCAAAGCGCCCGCGCAGATAGGCAATGATGGCGCCCGATTCGCTCAGCCATTGCACGGTGCCGCTGGCGTCGTCAGTGATCTTCAGGCAGGGCACCTTGCTTGCTCCCGAGCCTTGCTGCAGGGCGGTGCGATGCTGGGCTTCATGCTGGGCGTCCAGGCGCTGGATCGGCAGGGCCAGGCGATGCATCTCCTGGCGGACCTTGATGCAGAAGGGGCAGGTCGTGAACTGATAGAGCGCCAGGTTGTCGCACTGGCGATCGACCTCGGTCTGTTGCTCGGCGGGCCGCTGCAGGGGAGCCGGGCGGGACAGGCGCTCCTTGAGCAGCATGACCGGGCCGAGCAGGGTGCGCAGGGTTCTGAAGAAGAGTCGGATGAGGGGCTTCATGGCGGAGTGTGACTGGGCAAGAAAAAAGCCCCACACGCTTTCACATGCAGGGCTTCAATATTTGGCTCCTCGACCTGGGCTCGAACCAGGGACCTACGGATTAACAGTCCGGCGCTCTACCGACTGAGCTATCGAGGACTTGTTCGGTATGTTCTTCTTGTTTGTCGCGGTGGATCAGTACCACGGCGGCTGAAATTCTGGCTCCTCGACCTGGGCTCGAACCAGGGACCTACGGATTAACAGTCCGGCGCTCTACCGACTGAGCTATCGAGGAATTGTTCGGTATGTTCTTCTTGTTTGTCGCCGTGGATCCGTACCACGGCGGCTGAAATTCTGGCTCCTCGACCTGGGCTCGAACCAGGGACCTACGGATTAACAGTCCGGCGCTCTACCGACGGAGCTATCGAGGAATTGTTCGGTAGGTTCTTCTTGTTTGTCGCGGTGGATCAGTACCACGGCGGCTGAAATTCTGGCTCCTCGACCTGGACTCGAACCAGGGACCTACGGAGTAACAGTCCGGCGCTCTACCGACTGAGCTATCGAGGAACAGAGCCTTGCATTATAGACCGGATTTTTTAGGCTTTACAAGCTGAGTTCCAAACTTGCGCGCCAGGTGCGGGGCGCGAGTGGGTACAAGTACACATGGCCGTATTGGAAGGGGGACTCCTTCCAGGCCCGGCGATTGCTGGCGTTGTCGACGCCGACTCGCCAGATCAGCAGCTGATTGCCCAGGCTGTGCTCGTAGCGCGCCCCCAGATCCAGACGGGTCCAGCTCGGGATGCTGAGGCTGTTGTCGGGCAGCACGGCGCGTGCGCCTTCATACACCAGGCCGGCTTGCAGCTGCAGGCCGGGCAGGCCGAGGCTCTGCCGCGCTTGCAGCTTCAGCGAGCGCTCGGCCACATTGGCGGGCTTCAGGCCGTTGAGACTGGGGTCGGCGCTGCCCTGGCGGCGCGCGCGCAGCTTCATCGCGCTGGCCAGCAGGCCGCCGCCGCGCCATTTCAAGTCGGCTTGCGCCTCGACGCCGCGATGGCGGGCTTCTCCATCGGCGACGCGCGTGCAGCTGTTGTCGTCGTCGCAGGCGCCGACATCGCGCCAGGCCGGGCGCTGGGTGTCGAAGACATTGATGCCCCAATCCACCGTGTTGCTGCCAGCCTTGAAACCGATCTCGAACTGCTCGCTCTTCAGCGCCGGCAGGGCCTGGCCGGCATTGGTGTAGCGGCTGCGGTTGGGCGTGACCTCGGACTCGACGCCTTCACCCCAGCTGGCATAGACCATGTGCTGGCTGGAAAGCGCATAGCTCAGGCCCAGCCAGGGCGTGGTGAAGCTCTGGCTGTAGTGGGTGGGGCGCGAGCCATCGGTGCGCACGCTGTCGCGCGTCAACCGGGTGTGGCGCAGACCCAGCCAGGCCTGCCACTGGGCGCCGAGCTGTATCGTGTCGCGCAGATAGAACTCGCGGCTGCGCTCGTCGCGCCCGGTGTTCTCGTCGGTCAGGCTGGGGTCGGCGCCGACCTGGGTCTTGCCGTCTATCGTGCCGACGCCGACGAGGTTGTAGGCCTGACGTTGGAAGCGGCTCTCGAAGCGGCTCAACAACAGCCCGGTGCTCAGCTCATGGCGCAGGCCGGCGGCGATGAAGCGGCCTGCCAGCGACAAATCCAGCGCATCGCTGTCGCGGCGCTCGTTCTCGCTGCGGAAATCCCATACCGAGAAGCTGCCGTCCTCGGCATAGCGGTCGCAGGGTGCGCAGGCGTAAGTCAGCGGGTCGTATTTGCCCGAGGCATAGGCCAGCCGGTCATCGGTCTTCAGCCGCTGCAGCCCCAGATGGGCTTGCGCCTTCCAGTCCGCGTTCAGGCGCTGCTGCAGGCGCAGCGACGCATGGTGGTTGTCGAACACCACCGGCTGGCTCCAGGCCTGGTTGTTCAGATTGATGCGCGGGTCTATCGATTTCGCATCGGGCAGGCGCTCGCCGAGCAGGCTGAAGCCCGCCTGGCTGGGCTGGCTCTGCCGGTTCCATTCGAACTCGGCCTCCAGCAGCGTGTCGGGTGCCAGACGCCAGTCGCCGGCCAGCGCAACAGCCCGGCGCTCGCCCTTGGCGTCGCGCAATTGCGGACGCAGTTCGGCGGCGCTGGCATTGAGGCGCAGGCCGAAGACCTGAGCCTCGCCGAAGCGGCGGCTCAGGTCGACACCGGCCTCGACCGTGCCGCGCTCGCTGACGCTCAGCAGCAGGCTGCTCAGCGGCGCGGCGGTGGGCCGCTTGACGACCAGGTTCACCAGCCCGCCCGGCGCACTGGTGCCGGCCTGGATGCCCGAGCTGCCCTTGAGCACCTCGATGCTGCTTTTATTGGCCAGGCTGAGCGCGGTTTCGGCATTGATGGGCAGGCCGTCGCGGCGGTAGTTGAAGCGGTTGTCGAGGTCGAAGCCGCGGATCTTCAGATAAGAGACATAGCCCTGCGAGTTGTAGGCGTCGCCGATGCTGGCATCGAGTGCGGTGATGCCGGCCAGCGAGCTCAGGCCCAGGTCCAGCAGGCGCTCGCTGCCCAGCAAGGTGGCCTGGATCGGCAGCTTGGCGATGGGTGTGTCGCCAAAGCCGCCGATGCTGACGGGTGTGTCGGCCGAGCGGCCGCTGACCGAGACGGCGGGCAGGGCCTCGGACGCTTGTTGGGCATGGGCCAGCGTGCTGCACAGCAGCGCGGTGGCCAGGAGGGTCAGGTGTTGATGTGCCATCGGGACTGCAAGCGATGGCAGGTCGGCGTCACAGGAACGCACACGTCGGCAGGAGAAAGGAATGGTGGTCGACGGCGGCTCTTGCTTGCTTCCCTGCGCGAGGATTACCTCAATCAGGTTCAAAGGGACTTTCTCAGTCGGCTCATCTGGTGAGCCAACACCCCTAGCGAAGAGCTCCACAGCAAAGCCGTGGAGCGTGGCCGGATTGTAGCGGCGCCGCGTTCTCAGTCGAACACGGGGGATTCGACCCCCAGCACTTTGTGCAGCTTCGGGCTGGTGGTCGTGTACTGCAGATGGATGCGCTTGTCGGGGAAGACATAGGGCGCGGCTCCGAAGGCGGCCAGCGCGGCCTCGTGGAAGCCGGACAGGATCAGCTTCTTCTTGCCCGGATAGGTGTTGACGTCGCCCACCGCGAAGATGCCCGGCACGCTGGTCTCGAACTTCTCGGTGTCGACGACGATCTGCTTGCGCTCCAGCGCCAGGCCCCATTCGGCGATCGGGCCCAGCTTCGGGCTCAGGCCGAAGAAGGCCAGCACCTGGTCGCAGGGCACGATGCGGGTGACGCCGTCGGCGCCGGTGACCCGGGCGCCGGTCAGCGCGCCGCCTTCCTCGACCAGGCCGCTGACCTGGCCGACCAGGAACTGCATCTCCTGCGCCTCGCACAGCGCGCGCATCTTGGCCACGCTGGCCGGCGCGGCCTTGAAGCCGTCGCGCCGGTGCAAGAGGATCACGCTCTCCGCCTTGTGCGGGTTGCCGTCGGCATTGCCGGCGCAGAAGTTCAGCGCCCAGTCCAGCGCCGAATCACCGCCGCCGACCACCAGCAGGTGCTTGCCGGCAAACTGCTCCGGGCCGCGCACGCGGTAATGCAGCTGCGAGCCCTCGAAGGCCTCGGCGCCCTCGACCTTCAGGCTGCGCGGCTGGAAACTGCCAACGCCGCCGGCGATGAAGAGGGTCTTGCTCAGGAACTGCGTGCCCTTGGCGGTCGCGACGAAGAAGCGACCGTCCTCCTGCTTCTGCACCACCGTGACCTCCTGGCCCAGATGGAAGCTCGCGCCGAAGGGTTCGATCTGCTTGAGCAGGCTGTCGGTCAGCTCCTTGCCGGTGCACACGGGCACGGCCGGGATGTCATAGATCGGCTTGTCGGGATAGAGCTCGATGCATTGCCCGCCGGGATAGGCCAGCGAGTCGATGATGTGGGCCTTGATCTCCAGCAAGCCCAGCTCAAAGACCTGGAACAGGCCTACCGGGCCGGCACCGACGATGACGGCATCGGTCTCGATCACGGGCAGCGCTGTCATCACGGCGGCGTGCGGGCTCAACGGGCTCAGCGGATCAGCTCGGACAGCTTGTCCGTGCGATCTTTCCAGTCATCCGCATCGGGCAGGGCCGGCTTGCGCTTGGTGATGCTGGGCCAGTTCTTGGCCAGATCGGCGTTGATCTTGATCATGTGCTGCTGATTGCCCGGCACATCCTCCTCCGGCAGGATGGCATTGACCGGGCACTCCGGGATGCACACGGCGCAGTCGATGCACTCATCGGGGTCGATGGTCAGGAAGTTCGGGCCTTCGCGGAAGCAATCGACGGGGCAGACATCCACGCAATCGGTGTATTTGCAGCGGATGCAGGCTTCGGTAACGACGTGTGTCATGGGAAAACTCGGGTTTTTGAGGGCCAGGTGCCGGTCGGGCCTGGACGGCCCGGCGGTGGCAAGAGGCAGATTTTAATCACTGAGGGTCTTGGCCCGGCTTTGTGGCCGCTCAAGCTCAGGGGCTTTGGGCACGGTTTTCACCACCACCCGGGCGCCGGCGCCCACAGTGACGACGGTCGGCCGGCCCTTGTGCAGCAAGGCGGCGGCCGCAAGACCTGACACCGGGTGCTCGCTGGCCAGCGCGTCGACGCAGCCGGCGCGCGAGACCACGCTGCACAGCGTGTCGGCCGGCCAGCCGGCCTCGACCAGCTTGCGCGACAGCGCGGCGAGCTGGCGCCCGGCCATATAGAAGACCTCGGTGTCGGCCGAGCGGAGCGCGCGCAGATCGCCCTCCTGCGTCATCGCGGTCGTCAGGCTGACGCTGCGGCCCTGGCCGCGCCGGGTCAGCGGGCGCCGGGTGTGGGCGGCGGCGGCCAGCGCGGCGGTGACGCCCGGCACGACCTCGCAGGCGATGCCGGCCTGGTCAAGCGCCAGCAGCTCCTCTTCGAGCCGGCCGAAGATGCTGGCATCGCCGCCCTTGAGCCGCACGACCACGGCATGGCTGAGCGCCTGCCTGACCAGCAGGGCGTTGATGGCCGTCTGCGCGGTGCTGTTGGTGAAGCCGCGCTTGCCCACGTCCAGCCAGCGCGCCTGCGGTGCCAGTTCGCGCAGCGCCGGGTCGGTCAGGGCGTCGAACAGCACGACATCGGCGGTCGCCAGCGCCCGTGCGCCGCGCAGCGTGATCAGATCGGCCGCGCCCGGGCCGGCGCTGACGAAGATGACCTTGCCGGCAGCCATGATCAGCGTACCAAGAGCGCGCCGCTGGTGCGGTTGCTCGTCGGGTCGACGACGATCAGCGCACCGCCGACGCGGTTGCTGGCATAGGGCTCGACCGGCAGGGCCTGCTGCACCTCGATGCGCACATGGCCGATCTCGTTGACCGCCAGCTCATGAGCCTCGGTCTCGGCCAGGCTGTTGACGTCGAGCTTGTGCTCGATCACGCTGATGCGGGCCTGGACCCAGCGATTGCCGTGGCGCACCCAGTACTTGCGGCCGATCTGCGCGGGCTCGGTGTCCAGCCAGGCCAAGGTCGCTGCGAAGCTCTGCACGGGTTTGGCCGAACCCGGCGTGACGATCCAGTCGCCGCGGCTGACGTCCAGCTGGCGGTCCAGCACGACGCCGGCCGACTCGCCGGCCACGCTGTGGGCGACGGTCTCGCCGGCGCGGCGCACCTCGGCGACGACCGCCGTCTCGCCGCTGGGCAGGATCTGCACCGTGTCGCCGGCCTGGACCTGGCCGTGAGCGATGCGGCCCCACAGCGTGCGCGGCTGGTTGCCGGTGCCTTCACCCTCGCGGGCGACGTATTGCACCGGGATCAAGAGCTGACCCTCGACCTTCTCCTGCGCGGCCGGCAGGCCTTCGAGCACCTGCAGCAGCGAGGGGCCGTCATACCAGGCGGCGTCCAGCGGCTGGGTCACGTTGTCGCCGCGCAGCGCCGAGACCGGCACGATGGCGGTGACTTCGATGCCGGCCTGTGCAGCAAAAGCCCGCAAGGCCTTGCTGACGGCGGCGAAGGCGGCACCCGGATCTTCGGCCGCGTCGATCTTGTTGATCGCGAACACGATGCTCGGCACGCGCAAGAGATGGGCCAGCAGGCTGTGGCGGCGGGTCTGGGGCAGCAGCTGCACCTGGTCCTGGCTCACATCGAGCTTGGTGATGTCGACCAGCACGACGGCGGCGTCCGAGCCGGCGGCGGCTGTGACCATATTGCGGGTGTACTGCTCATGACCGGGCGCGTCGGCAATGATGAACTTGCGCGTCTTGGTCGCGAAATAGCGGTAGGCCACATCGATCGTGATGCCTTGCTCGCGCTCGGCTTCCAGGCCGTCGGTCAACAAGCTCAAATCGATGGGCTGGCCGGCGGCGCGTTTTTCCAAGGTGTCGAGCTGGTCGGCCAGGATGGCGCGGCTGTCGAACAGCAGGCGGCCGATCAGCGTGCTCTTGCCGTCGTCGACGCTGCCGGCGGTCAGGAAGCGCAGCGCGCGGTGGTGGGTATCGACCTCAGCGTCGTGGACGAGAGTGTTCAGTCGTGCGCTCATGATCAGAAATACCCTTCCTTCTTGCGGCGCTCCATCGAGGCCTCGGATGTGCGATCGTCCATGCGGGTCGCACCGCGCTCGCTGACCGTGACGGTCAGGGTCTCGGCCACGATGTCGGTGGCGCTGGCGGCATCACTCTCGACCGGGCAGGTGCAGGTCATGTCGCCGACGGTGCGGAAACGCACGGTGGCGGTCTCGACCTGTTCGCCGGCCTCGGGCGGCGTCACCTCGGTCAGCGGCACCAAGAGGCCCTTGCGGCGTATCACCTGGCGCTGGTGCGCGTAGTACAGGCCCGGCAGCGGGATGTTCTCGCGCGCCAGGTAGAGCCACACATCCAGCTCGGTCCAGTTGCTGATCGGGAAGGCGCGGAAATGCTCGCCCGGACGGATGCGGGTGTTGAACAGGCTCCACAGCTCGGGGCGCTGTTCCTTGGGCTGCCATTGGCCGAAGCTGTCGCGGTGGCTGAAGATGCGCTCCTTGGCGCGGGCCTTTTCCTCGTCGCGGCGGGCGCCGCCGATCAGCACGTCGAAGCGGTTGTCCTCGATCGCTTCCAGCAGGGTCACGGTCTGGTGGCCGTTGCGCGACTCCAGCGGATGGGCCAGGCGCACCGTGCCTTTTTTGATCGACTCGTCCATGTGCGCGACGATCAGGCGCTCGCCCATCTCGGCAGCGCGGCGGTCGCGGAACTCAATCACCTCGGGGAAGTTGTGGCCGGTGTCCACATGAACCAGCGGGAAAGGCAGCTTGCCCTTGAACTCGTTGCCGGCCACGCGTTGCTTGAAGGCCTTCTCGGCCAGGCGCAGCACGACGCAGGAGTCCTTGCCGCCCGAGAACAGCAGGGCGGGGCGCTCGAAGGCGGCCGCCACCTCGCGCAGGATGAAGATGGCTTCTTCTTCCAGATGGTCGAGGTGGCGCTGGTCCACCGTGGCGGCCAGCTGTTGCAGAGTGATCGGGGCATTCATGCCTGGGCTCCTGACTTCAGTTCTTCATTGCTATGGGCTTTGTGCAAGCCGCACTCTTTGGCGTTCTCGTCCTCCCACCACCAGCGACCCGAGCGGAAGTCCTCTCCGACCGAGATCGCGCGGGTGCAGGGGGCGCAGCCGATGCTGGGCATGAACTGGTCATGCAGGGCGTTGAAGGGCACATCGTGGGTGGCGATGTATTGCCACACGTCCGCCCAGCTCCACTCGGCCAGCACATTGAGCTTGGTGCGGCCCTGGCCATCCGGCTCGGAGAAAGGCACCTCGGCGCGGTTGCTGCTCTGCTCGCGGCGCAGGCCGGTGATCCAGGCCGTGCGGCCGGCCAGCATGCGACCCAGCGGCTCCAGCTTGCGCAGGCCGCAGCAGGCCTTGCGCAGCGCCAGGCTCTCGTACATCGCGCGCTCGCCATTCGTTCTGACGAAATGGATCACCGCCTCCTGCACCGGGCTGAAGACCTCGACCTTCCGTGCATAGCGGTCCTCGATGGCCGGGATCAGCGCCAGGGTCTCATCGTGCAGCTGGCCGGTGTTCAGCGTCGCGATACAGATCGGCAGCGCATGGCGGGCGATCAGGTCGGTGATCACCATGTCCTCGGCGCCCAGGCTGGTCGACTGGATCAGGCCGTCGCCGTAGTCGGCATGGGCCTGCTTCAGCAATGCGACCGTCCTGGCCAGGCGTTCCTCGAAGCCTGCCGTCTCGCGGGCATAGAGGGCAATGGCCGAGGCACTGGCCGCCGGGAACAGGGAAGAGACTTCGCCGCTCATGATCAGGTCCTGGCGAAGGCCGGCTTGGTGACGGCCTGGCCTTCTTGCAGGGCGCCCTGGTAGTGGGCCGGGAAGAAGCTCAGCGCGCGCTTGGCGGCCTCGACGCTCTCGCCGGCACGCAGCTGCACCGCATCAAAACCGGTGCGTGCCAGCAACGGCAGCATATCGACCAGCACCTCGCCGCAGGCGCGCACTTCGCCGGCGTAGCGGTAGCGCGAGCGCAGCAGATGGGCCTGGCTGTAGGCGCGGCCGTCCACCCACTTCGGGAACTTCAAGACGATCATTGCCAGGCGCGGCAGGTCGCCGGCCAGGTCCTCGATCGCATGGTCATTGGGCACTTCGACGGCGGTCGCCAGGCCGGCCGGCCAGTGATCGCGCACGGCATGCCATTGCTCCAGCGTCAGCAGCAGATGGGGCGCCGGATCGGGATCGGGCTTGGGGCCGTCCTCGCCGACGACGCGGTGCCAGGGCTCCTGGGGGTGGTGGTCAACAAACTTCATGGTCATCGTTCTCAGTGAGCGGCGGCGGTCAGCGTGCGCTGGGCGTTGGCAGGGGCCTTGAAGGGCTCGATGCCGACACGGCGCACCGTGTCGATGAAGCGCTCGCCGGCCTGGCGCTGCGCGCGATAGGTCTGCACGACGGACTCGATCACATCGGGCACCTCGTCGGCCGCGAAAGAAGGGCCGATCACCTTGCCCACCTGGGCGCCACCGGAGATGGTCGAGCCGTCGGAGCCGGCCAGGGTGATCTGATACCACTCGCTGCCGTCCTTGTCGACGCCGAGGATGCCGATATGGCCGCTGTGGTGGTGGCCGCAGCTGTTGATGCAGCCGCTGATGTGCAGGTCGATGTCGCCGATGTCGTAGAGCTCGTCCAGATCCTGGAAACGCTCGGTGATGGCCTCGGCCACCGGGATGGAGCGGGCATTGGCCAGCGCGCAGAAATCGCCGCCGGGGCAGGCGATCATGTCGGTCAGCAGGCCGATATTGGGCGTCGCGAAGCCATTGGCCTTGGCGGCCTCGAACAGCGCCGGCAGCTCGCTCTCCAGCACCCAGGGCAGCAGCAGGTTCTGGTCATGGGTCACGCGCAGCTCGCCGTGGCTGAACCGGTCGGCCAGATCGGCCGCGGCCTCCATCTGGGCATCGGTCGCGTCGCCCGGCGGGATGCCCAGGCGCTTCAGCGACAGGGTCACGCCGCGATAGCCGGCGAGCTTGTGGGCGTGGACGTTGCGTTCCAGCCAGCGCTGGTAGGCGCTCTTGGCCGGCACACCCTGGAAGATGTCGATGGCGGGCAGGGCGGCGACGCCGGCCGGCACGACGAAACTGGCCGCGACACGGTCCAGCTCGGCCTGCGGAATGATGTGCTCGCGGCCGCCCTCGTCCAGCGCCAGGATCTCCTGGAACTCCTTGTTGACCGCGTCGAAGAAAGCCTGACCCTCGGCCTTGACCAGGATCTTGATGCGGGCCTTGTACATATTGTCGCGGCGCCCGTAGCGGTTGTAGACCCGCACGATCGCCTCGATATAGACCAGGATCTGCTGCCAGGGCAGGAACTCGTTGATGACCTGGCCGACGATGGGCGTGCGGCCCATGCCGCCGCCGACCAGCACCTGGAAGCCGACCTCGCCGGCCTCGTTCTTCTTCAGCTGCAGGCCGATGTCGTGCCAGGCGATCGCGGCGCGGTCTTCCAGAGCGCCCGAGATGGCGATCTTGAACTTGCGCGGCAGGAAGGCGAACTCGGGATGAAGGGTGCTCCACTGGCGCAGCACCTCGGCATAGGGGCGCGGGTCGACGATCTCGTCGGCCGCGACGCCGGCCATGCCGTCGCTGGTGATATTGCGGATGCAGTTGCCGCTGGTCTGGATGCCGTGCATGTCCACATCGGCCAGCAGGTCCATCACATCGGCCGACTGGACCAGCGGGATCCAGTTGTACTGCAGGTTCTGGCGCGTCGTGAAATGGCCGTAGCCGCGGTCATGCGTGCGCGCGATATGGGCCAGCTGGCGCAGCTGCTGGGCGGACAGCACGCCATAGGGCACGGCCACGCGCAGCATCGGCGCATGGCGCTGCACATACCAGCCGTTCTGCAGGCGCAGCGGGCGGAACTCGTCGTCGGACAGGCTGCCGGCGAGGTTGCGCTCCAGCTGGTCGCGGAACTGCGCGGCGCGGGCGCGGACGAACTGGCGGTCGAAGTCGGTATAGGCGTACATAGCGAGATCAGTGAATGACTTTCCAGCCCGCCATCAGGAGCGAGCCGCACAGCAGGGTGCGGACGACGCCGTCGGGCAGGCGGCGGGTCAGCTGGGCGCCCAGCCAGATGCCGGGCATCGAGCCTATCAACAGCGGCACCAGCAGCGCCCAGTTGACATGACCCAGGGTGGCGTGGCCGATGCCGGCCACGAGGGTGAGAGGGACGGCGTGCGCGATATCGCTGCCGACGATGTAGCGCGCCTCCAGGCGCGGGTAGATCAGCAGGATCAGGGTCGCGCCGATGGCGCCGGCACCGATCGAGGACAGCGAGACCAGCACGCCCAGGATCACGCCCGAGATCACAGTCAGCGCCGGCTTGCGCGATGCGGGGATGACACGCTCCAGCCGCAGGCCCAGGGCCTGCCAGGACTTCTTGAAGGCCACGACCACGGCGGTCAGCAGCAGCGCGATGCCCAGCGAGAAGGTCAGCGCCTCGGCCCAGCCCTTGGTGACGCCGGTGCTGTGCATCAGGGCGACGGTGGCGATGGAGGCCGGGATCGAGCCGGCCAGCAGCAGCGCGGTGATGCCCCATTTGACATGGCCGTGGCGCGCATGGGCCACCGAACCGCTGACCTTGGTCAGCCCGGCAAACCACAGATCGGTGCCTATGGCCACGGCCGGGTTCAGCTTGAAGACCGAGAGCAGCAGCGGCGTCATCAGCGAGCCGCCGCCGACGCCGGTGATCCCTACGATGACGCCGACGCCAAAACCGCTCGCAATTGCTATCCAGTCGAACAAATCCGCTCCCAGGCAGTCTAGGTGGCGGACTGTATGGAAGCTTTATATATATAGGAACTACAAATTCGTAGATTGCTTATTCGTGAATAAGCATATGAGCCGATGTGGAAAGCCGGATCAGGGCCTGCACCTGCTCGGCAATGCGCGGCGGCAGCGGCGCGCGGCCGTCCAGCATGGCCTGGACCCGTGCGGCATTGGCGGCCGCCTCGCAGTCGGGCGACAAGGGCCAGTCGATGTCCGCGGTGTCGGCCGGGTGCAGATCGAAGCGGCGGCCCTCGGCAAAGCCGTAGAGCTGGGCGCGCCGGCGCAGATGGGCATAGGCCTCGCCTTCGCTGGCCCGCATCAGCAGGGCCCGGCCATCCCCAAGGCTCAGCGGCAGCAGGGCCTGGCCCATGCTGTCCAGATACTCGGGGTGGGTCACCGCGACGACCCGCACGCTGCGGCCCGGCGCGGCATCCAGCAGCTTGGCCACGCTGTGGCCGCTGTTGCGCAGGCCCAGGCGCGGGCGCAGCGCCATCAGGGCATCGAGCCCGGGGTTCAGCGCGGCCAGCGGCAGGCAGGCCAGGCGGCGCTCGCTCAGCTGGGTGTTGGCCTCGGCGAGGCTGCTGGCCCGTGGCAGGCCCAGCGCGTCCAGCAGCGCGAATGGGCTCTCGCGGCTGTCGAAATCATGCCGGCCGAAGATCAGCACCGGCACGCCCTCGCGCGCCAGCAGCAGGGCCACCAAGGGCATCAGATTGGCCTGCTTGCGCGCGCCGTTGAAGGTCGGCAGCAGCACGCAGCGCGGCCCGGCCGGCACTTCGACGCGGGCGGTGCGCGCCTGCATCGCTCGCACGAAGCCGGCCAGCTCGGCCTGGCTTTCGCCCTTGATGCGCATCGCGATCAGGATGGCGCCGAGCTCCATCTCGGGCACCTGGCCATCGAGGATGGCGCCGAACAGCGCCTCGGCCTGGGCCTCGTCGAGGTCGCGTGCGCCGCGCGCCCCGCGGCCGATTTCCTTGATGATGGGGGCGAGCTGCAGAGGCAATGACATGCCCACAGTTTAGAGGGCTGCCTTGCAGAGCCTCCTATGATCGCGACTTTGTCATCGAGTGAGTCCACGCCATGTCAGCCCTGATCTACGAAGCTTCCGCCCCCATCTTCAAACAAATGCTGGGCGGACTGGCCGATGTGCTGGCCAAGGCCGAGGCCCATGCTGCGGCCCGCGCTATCGAGCCGGCGGCCCTGCTGCAGGCTCGGCTGTTCCCCGATATGTTCGCGCTGACCCGGCAGGTGCAGATCGCCTGTGACTTCGCGGCCGGCGTCTGCGCGCGCCTGGCCGGCGTCGAGGTGCCCAGCTACGAGGCCAGCGAGCAGAGCTTTGCCGAGCTGCAGGCCCGCATTGCCAAGACCCTGGACTTCATCGGCGGCGTGTCGCCGGGTCAGTTCGCCGAGGCGGCCGGCCGCGAGATCGTGCTGCGCCCGGGCACGCCCAAGGAGCGCCGCTTCACGGGCCAGCACTATCTGCTGCACTACGGCCTGCCGCAGTTCTTCTTCCATGTCACGACGGCCTACGACATCCTGCGCCACAACGGGGTCGAGGTCGGCAAGAAGGACTATATGGGCGCGTACTGAAGCAGGTCCGTACACTGAACCCATCCATCACAGAACAAGGAGCGCCCCATGGCCAAAGGTCAGCAGAAAAGCAATAAGGAAAGCAAGAAGCCGAAGAAGGACAGCTCGCCGCCCAAGCCGATCTCGGCCGGCGCGGTGATGCCCAGCATCACCACCGTGGTGCCCGATCGCAGCAAGAAAAAGAAGTAGGCCGCGAGGCTTGTGGCGCGCAGGCCGCGGCCTGCAAGAGTTAGCAGCTTGACCGCTGCTGGTGGCTTCGGCCTGATCGGGCGCAGGAGGAGTTCATGAAGCTTTTGTCCCCGCAGCCGCGCTCGATCTATCTGACCCTGTCGATCATCATGATCGGCATGGTGCTGCTGCTCTACGCGGCCCTGGCCAGCTATCAGCTGCGCGCCAGCGAACAGCGCATGCTGGCCTTTGCGGCCGACACCTCGGCGCGGGTCGGCCGCGAGACGCTGGCCGTCATCGAAGGCGAGCTGCGGCCCGCTCGCACCACGGCGGCCCTGCTGGCCCGCAGCGGCCTGCTGACGGCGCCCGACCATGCGGGCCGCCTGGCCCAGCTGCCGCTGCTGGCGGCGGCGCTGCAGCAGAACCCCTCGCTGTCCGCCGTCTACGGCGGCACCCCCAATGGCTCTTTCGTGCTGCTGCGCCGCATCGCCGGCGCGGAGCTGCGCGCGCTGCTGCGTGCGCCGGAGCAGGCCGCCTTTGTGCTGCAGTCGGTCAACCGCGACGGCCCCGCCGTCCAGGGCGCCTATCTCTTCTACGACGCCGGGCTGGCCTTGCTGGCGCGGCGCGAGCAGGCCGACTATGACTTCGACCCGCGTCGCCGGCCCTGGTTTGCGCAGGCGCAGAACCCCGACCGCGCCGTGCTGCAGACGCTGCCCTATCTGTTCTTCACGACCCGCGAGGTCGGCCTGACGCTGGCCAGCGCCGGTGCTACCGGTGGCTCAGCTGCCGGCACCCGGCCGGTGGCCGGTGTCGATGTCAGCCTGGCTTCGCTGTCGGCGATGCTGGCGCGTCAGCAGATCACGCCGTCGGCCGAGCTGATGGTGCTCGATGCCCAGGGTGCGGTGCTGGCCTACCCGCGGCCGGAGCGGCTCAGCGTGCGGCCCCAGGACGGTTCGCCCAAGCTGCTGCAGGTCGAGCAGCTGGGTGTACCGGTGCTGACGGCCTTGTGGCAGCGCCTGCATGCCGGTGGCGCGCCGGTCGGCGGGCTGCTGGAGCTGGACGGGCGCGAATGGGTGACCCGCGTCGAGGCGCTGGACCACGGTGCCGGCGCGCCGCTGACCCTGTTGATCGCCGCGCCGCGCGATGAGCTGCAGGCCGACGCGATCCAGGCCCGGCGCCTGTCGATGCTGATCACCGCCGGCATCGTGCTGCTGATGCTGCCCCTGGTGCACTGGTCCGCCAATCTGGTGGCCAAGCCGCTGGAGCAGCTGGCCGGCGAGGCCGAGGCGATCCGGCGCTTCGATTTCAGCGGCCCCGATCCGGCGCGCAGCCGCATCCGCGAGGTCGACCGGCTGGCCATCGCGATGACCGGCATGAAGCAGGCGCTGCGGCGCTTCCTGGAAATCTCCAGCGCGCTGTCGGCCGAGCGCAACTTTGATCGCCTGCTCGAACGCATCCTGACCGAGACCATTTCGGTGGCCGAGGCCACCGGCGGCGCGGTGCACCTGCTGAGCGCCGATGGCCTGCGCCTGGAGCCGGCCGCCGCGCGGGTGTTCGATGCGCCCGGTGACAGCGCGGCGCTGATGTCGTGGTCGCTCGACGATGCCGCCAGCCCCTCGGCCGCCGTGCAGGCGGTGCGGCAGGGGCGCACGGTGTTTGTCGACATCAGCTGGGACAATCCGGCCCATGTGCAGGTCTATGCGGGCCTGTTCCAGCGCCTGAGCAGCTCACGCTTTCGGCTGATGGCCCTGCCGCTGAAGAACCGGCAGGGCGAGACCGTTGGTGCGCTGTCGCTGAGCTTTGTGCCGGGCGAGCACGGCCAGGGTGACACGCTGTCGCCGTCGCGGGTGGCCTTCATCGAGGCGCTGTCCGGCACGGCCGCTGCGGCGCTGGACAACCAGCAGCTGCTGCGCGCCCGCAAGGACCTGCTGGAGAGTTTCATCCAGCTGGTAGCGGGCGCCATCGATGCCAAGAGCCCCTACACCGGCGCGCATTGCCAGCGCGTGCCCGAGCTGACCAAGATGCTGGCGCGGGCCGCCTGCGAGGCCAGCGACGGTCCTTTTGCCGACTTCCGGCTCGATGAGGAACAGTGGGAGGCCCTGCATATCGCTGCCTGGCTGCATGACTGCGGCAAGGTCACGACGCCGGAGTTCGTCGTCGACAAGGCCACCAAGCTGGAGACCCTGCACGACCGCATCCACGAGATCCGCACCCGCTTCGAGGTGCTCAAGCGCGACGCCCAGATCGCGCTGTGCGAACGCGCGCTGACGCCCGAGCAACTGGCCCGTGTGCGGCAAGACCTGGCCCCGGTACACACCCTGCTGGATGCCGAGTTCGCCTTTGTCGCGGCCTGCAACGAGGGCGGCGAGTACCTGTCGCCCGACAAGCAGGCCAGGCTGCGAGAGATCGGCGCGCGCAGCTGGTTGCGCACGCTGGACGACCGGCTGGGTGTCTCCAATGGCGAGCGGCGGCGCCAGTCCGCCACGCCGGCCGCCGCGCTGCCGGTGCAGGAGCGGCTGCTGGCCGACAAGCCCGAGCATGTGCTGCCCCGGCCGGCCGCCGAGCACCTGCCCGAGGTGAACCGCTGGGGCTTCAAGCTCAGGCAGCCCGAGCATCTGTACAACCGCGGCGAGCTCCACAATCTCAGCATCTCGCGCGGCACGCTGACCGAGGAGGAGCGCTACAAGATCAACGACCACATCGTGCAGAGCATCCGCATGCTGGAGGCCTTGCCCTTCCCGCGCCATCTGCGGCGCGTGCCCGAGATCGCCGGTGGCCATCACGAGAAGATGGACGGCAGCGGTTACCCGCGCGGGCTGCGGCGCGAGCAGATGAGCATCGAGGCCCGCATGATGGCGATCGCCGATGTGTTCGAGGCGCTGACCGCCGACGACCGGCCCTATAAAAAGGGCAAGAGCCTGTCGCAGGCGCTGGACATCATGGCCAGGATGCGGCGCGAACAGCATATCGATGCCGAGCTGTTCGAGCTGTTCCTGCGTTCGGGCGTCTATCTGGACTATGCCCGGCGCTTCATGCACCCGGAGCAGATCGACGCGGTCGACCTGGAGGCCGCGCTGGCCTGAGCGCGTCCGCTCAGCGCTCCTGACGACTCACCGTGACGCGCAGCGGCGCGGCCTTCAGCAAGACCTGACCCTCGGCGTCCAGAAAGCGCGCCTCGATCTCGTAGTCGCCCTTGGGCAGGTCCAGCGTGGTTTCGGTGCGGCCGTCGCCGAGCGCCAGGCGCTGCACCGCGCTGCCGCTGCGCAGCACGGTCAGCGCGAAATGGCCGGTGTTGGCGATCTTCTGTCCGGCCGGCGCGACGCCGGGCCCGATCACGCCCAGGCTCAGTACAAAGGGGCTGGCGACCGGCTCCTGGTCGCGCAGGTTCCTGATGTAGACCGCCGGCGTGCTCGGGCGTGGCGCGCTGATCTGGTCCTGATACCAGGCGGCGCAGGTCTCCTCGAAGCGCTGGGGGTCAATGCTCAGCGGCGCGGCCGTGCGGGCTCCGCTGACCTCCACCGTGATCTCGCGGCTGTAGACGAAGTAGGGCCGGTGCTCATGGTCGGCGAACAGCAGGCGCAGCCGGTGCTTGCCCGCAGGCAGGCTGATCTCGGCGCCGGTCTGGCCCTTGCCGAAGTGCTTGTGCGTGTCGGAGAAGGGGATGGCGGCCTGATGGTTGCGCGGCAGCGGCGTGTTGATCAGCAGATGATGGTGGCCGGCGCGGTCGTTCTTGTTGCCGGCCGGGATCACGCCCATGCCGCGGATGCCGAAATCGACCCAGAAGGGCGAGCGCAGCACATAGCCATCGCGCAGATTGCCAAAGCGCACGGCCATCGGCTCGCGCAGATCGACGGCGGTGCGCTCGGCCGTGTGAGACAGCCAGCAGCGCTTGGCCAGTGCGTCGGCAGGCAAGGCCTGGCCCCAGGCGGCATGGGCCAGCGTCCAGGCCAGGGCGGTGATGGCCAGACGGTGAAGGACGGGGCGTTGCGACATGCCGGCAGACGTGGTTGCGATGGCTGTCATTGTGGCCGAGCCTTGGGCTTGGCCGTCCTACACTCTGTCCCATGTGCTCGTCTCCTGATCTCTACGCCGCCGCGGTGCCGGTGCTGGCCCGCTATCTGCGCCGCGCGCAGGCCTGGCTGGACAAGGCGGCTGCGCAGCTCGATGCCGCCGGCGGCAGCGAGGCCGCGCTGCTGCAGACCCGGCTGGCACCCGGCATGTTCAATCTGGCCCAGCAGATCCACACGGCGGCCGGTTTCGCCCAGCGTGCCTGCGCGCCGCTGGCCGGGGTCGAGATGCCGGCTCTGGGGCAGGGCGATGCGGCAAGCCTGGCCGAGCTGCAGGCGCGTCTGGCGCGCGCGCTGGCCTTTGTCGAGAGTCTGGACGCTGCGGCGATGCGCGCCGCGGCCGGTCGGCGTCTGCGGACCCAGGCCGGCGAGGCCTGGCTGGAGCTGGAGTCGGCGGAGTTCCTGCAGCTCTATGCGCTGCCGAACTTCTTCTTCCATCTGGGCATGGCCTATGCGCTGCTGCGTCAGGCCGGCGTGCCGCTGGGCAAACCGGACTTCGACGGCTGGCACCGCTACCCGGAAGGCTTCAGCTTCTAGTCAGTGTTTGAGCACCAGCGTGACCAGCAGGCAGCAGTCCTGCTCGGCCACCAGCGCGTGGGGCTCGCCGGCACTCAGCACGATCAGCTGGCCGGCCGTCAGCGGCGTCGTGATGCCCGGCGTGCGCAGCTGCACCCGCCCGGCCAGGCACTGGATGCTGATCTCGCCGGCCACCTTGTGCTCGGGCAGTTGCTGGCCGGCGTGCAGCACCACATGCATCAGCTGCAGCTGCCCGGTCTTGATCAGGCTGGTGCTGGGGCTGTCGGTGCGCTCATCGGCCAGCGGCTTGAGGTCGATCAATTGACCGTGCTTGGCGTGGGTCAGGGCCATGTCGGACTCCGGCTAGAGCAGGAATGCTCTGATTGTGGCCCCGACCGACCGGACCTCGCGGCGATTATTTGGACGCGACAGCCGGTTCGGTGCCCAGCACGGGTTGGCCGTCTTTCTCGACCGAACGATCGAACACCAGCGACTTGCCGAACACCAGCTGCACCCATGTCGGATAGGTGTAGGCCGTGCCCTTGTTGTGGTCGATGATGGCGCCGATGCCGCCGCCAAACAGGATGTTGCCGGCCAGGCCTGCGTTGGCACGCGAGATGGCGCGAGCCACCGCCTCGGGGTTGTCAGGGTGCTTGCAAGTAATGTCCAAGTCCTTGCTGGAGCGTCGCACCTGGGCTGTGTCACCGGACTTCGCAGTGATGGAGCCGTAGTCGTTCGAGATCTTGCACTCGGCACCCGCGACCGCTTGACCGGAGCTGCTCTTGGTCTCGATCCTCATGGGCTGGGTGGAGTCATTGACGATGGAGGCGCAGCCGGTGAGCGCCAGAGTGCCAGCGAGGATGAGGACGGTCTTCTTTGTCATGAACTGGGTTTCTAGAGTGAGGGAAATTGTTAGCAGCGGTAGGCTAGCGCCCGCCTGCGAATGGCGTGGAAGGGTGTCGACGGGAACGTGGGACGACGTCGCTGCTTAGCGAGCCGGCTGGGCATGCATGGGGAATCCTCCGCTGAATGTTTTTCTTCTCGAGGCTCTGGCGCAATGGTTCGCATGCCGGCCTTGTTGTTACCGAATTTTGCATCTGGGCTGGCTTTCTCGTGCTTGGTGTTTTCCTGGGCAGTCCGGCCCGGTGACATCGGGTGGCCTCCTAGAATCCCCTGATGTCTTTGAATCCCTTGTCGGCTCGCGAGCGCTCACGCCGTCGCCTGGTCATGGCCGCAGCCCTGTCGCTGACGGCGTGCTCCAGCTTTCAATCCTCCCCGCCCCCGGCCCCCGCGCCGATCGACTCGACCCCGCCCGGCCCCAAGCCGCCGCCCAAGCCTCCTCGCATCGGTCTGGCCCTGGGCGGCGGCGCGGCGCGCGGCTTTGCCCATATCGGGGTGATCCAGGTGCTGGAGGAGGCCGGCATCAAGGTGGATCTGGTGGCCGGCACCTCGGCGGGCTCGCTGGTGGCCGCGCTCTACGCCTCCGGCATGAACGGCAAGCAGATGGCCGCGCTGGCCGAGGCGATGGACGAGGGCGCGATCACCGACTGGGCCTTTCCCGGCCGTGGCCTGATACGTGGCGAGGCGCTGGCGCGCTTCATGCGCGAGAAGACCGGCAACAGGACGATCGAGCAGATGGCGATGCCCTTGGGCATCGTCGCCACCGATCTGGCCGACGGCTCGGGCGTGCTGTTTCGCAGCGGCGATACCGGCACGGCGGTGCGCGCTTCCAGCGCGGTGCCGGCGCTGTTCCAGCCGGTCAAGATCGCCGGGCGCGAGTATGTGGACGGGGGGCTGGTGGCGCCGGTGCCGGTGCGCTATGCGCGCCAGATGGGGGCGGACCTGGTGATCGCGGTGGACATCATCTCGCCGCCAGAGGACAAGCCGCTGGGCGATGCGATGCGCATGCTGCTGCAGACCTTTGCCATCATGAGCCGCAGCATCAACAGCTATGAGCTGCGCGAGGCTGATCTGGTGCTGCAGCCCCGGCTCTTGGGCATAGGCAGCGCCGACTTCACCGCGCGCCGGCGCGCCATCCAGGTCGGGCGCGAGGCGGCGCAGGCCCTGCTGCCGCAGCTGCGCCAGCGCATCGAGGCCAAGACCCGCTGAGCCACCCGACTCAGCGCAAGCCCAGCTCGCGCCTGAACTCGGCCTGCATGCGCTGGTAGCTGCCGTTGCGGCGCAGCTCCTGCAGGCCCTGGCCGAACTGCCGCGCCAGCTGCTCGCCCTGCGGATGGGTTTTCGAGAAGGCGATCCAGAAGCCGTCCAGCGAGAGGCGGCCGACGCGCTTGACCTTGCCGTCCAGCTCCGGGCTGGCGCGGATGCGCAGCAGGCCGGGCATGGTGTTGAGCAGGATGTAGTCGACCCGTTTGCTGACCAGCATGCGCAGCAGCAGCTGGTCCGAGGTGGCGGCCTGGCGCTTGATCAAGGGGTCGCGCATGAACTCGGTCGGGTAGGTGTAGCCATTGGTGTAGCCGACGCTGGTGCCGCGCAGATCGGCCAGAGCCAGCTCGGTGGCCGGCGCATCGGCGCGCGCGAAGATGGCCAGCTCCTCCTCGAACATCGCCGGCTCGTGCCAGTGGTAGAGCGGCCGGTTCTCGGCCGTGATGGTGGCGTTGAAGCAGCCGGCCGCCTGGCCGTCGCTGGCGTAGCGCATGCACCGGGCGAAGGGCACGGCCTGCAGGCGCACCGCGACACCCTGGGTCGCGAACGCGGCCTGCACCAGCCGGACCGCGAAGCCCTGCGGCTCGCCGTTCGGCCCCTGTGAGGCATAGGGCGGCCAGTCGTCCTCGACGGCGATCAACGGGTCGGCGCCCAGCGCGGCGCCGCACAGCAGCGACAACAACAAGCCCGAGAGGATCGGGCCAAGCCGGCGAACGGCAAGCAAAGACGGGCACATGGTGGACCTGGGAACGGTTGATTCTTGTTCTCCCCTGTCGACGCCTTCGATGATGCGTCAGCTCGCGCCGGCCTTGGCCGCTCTTTTGTCCCCGGAATGGGTGGCGCCGCACGCGGGCCTGCCCGGCCGGCTATGCTGGCGCCACCATGCAAATTCCGCTGTTTCCCCTGCAGTCCCTGCTGTTCCCGGACGGACGGCTGGGCTTGCGCATCTTCGAGCCGCGCTATCTGGACATGGTCAAGCGCTGCCATGAGCGAGGGGAGCCCTTCGGCGTTGTGGCCCTGATCGACGGCGGCGAGGTACGCCAGCGCGCCAGCGGGTCGGACGACGGCGGTTTTGTGCGCGAACGCTTCCAGGAGATTGGCACGCTGGCCCATATCGGCCTGTTCGAGCGCCCACAGCCCGGGTTGATGCAGATCCTGTGCCGCGGCGGCCAGCGCTTCAGGCTGCACAGCAGCGAGTGCCTGCCGCATGGCTTGTGGATGGGTGAGGCCGAGCTGATCAATGAGGACGGCGCGGTGCCGGTGCCGGCCGACCTGAGGCCGGCGGCGCGCCTGCTGCAGGGCCTGCTGCACCGGCTGGAGCTGGGCGCGGCGGCGGCCGAGCTGCCGATCCAGCCGCCCTATCTATGGAACGACTGCGGCTGGCTGGCCAATCGCTGGTGCGAGCTGCTGCCGCTGCCGGCCGACGAGAAGCAGCGCCTGATGCAGCTGGAGAATCCGCTGCTGCGCCTGGAGCTGGTGGCCGACCAGCTGGAGGGGCTGGGCATCACACCGGACTGACAGCAGGCCGCGCCGGACGTAAAAAAACCCGGTGCAGGCACCGGGTTTGAAGGGCACTTGGCAAGCCGCGCTTGCGATGGGTGCCGAGGAGACAACTGAAGAAATCAGGAAGCGCGCTTGGCGCTGCGGGCCGCCGTTTGCGTGGCCTTGACCGCCGAGTTGGTGACGGTCTGGAAGTTGGCTTCGGCGACGTCAGCGGCTTGCTTGGCGGCCTTCTGGACCGACTCGAAAGCGTTGCTGGCGGCGGCCACGGCCGACTTCACCAGAGCGACGGCGCTCTCGGTGCCGGCGGGGGCGTTCTTGGCGGCGCTGTCGACGACGGCGGCGAACTTCTTCTGCACATCGGCCAGCTGGGCTTCGGCCACCTTGGCGACTTCGGCATTGGTGGCGGCAGCGATGTCATACAGATGACGGCTGTAGGAAGCGGCCTTCTCGGCGCTCGGCTGCAGCAGCGTGGATTGCAGGGCCAGCAGCTCTTGAGCGTCCTTGACCGACAGCGCGGCGGTGGTGGTCTCGGCGGCTTCGCCCAGCGCGGTCTTGGCGACTTGCAAGTTCAGTTCCACCAACTTCTCAACGCCTTCGAAGGCCTTGTTGGTGAGACCGAACAGGGTCTCGACATTGGCTTTGTGGGCGGCGAAAACTTGTTCTGCGGTCAGCATGGATTGGCTCCTAAAGACGGGTTGATGTCAGGTGGATACGAACTTGCATCCGGTGTTGCCGTGTACTTTTGCTGCACCGCAACATGAAACGAAGTATAGGGCGGCGGCGAATGATTGCAAGCGTTATTTGTTGCACTGCAGCAAAGTAGAGGGCTATTCCTAAATCCGCCGTCCGGCACAGCATCGGGCCGGCGCATGACCGGGGCGTGACGCCCGGGCGACGCGGTGAGGCCAAAACCGCTATCGTCGCTGCCGATGCAAGCCTTTCACGCCGACGCCCACAGCCTGGCCCTGCCGCCGGGCCACCGCTTCCCGCAGTCCAAGTACCGGATGCTGCGCGAGCGGCTGGAGCGCGATCCCGGCCCGCTGCGGCTGGTGCCGGCCGAGGCCGCCAGCGAGGGCGAGCTGGCCCTGGTTCACACGCCCGACTATATGGACGCGGTGCTGCTGGGCCGGCTCACGGCCGCCCAGCAGCGCGAGATCGGCTTTCCCTGGTCGCCCACGATGGCCGAGCGCTCGCGCCGCTCGGTGGGCGCCACCATCATGGCCGCGCGCGCCGCACTGACCGAGGGCGTGGCGGCCAATCTGGCCGGCGGCACCCACCATGCCTATGCCGACAAGGGCAGTGGCTATTGCGTGTTCAATGATGTGGCCGTCGCCGCGCGGCTGATGCAGGCCGAATGGCATGGCAGCCAGCGCCGGCTGCTGCGCGTGCTTGTGATCGATCTGGACGTGCACCAGGGCAATGGCACGGCGGCGATCTTCCGAGACGACGAGTCGGTGTTCACCTTCTCGATGCACGGGGCCAAGAACTTCCCGTTCCGCAAGGAGGCCAGCGATCTGGATGTCGAGCTGCCCGATGGCTGCAGCGACCAGCCCTATCTGGCCGCGCTGGACCAGGCCCTGGACCAGGTCTGGCGCCGCTGCACGCCGCAGCTGGCCTTCTATCTGGCCGGCGCCGATCCGCACGAGGGCGACCGCCTGGGCCGGCTCAAGCTGAGCGAGGCCGGCCTGCGCGAGCGCGACCGCCGCGTGCTGCAGCAGCTGCGCGAGCGCGGCATTCCGGTGGCGCTGAGCATGGCCGGTGGTTATGGCCATGACCTGAACACCACGGTGGCCGTGCAGGTGAATACCCTGAGCGAGGCGGCGCACAGCTGGGCGCAGTGGCGCGCCGGCAGATGAAAGAATGCGGGCCATGAGCGAGAACCGACTTAAGGCCGAGGGCCGCCAGGCCTATGCCCAGTTTGTCCGTCTGGGCACCCGCTGGATGGACAACGACATCTACGGCCATCTGAACAACGTCGTCTACTACAGCCTGTTCGACACGGCCGTCAACCAGTACCTGATCGCCGCCGGCGCGCTGGACCTCCATGGCGGCGCGGTGATCGGCCTGGTGGTCGAGACTCACTGCAATTTCTTCGACTCGCTGGCCTTTCCGCAGGCGATCGACGCCGGCCTGCGCGTGAGCCAGCGCGGCCGCTCCAGCGTGCGCTACGAGATCGGCCTGTTCGCCGAGGGCGCCGAGCTCTGCGCGGCGCGCGGCCATTTCGTCCATGTCTATGTGGACCGCGAGACACGTCGCCCGGTAGCCGAGCTGCCGGCCCCCTACCTTCAAGCCCTGCAAGGACTGAGCCCATGAGCCTGTTTGACAAACCCTCGCCCGAGGCCGCCGCTGCGGTCGATGCGGCCATCGAGAGCCGCCATTCGATGCGCGCCTTCCTGCCGACCCCGGTGCCGCGCGAGCTCGTCGAGGACATTCTGCGGGTGGCCTCGCGCGCACCGTCGGGCACCAACACCCAGCCCTGGCAGGTCCATGTGCTGACCGGCGTGGCCCGGCAGCGCCTGTCCGAGCGCATCCTGGCCGTCTACGACGACCCGGAAGAGCTGGCCACCCACAGCGAGGAGTACGCCTACTATCCGCGCGAATGGGCCTCGCCCTATATCGACCGGCGCCGCAAGGTCGGCTGGGATCTGTACGGCCTCTTGAACATCGCCAAGGGCGACAAGGTCCGCATGCATGAGCAGCATGGCCGCAACTACAGCTTCTTCGACGCACCGGTGGCCCTGATGTTCACGATAGACCGGGTGATGCAGCAGGGCAGCTGGCTGGACTACGGCATGTTTCTGCAGAACATCATGATCGCCGCGCGCGGCCGCGGCCTGCACACCTGCCCGCAGGCGGCCTTCACGCAGTTCCACCGCGTCATCGCCGAGGAGCTGCAGCTCAAGCCGACCCAGATGCTGGTCTGCGGCATGTCGCTGGGCCATGCCGACCCGGCCGCCACCGAGAACAGCCTGATCACCGAGCGCGAGCCGGTGGCCGGCTTCACCCGCTTCATCGAAGATTAGGACCCATGCGACGGCTCGCTGCGCTGGGCCTGGCCCTGCTGACCCCGCTGGCCCAGGCGGCCGATCTTGACGGCCGCGCCTTCGGCGCGCTCTGGGGCATCCCCTTCGCCGGCATGCTGCTGTCGATCGCCATCATGCCGCTGGCCCTGCCCAGGATCTGGCACCACCACTACGGCAAGATCGCCGCCGCCTGGGCGCTGGCTTTCTTGCTGCCTTTTGCCGCGACGCAGGGCCTGGGCGCCACGGCCGGCGTGCTGGCCCACACCCTGGTGGCCGAGTACCTGCCCTTCATCATCCTGCTGTGCGCGCTGTTCACCACCGCCGGCGGCATCTTTGTGCGCGGCAATCTGCACGGCAGCCCGGGCCTGAACGTGGGGCTGATGCTGATCGGTGCGGCGCTGGCCAGCGTGATGGGCACGACCGGTGCCTCGATGCTGATGGTGCGGCCGTTGATACGGGCCAATGACAACCGCCGCCATGTCGCCCATGTGCTGGTGTTCTTCATCTTCATCGTCAGCAATGCCGGCGGCTCGCTGACGCCGCTGGGTGATCCGCCGTTGTTCCTGGGCTTTCTGAAGGGGGTGGACTTCTTCTGGACCGCCCGCCACATCTTCCCCGAAACCCTGTCGCTGATCGCCGCGCTGCTGCTGATCTTCTATCTGATCGACAGCTACTGGTACCGCCGCGAAGGCGTCACCCGGCAAGACCCGACCCCCGATACTCCCGGCTTCGGCATCGAGGGCGGCATCAACTTCCTGCCGCTGGCGCTCGTCGTCGCGCTGGTGCTGATGAGCGGCCTGTGGAAGCCCGGCATCGCCTTCAGCATCCTCGGCACCGAGCTGGAGCTGCAGGCCCTGCTGCGCGACGCGGGCCTGCTGGCCGTGACAGCCTGGTCGCTGGCGATCACGCCCCGCGCCCTGCGCGAGAAGAACCAGTTCTCCTGGACCCCGATGCAGGAGGTGGCCAAGCTCTTCATCGGCATCTTCCTGACCATGATCCCGGTGCTGGCGATGCTCAAGGCCGGCGAGCAGGGCGCGTTCGCGGCCGTCGCGCGCGCGGTGACCGGCCCCGACGGCCAGCCGCTGCCCTGGGCCTATTTCTGGTTCAGCGGGGTGCTGTCGTCCTTCCTCGACAATGCACCCACCTATCTGGTGTTCTTCAATCTGGCCGGCGGCGACCCGCAGGCCTTGATGACGACGCTGGCACCGACCCTGGCCGCGATCTCGGCCGGCTCGGTCTTCATGGGCGCCAACAGCTATATCGGCAACGCCCCCAACTTCATGGTCAAGGCGATTGCCGAGGATCGCGGCATCAAGATGCCCAGCTTCTTTGGCTATATGGCCTGGTCCGGCGCGGTGCTGGTCCCGCTGTTCGTGCTGATGAGTTTCATCTGGTTCCGCTGACGCGGGCCTATCCACAGGAGACAAGACGATGACTGACAAGCCCAAGGTGCTGGTGGCGCGCAAGACCTTCGACGACGTCGTCGAGCGGCTGCGCGCGCATTTCGATGTCAAGAGCAACGAGGCCGACGAGGTCTGGTCGCAGGACCAGCTGATCGAGCGCCTGCAGGGCGTGGCCGGCGTCTACATCACCGGCTCCGAGAAGATCGACGCGCGGCTGCTGGACGCCTGCCCGGACCTGCGCGCGGTCTGCACGATGGCGGTGGGCTACAACAATATCGATGTGCCGGCCTGCAGCGCGCGCGGCGTGCTGGTCAGCAATGCGCCCGATGTGCTGACCGAGACCACGGCCGACTTCGGCTTTGCGCTGATGATGGCCACGGCCCGCCGCATCACCGAGAGCGAGCATTTCCTGCGCCGTGGCGAGTGGAGCAAATGGAGCTATGACATGTTCGCCGGCAGCGATGTGCATGGCGCGACGCTGGCCATCCTGGGCATGGGCCGCATCGGCCAGGCGATCGCACGGCGCGGCCATCTGGGCTTCGGCATGCCGGTGATCTATCACAACCGCTCGCAGCTGGCCCCCGAGATCGCCGCGCCGCTGGGCGCGCAATGGGTCGAGAAGGACGAGCTGCTGCGGCGGGCCGACCATCTGATCATCGTCGTGCCCTACAGCCCGGCGGCCCACCATATGGTCGGCGAGCGCGAGCTGGCGCTGATGAAGCCGAGCGCGACCTTGACCAATATCGCCCGCGGCGGCGTGGTCGACGACGCCGCGCTGGCGCGCGCGCTGGCGGCCGGCACGATCGCCGCAGCGGGCCTGGATGTGTTCGAGGGCGAGCCCCAGGTGCATGCCGACCTGCTGGCCGCGCGCCATGTGGTGCTGACCCCGCATATCGCCAGCGCCTCGATCCCGACCCGGCGCGCGATGAGCCATCTGGCCGTCGACAATCTGATCGCGGCGCTCAGCGGTGGCACGCCGCCGACCGCGCTGAACCCCGAAGTGCTGAACAGGTCGCCCGCTTGAGCCTCCCAAAAACCGCCCGCTTTGTCACCCAGGCCTTCGCGCCGACCGAGGAGCAGCTGCGCATCCAGACCTCGGCCCAGCCGACCCTGCTGATCGAGGCGGCCGCCGGCGCGGCCAAGACCAGCACGCTGGCGCTGCGCATCGCCGAGTCGCTGGCGCTGGGCACCGACCCGCGCTCCATGCTGGCGCTGACCTTCACGCCCACGGCGGTGCTGGCGCTGCGCCAGACCCTGCGCCTGATCGGCGTGGCGCCCGAGCCGCTGGCTGCCTTGCGCATCGAGAGCTGCGATGCCTATGCCACGGCCGTGCTGAAGCGGCTGGAGGGCCGCGATGCGCGCCGCCCGGTGCAGTCGCTGAGCCGGCCCGAGCAGCTCAAGCCCCATGTCTGGCAGGCCGTCGCCGACGCCGCCGACAATCCCGTAGAGCGCTACCCCGAGGAACTCAATCCCCCCACCTATGGCAGCGATGCCTATGTCGGCCAGTTCCTGCGCCGCATCGAGGGCATCAAGGGCCGGCTCTTGCTGGAGCTGCACCCGGCCGACAGCGGCGACAGCCCCGACTACGCCGCCGACGAACTGGGCCTGGACTATGGCCTGCTGCGCATGCTGCGCAGCTACGAGGCGCTGCGCTGGCCGGCCGGCGAGGACCATCCCTTGTTCCGCGGCCCGCTGGACGCCAGCTACGACCTGGCCCGGCTGCTGCTCGACCCCGACACGCCGGCGCTGCCGCTGGGCGATTTCGACGAGCTCTTCGTCGACGAGATGCATGACTGCAACGAGGCCATGTTCACGATCCTGAAGGCCTTGCTCAGGCGCGAGCCGGCGCCGCTGTTCTGTGCCGTCGGCGACCGCCACCAGGTCATCCACCAGCACAGCGGCGCCGATGCCCGCTTCATGGGTCAGGCCCTGGACCAGGAAACCGGCCGCAGCGTGCAGCGCCTGCCGCTGAGCCAGAGCTTCCGCTACGGCGCCAGCGTGGCCGGCTGGATGAGCCGGCACACCGGCAAGCCGGTGCGCGCGGCCGCCGAGCGCAGCACCGAGCTGCAGACCCTGAGCTATGGCGGCCCCGGCGAGCCCGACCAGCCCAGTTGCGAGGAGGTGCTGGTGGCCGCGCTGCAGCGCTGGCGCCGCGAGCAGCGCCGCGAGGCGGTGTACGCCAGCTGCGCGGTGCTGCTGCGCCACGAGTCGCAATCGGTGCTGATCGAGAACGCGCTGCATGCCCACGGCATCCCCCACCGCTTCATGGGCTTCGGCAGCTATCTGCAGCGCCCCGAGGTGCTGTTCGTGCGCAGCGTCTACGCGATCGCCAGCGGCCGGCTCGACACGCTGGGCGGCGCCGCGACGCGCGCGCTGATCCCGGCCGCGCTGTTCGAGATGACACAGGCCCGTATCGTCGACGAGGACGACCCCGACCACGAATCGGCCGATGCCTTTGTGCGCGAGGCCGCCGGCCATGCGGCCGAGAGCGAGCGCGTGATCGAGAGCCTGTTCAGCGGCCATGTGATGGCGCGCTCGCCGGCGCCGGTGCGTCGCCGCCTGGAGCTGGCGCTGGCCAGCGCGCGCCAGGGCGAGGGTTTCGAGGCTTTTCTGGCCGCGCTGGACATGCCGGCCTTTGCCCGTGCGGTCTTCGTCGAGCAGCAGCGCCGCGACGAGGTGCAGCGCCATATGCAGGGCCTGCTGGCGGCGGCGCGCCAGCAGGACTCGGTGCTCGAGTTCTTCCGCCGGCTGCAGGCGCTGGACGAGGCCAATGCCCAGCGCCTGGCCGAGCATGCGGCCGGCAAGGTGCGCTCCAACAAGCTGGCGCTGCCGGCCATCACGCTGGCCAGCGCCGCCCATGTCAAGGGCCTGGAATTCGAGCATGTGCTGCTGCCCTATCTGGAGCAGGGCGTGTTTCCGCAGGCCCGCGCCGAGCTGGCCGACGAGCGCAATCTCTTCTATGTGGCCGTGACCCGGGCCCGCCAGCGCCTGAGCCTGATGGTGCCGGCCGCCCGGCCCAGCGCTTTCCTCGCGGCGCTGCCCTGAGACCACAGCCCCCGAGCACGGGGTGCCGCCGAGGGTCGGGTCTTGATATATTGGCGCCAATGACACCGTTGTCAGCAACAGAACACATACCGAATTGATCGGGTGGGCCGCGTGAGGGGCCAGGTCTTGACCGGGCCTGGTCGTGGTGCCCCCGGTGCACCCTATGACCGCTGCGAGCTCCTGGATCCTGTTGTTGGCGGGGCGCCTGCGCGCCTGGGTGATGGCCGAGCCGGCGCCCGGCCGCGCCGGCCCGGCCGATGTGCAGCTCAGCGCGCTGCGCGTGATGCTGCTGGCCTGCGCGGTGCTGGGCGCCGGGGTCGGGCTGCACAGCGCGGTGCTGGCGCTGCGCCTGGGCAAGCCCTGGGCGGTGGTGATCGTGCTGCTGGTGCTGGGCCTGCTGGGCGCATCGATTGGCCGCGCGCGCCAGCGCAGCCGGGGCGGGGTGTTGCTGCTGCTGGCGGCCATCTATATGGCCGGGCTGGGCATCACCGTCTCCACCGGCAGCCAGCCCGAGCTCTCGCGCCTGGGCTATGTGGTCAGTTATATGACGCCGATGGTCGCGGGCCTGCTGCTGAGCTGGCGGCTCGGGCTGGCGCTGATGCTGTTCAACAGTCTGTTCTTCCTGTTGGCGGTCAGCGGCTTCCAGGCGCCGCAGCTGCCGCAGCAGCAGGTGCGGCTGCCGGGCTCGCTGTTCTACGTGCATGCGGCGCTGTTCATGTTCTTCAATCTGTGCCTGCCGCTGGCGGTGTTCCGCCTGGTGGACGGCATGCGCCGCACCGAGGCCCAGCTGCGCGGCTCGGTGCGCCGCGAGGCCTGGGCCACCTGGCACGACCCGCTGACCGGCCTGCCCAACCGCGGCCATTGCATCCGCAGGCTTCAGGCCTGCTGCACGGGCGCCGCGCCGCCGCTGGCGCTGCTTACGCTGCGCCTGTGCAATCTGCGCCAGCTCAATGCGCGCTACGGCGTCGCCGCCGGCGACGAGCTGCTGCGGCATTTCGTGCGCCAGCTGCGAGCTGTGCTGCCGGCCGGGGCCCGGGCGGCGCGGGTGCGCGGCTCGGTGATCGCGCTGCTGCTGCCGCTGGCGGCCGACTCGCTGGACGAGGCCGCGGTGCTGGCGCTGGTGGCCGGCCTGCGCGCACGGCTGCCTCAGCATGGCCAGGCGGCTCAGCAGAGCGTGGCGCTGGAGCTGGCCTTCGGCCTGGTGACCAGCGCCGATCTGCTGGCGCGCCAGCCCGGTGCCGACGGTGCCGAGCTGCTGCGCTGCGCCGAGCTGGCGCTGGACATGGGGCAGGACCCGCGCTGGCGCGAGACCCATGACGGCCTGGTGCTGCTGAACGCCGCCACCGCGCGGGCGGTGGCGCGCAGCATGGCCATCGAGGCCGAGCTGCCGCAGGCGCTGGCCGGCCAGCAGCTGCACCTGCTCTACCAGCCCAAGCTGCGCCCCGATGGCCAGCTGCTGGGCTTCGAGGCCCTGGTGCGCTGGACCAGCCCGGTGCTGGGCGCGGTCTCGCCGGTGGACTTCATCCCGGTGGCCGAGGCCTGCGGCCTGGTGGGCGGCATCAGCGACTGGGTGATCGACGCGGCCTGCGCCCAGCTGGCGCAGTGGCGGACCCAGGGCCTGCCGGTGGAGCGCTGCCATCTGGCGGTCAATCTCTCGGCCCGCGATCTGGAGCGGGATGAGCTGTTCGCCATCCTGCAGGCCGGCCTGGCCCGCCACGGCGTGCCGCCGGCGCAGCTGGAGCTGGAGGTCACCGAGTCGGCGCTGGCGCGCCAGCCGGCCCAGGCGCTGCAGCAGCTGCAGCGCCTGCACGAGGCCGGTTTTCGCATTGCCATCGATGACTTCGGCACCGGCTATTCCTCGCTGGCCAAGCTGGTGGATCTGCCCATCGATGTATTGAAGATAGACCGCAGCTTTCTGCGCAGCCTGCCCGGCGACGCGCGGCGCGAGCGGGTCGTGCGCTCGGTGGTGTCGCTGGCCCACAGCCTGCGGCTGCAGGTGGTGGCCGAGGGGGTCGAGACCGTGCCGCAGCTGCTGTTCCTGCAGGCGCTGGGCGTGCAGGGCCTGCAGGGCTATCTCTACGGCCGGCCGGAACGGCCCGGGCATTGGGAGGCGCTGATACGGCAGGGCAGTCTGAAGGACCTGTCGGACACGGTGCCGGCGGCGCTGAGTCCGGCCTGAGTCCTGGGGCCCTGGCCCGACGCTAGGGCCGGACCGGACCCGGCCACACCGTCCCGTGGTGCGTGCAGATGCGCGCGATCAGCTCATGGGCATAGGCCGGCAGGCGCTGGCCCTGGCGGGTCAGCAGATAGCGCTGGCGCAGCGCCCAGTCGTCCTTCAGCGCCACCAGCGCGATGCCCATGCCGGCGGCCTGATGACGCTGCGCCGCCGATTCCGGCGCCAGCCCCAGGCCGACACCGGCCTCAACCATGCGGCACATCGCATCGAAGCTACTGACCTGGACGCGCAGCTTCGGTGCCGCCATGCCCATCTCCTCGACCACGCGGGTCAGGAAGCGCGCGATCGTGCTGTCCTCGTGCATGCCGACAAAGGCCTCGCCCAGCACCTCGGCCAGCGCCACCTTGGCGCGCCGCGCCAGCCGATGGCGGCGCGCGCAGACCAGCACCAGGCGGTCGGTGGCGAAGTGGAAGGCGTCCAGCCCCTGCGGATCGACGGCCCCGGCCGCGATGCCCAGATCGGCCCGGCCCTCGCGCACGCCGCGCGCGATCTCGTGGTTGGCATGCTCCTTCAGCCCCACGGTGACACGCGGCTGCGCGGTCAGAAAGCCGGCCAGGATCTCGGGCATGAACTCGGTCATCGCCGTGGTGTTGGCGAACACCCGCACATGGCCCTGCAGGCCGCCGCCATACTCCTGCAGCTCGGCGCGCAGCGACTCGGCCTGCTGCAGCATCAGCCTGGCGTGGTGGGCGAAGGCTTCGCCGGCCGGCGTCAGCCGCACGCCCCGCGCCTGCCGCTCCAGCAGAGCCATGCCGGCCTGCTCCTCGATCGCGCGGATGCGGGTGCTGGTGGCCGTCAGCGACAGATGAACCAGCGCGGCGGCATGGGTCAGATTGGCCTGCTCGGCCACCACGACGAACAGACGCAGATCGCTCAGGCTCAGACGCATCGCAGAGGTCTCCGGCGCTCCTGGCTTCCGGAAATCGGAAGCCTTGTCTCCAAACATTGGCATTGTTGCGCAGGCCGGCAGCGGCCAAGATCCTGGCATTCCAACCCCACCGAGACACGGAGACAAGCCATGACATCCCACCAACTGATGCGTCGCACGCTGTGCGCGGCCCTGCTGGGCCTGTGCGGCGGCGTGGCGCTGGCCAGCGACTACCCGGCCAAGCCCATCACCCTGATCGTGCCGCAGAATGCCGGCGGCACGAACGACATCGTGGCCCGCATCGTCGGCCAGCGCCTGGGCGAGACGCTCAAGGGCACGGTGGTGGTGGAGAACCGGGTCGGGGCGGGCGGCAATATCGGCACCCAGCTGGCGGCCCGGGCCAGCAAGGACGGCTACACGCTCTTGATGACCATCAGCAGCAGCCAGGCCATCAACCCGGCGGTCTACAAATCGCCGGGCTTCGACCCGGTGAAGGACTTCGTGCCGATCGCGCTGGTCGGCTCGGTGCCCAATGTGCTGGTGGTGACACCCGGTTTCGCGGCCAAGAACCTGGACGATTTCCTGAAGCTGGTGAAGGCCAAGCCCGGCGTCTATCAATACGCCTCGGCCGGCAACGGCACGCTCAACCATCTGCTGGGCGAGATGCTCAACAGCATGGGTGGCCTGGACATCCAGCACATCCCCTACAAGGGCGTGGCGCCCGCGCTGACCGATGTGATCGGCGGCCAGGTGCCGATGGCTTTCGCCAGCCTGCCCTCGGTGCTGGGCTATCTGAAGAGTGGCCGGCTGCTGGCCCTGGGCGTGAGCTCGCCGCAGCGCTCGCCGGCCCTGCCCGAGGTGCCGGCCATCGGCGAGAAGGTGCCGGGCTATGCCGGCACCCTGTGGGTGGGGCTGTTCGCGCCGCGCGGCGTGCCGGCGGAGGTGGAGCGCCGCCTCGGCGAGGCGATGGCCAGCGTGCTGCAGCATGGCGAGACCCGTGCCGCACTGAGCGCCCAGGGGGTGGAGCTGGCCAGCGCGACGCCGGCCCAGTTCGCCGCGCTGCTGCAGGAAGACATCGCCCGCTGGGGCAAGCTCGTCAAGAGCTCCGGCGCCAAGATCGACTGAGGGGCCGCCCATCATGAGCACCGAACGCCCCCGCCCGCTCGATGGCATCACCGTCGTCTCGCTCGAGCACGCGATTGCCGCGCCGTTCTGCACCCGCCAGCTGGCCGACCAGGGGGCGCGGGTCATCAAGGTGGAGCGCGCCGGCGACGGCGACTTCGCCCGCCATTACGACAGCCGGGTGGCCGGGCAATGCTCGCATTTCGTCTGGGTCAATCGCTCCAAGGAAAGCCTGGCGCTGGACCTGAAGAGCCCGGCCGCCGATGCCGTGATGCAGGCCCTGCTGGCCAAGGCCGACGTGTTCGTGCAGAACCTCGCGCCGGGCGCTGCCGCGCGGCTGGGCCTGGATGCCGCGACGCTGCGCCGGCGCTACCCGCGCCTGATCGTCTGCGACATCTCGGGCTATGGCAACGACGGCCCCTACCGCGACCGCAAGGCCTATGACCTGCTGATCCAGGCCGAGGCCGGCTTTCTGTCGGTCACCGGCACGCCCGAGGATCCGGTCAAGGCCGGCGCCTCGATCGCCGACATCGCCGCCGCGATGTATGCCTACACCAACATTCTCTCGGCCCTGCTGCTGCGCGCCAGGACCGGCGAGGGCTCGCACATCGATGTGTCTATGCTGGAGGCGCTGAGCGAGTGGATGGGCTATCCGCTGTACTACGCCTACCAGGGCGCGAGCCCGCCGCCGCGCCTGGGGGCCGCCCACGCCACCATCTATCCCTACGGTCCCTTCCAGGCCGGCGACGGCCGCACCGTGATGCTGGGCCTGCAGAACGAGCGCGAATGGCAGGCCTTTTGCGCGCTGGTGCTGGAGCAGCCCGGGCTGGCCGGCGAGCCGCGCTTTGCCAGTAACGCGGCCCGCAACAGCCACCGCGAGGAGCTGCGCGCGCTGATCCTGGCCTGCTTCGCGACGCTGAGCAGCAGCCAGCTGCGCGAACGCCTGGACCGCGCCCAGATCGCCAATGCCGATGTCAACAGCATGGCTGAGCTGTGGGCGCACCCGCAGCTGGCCGCCCGCCAGCGCTGGACCGAGGTCGACTCGCCGGCCGGCCCGATCAAGGCGCTGCTGCCGCCGGGCGCCAATGCGGCCTACAGCCCGCGCATGGAGGCCATTCCAGCGCTGGGCGAGCACAACGAGGCCATCCTGCGCGAGCTGGGCCTGGAGGGCGGGCGATGAACACCGGCCTGCGAGCGCGCCCGCTGGCCCAGGTGCGCAGCCTGCTGTTCGTGCCCGGCAACCGGCCCGAGCGCTTTGCCAAGGCCCTGGCCAGCGGCGCCGATGCCGTGATCCTCGATCTGGAAGACGCCGTGCCGGCGGCCGACAAGGCGGCGGCCCGTCTGGACATCGCGGCGCAGTGGCCGCAGCTGCAGGTCCAGGGCCGGCCCCTGCTGCTGCGCATCAATGCCGAGGGCGGCGCCGACTGGCCGCTGGACCTGGCGCTGCTGGCGCGCCTGCCGGGGCTGGCCGGCGTGATGTGCCCCAAGGTCGAGTCGGCGCTGGCGCTGGCGCGGCTGGCAAAGGCCTGCCCCTTGCCCCTTCTGCCCCTGATCGAGTCAGCGCGCGGCTGGCAGGCCCTGGCCGAGATCGCCACTGCGCCCGGCGTGCTGCGCCTGGTGCTGGGTCATATCGACTTCATGGCCGATACCGGCATCAGCTGCGGCGCCGACGAGGCCGAGCTGGCGCCGCTGCGCTTTGCGCTGGCGATGCAGACGCGGCTGGCCGGCCTGGCGCCGGCCATCGATGGCGTGACCGTGCAGACCGACGATGCCGAGCGCCTGCTGGCCGATTGCCAGCGCGCGCGACGCTACGGCTTTGGCGCCAAGCTGTGCATCCATCCGCGCCAGATCGACGGCGTGCATGCGGGCCTGCGGCCCGGCAGCGCCGAGCTGGCCTGGGCCCGCCGCGTGGTCGAGGCGGACGCGGCGGCCGGCGGTGCGGCCCTGCAGCTGGACGGCCGCATGATAGACCGGCCGGTGGTGCTGCAGGCACAGCGCTGGCTGGCGCTGGCGGAGTAGCGCTGCGGCTCGGCGGCCAGCATCGCCCGGCTGGCGCCGTCGCTCAGCTGACCTGGATCACCGCGCCCAGCCCATGCCGGGCGGTGTGCTGGAAAAAGTCCTGCAACTCGGCGAAGTTCTCGCTCAGATAGGCCTGGGACTCGGCGTCCTGGCGTCGCCACAGCGCGCTGAGGTAGGCGTCGTCCATATCGACGCGCTGGCTGACCTCGATCAGTGCGGCCGCGTCGATGCCGGCGTAGGCGGCGGCGATGCGCGCCATCGCGGCGCTGCGCAGGCAGAGCGCCGGCCCGTAGCCGACCTCGATCGCGCCGATCGGCTCACCGTCCTCGAAGAAGTTCGGCGCGCCCGGCGCCAGCGCCTTCAGGCAGGTGTTGATCCCGTCCCAGGACTTGTCGAGATCGAGCATGCGCATCTCCTGCTCGGCAAAGTTCAGCGACGGCACCGGCGGCGGCGCTGCGGCGGCCTTGCCAGTCAGCCGGGCCCAGAGCGAGGGCCGGGCGTTGAAGCCGATCTCGCGCAGATAGACGGCCTCGTCTTCCGGTTCGAGCAGGCGCCAGACCAGCGGTGGCTCGGCCTGCAGCCGCTCGACGTGGTGATCGGCGACGGCATAGGCGAGAAAGCAGACTCCCATGATCGATTCCCTCCGTTCAACTGTGTTGTTGTGGCGAATGGGGCGCCGCCGAGCCCAGCGCCCGGAACACCTGCAGCGCGGCGAAGGCGTCATTGGCCGCGTAAGTCAGCTGGCTGGGGCTCAGCGTCGCGGCGGCCCAGTTCGAGGTGGTGGCCTTGCGCGACTTGCTCAGGCGCTGGCCCAGCACGGCGGCCACCGCCGCCTTGACGCCCAGGTCCTGCCGGTAGCCCAGCTGCTGGCGCAGCAGCCGCGACAGCTCGACGCTGCCGCGCAGCTGCAGGCCCAGCTTGCGCAGCAGCGGGCCGCGGTCGGAGTCCAGGCCGAAGCCTATCTTCAGGATCTCCTCGGACTCGATGACACGCTTCAGGAAGTCCAGCGGCGGCCGGGCGTCGATCTGGATGATGAAGGCGCGCTCGCTCAAGGCAATCTGGATCAGGTGCGGGCCGTCGGAGACGGCCTCGCGGGTGAAGGTCGGCTTGCTCTCGGTGTCGAAGCCGATCTGGCGTTCGCGCCGGATGTCCGCCTCGGCCGCCGCGAGATCGGCCTCGCCGCGCAGCAGATGGATGCGCTCCAGCGTCAGGCCGGGGAAGGGCGGCAGCAGCGCGATCTCGTCGCGGGTCGGGTGTTCCTTGCGTGGGCTCATGGTGCCGCCCCGGGGCCCAGGTCGCCGTAGCGCCCGGCGATCACGACGGTATAGCCATCGGGATCCCGCAGCCAGACCTCCCGGTGCCCGGCAAGCGGGTTGACCTTGGGCGCCTCGAGAACCGTCGCGCCCAGCGCGGCAATGCGCGTGATCGCCGCGTCGAAGGCCTCGGTCTGGAACCACAGCACCGCGCCGTTGCCATAGGGTCTGAGGTCCGGATCGCCCAGATGGGGATGCTCATGGGCGTCCCAGTGATGCAGCTGCAGAATCATCACGCCGCCATGCACGATCTGCTCGTACTCTCCGGCCCGCCATGCCCGCTCTCCGCGCCCAGCACGGCCTGGTACCAGCGGCTGCTGGCCTGAACATCTTGAACGGTGATCAGCGGTTGTGCGTTCATGTTCTTTTCAGCGCTTGCGCCGGATGACGAAAGCATTGTCGGCGAGCTGGAAGCCCAGCGCCGGGTAATAGGACATGGCATTGGGCGCGGCAAGCAGGATCAGCGACACCTCGTCGCCAATCAGCGCTTGGGTACGCTCGACCAGCGCGCGGCCGATGCCCAGGCCTTGGTAGTCCTTGTCGACGGCGAGATCGGACAGATAGCAGCAGTAGGCCTGGTCGGTCAGCGAGCGAGCCAGGCCGACCAGCCGGCCCTCGACCCAGGCCGACAGCACCAGGCTCGGCGCGGCAAACATGCGCGCGATACGCGGCAGATCCTGGGTCGGGCGCTTGATGCCCGAGCGATCGAAAACACGCGCGACATCGACGGGATCGAGAGGGTGCTCGTGGCGGTACTCAACAAGAGGTGTGGTCATCGGATCGGTGAGTTGCGTTGTTCGGTCGCCTGGCGAGTTGTGTTCCGGGCTGTTCAGGGTGCGTCCCGGGCCATCAGCACCAGCACACCGACGAGTATGAAGACCGGCCAGGACAGGTGCCGGCCGCGGGTGAAGTACAGCGGGAAGGCGGCGGACAGCAGGGCGGTGATGCCGACCACGGTCAGGACCTGGTCGCGGCCGATCTCGCCCTGGCCGGCGGCGAAGACCAGCCAGGCCAGGCCCCACCAGGCCACCGTCGTGAGGTGCCAGGCGAAACGCAGCGTGCCTACCGTGAACGCGGTGCCGCCCAGCAGCTTGGGCAGCAGCTCCTGGCGCTTGAACAGGCGCATCAGCAGATAGCGTTCGCCGAGATAGGAGTGGGCGAGGCCGGTGAGCAGCAGCAGGGCGGTGGCGACGAGAAGCATGGAGGGGTGCGGCCAGGGTGGATGGTCGGGCCGACGTTAACCGAGCTTCGGGTCATCCGGGAGGTCGGCAGGGCGCTCTTTGAACCAGCCGTTTTCCGTCCTATGCTTGGCTGCTGGTCCGGCGCGCCTGGGTGGCTCGGCCGCCGCGCTGCCAGCCTCTGAGCGCTCGGCGAAAGGACTGCATATGCTGGCAAATGCTGCGGTGACGACGATGCTCCCGGTCATCGACATGGCCCGGGCGCGTGAGTTCTACGAGATGCGCCTGGGGCTGGTGCCGGGCGGGCTCAGGCCGGACGGCAAGTTCGTCTACCGGGTCGGCGGCAGCACGCTGGCGCTGTTCCCGAAGCCGGACGGTACCAAGGCCGAGCACACCGCGATCAGCTTCCAGGTGGCGGACATCGCGCTAAGCATCGAGGCCTTGAAACGCTCGGGCGTCGTGTTCGAGGACTACGACTTCCCGGACTTCAAGACCGTCAACCATGTCTGCGTGCTGGGTGCCGAGAAGGCGGCCTGGTTCAAGGACACGGAAGGCAATTACCTGTGCCTGCATGAGGATCTCGTCCCGGCGCCTCGCTCATGAGGCGTGGTGGATCCTGATGTTGAAGCCCTCGGCCGCTTCCGGCGCCTGGAAGAAGGACGAGACGTGGTGGAAGTCCTCCTCGCTGAGCTGATGGGAGCCTTCCGGCCGCTCGATATTGCGCTGGGCGATGCGGGCCAGGCAGGTCTCGTCCGAGGTCCTCAGCTCATGCAGCAGATGAGCGGCGCCGGCCTGTTCGAACAGGGAACGAAACCAGGCGCGGCCGGGCTTGGTATTGGCCTGGAAATCCAGCACCACGGAGTTTCCGGCGCGCAGCAAGTCCACGGCCAGCGGTCCGATCACGCTCTTGAGCTTCTTCGAGAATCGGATGTAGTCATCGAAGGTCTGCATCTGATCGCCAAACAGACGCATCAGCCAGATGTCTTCGGACAACAGGATCGCATCGAGCTCCCGCGCGAGCTTCGCGGCGGCGGTGGTCTTGCCGGCCCCGGCTTTGCCGCAGAAGAAGTGGAGCGTTGGGCTGGTGCTTGGCATGGCGGCGATCGTTGTGCGGGTACAGGCCTGATGACGCTGGGTGGCTAGCCGGCGCGACACGACACTATCGAGCCTGATCTGCACATCAGTCTAGGCGCAGACGAGCTTGGCAGGGGCCGCGACCTGCAGAGGCGGTGCTCGATCTGCTCACGCGCTTCCATTCGCAAGCCGCCCACCGCTGCCGGCGCCGTGCTGCGCGCCTGAGACAATCCGGCGATGAGCTTGATCGATGTCTTGTTGCTGGGCCTGCTGGCCCTGGTGCTTGTCTTGTTGCTGTGGCTGGCGTGGGCGCAGCAGCGGCGTCGGCAGGAGCAGGGCGCCGAGCTGGCGGCTTTGCTGGCGCCGGTGGTGCAGCAGAGTTCGGAGCGGCTGGAGCGTTCGCTGCGCGACGAGCTGACCCGCAGCGCCGGCGGCACCCGCCAGGAATTGCTGGCCACCCTGGCGCAGTTCCAGCAGACCCTGCTGACCCAGGGCGGCGATGTGGCGCGCACGCAGAACGAGCAGATCGACAGCTTCCGTGTGCAGCTGGGCGGCCTGCAGCAATCGCTGTCGGCCCAGGCGCTGGCGGCCCGCGAGGCGCAGGACGCGGCCGCGCTGCGCGGCGCGCAGGCCCAGACCCAGGCGATGCAGCGCCTGTCGGACACGATGAGCGAGCAGCTGAAGGCGCTGTCGCAGGCCAATGAACTGCGACTGGCCGAGGTGCGCCAGACCGTCGAGCAAAGGCTGACCGCGATCCAGCAGGACAACGAGAAGAAGCTCGAGCAGATGCGTGCCACCGTCGACGAGAAGCTGCATGCCACCTTGGAGCAGCGCCTGGGCGAGAGCTTCAAGCAGGTGGCCGAGCGGCTGGAGCAGGTGCACAAGGGCCTGGGCGAGATGCAGAACCTGGCCCGCGATGTCGGCTCGCTGAACCGGGTGCTGACCAATGTGAAGACGCGCGGCATCTTCGGCGAGGTGCAGCTGGCCGGCCTGCTGGAGCAGGTGTTCACGCCCGAGCAGTACGCGTCGAACGTGGCGACGATTCCGGGCAGCGCCGAGCGGGTCGAGTTCGCGATTGCGCTGCCGGGCCAGCGCGATGACGGCAAGCCGCTGTGGCTGCCTATCGATGCGAAGTTCCCGCGCGAGGACTATGAGCGCCTGCTGGAGGCGCAGGAGCGCGCCGATGCGGCCGGTGTCGAGGCGGCGGGCAAGGCCATCGAGAGCCGGCTGCGGTTGGAGGCGAAGACCATCCGCGAGAAATACATCGCGCCGCCGCACACCACCGACTTCGGCATGCTGTTCGTGCCGACCGAGGGCCTGTATGCCGAGGCGTTGCGCCGGCCCGGCCTGATGCAGGCCCTGCAGACCGAGCACAAGGTGATGCTGGTCGGCCCGACCACCCTGCTGGCCACGCTGACCAGCTTGCAGATGGGCTTCCGGACCCTGGCGCTGGAGAAACGTTCGGCCGAGGTCTGGGAGGTGCTGGGCGCGGTCAAGACCGAGTTCGGCAAGTTCGGCGATGTCTTGGCCAAGACCAAGAAGAAGCTGGAGGAGGCCAGCAACACCATCGATGCGGCCGAGACCCGCACCCGCGCGATGACGCGCAAGCTCAAGAGCGTCGAGGCCTTGCCCGACGAGGCGACGCAGAAATTGCTGAAGCTGGGCCTGCCCGAGAGCGCCGACGAGGGCGATGAGGGCGACGCCTCTTGACGAGTGCTGCCGAACCGGCCGATCTGCGCCTGGCCTTTCCCTGGCTGATCGCGACGCTGATCGCGGTCCATGCCTGCATGGCCGTCACGCGGGTGGCGGCCAGCCTGTGGGTGCTGGACCAGGGTTATGGCGAGTGGACCGTCGGCGTGCTGCTGAGCCTGTTCGCGCTGGCGCCGCTGTTCCTGTCGCTGTGGGCCGGCCGGTTGGCCGATCGACACGGCTTTCACCGGCCGGTCGGCATCGGCGTGCTGATGGCGTTGCTGGGAGCGCTGGTGGCGCTGGGCTCGCAGTCGCTGTGGGCCATCACGTTCAGCTGCCTGCTCAGCGGCGGCGCGATCAGCGTCGCGGCGGTGGCGATGCAGCGCGAGGCCGGGCTGATGGCCGACAACCCGTCCGAGTTGAAGCGGGTGTTCAGCTGGGTGGCGCTGGGACCGGCGCTGTCGAATGCCTTGGCGCCGGTGGCGGCCGGCGTGCTGATCGACCATGTCAGCTTCCGCGCCGCCTTTGCGCTGGCGGTGCTGCTGCCGCTGCTGGCCTGGGGTTTTGCGCTGCGGGTGCCGCGCCATGCGCCGCGCCAGACCTCGGCCCAGGCGGGCGCTGCCGCCCGGCCCGCCTGGGACCTGCTGCGCCAGCCGGCGCTGCGCAACCTGCTGCTGCTCAATATCGTGCTGTCCGCTGCCTGGGATGCGCACAGCTTTGTCGTGCCGGTGGTGGGGCATGCCCGCGGCCTGTCGGCCTCCAGCATCGGCCTGGTGCTGGGCAGTTTTGCGGTGGCCGCCACCGTGGTGCGCCTGGCCATCGTGCGCTGGGCCCAGCATCTGGACGAGCTGAAGGCGCTGCGCGCCGCGATGGCCCTGGCCACCGTGATGCTGATGGTCTATGCCTGGCTGCCGGGCACGCCGGGGCTGATGCTGGGCTCGGCCCTGCTGGGCATGGCGCTGGGCTCGGTCCAGCCGATGGTGCTGGCGATGCTGCACCAGGTGACGCCGGCGGACCGCCACGGCCAGGCCCTGGGCCTGCGCATGCTGGCGACCAATGGCGCGACGATCGCGATGCCGGTCGGCTTCGGCCTGCTGGCGGCCGCGACCACCGCCGCTGCGCCGCTATGGCTGATGGCGGCCCTGCTGCTGGCCGCGCAGGCGGCGGCCGCGCGCATCGCACGGGCTCGCGACGCCGAGTCCTGAACCGCGTACCCGGCGGGTAGCCGTGCCTATGCTGGTTTTCCTGGGTGTGGCTGCCGCGCGATTTTCGTGCGTATAGCGACTATCCCGATGTACGGCACCGGGCGCCGTGGCTAGATTGGTTGCACCGCAACAGCAAACGTTTGCGGTCATTTTAGGCCGTGTCGGCCTGCCTCGTGAGCGGCCACGGCGGCGCATGGAGCAGGTCGGCATATCGATGCGACCGCCCTCAACCGGATTCAGCGATGACATACCACCGTACCTTCAGCCCGAGCCTGATTGCGCTCGCGCTGGCCTCCGCGTTCCCCGTGGCTCAAGCGCAAAGCAGCGCACCTGCGGCCGAGTCCAAGAAGGACGCCACCCAGCTGGAGGCCGTGATCGTCACCGGCAGCCGCCGGGTCGAGAACCTGAAGGATGTGCCGATGTCGATCTCGGCGATGAAGGGCGAGGAGCTGGAGGCCTACAACGCCAGCGGGCAGGACATTCGTGCGTTGTCGGGACGCGTCCCTAGCTTGAACATCGAGTCCGACTACGGTCGCACCTTCCCGCGTTTCTACGTGCGCGGCTTGGGCAATATCGATTTCGACATGAATGCGTCCCAGCCCGTGGGGCTGGTCTATGACGACGTCGTTCAGGAGAGCATTGCGCTGAAGGGCTTCCCGGTCTTCGATATGGAGCAGGTCGAGTTGCTGCGCGGCCCGCAGGGTACTTTGTTCGGCCGCAATTCGCCGGCCGGCGTGATGAAGTTCGACTCCGCCAAGCCGGGCAAGCGCCTGGAGGGTTATGCCAATCTGAGCTACGGCCGCTGGAACGCGGTCAACGTCGAAGCCGCCGTCAACGTGCCGCTGAGCCAGGACTGGCAGATGCGCGCGGCCGGTCTCGTGCAGCGCCAGGACGACCGTGTGCACAACCCGCTGCCCGGTGCCACCTCTGACCTCGAGGGCTACACCGACAAGGCCATGCGTCTGCAGGCTGCCTACAAGAACGGCAGTTTCTCGGGCCTGTTCAAGGTTCAGGCGCGCGACTACAAGGGCTCGGCGACGACCTTCCGCGCCAACATCATGAAGCAGGGCACCAACGACCTGGTGGACGGCTTCGACTACAGCTATTACCCCACCGACGGCTACAACTCTCAGACGCTGAGCTCCAGCGAGGTCAGCGCGCGGCTGCGCTGGGACTTCGGCGGCATGTCGCTGTACTCGATCACCGCCCATGACCGTGCCAAGTTCTACAGCCGAGGCGACGTCGACGGTGGCTTTGGCGCCTCCTTCGCGCCGCCCTCAGGCCCCGACTACGGCGGCCAGAAGGCGAACATTCCCTTCGACGCGCAGACCGCCGACGGCATCCCCTACCTGCGCCAGACCACGCAGGAGTTCCGGCTGCAATCCAATACCAGCGACCCGCTGCAGTGGATCGCCGGGCTCTACTATTTCAACGAGAAGCTGCAAGTGGACAGCTTCAACTTCGACACATTTGCCGCCGGTGACCCGCAGAACGGCTATGCGGTGCAGTACCAAGAGGCCAAGTCCTGGGCCGCATTCGGCAATCTGAACTATGCCGTGACGACCGACTTCAAGATTCGCGGCGGGCTGCGCTACACCGATGACAAAAAAGACTTCGAGGCGTCCCGTACTCAGACCCCGTTTGGCGGTGCCAACGTCGGTCCGCTGACCACCCGTCCCAAGTCGACCAACTGGAGCTGGGACCTGGGGGCCAACTACAACCTGGACAAGGCCACCAGCCTGTTTGCCCGGGCCGCGACCGGCTATCGCGCGCCGTCCATTCAGGGCCGCGTGCTGTTTGGAGATACGCTTTCTCAGGCCAAGTCTGAAAGAGTGCTGTCCGTCGAAGCCGGTTTCAAGACGGACCTGCTGGACAACACCGCCCGCCTCAGCGGCACCGTGTTCAAGTACCGCATGAAGGACATGCAGCTGACCGCCAGCAGCGGCCAAGTCAACCAGAATGTGCTGCTGAACGTCGCCAAGGCCGAAGGCCAGGGCTTCGAGCTGGATGCCCAGGCGATCATCGCTCGCAACTGGCGCACGACGCTGGGCTTCTCATACAACGACACCAAGATCAAGGACGCTGACCTCTTCACACAAACCTGCGGCGCACCATGCACCTTGCTTGATCCGATCAAGGCTGGCACCAATCCGAGCGACAAGATCGTCTCCATCAATGGCAACCCGCTGCCGCGCGCGCCCAAGGTCGTCTGGAACTGGACACTGAAGTACAGCACCGAACTTGGTGCCGGCGAGCTGTCTGTGCTGACCGACTGGGCCTACAAGGACAAGTACAACATGTTTGCCTACGAGGCGGTCGAGTACCGCGCCAAGGCGGCACTGGAAGGCGGCTTGCGTGTGGGCTACGGCTGGAACAATGGCAAGTACGAGATTGCCGCCTACTCGCGCAACATCACCAACCATATCCAGACCGTGGCCGCCATCGCGTTCAACAACCTGACCGGCATCGTGAACGAGCCGCGCAGCTACGGCCTGCAGTTCAAGGCCACCTACTGAGCCTGGGCACAGCGGCTGCGCGCGGTCTTCAGAACCAGTCGCGCAGCTGCTCCACATAGTCGGGCGGCAGGATGTGGCCGCCGGCAAAGCGCAGATGCTTCTTGCCCGGGCCGCCCAGGGCCGCGAAGAAGCTCAGGTAGGCGCTGCTGTCGGTGTACTCATCCTTGTCGGCGCTGAGCAGCCAGACCCGTTTGTCGGCCAGGCCGGGCAGCAGATTCTTGACCGCCACGGCGGCCAGCTTGTCGTCCAGCAGGATGGGCGCGATGGCGGCGACATCGCCGACCCGCGCGTCCACCCCGGCCAGAAGCAGCGCGTTCTGTCCGCCCATGCTGTAGCCGGTGGCCTTGATGTGGCGCGCATCGATCTGCGGCAGACGGGTGACCCAGTCCAGCAGCAGCCGGTGATCGCGCACCGTGTCCACCAGCATGGCCTCATAGGGTTCGCGCCCGCCCCAGAGGTGCAGATCGTCCATCAGCTGTTCGATATCGACCTTGGGGTTCTTGCGTTCGCCATGGCGGCGGGCGTCGATGGCGATCACCGCATGGCCGCGCTGCAGGGCCAGCTCGGTGAGCTTGTGGGTGTGCTCCAGGGTCTTGCCGCCCTTGTACTCGGCCTGCCACCAGCGCCAATGGCTGCGTCCCATGCCATGCATCGCGATCAGCAGCGGGAAGGGGGCGCTGGCCGTGGTCGGATCGCTGGGGTAGCTGATGCGGCCGTTGACGATACTGCCGTCAAAGCTGGTGAAGCTGAAGTCCTGGGCCAGCGCCTTGATCGGCGCCAGCTTCAGGGCCAGGTCTTGCGGCGGGCTGTAGGCATAGCGGGCCTGGAGCTCGGCCGCGCTGATCTGGTAGGGCTTGAGCCCGAAGAGGCTCCACCACAGCGCGGCGATCAGCGCGATTCCACCGAGCAGTCCCATGGCGATCCTTGTGCGTCGTTTCATATGCGGCCTTGTTGGCATCAGCATAGAAAGCGGGCCGTGAAGGCGGCGTGAGCGGGGCTGCGAGCAATTTGCTACAACTCTTGCGACTTGAGCCGGTGCTCTTTGGCACGGCCTCCGCTAAGGTGGCGGCCTTTTGCACGCAATCCTTCCCCCATGAGCGAATCTGCCTCCCAATCCGGCGTCGCGCTGCCGTCCGAGGGCTGGCGCCTGGTGGACCGCGAGGCGCCACCGGGCGATGCCGGCGACACCGTGCCCGAACCCACCGCGCCGTCGGAACTGCCGCGCCCGGCCGGGCTCGTGAGGCTTTCTGCTCCCAACCTGCCGCTCAAGCTCAACGGCCGGCTGACCGCCTACAGCGTGCGCAAGGTCCGGCACCGCTGGCTCAGCTCGCTGGCCCCCTGGCGTGACCGCCGCCTGGGCGACGCCTGCGGCCTCTGGCTGGCGCCCTGCAATGTGGTCCATACCCTGGGCCTGTGGCATGCGGTCGACGTGGTGTTCCTGAAGGCCGACGGCACCATCGCCCGGGTTGCCAAGCGGGTGCCGCCCTGGCGTTTCGTCAGCTGCAGCCGGGCCAGCTCGGCGCTGCGCCTGCGCGCCGGCATGGTCAAGCTGCTGCGGCTCAAGCCCGGCATGGCGCTGGACCTGACGACCTGAATTCTGTCCGGGCGACCCACCCGTCCCCAGGGCGGGCGGGCCGACCGGCTCGCCTCAGCTCATGCCCTGGTGGCGCAGCAGTGCGTCGATCTTGGGCTCGCGGCCGCGGAAGGCCTTGAAGCTGTCCATCGCGTCGCGGGCGCCGCCGGCTTCCAGGATGCTCTGCAGGAAGCGTTCGCCGGTGGCCGGGTTGAACACGCCTTCTTCCTCGAAGGCGCTCCAGGCGTCGGCGCTCAGCAGTTCGGCCCATTTGTAGCTGTAGTAGCCGGCCGAATAGCCACCCGCAAAGATGTGCGAGAAGCTGTGCTGGAAGCGGTTGAAGGGCGGCGGCGGCAGCACCGCCACCTCGGCACGCACCTCGTCGAGCAGGCTCTGGATGCCGGCTTCGCTGCCCACCTCGGCATGCATGCGCATATCGAACAGCGAGAACTCGATCTGGCGCAGGGTCTGCAGCCCGCTCTGGAAGTTCTTCGCGGCCGTCATCTTGTCGAACAGCGCGCGCGGCAGCGGCGCGCCGGTGTCGACATGCTGAGTCAGCTGCTGCAGCACCTCCCATTCCCAGCAGAAGTTCTCCATGAACTGGCTGGGCAGCTCCACCGCATCCCACTCGACGCCGGAGATGCCCGACACGCCCAGCTCGTTCACCTGGGTCAGCAGATGGTGCAGGCCGTGACCGAACTCGTGGAACAGGGTCGTGACATCGTCATGCGTCAGCAGGGCCGGCTTGTCACCGACCGGCGAGGCGAAGTTGCAGACCATCTGTGCCACCGGTGTCTGCTGCACGCCCTCGGGCCGCGCCCAGCGGCTGCGCACCTCGTCCATCCAGGCGCCGGGGCGCTTGCCAGGGCGGGCGTAGAGATCCAGGTAGAACTGGCCGACCAGTTCACCCTGGCGGTCCAGGCGATAGAACTTGACGGTGTCGTGCCAGACCTCGGCGGCCTGCTCGACGATCTTCACATTGAACAGGCGCTCGATGATGTCGAACAGGCCCTGCAGCACGCGCGGCAGCGTGAAGTACTGCTTGACCTCCTGGTCGCTGAAGGCATAGCGGGCCTCCTTCAGGCGCTCGGAGACGAAGGCCGTGTCCCAGGCCTGCATCTCGGCCAGGGCCAGGTCTTGCGCGGCGAAGGCGCGCAGCTCGGCCAGGTCCTTCTCGGCGAAGGGGCGGGCACGGCCCGCCAGGTCGCGCAGGAAGTCCAGCACCTGGGCCGGCGAGCTGGCCATCTTGGCCACCAGCGAGGCCTCGGCGAAGTTCCGGAAGCCCAGCAGCTGCGCCTCTTCCTGGCGCAGCATCAGCAGTTCCTGCATCAGTGCGCTGTTGTCGAGCTCGGCAGGTCCGAACTCGCTGGCGCGCGTCACGTAGGCACGGTAGAGCTTCTCGCGCAGCGCGCGGTCGGTGCCGTACTGCATCACCGGCATATAGACCGGGAAATGCAGGGTCAGCTTGTGGCCGTCCTTGCCCTCGGCGGCAGCGGCATCGCGGGCGGCCGTGACCACATCCGGCGGCACCCCGGCCAGCTCCTCGGCGCTGGCGTAGTAGGCAAAGCCGTCGGTCGCGTCCATCACATGCTCGGAGAATTTCTGCGCGAGTTCGGCGCTGCGCTCCTGGATCGCGGCGAAGCGCTCTTTGGCGGCGCCCTGCAGCTCGGCGCCGGACAGCACGAAGTCGCGGATCCAGTGCTTCAGCGCCTGCTGGCGGGCCGGGTTCAGGCCGGCCGCCGTGGCCTTGATGGCCTTGTACTTGGCATAGAGCTTTTCATCGGCACCCAGGCCGGTGTAGAACTCGGTGACGGGCGGCAGCATCGCGTTATAGGCCTCGCGCAGCTCGGGCGTGTTGGCGACGGCGTTGAGGTGGCCGACGGCGCCCCAGGCATGGCCCAGGCGCTCGGTCGCGACGCTGAGGATGCGGGCCAGCGTGTCGTAGTCGGCCGGTGTGTCCTCGGCCGTGGCCGTGTTCAGCGCCGCCTGGGCCTGGGCCAGCAATTCGGCGATGGCCGGCTGGATGTGCTCGGGTTTGATGCTGGCGAAGGCCGGCAGCGGGGCGGTGGAGAGCAGCGGATTCGTCATGGCTTCAGGCCTTGTTGGCGGCGACACGTTCGGCCGACTCTAGCGTGTTGACCAGCAGCATCGTGATGGTCATGGGCCCGACCCCGCCGGGCACCGGGGTGATCCAGCCGGCCACTTCCTTGACGCTGGCGAAATCGACATCGCCGCAGAGCTTGCCTTCGTCGTTGCGGTTCATGCCCACATCGATCACGATGGCGCCGGGCTTGACCATGTCGGCGGTCAAGACATTGCGCTTGCCGACCGCGGCGACGACCACATCGGCCTGGCGGGTGAAGGCGCCGATGTCCGGCGTGCCGCTGTGGCAGACGGTGACGGTGGCATTGGCCTGCAGCAGCAACAGGGCCATCGGCTTGCCGACGGTGTTGCTGCGCCCGATCACGACCGCATGCTTGCCCTTCAGCGACACGCCGGTGCTCTCGATCAGCTTCATGCAGCCGTAGGGCGTGCAGGGGCGAAAGCCCGGCAGGCCGGTGAGGGTTTCGCCGGCCGACAGCACCGAGTAACCGTCCACGTCCTTGGCGGAGGAGATCGCTTCGATGACCTTGTGCGGGTCGATGTGCTTGGGCAGCGGCATCTGCACCAGGATGCCGTGGATGCTGGGGTCATTGTTGAGCGCTTCGACGCGGGCCAGCAGCTCGGCCTCGCTCAGCGTGGCCTCGTACTTCTCGAGCACCGAGTGCAGGCCGTACTCCTCGCAGGCCTTGACCTTGTTGCGCACATAGACGGCGCTGGCCGGGTCTTCCCCGACCAGTATCACAGCCAGGCCGGGCTTCAGCCCTTGAGCCGTCAGCGCGGCCGCGCGTTGCGCCACCTCGGCGCGGATTTGCTTGGACAGGGCGTTGCCGTCGATCAGTTGTGCGGTCATGTTTGTGCTTCCGGAAATGCAACGAGGCCGCATTCAGCGGCCTCGTCAGTGGTCATTCGAATTCAGGCCTTGGCCGGCGCGCCGAGCGCAATCTTCAGCAGATCGGCCACCGTGTTGGCGTTGAGCTTTTCCATGATGTTGGCGCGGTGCGCCTCCACCGTCTTGATGCTGATGCCCAGGTCGTCGGCGATCTGCTTGTTCAGGCGGCCGGCGACGATGCGCTCCAGCACCTGGGCTTCGCGCGTCGTCAGGCGCGACAGCAGGGCGTCGCGGCTGGCGGCTTCCTGATGGGTCGAGAAGGCGTTGCGGGCCTGGTCCAGCATGCGCTCGACCAGGGCCAGCAGCTCGTCTTCCTTGAAGGGTTTCTCGATGAAGTCCATCGCGCCCTTCTTCATCGTCTGCACCGCCATCGGCACATCGCCGTGGCCGGTGATGAAGACCACCGGCAGCGGGCTGCGGCGCTCCAGCAGGCGGTCCTGCAACTCCAGACCGCTCATGCCTTCCATGCGGATGTCGGCGATCAGACAGGCCACTTCGCGCGGGTCGTAGCGGCTCAGGAAACTCTCGGCGGAGTCAAAGCACTTGACGCGGTAGTCCTTGCCTTCCAGCAGCCATTGCAGGGAATCCCGCACGGCCTCGTCATCGTCAACAACGTAGACGTTACCCTTCTTCGGAATCAGACTCATGGTGTCGCAGCAGTGTTCGTAGCAGTGCCCGAGGGCTCGGGGCGCGGGATGTCTACCGGGATGGTGAAGGCGAACCGGCACCCCACAATAGCCGCACCATTGTATAAGTTCTCGGCCCTGATCCGGCCCTGGTGGGACTCGACGATGGACCGGCATAACCCTAGGCCTATGCCCAGTCCGTCGGCCTTGGTCGAGAAGAAGGCCTCGTACATGCGCTCGATCACCTCCTCGGGCAGGCCCGGGCCCATATCGGTGACGCTGAACTCGATATGGCCACCGAGCTCGGGCGTGTGTTTAGGGATCACTCTCAGTTCGATGTGGCGGCGCGACACCGGCAGGCCGGCGTTGTCGATCGCCTCGGCGGCGTTCTTCAACAGATTCAGCACCACCTGCTCGATCAGGATCGGGTCCACCATCAGCGGCGGCAGACGCTGGGCCACATAGGTGTGGATCGCGACATTGCGGCGGCGCAGCTCGATGCCGGCCAGCTCGACCGCGTCCTCGATGATCTCGGGCGCGCTGGAGGCCTGGCGCTGCGGCTCGCTGCGCTTCACGAAGTTGCGGATGCGGTGAATGATCTGGCCGGCGCGCTGGGCCTGCTTGGCGGTCTTCTCCAGCGCGGCCAGCAGATCGTCCTTCTGGATCGCGTCGTTGCGCACCCGCGAGACCATGCCGTTGCAGTAGTTGGTGATCGCGGTCAGCGGCTGGTTCAGCTCATGGGCGACGCTGGAGGCCATCTCGCCCATGGTCATCAGCCGGCTGGTCACCTGCGCCTTCTCGGCCTGCTGCGCCGACAGCATCTCGGCGTGGCGGCGCGCGGTGATGTCGGTGGCGATCAGCATCTGGGCCAGGCGGCCGTCGGTCCACTGCAGATAGCGGGCGCGCACATCGAACCACATCTCCAAGGTGTCGATATAGACCTCGCGCGGGTCGGAGCCGACCTCGGTCAGCTGCTGGGCCGGCAGGCCGCCGTAGTCGTCGACCTCTTCGTCCGTTTCCGGTTCGGCCTCGCCGCGGCCCAGCTGGCTGCCGGCCAGCACCGCATGGCCCTTGGGGTCGGCGCCGAACCAGAGCCGGTAGCTGCGGTTGGCGAACAGCAGCTCGCCCTGCTGCACCGACAGCACCGAGACCGCCGCGTCCAGGCCTTCCAGCACCGTGGTGAAGCGCTCGTGCGAGGCGCTGAGCTGGTCGCGCACGCGCTTGGCCTCGGTGATATTGGTCATCGAGGTCATCCAGCCGCTTTGCTTGCCCTTGGGGTCGATCAGTGGCGAGACATACATGCGGGCATCGAAGATGGTGCCGTCCTTGCGCATCACCTTGACCTCGGCGCCGCCCGAGGGGCTGCGGCCCTGGACTTCCTGCTGCAGCAGCCGCGAGTTCTCCTCGTAGCGGTCGGTGGGCCAGTAGGGGAAGGGCGGTTTGCGGCCGATCAGCTCGGCCTCGGAGAAGCCGGTCATCGCACAGAAGGCCGGGTTCACATAGGAGATGCGCGACTCCATGTCCATGGCCCGCATGCCGGTCAGCATGGAGTTCTCCATCGCGCGGCGGAAGTTGGTCTCGCTGGACAGCGCGGTCTGGATCTGCAGGCGCCGGCGCATATGCTTCCAGGTGCCCAGGAGCATCCACACGGTCAGCACCGACAGCGCGACCACCATCCAGAACAAGGTGTTGGAGATCAGACCGATCGAGGTGCGGTAGCCCTGGCCACGCAGGATCAGTCCGTTCAGCGCCGGCGCCAGCGGCACGTCATGCATGATGGAGGCGCGCTGCAGGCGCTGGCCCGGCATCGGTGTCACGGTGCTGCTGACGATCTGCTCGCGGCCGTCCAGCACCGCCACCGGATGGCGGGCCGCCACCTCGGACGGCACCGAGTAGCGCAGCAGCGCCTCGACCGAGTATTCGGCGATCAACACGCCCGAGAAGCCGCTGCGGTCGATCAAGGGCACCTGGACCTGGAACACGGTCAGGTTGTTGAAATCGTTGAAGGCCAGCGAATAGGTCGGCTGGCGCCTGTCCTTGGCGGCCTGGAAGGCCAGCTCGGGCGCGCTGGATCGCTCGGCCATCGGCATCGACGGGTCGCGGCCGTCGTCGCCCATCAGGCTCTCGGCCTGGAAGCCGGCGGCGCTGACGCTGGCGCGGCGCTTGCGCTGGTTGTTCAGCCAGGTGACGTGGGTGATCTCGGGCCGGTCGCGGGCAAAGGCCGAGGCCTGGGCGGTGAATTCGTGGGCATCGACCGCGCGGGTGACGATCTCCCGGGCGATGCGCACCAGCTGTTCCTGGTTCTCGATCAGGCGCAGCCGGATCTGCTGCTGGGCGATTTCGGTGTCGCGCTTGACGGCCTCGGCCTCGCGCTCGATCTCCTCGTTACGCAGATACCAGAAGGCCAGGATGATGGCCGCGAGGAAGAGCATCACCGAGATCAGCGGGCCCAGCGTGGCGAAGCGGTCCTGGCGCGACGGCGACTGGCGCCGCCACCAGGTGGCGATCAGGCGCTGTAGCGGGAGAGTGGCGCGGCGCAGCGCGCCCTTGATGGCGAGGCGGGAAAGCATGGCCCGATTATCCCGGCGCCAGCCAGGCCCCAGCCTCGGCGCATTCCCTGTTGTTTCATTATGCGGAATGCACTCGCGCAATTTGGGAGTGTTGCGAACTTGTGCGACACTCCGCGCGAAACGCTTTTAGAGTCAGCCCTCAATAAAAGGAGACAAGCATGTCTGCGCAGCCGCAATCTTTTCTTGGCGCCGCCGCCAACGACACCGATGCCCAGGAAACCAAGGAGTGGTTGGACGCCCTGTCCGCCGTGATTGGCGAAGAGGGCGGTGAGCGCGCGCATTTCCTGCTTGAGACCCTGATCGGCCATGCCCGTCAGGCCGGCATCGATGTGCCGTTCTCGGCCAACACCGCCTATGTCAACACCATCCCGGTGGAGCAGCAGGCCCATTGCCAGGGCAATATCGCGATCGAGAAGCGCCTGCGCGCCTTCATGCGCTGGAACGCGATGGCCATGGTGGTGCGGGCCAACCGCCTGAACCCGGAAGACGGCGGCGATCTGGGCGGTCATATCGGCTCCTTCGCTTCGGTGGCCAGCATGTTCGGCGCCGGCTTCAACCATTTCTGGCACGCCGAGAGCGAGGGCCACGGCGGCGACCTGCTCTATATCCAGGGCCATAGCGCGCCCGGCATCTACGCCCGTGCCTATCTGGAGGGCCGCCTGACCGAGGCCCAGCTCGACAGCTTCCGCCAGGAGGTGGACGGCAAGGGTCTGTCCAGCTATCCGCATCCCAAGCTCATGCCCGAGTTCTGGCAGTTCCCGACCGTCTCGATGGGCCTGGGCCCGCTGATGGCGATCTACCAGGCGCGTTTCCTGAAGTATCTGCATGCCCGCGGCATTGCCGACACCGCCAATCGCAAGGTCTGGGTGTTCTGCGGCGACGGCGAGATGGACGAGCCCGAGTCGCTGGGTGCGATCGGCCTGGCCGCCCGCGAGAACCTCGACAACCTGGTCTTTGTCGTCAACTGCAATCTGCAGCGCCTGGACGGCCCGGTGCGCGGCAATGGCAAGATCGTGCAGGAGCTGGAGAGCGAATTCCGCGGCAGCGGCTGGAATGTGATCAAGCTGCTGTGGGGCAATGGCTGGGACGCCCTGCTGGCGCGCGACAAGAGCGGCAAGCTCAAGCAACTGATGATGGAGACGCTGGACGGCGACTACCAGGCCATGAAGGCCAATGACGGCGCTTTCGTGCGCAAGAACTTCTTCGGCAAGTATCCGGAGACGGCGAAGCTGGTCGAGCACATGAGCGACGAGGAGGTGTTCGAGTTGCGCCGCGGCGGCCACCAGCCCGAGAAGGTCTATGCGGCCTTCCATGCTGCCCATCACAACACCACGGGCCAGCCCACCGTGCTGCTGGTCAAGACCGTCAAGGGCTATGGCATGGGCAAGGCCGGTGAGGGCAAGAACACCGTGCACCAGACCAAGAAGCTGTCGGACGAGGACATCAAGTACATCCGCGACCGCTTCAACATCCCCATCCCCGACAGCGAGCTGCCCAAGCTGCCCTACTACAAGCCGGCCGAGGACACGCCGGAGATGCGCTATCTGCACGAGCGCCGCCAGGCCCTGGGCGGCTATCTGCCGCAGCGCCGCGTCAAGGCCGAGGAGAGCTTTACCGTGCCGCCGCTGGACACCTTCAAGGCGGTGCTGGAGCCGACGGCCGAGGGCCGTGAGATCTCGACCACGCAGGCCTATGTGCGTTTCCTGACCCAGCTGCTGCGCGACCCGGCGCTGGGCCCGCGCACCGTGCCCATCCTGGTCGACGAGGCGCGCACATTCGGCATGGAAGGCCTGTTCCGCCAGATCGGCATCTACAACCCCAAGGGTCAGCTCTACACCCCGGTCGACAAGGACCAGGTGATGTACTACCGCGAGGACAAGGCCGGCCAGATCCTGCAGGAGGGCATCAACGAAGCCGGTGGCATGGCCAGCTGGATCGCTGCGGCAACGTCGTACTCGACGAACAACCGCGTGATGATTCCGTTCTATGTCTACTACTCGATGTTCGGCTTCCAGCGCATCGGCGACCTGGCCTGGGCCGCCGGCGATATGCAGGCGCGCGGCTTCCTGCTCGGCGGCACCTCGGGCCGCACCACGCTGAACGGCGAAGGCCTGCAGCACGAGGACGGCCACAGCCACATCCTGGCCGGCACGATCCCGAACTGCATCAGCTACGACCCGACTTTCGCCCACGAAGTGGCGGTGATCCTGCACAGCGGCCTCAAGCGCATGGTCGAGCAGCAGGAGAACGTCTACTTCTACATCACGCTGCTCAACGAGAACTACCCGATGCCGGGTCTGCATGCTGGTACCGAGGAGCAGATCCTGAAGGGCATGTATCTGCTGGACCAGGCCGGCGACACGGGCAAGCCGGTCGTCAACCTGCTAGGCTCCGGCACCATCTTGCGTGAGAGCCAGGCCGCCAAGAGGCTGCTGGAAGCCGACTGGGGCGTCAGCGCCCATGTCTGGAGCTGCCCGAGCTTCAACGAGCTGACTCGTGACGGCCAGGACGCCGAGCGCTGGAACCTGCTGCACCCGACCGAGGCACCGCGTGTCTCCTTCGTCGCCCAGCAGCTGGCCAAGACCAGCGGCCCGGTGATCGCGTCGACCGACTATATGAAGAACTACGCCGAGCAGATCCGCGCCTTCATTCCGGCCGGTCGCAGCTACAAGGTGCTGGGCACCGACGGTTTCGGCCGCTCGGATTTCCGCTACAAGCTGCGCGAGCATTTCGAGATCAACCGCCACTACATCGTCGTGGCGGCGCTCAAGTCGCTGGCCGACGAAGGCAAGCTGCCGCTGGCCAAGGTGGCCGAGGCGATTGCGAAGTACGGCATCAAGGCCGACAAGATCAACCCCCTGTACGCTTGATTCAGCGGCCTCGCGGAGACAACACATGGCATTGGTAGAAGTCAAGGTCCCGGACATCGGGGACGTCAAGGACGTGGCGGTCATCGAGCTGCTGGTCAAGGTGGGCGACACGGTCAAGGCCGAGCAGAGCCTGATCACCGTCGAGAGCGACAAGGCCTCGATGGAGATCCCCAGCTCGGGCGCCGGCGTCGTCAAGGAGATCAAGGTCAAGATCGGTGACACGGTCAACGAGGGCAGCGTTGTGCTGCTGCTGGAAGCCGAGGGCGCGGCTGCGCCGGCCCCGGCACCGGCAGCCACCGCGGCGCCCGCTCCAGCGGCTGCTGCGCCGGCACCCGCTGCCGCGCCGGCCGCCAGCGGCACGGTCGAAGTGGTCGTGCCCGACATCGGCGACTTCGACGAAGTGGCCGTGATCGAGGTGATGGTCAAGGCCGGCGATACCGTCAAGGTCGAGCAGAGCCTGATCACGGTCGAGAGCGACAAGGCCTCGATGGAGATCCCGTCCTCGCACGCCGGCGTGATCAAGGACCTGAAGGTCAAGGTCGGTGACAAGGTGGCCAAGGGCACGCTGCTGGCGTTGCTGGAGGTGAAGGGCGCTGCCCCGGCACCGGCCGCTGCGACACCGGCTGCGGCACCTGCACCGGCTGCCGCACCCGCACCGGCACCGGCTGTTGCCGCTGCCGCGCCAGCGGCTGCGGCTGCCTTGCCCGCCCATGAGCCGAGCTCCCCCAGCGGCAAGCTGCCGCATGCCTCGCCCAGCATCCGCAAGCTGGCACGCGAGCTGGGTGTGCCGCTGGCCGAGGTCAAGGGCTCGGGCGCCAAGGGCCGCATCACCGAGTCCGATGTGCAGGGCTTCGTCAAGGCCGTGATGGCCGGCAGCGTTCAGACCGCCGCGCAGAAGGCCGCCGCCCCGGCCGCTGCCGCCGGTGGCGCTCTCCCGGGCCTGCTGCCCTGGCCCAAGGTCGACTTCGAGAAGTTCGGCCCGGTCGAGCGCAAGGAGCTGTCGCGCATCAAGAAGATCAGCGGCGCCAATCTGCATCGCAACTGGGTTGTGATTCCGCATGTGACGAATCACGATGATGCGGACATCACCGAGCTGGAAGCCTTCCGCGTCGCGACCAATAAGGAAAACGAGAAGTCGGGCATCAAGGTCACGATGCTGGCCTTCATGATCAAGGCGGCCGTCGCGGCGCTGAAGAAATTCCCCGAGTTCAACAGCTCGCTGGACGGTGACGGCACCCTGGTGCTGAAGAACTACTTCCATATCGGCTTCGCGGCCGACACGCCCAACGGCCTGGTCGTACCCGTCATCAAGGACGCGGACAAGAAGGGCATCTTCCAGATCAGCCAGGAAATGGGCGAGCTGGCCAAGAAGGCACGCGACGGCAAGCTGGGGCCTGCCGACATGAGCGGGGGCTGCTTCTCGATCTCGTCGCTGGGCGGCATCGGTGGCAAGTACTTCACCCCCATCATCAACGCCCCCGAAGTCGCCATCATGGGCGTCTGCAAGAGCAGCATCGAACCGATCTGGGACGGCAAGGCCTTCCAGCCGCGCCTGATCTTGCCGCTGAGCCTGAGCTGGGACCACCGCGTGATCGACGGCGCGGCTGCGGCCCGCTTCAATGTCTATTTCGCGTCCTTGCTGGCGGACTTCCGCCGCATTGCACTCTGAAACGGGAGCGAAAAACATGGCATTGATTGAAGTGAAGGTCCCGGACATCGGCGACTCCAAGGATGTGGCTGTGATCGAGGTGATGGTCAAGGCCGGCGACACCATCAAGGTCGAGCAGAGCCTGATCACCGTCGAGAGCGACAAGGCTTCGATGGAGATCCCCTCGACCCATGCGGGCGTCATCAAGGAGATGAAGCTCAAGATCGGCGACGTGGTCAATACCGGCACGCTGGTGCTGATGCTGGAGTCGGATGCAGCGGCTGCGCCAGCGCCCGCACCTGCGGCTGCTCCGGCAGCAGCGCCTGCTGCACCCGTCACGGCGCCGACGGCTGCCAGCTTTGCGGGCAGTGCCGACGGCGAGTACGACGTGATCGTGCTGGGCGGCGGCCCTGGTGGCTATTCGGCCGCCTTCCGCGCCGCCGACCTGGGTCTGAAAGTCGCCCTGGTCGAGCGCTACACCACACTCGGTGGTGTGTGCCTGAACGTGGGCTGCATTCCGTCCAAGGCCCTGCTGCACGTCGCGGCCGTGATGGACGAGGTGAAGCACTTCGCCGATCTGGGCGTGACCTTCAGCGAACCCACCGTCGAGCTGCCCAAGCTGCTCAAGCACAAGCAGAAGGTCATCGGCAAGCTGACCGGTGGTCTGGCCATGATGGCCAAGATGCGCAAGGTCACGGTGGTGCGTGGCTACGGCTCGCTGCTGGATGCGAATCACCTGAGCGTCGAAGAGACGGCGGGCGAGGGCCAGGAGAAGACCGGCAAGACCCAGACGCTGAAGTTCAAGCGCATCATCCTGGCGGCCGGTTCTCAGGCCGTGCGCCTGCCCTTCATGCCCAACGATCCGCGCGTCATCGATTCGACCGGCGCGCTGGAGCTGAACACGGCGCCCAAGCGCATGCTGATCGTCGGTGGCGGCATCATCGGCCTGGAGATGGGCACGGTCTACTCGACCCTGGGCGCACGGCTGGATGTGGTCGAAATGCTGCCCACGCTGATGACCGGCGCCGATCGCGATCTGGTCAAGGTCTGGCAGAAGATGAACGCGCCGCGCTTCGACCACATCATGCTCAACACCAAGACGGTGGCCGCGGAAGCGACGCCCGAGGGCATCAAGGTCACGTTCGAGGGCGAGGGCGCACCGAAGGAGCCGCAGGTCTATGACCTGGTGCTGCAGGCCGTGGGCCGCACGCCCAACGGCAAGAAGATCGCCGCCGACAGGGCCGGCGTCATCGTCAGCGACCGCGGCTTCATCCCGGTCGATGTGCAGATGCGCACCAATGTCGCCAACATCTTCGCGATCGGCGATCTGGTGGGCCAGCCGATGCTGGCGCACAAGGCCGTGCACGAGGGCCATGTGGCAGCTGAGGTGATTGCCGGCGAGTTGCTGGGCGACGAGAAGCTGGCCAAGGCCCAGTTCGATGCGCGCGTGATCCCGAGCGTTGCTTACACCGATCCGGAAGTGGCCTGGGTCGGCATCACCGAGGACGAGGCCAAGGCCAAGGGCATCAAGGTCAAGAAGGGCCTGCTGCCCTGGTCGGCCTCCGGTCGCGCCATCGCCAACGGCCGCGACGAGGGCTTCACCAAGCTGCTGTTCGACGAAGAGTCGCACCGCATCATCGGCGGCGGCATCGTCGGCACCCACGCCGGCGACATGATCGGCGAGATCGCCCTGGCCATCGAGATGGGCGCCGATGCGGTGGACATCGGCAAGACCATCCACCCGCATCCCACGCTGGGCGAGAGCATAGGCCTGGCGGCGGAAGTGGCGCACGGCTCCTGCACGGATGTGCCGCCGGCGCGGCGCTGAGTTCATCCGCCTCGTCAGAAGGGCCGGCATTGCCGGCCTTTTTTCTTGTCAGCCTTGCGCGGCAAGGAGTCGCTCATGCCTGCGCATCGCCTCGGCCAGCTCGAACTGCCCGTAGCGCGCAAGTGCCGCGTGAGTGTCCGCCAATGCATCGCTCGAATCGCCCTGGCCGAGCTTGAACTGCGCGCGAGCCTCGATCACGCGCGCACGAAAGGGCACGATGTATTGCGCGAGCTGCTCGCGCCGCGGGCCCATCTCGGCGCTGCGCCAGGGGTTCGGGTAGGGTGCCTCGACATGCTCGATCAGCGTGTCGAGCGCGAACAGCGTTTCCTCGGGCGTGTCGATGAGGGCCACATCGAGCTCGAACTGCACGAACTCGTAGTTCCAGGTCGGCGCGTAGCGGCGGTTGCGCAGCCAGCTGCTGGCGATATAGCCCTGTGCGCCGGTGAAGGTCGCCAGCGCTCTCGGATTGCGCTTGAGCATCTCGTGCTGCGGGTTGCGACGGGCGAGATGTCCGATGAAGACACGGCTGCCGTCCGCATCGCGCTGCAGTATCAGCGGCAGAGGCGTCGCGAGCATGCGGCCCGCGTCGCTGCTGACCAGGGTGGCCAGCGGATGGGCGGCGACCAGGCGCTCGATCTCGCTGTCGGCGGCAGGTTGGAAGGGCAGGCTTTCGTACATCGACATGGGGATTCGGTGCTGCGGTTGCGATGCTCGCAGTCTAGAAACGCAAGACCTGGCGCAGATCGGCAGATTTGAACGCTAGCATTGCAAATATGACCGTTTCCACTGCTGCCAATTCCAACCTCGATTGGGATGATCTGCGCGTGGTGCTGCAGATTGCCCGCCATGGGCGTCTCGCCGCCGCCGCCGAGGCCGGCCGGGTGAGCCATGCGACCCTGTTCCGGCGCCTGCGCGCACTGGAGGCGCGTCTGGGCGTGCAGCTGTTCGAGCGGCTGCGTGCAGGCTACGCACCGACCCGCGCCGGGGCCGAGCTGGTCGAGTTCGCGCAACGCATGGGCAGCGAGCTGCAGACGGTCACTGAAGGCCTGCGCGGCCGGCAGGCCTGGCCCGGCGGTCTGGTGCGGCTCAGCGCGGCCGATACCTGGATGCAGGAGCTGCTGCCGCCGCTGCTGGCAAGCTACCAGGCGCGCACCCAGGTCCAGCTGAGCCTGGGCAGCGGCAATGCGATGGACGATGTGCAGCAGGGGGCGATCGATGTTGCGCTGCGCTCGGGCGGCAAGCCGCCGGAGTCCCTGGTCGGGCGGCGGTTGGCGCGGGTCGAGGCCACGGTCTATTGCTCACGCAAGCTCGGCGGCGTGCATGCGGACCGGCTCGACAGCCTGCCCTGGGTCGGTGTCGACGAGCAACTGGCCCATCTGAGCTCGGCCCGCTGGCTTGAGCGCCAGGGCCTGGCGCGCCAGGTGGCGATGCGGACCAACTCGCTGGTCAATGTGCGTCAGTTGCTGCGCGCTGGCGTCGGTCTCGGCGCCTTGCCCTGCTATCTCGGCGACGCCGATCCGAACCTGCGGCGCGTCTTCGAGCCGCCGCGCGATTGGCGCAGCGAACTCTGGTTGTTGACCCGCGTCGAGCTGCGCCCCGTGCCGCGCATCAAGGCGCTGTTCGATCATCTGTACGAGGGCACACGGGCCTGGCTGCCCTTGCTGGAGGGGCAGCGACCTCAGCCGGACTGAGTCGGCGCAGGAGCGCGTGGCACCAGGCTCGCGCAGTCCGCCACGCCCCGGCGATCGATCTGCAGCCGCAGCTTGGTGCCCAGCGCCAGTGCCGACCAGTGCGCCTCGCTGAGCCTGCAGGTCCAGACCTGACCCTCGTCGGCGCGCAGATGCACCTCGAAGAAGGCCTGGCGCTGACCCAATCGCTGGGCGCCGAGCCGGTCCGACGGCAGCTCGCTGAGCACCGGCTGCGGCCATTGCGCCGGCGTCCTCGCGTCGCCTTCTGAGCGCACTGTGTACTGGCTGCGCCATTGCGGCTGCATGAAGCGGCAATGGTCGGCGCCGCCGCCGGGGGCGTCCAGCCGGCGGCGCTCGATTTCGCGCGCGCCGGCCGGCATCTCCTCGCACCAGGCGGAGCCGCTTTCATCGACCCGTTTCTCGACCTTGATCTCGAAGCGCCAGGTCTTGCGCGTGAGCTCCACATCGACACCGCGCGGCCCGAACAGGCGCCAGCCCAGCGGCAGCGCCAGCAGCGCGATCAGCAGCAGCAAGACCCCGCGTCGGCGGGCCAGGCTGCCGCCGGCGATGCGTCCAAGAGCGATGGTCATGCTTGCGCATTGTCCACGGGCCGGATCGGCGCGCCGGGGCTTTCCGGCGAGCTGCCGGCGGTGGTACAAGCACGGGACGGCAAAGCAGGGGAGGCGGCCATGTCGGGCGGAGACTGGAAAGAGATGTTTGCTGCGGCGGTCGATGGCGATATCGAGCTGCTGCGCTACCACCTGCGCGCGGGCGTGGACCCGAACTATCAGCACCCTGAGTTCATGAGCACGCCGCTGGTGGCCTGCATCCTGGCCGGCCAGCAGGAAGCGGCGGCCCTGCTGCTGGACTACGGCGCCGACCGGCAGCTGCTGTCCGAGACCGACGGTATGACGCCGCTGCAGGCGGCCCGCCACCGGCGCAGCGCCGAGCTGCTTCGCTTGATCGACCCGCAGGCCGAGCTGGTGCCGCCGCAGGCCGGCTTCTGGCGGCGCTGGCTGCAGGCCCTGCATTCACCGCGTCAACGGAGCATCAGCCCATGAGGCTCGCCGCCGTGCGCGTGTTTGTGCGCGATCTGGTCTCGGCCCAGGTCTTCTATCAGCAGACGCTGGGCTTCAAGCTGAAGCACGGTGATGCCGGCGCCGGCTATTGCGTCTTCGATGCCGGCTCGGCAGATCTGGTGCTGGAGAGCGTGGCGAGCGACGCGCCGGAGCAGGCCCTGGTGGGCCGCTTCACCGGCCTGTCCTTTGTCGCTGCCGACATCCGCGCCCGCCATGCCGAACTGCGTGCGGCGGGTGTGCCCTTCAGCGGTGCGCCCGAGCAGCAGCCCTGGGGTGGCTGGCTGGCCACCCTGGTCGATCCGGCCGGCAACCAGCTGCAGCTGGTCCAGTACCCCGGCTGAGTCGCGCCGTGCTGCAAGGCCTGGCCTCCCACCCCTGGGCCTATCCGGCGCTGGAGGCCGTGCACATCGTCGGCATCGCGATGCTGTTCGGTGGCCTGCTGGTGTTCGAATTGCGGGCGCTGGGCCTGGCGCGCGAGCTGCCGGCGGCGGCGCTGGCGCGGCTGACCCTGCTGCCGGCCCTGCTCGGTTTCGGTCTGTGCGCCGCCACCGGGCTGACCATGTTCGCGACCCAGCCGCAGGAGTTGCTGGCCAATCCGGCCTTCCGCCTCAAGCTGCTGCTGATCTGCCTGGCCGGCGGCAATGCGGCCTTTTTCCATGCCCGCAGCGGCGTGTCGGCCGATGACGGGCTGGCCCGGCTGCAATGCATGCTGTCACTGGGGTTTTGGATGGCTGTCATCATCTGCGGCCGATGGATTGCTTACGCCTGAAGGAGACGCGCGATGGATCGACGACTTGTGCTGACCGCCGGACTGGGCCTGACCCTGCCGGCCTGGGCCCACCATGGCTGGAGCAGCTTCGACCAGGAGCGCCCGCTTTATCTCGAAGGCCGCGCGACCCAGGTGATGTGGCGCAACCCGCATGGCGAGCTGGTGCTGGAGCTGCCCGAGAAGCCGCGGCTGCCGGCCGATCTGAAGCAGCGTGTGCTGCCCAGACAGAGCGCGGCAGTGGACGGCCCGGCCCTGCTCGCCAAGGCCCAACTGCCGACCCGTCGCGACCGCCAATGGCAGATCGAGCTGGCGCCGCTGACCCGGCTGGCGGCCTGGGGGGTCGAGGAGATCAAGCCCGGCGCGACCGTGGGTGTGCTGGGCTTCAGCTTCAGCGGCGAGAAGGGCGAGGCGATCCTGCGCGCCGAGTATCTATTCCTCGGCGACAAGGTCTACGGCCTGCGCTCCTCGCCGGCCTGAGCGCTCAGGGTCTAGGTTTAAGCCTCGTCCAGCAGCGGCCGCAGCAGCTCGTCCCATTGCTCGACCTCGTCCAGGTCGATCTGCAGCCAGTCGAGCGCGGCGGCATGGTTGACGGCCCAGTCCAGGTCTTCGGGCAGGGCCTCGTGGCGGCGCATCAGGTGCTCGGCCACCAGGCCGGCCGCCACCAGCGTGTGGACGTCGGGGTCGATGCCGGCATGGCCCAGTGACTCGAAGTCATGGTGCAGCCGGATCGCGGACATCAGCTCCGGCGCCATATTCCAGGCCCGTATCACCAGCGCGCCGACCACCGCATGGTCGGTCTTGTGATTGGCGTTCTCGGTGGCGATATAGGGGCGGTCGATGCGGGCGGCCGCCTCCACCATGGTCGAGCCATAGCCGCGCACGCTTTGCAGCAGCACCGGCATGCCGACATGGCAGAACAGCCCGTAGGTGTGGGCCAGATCGGGCGACAGCCCGGCCAGCTGGCGGGCGATGAAGGCCATCGCGACCGCGCGCTTGCTGGAGCGCTCCCAGAAGCGCAGCAGATGAGGGCTGTTGACCGGGATGGTGTTGCGCAGCAAAAAGCCCGTCATCACCGCCGCGGTTTCGTCGAGTCCGATGCGGTTCATTGCTTGCCCCACGGTGGTGCAGGGCAGACCGCCGGGCTCCTTGTAGACCGGGCTGTTGGCGCGCTTGAGCAGGGTGGCCGACATCGCGACATCGCTGGCCGCGATCCGGGCCACCTCGTTGAGGTCGGGTTCGGCATGGGCCATCGCGGCCTGCAGCCGCTGCAGCAGCTCCGGACAGGGCGGAATATGGATCTGGCGCAGCGGGCCATTGCGGCGGGCGCTGTCCAGCTCTTGACGTATCGATTGGGAATTCATAAGCGCAAGACGCGCATCAAGCGCGTCTGCCGAGGATTGTTGCCGCTGATTATCCGGGCTGCGCGGCCGCAGGAGGCGGCGCAGGCGAGGTCGCACGGTAAAGTGCAACGAAGTATGGCCCAGGCCAAAGTCCAGAACCTCCACCGTTGGCGCGCTCCCATGCAGGAATACCGCTCGGCGGTGTTTGCAGGGGCGCTGCTGGCCGCCTGTCTGGTGCTGAGTCCGACGCCCGGGCTGCAGGCCTGGGAGGCTGAGCGTGTGCTGGCCAGCGCGGCGCGCTTCGGTCCGCGCACGCTGGCGGCCGCCCGCGAGCTGCAGCAGCTGGTCGAGCGCAGCGGCAGCCTGGACGAGGGCCTGCGGCTCAAGCCCATCAACGACTTCTTCAACCAGCGCATCGCCTTTCGCGAGGACCGCGATATCTGGGCCAAGCCCGACTACTGGGCCAGCCCGCTGGAGACCCTGGATCGCGGCCAGGGTGACTGCGAGGACTATGCGATCGCCAAGTACTTCAGCCTGCTGGCCGCCGGTGTGCCGGAGGCGCGGCTGCGCCTGGTCTATGTGCGGGCGATGCTGGACGGCCGACCGCAGGCCCATATGGTGCTGGCCTACTATGCCCAGCCCGAGGCCGAGCCGCTGATTCTGGACAATCTGCAGGCCGAGGTGCGACCGGCCTCGCAGCGCGCCGATCTGGCGCCGGTGTTCAGCTTCAATAGCGAAGGCCTGTGGCAGGGGGTGGGCAGCGCCAGCTCGGGCAATGCCGTCGCGCGTTTGTCGATCTGGAGGGACGCCTTGGCGAAGATCAGGGCGGAGGGGTTCTAATGATGCAAACAAAATGGATGCGGCCATGTCGCTGATTCGTCAAGTCTGGTTCCTGGTCCTGGGTGTGGTGCTGGCGTCGGTGCTGGGCAGCATGGCGGTGTCCGCCATCGGCATGCGGGCCCTGCTGCAAACCCAGCTGCAGCTGAAGAACAGCGACAACGCCGCCGCACTGGCGCTGGCCTTGTCGCAGCAGGGGGGGGACGCCCAGCTGATGTCGCTGCTGGTCTCGGCCCAGTTCGACACCGGCCACTACCAGAGCCTGCGCTGGCTGGCTGCGGACGGCAGCGTGGCCTTCGAGCGCGCGGCGCCCGGCCGCAGCAGCAAGGCGCCGGCCTGGTTCGTCGCGCTGACGCCGATCGACACGCAGCCCGGCGTGGCCAAGGTCTCGAATGGCTGGAACGCGGTGGGCTCGGTGGAGGTGCGCAGCCAGTCGGCCTATGCCCATGACGAGTTGTGGCGCGCCAGCCTGCGCATGGTGGGGCTCATGGCCGGTGTCGGCCTGCTGGCCGGCCTGGCCGCGTTATGGGTGCTGGGCCACATCCGCCGGCCGCTGGACAACGCCGTGACCCAGGCCGAGGCCCTGGTGGCCGGCCAGTACACCCAGGTCGACGAGCCCCGCGAGCCCGAGCTGCGGCGCCTGAGCCGGGCGATGAACACCATGGTGGAGCGGGTCCGGCAGATGTTCGAGGCGCAGTCCAGCCAGCTCGAGGTCTTGCGTGTGCAAGCCCATTGCGACGCGCTGACCGGCATGAGCACGCGCACCCATTTCCTGGCCGAGCTGGACTCGGCGCTGACCCGCGACGAGGGGCCGGTCAGGGCCGGTCTGGTGCTGCTGCGGCTGCGCGATCTGGCCGGCCTGAACCAGCGCCTGGGCCGGGCGGCGGTGGACCAGCTGCTGGTGGCGATGGCGCATGCGGTGCAGGTCTATCCCGAGCGCGTCAAGGGTTGCCTGGCCGGGCGGCTGAACGGGGCCGATTTCGCGCTCTGGCTGCCGGCCCCCGATGTCGTCGGCGACACCGCCAACGCGCTGGCCGATGCCTTGCAGGCCAGCCTGCCGGCCTTCGGCGCCGGCGTGCAGGTGGCGCTGGGCGCCGTCGAGCTGGCCCGGGAGCGCCCGTCCAGCGACTGGTTCGGCGCCGCCGACGCGGCGCTGGCGCGGGCCGAGGGCCGGCCGGGCTTTGTCGTCGAGGTGCTGGCGCCGTCGGCCGAGGCGCAGATCCAGGGCGAGCGCGCCTGGCGTGCGCAGATCTCGGAGGCCTTGCGCGAGCGCCGCGGCCGGCTGGCCGAGTATCCGGTGCTGGACAAGCAGGGTCAGGTCTTGCATCTGGAGTGCCCGCTGCAGCTGCGCCTGGTGGCCGACGGTCCGTTCGAGAACGCGGCGCGCTGGCTGCCGCTGGCGGTGCGCAGCCGGCTGACGGCCGAGATCGATCTGCAGGCGGCGGCGCTGGCGCTGGAGGCCATCGTGCTGGACGGCCGGGCGCGCTGCGTCAATGTGGCGCCCAGCTCGCTGCTGGACGGCGGCTTCGTCGCGCGCCTGCGCGAGCAGGTGTTCCAGTCGCCGCAGGCGGCCCGCAAGCTCGGGCTGGAGCTGGCCGAGGGCGCGGCCATCCAGCATTTCGAGCTCTTGCAGGAGATGGGCCGCCAGCTGCGCCCGCTGGGCGTCAAGCTGGGGCTGGAGCATGCCGGCGTCGGGCTGGCCCAGGTGGACCGGCTCTATCAGGCCGGGCTGGACTATGTGAAGCTGGACGCCGCCGTGGTCGCGGGCGTGTCCGGCGACGCCGCCCGCGCCGCCTTTGTGCGCGGCATGGTCATCATGCTGCGCAGCCTGGCGCTGAAGGTCTATGCCGAGGGGGTGGTCGACGGCATGGATGTGCAGGCGCTGTGGGACTGCGAGCTCGACGGTGTGACCGGGCCCTGGGCGACGGCGCAGACTTGAGCGCGCATTGATCAGCCGATATCGGCGCTGTGCAGCGCGAAGGGCCGGCCCAGCCGGCGGTCTTCGAAGAAGCACCGCAGGGTTTCGCGCACGGTGCGGAAGGCCAGCGCGTCCCAAGGCACCTCATGCTCGTGGAACAGCCGGGCCTCCAGCGTCTCGGGGCCGGGATTGAACTCGGGCGAGAGCAGGCGGGCGCGGTAGTAGAGGTGGATCTGGCCGACCGAGACCACATTCATCAGGCTGTAGAGCGGCAGCAGCTCGATCTGCGCGCCGGCTTCCTCATCGGTCTCGCGCAAGGCGCCTGCGGCGGCCGTCTCGCCGAGCTCCAGAAAACCGGCCGGCAGGGTCCACAGACCGTAGCGCGGCTCGATCGCGCGCTTGCACAGCAGCACCTGCGCGTCCGGCCCCTCGCCCCAGACGGGCAGGGTGCCCACCACATTGATCGGGTTCTCGTAGTGCACGGTGGCGCAGGCGGTGCAGGTGGCGCGCTCGCGGTTGTCGTCGGCCGGCACGCGGTACTCGACCGCCTGGCCGCAGCTGGGGCAATGTTTGAAGCGTCGGGGAAGCCACATGCGTTTCAGTGTAGCCGGGCGCAATGGCATCATCGGCCCATGGAACTCTTCAACTACTTCCGCTCCTCGGCCTCCTGGCGCGTGCGCATCGCGCTGGCGCTCAAAGGCCTGGACTATGACTACCGCGCGGTCCATCTGGTCAAGAACGAGCAGCAGCAGGAACCCTATGCCAGCGCCTCGGTGTCCGGCCTGGTGCCGCTGCTCAAGGATGGCGACGCGCTGCTGAGCCAGTCGCTGGCCATCATCGAATACCTGGACGAGACCCACCCCGAGCCGCCGCTGCTGCCGCCGGACGCCCTGGGCCGTGCGCGCGTGCGGGCGCTGGCCCAGGACATCGCCTGCGAGATCCATCCGCTGAACAATCTGCGCGTGCTGCGCTACCTGGTCAGGGACATGGGCGTGGACGAGGACCAGAAGAACCGCTGGATACGTCACTGGATCGAGAGCGGGTTGACGGTGGTCGAGCGGCGCTTGCAGCAAGGCGCCGGGCGGTTCTGCCATGGCGACACACCGGGGCTGGCCGACTGCGTGCTGGTGCCGCAGATCTTCAATGCCCAGCGCTTCGACTGCAAGCTCGACCATGTGCCCGAGCTGATGCGCATCCATGCCAACTGCATGGCGCACGAGGCTTTTGCCAAGACCCAACCCTCGGCCTGCCCGGACGCCCAGACATGACGATTCACGCGGATTGGCTGAGGCCCGACTGGGGCCTGGATCATGTGCGGGCCTTCATGACCACGCGCGCCGGCGGTGTCAGCCAGGGCGCTTGCGCCAGCATGAATGTGGGGCTGTCGGTCGGTGACGATCCGTCGGCGGTGGCGCACAACAAGGGCCTGATCGAACAGGCGCTGGGCGCGCCGGCGCGTTTTGTCTGGCAGGTGCATGGCGCGGCGGTGCTGCGCCTGCGGCCCGAGCATGGGCAGCCGGGCGCGGAACGGGTGCAGGCCGATGCCATCGTCAGCACGCTGCCGGGGCTGGGCCTGGCGATCCAGGCGGCCGACTGCCTGCCGGTGCTGTTCGCGGCGCCCGGCGGCGTCGGCGGTGCCCATGCCGGCTGGCGCGGGCTCTCGGCCGGCGTGCTGGAGAACACCGTGGCCGCGCTCTGTGAGGAGGCCCGCTGCGCGCCGCAGGACATCCATGCCTGGATGGGGGCTTGCATCGGCCCGACGGCCTTCGAGGTCGGCGAGGATGTGTTGCAGGCCTTTGGCGCGACGCCCTCAGACCTCGATCCGGCGCTGTTCCGCTTCCAGGCCAATGAGCAGGGCGAGCCGCGCTGGCGCGCCGATCTGGTGGCGCTGGCGCGGCGGCGTCTGCAGGCGGCCGGCCTGATGCACATCAGCGGCGGGCATTGGTGCACCCATGGCGATGCCTCACGGTTTTTCTCCTTCCGCCGCAGTCGGCTCGACGGTCGCATGGCCGCCGTGATCCGGCTGCTCGGCTGACGGGGGCTCGGCGGCCTCGGCCCGGCGGCGCGCCGCGCGCCGTGCCGGTGTGCCCAGCAGATACATCACGATGCTGATCGGCAGCGCGCCGTAGAGCACAAAGGTGACGATGGCGCCCAGCACAGTACCCTGGCTGCTGGTGGCCTCGGCCAGGGCCATCATCAACGCAACATAGAGCCAGGCGATTGCAACCAGATACATGGCAAGTCATCAGAAGGTAAGTTGAGAAGGGTACAACATGGGTACGGCCGGCTGTGGCAAGCTTCTTGCCTGAGTCGAGACGAACCGGGCCACCCCGGCCCCTGAGGAGACACATGAAGCGCAAGCCCAGCCCTGCCGAGGCCCCAGGCCCGGATGTCAATGCCGCCGCTGCCGACCTGACGGCCGGCCTTGGCGAGATGTGGAAGACGGTGGCGGGTCTGCAGATCCCGATCGAGGCCCTCAGCGGCCTTCAGACCGACTATCTGAAGCAGGCCACCGAGCTCTGGAACGCCTCGCTGCACGGCGCCAAGCTGCCCGTGCCGGCGGACCGGCGTTTCGCGGGCGAGGCCTGGAGCAGCAACCCGGCCGGCAGCTTCGTGGCCCAGCTCTATCTGCTGAACGCCCGCACCCTGCAGCAGATGGCCGACAAGGTCGAAGGCGACGAGAAGACCAAGGCGCGCATCCGCTTCGCCGTCCAGCAATGGGTGGACGCCGCCTCGCCCAGCAACTATCTGGCCCTCAATCCCGAGGCGCTGCGCCTGGCGTTGGACAGCAAGGGCGAGAGCATCGCCAAGGGCATGCAGCAGCTGTGGGGAGATGTGCAGCGCGGCCACCTGTCGCAGACCGATGAGAGCGCCTTCGAGGTGGGCCGCAATGTGGCCACCAGCGAGGGCAGCGTGGTGTTCGAGAACGAGTTCTTCCAGTTGCTGGAATACAAGCCGCTGACGGCCCAGGTGTTCGAGCGCCCGCTCTTGATGGTGCCGCCCTGCATCAACAAGTACTACATCCTCGATCTGCAGCCCGAGAACTCGCTGATCCGCTATGCGGTGGAGCAGGGCCATCGGGTCTTTGTGCTCAGCTGGCGCAACCCGGACGAGAGTTGCAAGAGCTGGACCTGGGACGACTATATCGAGCAGGCCGCGATCAAGGCGATCTCGGTGGTGCAGGAGATCAGCGGCGCCGAGACCATAGACACGCTGGGCTTCTGTGTCGGCGGCACGATTTTGTCCACCGCACTGGCGGTGCTGGCCGCGCGCGGCGAGCAGCCGGCGGCCAGCGTGACCCTGCTGACCACCTTGATCGACTTTTCCAGCAACGGCATCCTCGATCTGTTCGTCGACGAGGGCTCGGTGCAGCTGCGCGAGATGACGATAGGCCCGGCCTCGCCCAAGGGCCCGGGGCTGCTGAAGGGTCAGGAGCTGGCCACCACCTTCAGCTTTCTGCGCCCCAACGACTTGGTCTGGAACTATGTGGTGGGCAACTACCTGAAGGGCGAGGCGCCGCCGCCGTTTGATCTGCTGTACTGGAACGGCGACTCGACCAATCTGCCCGGCCCGATGTATTGCTGGTATCTGCGCCACACCTATCTGCAGAACGAGCTGCGGATCCCGGGCCGGCTGAGCGTCTGCGGCGAAAAGCTGGACCTGGGACTGATCGAGGCGCCGGTCTATATCTACGGCTCGCGCGAGGACCATATCGTGCCCTGGGACAGCGCCTACCGCAGCACCCAGGTGCTCAAGGGCAAGAAGCGCTTCGTGCTGGGCGCTTCGGGCCATATCGCCGGCGTGATCAACCCGCCGGCCAAGAAAAAGCGCAGCCACTGGATAGGCAAGACAGCGGCCCTGCCCGCCACCGCCGAGCAGTGGATGGAGACGGCGGTCGAGCATGCCGGCAGCTGGTGGCCCGACTGGGCGGCCTGGCTGGCCGGCCATGCCGGCGCTAAGAAGGCCGCGCCCAAGACCCCCGGCGGCAAGGGCTACAAGGCCATCGAGCCGGCGCCAGGCCGCTACGTCAAACAAAAGGCCTGATCGGACACAGGCCTCATCCTCACTTTCACCGGAGAAGACAATGACTGAAGACATCGTGATCGTCGCCGCGGCCCGTACCGCCATCGGCAAGTTCGGCGGCAGCCTGGCCAAGACCGCGGCGCCGGATCTGGGGGCGGCGGTGGTCAAGGACCTGCTGCGCCGCGCCAAGCTGGAGGCCGGCCAGATCAGCGAGCTGATCCTGGGCCAGGTGCTGACAGCCGGCTCCGGCCAGAACCCCGCGCGGCAGACCGTCATCAAGGCCGGTCTGCCGCACGGCGTGCCGGCCTTCACGATCAACAAGGTCTGCGGCTCGGGCCTGAAGGCCGTGATGCTGGCCGCGCAAGCGATCCGTGATGGCGACAGCGAGATCGTCATCGCCGGTGGCCAGGAGAGCATGAGCCTGGCACCGCATGTGCTGCCCGGCTCGCGCGAGGGCCAGCGCATGGGCGACTGGAAGCTGATCGACACGATGATCGTCGACGGCCTGTGGGACGTCTACAACCAGTACCACATGGGCATCACGGCCGAGAACGTCGCCAAGGCCCACGGCATCAGCCGCGAGCAGCAGGACGCGCTGGCGCTGGGCTCGCAGCAGAAGGCGGCCGCCGCGCAGGATGCCGGCCGCTTCAAGGACGAGATCGTGCCGGTGCTGATCCCGCAGAAGAAGGGCGACGCGCTGGTGTTCGACGCCGACGAGTTCATCAACCGCAAGAGCAATGCCGAGGCCCTGGCCGGCCTGCGCCCCGCCTTCGACAAAGCCGGCAGCGTGACCGCCGGCAATGCCTCGGGCCTGAATGACGGCGCCGCCGGCCTGGTGATCATGAGTGCCAAGAAGGCCGCCGCGCTGGGCTTGACCCCGCTGGCCCGCATCGCCTCCTATGCCAGCGCCGGTCTGGACCCGGCCCTGATGGGCATGGGCCCGGTGCCGGCCGCGCAGAAGGCCCTGGCCCGCGCCGGCTGGAAGCCGCAGGACCTGGACCTGCTGGAGATCAATGAGGCCTTCGCGGCCCAGGCCTGCGCCGTCCATCAGGAGATGGGCTGGGATACCGGCAAGGTCAATGTCAACGGTGGCGCGATCGCGCTGGGCCACCCGATCGGCGCCTCCGGCGCCCGCATCCTGGTGACCCTGCTGCACGAGATGCAGCGGCGCGATGCGAAGAAAGGCATCGCCTCGCTGTGCATCGGCGGCGGCATGGGCGTGGCGCTGACCGTCGAGCGCTGAGCGAGTAAGGGCGAACCCGCTTGACCCTGGACGGGGCTTGGCGGAGCCTAGGGACGCGTCTTCTTCGAAGCAGAGACAAGGCCTTTCCGGGCGCGTAGGACGCGGCGCCGAAGGAAGGCGTGAAGGAGATTCATATGAGCGATAGAAAAGTGGCCTACGTGACCGGCGGCATGGGTGGCATCGGCACCGCGATGTGCCAGCGCCTGCACAAGGAAGGCTTTACCGTGATCGCCGGCTGCGGCCCGAGCCGCGACTTCGACAAATGGCTGACCGAGCAGGCCGCACTGGGCTACAAGTTCTACGCCTCGGTCGGCAATGTCGGCGACTGGGACTCCACGGTCGCCGCCTTCGACAAGGTCAAGGCCGAGCACGGCACGGTCGATGTGCTGGTCAACAATGCCGGCATCACCCGCGACGGCATGTTCCGCAAGATGAGCAAGGCCGATTGGGACGCGGTGATGAACACCAATCTGGACAGCATGTTCAATGTCACCAAGCAGGTGATCGAGGGCATGCTGGACAAGGGCTGGGGCCGCATCATCAATATCTCCTCGGTCAACGGCGAGAAGGGCCAATTCGGCCAGACCAACTACTCGGCGGCCAAGGCCGGCATGCACGGCTTCACGATGGCGCTGGCGCAGGAAGTGGCCAGCAAGGGCGTGACGGTCAACACCGTCAGCCCGGGCTATATCGGCACCGATATGGTCAAGGCCATCAAGCCCGAGGTGCTGGAGAAGATCGTCGCGACGATTCCGATCAAGCGCCTGGGCACGCCCGAGGAGATCGCCGCCATCGTCGCCTGGCTGGCCGGCGAGGACTCCGGTTTCACGACCGGGGCCGACTTCAGCTGCAACGGCGGCTTGCACATGGGGTGATTGGGGACAGCAAGCAGCCCTGCGGCTGCTTGCTCGCCCCGATCACGCCGCTGGCCTGCAGGCCAGCGGCCGGGTGGGCTTGTGGCTTCACCCCGCCCGCAATTGCAACAACCTCGAAATCCCCTGCGCCGCCTCCAGCAGCCGGGGCAGGCAGCTCGCCAGCATGGTGTCGGGCGGCGTGCGGTTGACCTGGCCGCTGACATTGAGCGCCGCGATGGCGCGGCCGCTGCGGTCGACGATGGGCGCGGCCAGCGACACCAGGCCCTCTTCGAGTTCCTGATTCACCAGGCACCAGCCCTGCTCGCGCGCGGCGGCGATGCGCTCGCGCAACTCGTCCAGATGCATCACGGTGCGGCCGGTATGGGCCTGCAGCTGCACGCCGCTCAGATGCGCCTCGAGTTCCTCGGCGTTCATCGAGGCCAGCAGCACCCGCCCCATCGAGGTGCACCAGGCCGGCAGCCGGCTGCCCAGGCCCAGATTGATGCTCATGATCTTGCGCGCCGGCACCCGCAGCACATAGACGATGTCCTGACCCTCCAGCACGGCGGCCGAGCAGCTCTCCTTCAGATCGGCCACCAGGTTCTGCATCACCGGCTCGGCAAACTGCCACAGCGGCTGCGAGGACAGATAGGCAAAGCCCAGGTCGAGAATCTTGGGCGTCAGCGAAAACAGGCGGCCGTCGCTGCGCACATAGCCCAGGGTCTCCAGGGTCAGCAGGATGCGGCGTGCGCCGGCGCGGGTCAGTCCGCAGCGCTTGGCCACCTCGGTGAGGGTCTGGCGCGGGGCCTCGGCACTGAAGGCGCGGATCACGGACAGTCCGCGGGCGAAGGATTGCACATAGCTGTCGCCGGGTTTGAGGTCCGGCAAGGCGGCGGTGGGGGCTTCCGTCATGGGGCGCAGTATAGGCATGGCAACTTTGGTTACGATCTCGCCCGTTTGGTTCGATTTTCAGGAGTTGGCAATGGCAATGGACGTGGTGGATTACGAGATCAAGGGCAGCGAGATGCAGTTCGTCGAGGTCGAGCTCGACCCGGGCGAGGCCGCGATCGGCGAGGCCGGCAGCATGATGTTCATGGACGCCGGCATCGCGATGGACACGGTGTTTGGTGATGGCTCCGCACAGCAGGGCGGTTTCTTCGGCAAGCTGCTGGGCGCCGGCAAGCGCCTGGTGACCGGCGAGTCGCTGTTCACCACCATCTACACCAACAACGCCGGCGCCAAGCAGCGCGTCGCCTTTGCCGCCCCCTATCCGGGCAAGATCCTGCCGATGGATCTGAGCAAGATGGGTGGCACGCTGATCTGCCAGAAGGACGCCTTTCTGTGCGCGGCGCGCGGCGTCTCGCTGGGCATCGCGATCCAGCAGAAGCTCAGCACCGGCTTCTTCGGCGGCGAGGGCTTCATCATGCAAAAGCTCGAGGGTGACGGCCTGGCCTTTGTCCATGCCGGTGGCACCTGCCTGCGCCGCACCTTGGCGCCGGGCCAGACCCTGATGGTGGACACCGGCTGCGTCGTGGCCTACACGCCCAGCGTCAACTTCGAGATCCAGTACGTCGGCAAGATCAAGACGGCGCTGTTCGGCGGCGAGGGCCTGTTCCTGGCCAAGCTCAGCGGTCCCGGCGAGGTGTGGCTGCAAAGCCTGCCCTTCTCGCGCCTGGCCTCGCGCATCTTCGCTGCCGCGCCGCAGAACGGCGGTCGCCGCGAGGAGGGCTCGCTGCTGACCGGCGTGGCCGGCGCCGGTATTCTGGGCGGCCTGCTGGGTGGCGACGACGAATAGGCCTTCGCTTCCCGGCCCTACACTCAAGGCAGTGCTCGCACTGCCTTTTGTTTTTTGGGGTGGCGGGCGAACGGACTCCAAGGACTTTCGATGCGAACCCCTTTCCGGTCGTGCTGTGCGGCCGTCTTGATGCTTGTGCTGATGGCCGCCGGGGCGCAGGCCAGCACGGCAGCCAAGCCGATCTTTGTGCTCAATTCGCTGGATGCCGACATCAGCGTGATCGACCCGGTCAGCTTCACGCAGATCAAGCGCATCCCCACCGGCAAGGAGCCGCACCACCTCTATCTGAGCCCGGACGAGAAGTCCCTGGTGGTGGCCAATGCGCTGGGCGATTCGCTGACCTTTGTCGACCCGCGCACGGCCGAGGTGCAGCGCGTGCTGCGCGACATTCCCGACCCCTACCACCTGCGTTTCTCGCCGGACATGAAGTGGCTGGTCACGACCGCGAACCGGCTCGACCATGTGGCGCTGTACCGCTGGCTGCCGAGCAATGCGGCGGCGCCGCTGCAGCTGGTCAAGCGCATCGAGGCACCGAAGATCCCCAGCCATCTCTCGATCGACAGCCGCAGCCGCATGGTCTATGTGAGCCTGCAGGGCAGCGACGAGCTGCTGGCCATCGACCTGGCGACGCAGACGCCGCGCTGGAAGATCAAGGTCGGCAAGATGCCGGCCGATGTCTATCTGACGCCGGACGACAAGCACCTGCTGGTGGCACTGACCGGCGACATGCTGGTCGAGGTCTACAACGTCAGCGGCCCTCAGCCGCAGCTGGTGCGCCGCATAGTGACCGGCAAGGGCGCGCATTCCTTCCGCGCGCTGGGCGATGGCCGCCATGTGCTGGTCAGCAACCGCGCGGCCAACACCATCAGCAAGATCGCGCTGGCCGATTTCAGCGTGGTCGGCGAGCTGCCCGGCCCGGGCGGGCCGGACGATATGGATGTGTCGGCCGACGGCAAGACCCTGCTGTTCACCTCGCGCTGGGCGCGCAAGCTGACCCTGGTCGATATCGAGCGCCGCCAGGTGCTGCGCCAGGTCAAGGTGGGCCGCTCGCCGCATGGCGTCTGGACCCTGGATCACGCGCCCCGGCAATGAAGATCCAATGGCTGGGGCTCCTGCTGCTGGCGGTGCTGCCGGCCCAGGCCTGCCAGAGCGGCGAGAAGCCGGTCTATCTGACTTTCGATACCGGCCATATGGGTGTCGCGCCGCTGCTGGCCTCGCTGATCAAGAAGCATCAGCTGCGGCTGAGCTTCTTCCTCGCCAATGAGCCGACGCTGGACGGCGGTGCCAGCCTGGACGCGCAATGGGCCCCCTGGTGGCGCGAGCGTGCCGGCGAAGGCCATGATTTCGGCTCCCACACCTGGGACCACGACATCTGGCTGAAGGACCTGCCGCCGCTGAAGGGCGAGGCACGCTTTCGCTTTCGCACCGTGGCCGGGCAGCAGACGCCGCGCCTGCGCGAGCTGACGGCTGCGCAGTACTGCGAGGCGTTGAAACAGCCGGCGCGGCGCTTTGCCGAGATGACGGGGCGGCCGATGGCGCCGCTGTTCCGCGCCCCCGGCGGCAAGACCTCGCCGGCCCTGCAGGCAGCGGCCAAGGCCTGCGGTTTCGAGCATGTGGGCTGGAGCGCGGCCGGTTTCCTGGGCGACGAGCTGCCCAGCGATCGCTATCCGAATGCGCAGCTGCTGGCCAAGGCGCTGCGCGAGATCCGGCCCGGTGACATCCTGCTGGCCCATCTGGGCATCTGGTCGCGCCAGGACGCCTGGGCGCCGGCGGTGCTGGAGCCGCTGGTGCTGGGGCTGAAGCAGCGCGGCTTCTGCTTCGCGCCGCTGCGCGAGCATCCGCGCTATGCCGCGCTGATGGCGGCGCAGACTGCCAAGAGGCCCTGATGGACTGGCTGGTCGATGCCTTCGGTCTCGCGCAGCAGTGGCTGTTCGAGCAATGGGTCCAGCCGCTGCTGTTCGGGCTGGGCTTCGGCGATCTGCTGGAAGACGGCTATGCGGCGACCGGCTGGCTGCTGGTGGGGCTGGCGCAGATCCTCGTGATGCTGACCCTGCTGCGCGCGCTGGAGCGCTGGCGGCCGGTCGAAGCGCAGACCGACCGCGCGGCGCGGCGGGTCGATGTTATCTACACCCTGATCCATCGCCTAGGCCTGTTCAGGGTCGCGATGTTCTTCGCGATCGACCCGCTGTGGGACGCGCTGGCCGGCACGCTGCGCATGGCCGGTGTGCCGAGCTTCCAGCTCGACGCGATCTGGCCCGGCGTCAGCGACATCCCCTGGGTCAGCTTCTGCCTCTATCTGCTGGTCTTCGACTTCGTCAACTACTGGCTGCATCGCGCCCAGCACCAGTTCGGCTGGTGGTGGTCCCTGCATGCGCTGCACCACAGCCAGCGCCAGATGAGCTTGTGGAGCGACAACCGCAACCATCTGCTCGACGATGTGCTGATCGACTCGGCCTTTGTGCTGCTGGCCCGCTTCATCGGCGTGGAGCCCGGGCAGTTCGTCGCGCTGGTGGCGCTGTCGCAGCTGCTGGAGAGCCTGCAGCATGCCAATGTGCGGCTGTGGTTCGGGCCGGTGCTGGAGCGGCTGCTGGTGAGCCCGCGCTTTCACCGCCGCCATCATGCGATCGGCATCGGCCATGAGTCGGCCGGCCGGGGCACGCTGGGCGGCTGCAATTTCGCGGTGCTGCTGCCGGTCTGGGATCAGCTGTTCGGCACCGCCGATTTCCAGCTGCGCTATGAGCCGACCGGCATCCGCGACCAGCTGGCCGAGGAGGGCGGGCGTGACTACGGGCGCGGCTTCTGGGCCCAGCAATGGCTGGGGCTCAAGCGCCTCGTGGGGCGCGGCTGAAACAGCGCGGGTATGCTTGGCGCCCGTTGCCAACAGAAGAGGGATGACGATGGTCAACACGATGGGCCGCCTCGGTGATGCCTTCTGGCGCGCCGCCGCCTATTGCCTGCATCCGCGCGTGATCGCGCTGTCGCTGCTGCCGCTGCTGATCGCGGCCGGCACCACCGTGGGCCTGGCCTATTTCTTCTGGGAGGCGGCGGTGGCCGGCGTGCGCGGCACGCTGGAATCCTGGCTGCTGATCGAGAGCCTGCTGCGCTGGCTGGACAGCATGGGGGGCGAGGGCTTTCGCAGCGTGGTCGCACCGCTCCTGGTGATCGTGATGGCGGTGCCGGTGGTGCTGATCTTCAGCCTGCTGCTGGTGGCGCTGTTGATGACGCCGTCCATCGTCACCCTGGTGGCCGAGCGGCGCTTCCCGCTGCTTGAGCGCAAGCGCGGCTCGGCCTGGTGGCAGGGCCTGCTGTGGTCGCTGCTGTGCTCGGCCGGCGCGCTGCTGGTGCTGTTCCTGAGCATGCCGTTCTGGCTGATCCCGCCGCTGGTGCTGGTGCTGCCACCGCTGATCTGGGGCTGGCTGACCTACCGCGTGTTCGCCTTCGATGTGCTGGCCGAGCATGCCTCGGCCGAGGAGCGCAAGCAGCTGATGCGCGAGCACCGCCTGCCGCTGCTGGCCATGGGCGTGATCAGCGGCTATCTGGGCGCCGCGCCCTCGCTGATCTGGGCGGTCAGCATGATGGCCGTGGTGCTGGCGCCGTTTCTGGTGCTGCTGACGGTCTGGCTCTACACCCTGATCTTCGCGTTCTCGACGCTGTGGTTCGCCCATTACGCGCTCCATGCGCTGGCCGAGCTGCGGGCCCGCGTGGGCGTCGTCCCCGAAGCGCCGCCCGTGCTGGAAGAATTGCCATCCCCGCCCACCCTGCTGCCGCCCGCACTATGAATATCGGTCTGATCATCGTTGGTGACGAAATCCTGTCCGGCAAGCGCCAGGACAAGCACCTGGCCAAGTTCATCGAGATCCTGGCCGCACGCGGCCTCTCGCTGTCCTGGGCCGAGTATGTCGGCGACGACCGCGAGCGCCTGACGGCCAGCCTGGCCCGCGCCTTCGCCAGCGGCGATCTGGTGCTCTCCTGCGGCGGCATCGGCGCCACGCCCGATGACCACAGCCGCCAGGCCGCCGCTGCGGCGCTGGGTCGCGAACTGGTCCTGCACCCCGAGGCCAGGGAACTGATCTGGCAGCGCATCAGCGAGATGGCGGCCGAGCAGGGCGTGAGCGCCGACCCCGAGCACCCCGACAGCCTGCGCCGCTTCCAGATGGGCGTGTTCCCGGCGGGGGCTGCCATCATCCCCAATCCCTTCAACAAGATTCCGGGCTTCTATGTCGGCACGGTCTACTTTGTGCCCGGCTTCCCGGTGATGGCCCACCCGATGATGGAATGGGTGCTGGATCAACGCCATGCCGATCTGCACCGCGCCAGCGGCATCAGCGAACGCTCGCTGATCGTGCAGGGCGCGATGGAGGCGGCGCTGACCCCGCTGATGGAGCAGATCGAGGCCGACTTTGCCGGCATCAAGGTCTTCAGCCTGCCCAGCGTCGACCATCCGCAATGGGGTCGGCATATCGAGCTGGGCGTCAAGGCCGGCCCGGAGCAGGAGCCCGAGCGGCTGGTGCAGGCCTATGCCGCGCTGAAGCAGGGCCTGATCCAATTTGGTGCTGTTATAAGCACTGAAATGGTGCGATAGTCGGCGCCGGCTTGCTCTGTTTTGGTGCTTGTTGCGCGCTTGTCGCCCGACCGGCGGTGCGCGCTCAAGGGCGTCAGTGGGAGGTCGGCCGATAATGCCCCGGCCACTCGGTGATGCACCGAGCTGGCGCTCGCCGCTCACCGACTTGGCACGCAACCTGCTTAGTTAGAAACGCACGCGCCGAGGCGCTCGCCGAATTCGTTCGATACCCGTACCACCTGTACAAAGCTTTCCGCTAGCTAGGAGTGATTGATGGCCAAGACCGTCGCCGATGTGATCCAGATGGTGAAGGACAACGAAGTCAAGTTCGTTGACTTCCGCTTCACCGACACCCGTGGCAAAGAGCAGCATGTGTCTGTGCCTGTGTCGCATTTCGATGAGGACAAGTTTGTCTCCGGTCATGCCTTCGACGGTTCGTCGATCGCCGGCTGGAAGGGCATCGAAGCCTCCGACATGCTGCTGATGCCCGATCCGGACACCGCCAATATCGATCCCTTCTTCGAAGAGCCGACGCTGATCCTGTCCTGCGACGTGGTCGACCCGGCCGACGGCAAGGCCTATGAGCGCGACCCGCGTTCGCTGGCCAAGCGCGCCGAAGCCTATCTGAAGTCTTCCGGCCTGGGCGACACCGCCTACTTCGGTCCCGAGCCCGAGTTCTTCATCTTCGACTCGATCCGCTGGGGCAATGACATGTCCGGCTGCTTCTACAAGATCGAATCCGAAGAGGCCGCCTGGAACACCGGCAAGGAATACGAGCACGGCAACACCGGCTACCGTCCCACCGTCAAGGGCGGCTATTTCCCGGTGCCCCCGGTCGACGCCGGCCAGGACATGCGCTCGGAAATGTGCCTGATCCTCGAGCAGCTGGGCATCCCGGTCGAGGTGCATCACCATGAAGTGGCCAACGCCGGCCAGATGGAAATCGGCACCCGCTTCAGCACGCTGACCAAGCGCGCCGACTGGCTGCAGCTGCAGAAGTACGTGATCACCAATGTCGCCCATGCCTATGGCAAGACCGCGACCTTCATGCCCAAGCCCATCGTTGGCGACAACGGCTCCGGCATGCATGTGCACCAGTCGATCTGGAAGGACGGCAAGAACCTGTTCGCCGGCGACGGCTACGCAGGCCTGAGCGAGTTCGCGCTGTTCTATATCGGCGGCATCATCAAGCATGCCCGCGCGCTGAACGCGATCACGAACCCCGGCACCAACAGCTACAAGCGTCTGGTCCCCGGCTTCGAAGCCCCGGTCAAGCTGGCTTACTCGGCCAAGAACCGCTCGGCCTCGATCCGCATCCCCTATGTCGCGAACCCCAAGGGCCGCCGCATCGAGGCGCGCTTCCCCGATCCTTCTGCCAACCCCTATCTGTGCTTTGCCGCACTGATGATGGCCGGCCTGGACGGCGTCGAGAACAAGATCCACCCGGGCGAAGCCGCCACCAAGGATCTCTACCATCTGCCGCCGGAAGAAGACGCGAAGATCCCGACCGTCTGCCACAGCCTGGATCAGGCGCTCGAGTATCTGGACAAGGACCGTGCCTTCCTGACCAAGGGCGGCGTGTTCACCGACTCCTTCATCGATGCCTATATCGACCTGAAGATGCAGGAAGTGACCCGCTTCCGCATGGCCACGCACCCGGTCGAGTACGACATGTACTACTCGCTGTGATGTCCATGGGCGGCGAGCGTGCACCCCACGCGACGCTGCCCGGGTCAGCGAACAAGGGACGGCCGTGGCCGTCCCTTGTGCTTTGTGAAACCCGCGCCCGGCATGAGCCACAATCGCGCCATGCTCTATCGCCCCGCCTTGCTGCTCATCGGTCTGACCTGCGGCGCTGCCGCCGAGGCCCAGTCCGTGGTCTACCGCTGTCCCGGCCCGCCGGTGCTCTACACCGACGCGCTGACCCCCAAGGAAGCGCAGGACAAGGGCTGCCGCTCGATCGAGGGCACGCCGATCACGGTCTTGCAGGGCCAGCGGCCGCGCGCGGCAGCACCGGCAACCAACGGCGCGGCCAGCGCTGCGGCGAGGAGCGGTGATGGGCGCGTTGACCCCGCCCAGCAGCGCAGCCGCGACGGCGAGCGCCGCAAGGTGCTTGAAACCGAGCTGCGCGAGAGCGAGGAGCGGCTCGCGGCCTTGCAGCGCGAGTACCAGGGCGGCCAGCCCGAGCGGCGCGGCGACGAACGCAATTTCCAGAAGTATCTGGACCGGGTGGCCGAGCTCAAGACCAGCATCACCCGGCAGGAAAACGATATACAGGCGCTCAAGCGCGAGATCAGCAAGCTGCCTTGAGTTCGCTGGTCTGGCCGCACGAGCCACAGGACCATGACTCAGCACTCATCCCGCCCCGCCTCGGGCTTCGAGGCCTTCGACATGCTGGCCACCATGGTGGCCGTGGTGCGACCCGACGGCGAATGCCTGTTCGCCAACACCGCTTTCGAGACCGTGATGCGGCTCTCGCGCCGCACGGTGCAGGGCGTCAATCTGTTCGACTGGTTTGCCGATGCCACCCGGCTCAGCGAGACGGTCGAGGCGGTGGCGCTGAACGCCTTCTCCAGCAGCCGCTTCGATGCCTTGCTGCGGCGCGGCCCGCGCCCGCATGAGGATCTGCTGCCGGTGCATGTGATCGTCAGCCAGACCGACAGCCCGGAGCGGGTGCTGGTCGAGCTGATCGAGAACGCCCAGCAGGCCCGCCAGGACCGCGAGGAGCGCACGCTCGACCAGGTGCAGGCCACCAAGGAGCTCATACGCAATCTGGCCCACGAGATCAAGAACCCGCTGGGCGGCATCCGCGGTGCGGCCCAGCTGCTGGCGCTGGAGCTGCAGCCCACCGACCTCGGCCCCGAGCTCAACGAGTACACCCAGGTCATCGTCCATGAGGCCGACCGGCTGCAGGCCCTGGTCGACCGCCTGCTGGCGCCGCACCGGCGTGCCCAGGTGGTGGTCGATGTCAATATCCACGAGGTCTGCGAGCGGGTGCGCTCGGTGATACTGGCCGAGTACCCGCGCGGGTTGGAGGTGCGGCGCGACTACGACACCTCGCTGCCCGATTTCCGCGGCGACCGCGAGCAGCTGATTCAGGCGGTGCTGAACATCGTGCAGAACGCCGCGCAGGCCTGCCATGCCCGCATCGCCGAGGGCACGGCCGTGATCAATCTGCAGACCCGGGTGGCGCGACAGGTGACGATTGGTAAGCAACGCTGGCGCTTGGCATTGGAATTGCATGTGCAGGACAACGGCCCTGGTGTGCCGGCGGAGATCCGAGATCGCATCTTCTACCCCCTGGTCTCAGGGCGGGACGGAGGCACGGGCTTGGGGCTGACGCTGTCACAAACCATCGCTCAGCAGCATCAGGGGATGATTGACTGCGACAGCGAACCGGGCCGGACAGATTTTCGATTGACCCTGCCTTTGCCCTGAATACCAGCTCGGGACAAAGGGGAGCCTTAGATGAAATCCATCTGGATTGTTGACGACGACCATTCCATCCGTTTCGTGCTGGAAAAAGCGCTGAGCCGCGAGGGCCTGCCGGTGCGCAGCTTCAGCAATGCCCGCGATCTGCTCGCGGCGCTCGATGAGGACAGCCCGCAGGTGCTGGTCTCCGACATCCGCATGCCCGGCGGTTCGGGCCTGGATCTGCTGGCCAAGGTCAAGGCCAAGCTGCCCGGTCTGCCGGTCATCATCATGACGGCCTACTCCGATCTGGACAGCGCGGTTTCGGCCTTCCAGGGCGGCGCCTTCGAGTACCTGCCCAAGCCCTTCGATCTGTCGCGCGCGGTCGAGTTGATCCGCCGCGCCCAGGAGGAGAGCCTGCGCGAGGCGGTGGCCGAGGAGGCCGCAGCGCAAGTGCCCGAGATGCTGGGCCAGGCGCCGGCGATGCAGGATGTGTTCCGCGCCATCGGCCGCCTGAGCCAGAGCCATGTGACGGTGCTGATCACCGGCGAGTCCGGTTCGGGCAAGGAACTGGTCGCCCGCGCGCTGCACAAGCACAGCCCGCGGGCCGAGGGCCCGTTTGTCGCGATCAACACGGCGGCGATCCCGAAGGACCTGCTGGAGAGCGAGCTGTTCGGCCATGAGCGGGGCGCCTTCACCGGCGCGCAGGCCACCCGGCGCGGCCGTTTCGAGCAGGCCGACGGCGGCACCTTGTTCCTCGACGAGATCGGCGACATGCCGCTGGATCTGCAGACCCGCTTGCTGCGCGTGCTGTCCGACGGCCAGTTCTACCGCGTCGGCGGCCACAGCCCGCTGCGCAGCAATGTGCGCGTGATCGCCGCCACCCACCAGAACCTGGAAGACCGGGTGCGGCAGGGCGCCTTCCGCGAGGATCTGTTCCACCGCCTCAATGTGATCCGCCTGCGCCTGCCGGCGCTGCGCGAGCGCCGCGAGGACATCCCGGTGCTGGCGCGCTATTTCCTGCAGCGCAGCGCCACCGAGCTGGGTGTCGAGCCCAAGCGCCTGTCCGAGGCGGCGCTGGCCCGGCTGGTCGGTTTCGACTTCCCCGGCAATGTGCGCCAGCTGGAAAACGTCTGCCACTGGCTCAGCGTGATGGCACCGACCCAGGTGGTCGAGCCCAAGGACCTGCCGCAGGAGCTGATGCAGGCAGGCTCCACGCTGCTGACCGCCGCAGTGCCCGCCGGCACGGCCGTGCCGGCCGCACTCGGTGAGGCGGCCGTTGCGCCGCTGCCGGCCCTGGCGACCGGGCCCGATGCCTGGGTGGCCGAGATGGCGCGCGAGGCACGGCGCCTGCTGGCCAATGGCGAGCCCGAGGTCTGGGACGCGCTGACCCGGCGCTTCGAGGCCAGCCTGATCCTGACCGCGCTCGATGTGACGCGCGGCCGCCGCATCGAGGCGGCGCAGAAGCTGGGCATTGGCCGCAACACCATCACGCGCAAGATCCAGGAGCTGGGGCTGGATGCCTAGTCTTGTCGATCCAGCCACACGCCCAGGCCCTGGGCGTTGAGTTCCACATCCATGGCCAGCAGCGCGGTCTGGCGCGCCGGGCTTAAGGCGCAGCCATGCGCCGCCAGGCCTTGCAGATAGAGCGTCAGCAAGGCGTCCTTCAGCGCCTCGTGGCGCAGCGGGTGACCGCGCAGGCTGCGCGCCGTCTCGGCCATGGACCGGGCCTGGCTCAGCAGCAGGCCGGCGAGCCGCTGCACCTCGTCGGCATGGCCTCCGACCCGGCTGTAGTGGGTCAGGAACATCTGCGTCGGCGCGTAGCTCAGCAGGCGGGCCACCGAGGTTTCCAGCGCCTCGGGATCGAACTGCACCGGCGTGCTGGTCGGCATGATCCAGGGCCCCAGCGAGGTGTCGAACTCGCGGTAGGACAGGCCGAAGGTGTCGCCGGTGAACCAGCCCCGGCTCTTCGCGTCCCAGATGCAATGGTGGTGGCGTGCATGGCCGGGGGTGTCCAGCAGCAGCAGCTCCCGTGCGCTCCCGCCGACGCTGATCCTCATCCCGTCCTCGCTGGGCATCACGCGCTCGGCCGGCACGCCGACCAGCCGGCCATAGGAGCGCTGCATCTCCTGCTCGCCATAGACCGCCAGCGCGCCCTCGTACAGCACGCTCGGATCGACCATATGGCGCACGCCGCGCGGGTGCACCAGCAGACGTGCGGTCGGCAAGGACTGCATCAGCAGGCCGGCGCCGCCGGCATGGTCCAGATGCACATGGGTCGGTATCACCCAGTCCACCGCATCGGGCCCCAGGCCCAGCTGCTGCAGCGCGGCCAGCAGGCGCGGCACCGCGTGGTTGGTGCCGCAGTCGATGAAGGCGGCGCGGCCGTTCTCGACCAGCAGATAGGCGGCATCAAAACGGTCGCGCTGAAAGCCGGTGTCGATGGCGTAAATGCCGTCGCCCAGAGCCTGCACAAACTCGGACATGGTCTTGTCTCCTTAGAATCCGCCCAACGATAGCCCGACAGGATCAACGATGGCAGTCAGAGAACTACTGAAGATGGGCGATCCGCGCCTGCTGCGGGTGGCGAAACCGGTCACCGAGTTCGGCACGCCGGCGCTGCGTGAGCTGGTGGCCGATATGCTGGACACGATGAAGGCCGCCAACGGCGCCGGACTGGCCGCGCCGCAGATCGGCGTCGACCTGCAGCTGGTGATCTTCGGCTTCGAGCGCAACGAGCGCTATCCGGATGCGCCGCCGGTGCCCTTGACCGTGCTGATCAACCCGCTCATCACGCCGCTGTCCGATGCCATGGAGGAGGGCTGGGAGGGCTGCCTGTCGGTGCCGGGCCTGCGTGGCGTCGTGCCGCGCCACAGCCAGCTGCGCTACAGCGGCTTCGATCTCGAAGGCCGACCCATAGAGCGTGAGGCCACGGGCTTCCACGCCCGCGTGGTCCAGCATGAGTGCGATCATCTGCTGGGTGTGCTCTATCCGATGCGCATCAAGGACTTCAGCCGCTTCGGCTACACCTCGGTGCTGTTCCCGGAGCTGGACCCGAACGCCGACGACTGAGCGCCGGCGGCCAAGCAAAGTTTTGTAAGCAGGTCGGCGCCGCCCGGGCGCTTGGCGTTATACAGCGGCTATCTGGAGACCAGCATGAAAGCCGCTGCCTTGCCCCGCTTCCCTCGACTTTACTCACTGCTGTTCTGCCTGGCGCTGAGCACCTTGCTGAGCCCTGCCCGGGCCGACGAGGACCCGCCGGCGCGGGCCGGTCGTGTGGCCGAGATCAGCGGCGAAGCCTGGCTGTTCGATGCCGAAGACAAGGAATGGGTGCAGCTGGAGCGCAACCAGACCATAGGCCCGGGCGACCGCCTGCGCACCGATGGGGGCGGCCGGCTCAGCCTGCGGGTCGGCTCGACCAGTCTGTGGCTGGACGAGGACAGCGATCTGGAGTTCAGCCGGCTTGATGATGGCCGGGTCGAGCTCCGGCTCGACAAGGGCTCGCTGGCGCTGCGGCTGCGCAACCGTGAAGAGGTCAACGACTACCTGCTGCTGACCCGCGAGGGCCGTTTCAGCGCCGAGCGCGAGGGCCTGTACCGCATCGACCAGCTCGAGCGCGGCAGCCGTGCGCTGAACTGGGAGGGCAGCCTGCGCTTCGATTCGCGTGCGCGCGAGGCCGCGCCGGTCTGGCTGCAGGCCGACGAGCAGGCCGAATTCTGGTGGGCCGACGGCCCGCGCACCGAGCGCCAGCGCCTGCAGCGCGACGAGTTCGCCGACTGGCTGCTGGCGCAGCGCGAGGCCGAGGGCCGTCATCTGGCCAACAGCTATGTGTCGCCCGAGATGACCGGCGCCGATGAGCTGGACCGCCACGGCCGCTGGGAGCAGAGCAGCGAGTACGGCCCGCTGTGGACGCCCAGCGTGGTGGCGGTCGACTGGGCGCCTTATCGCTACGGCCGCTGGGGCTGGACGCGCGCCTGGGGCTGGAGCTGGATCGATGCCGCGCCCTGGGGCTTCGCGCCCTTCCACTATGGCCGCTGGGTGCATCACGGCGGGCGTTGGTGCTGGGCCCCCGGCGCCTTTGTGGCGCGGCCGGTCTATGCGCCCGCCCTGGTGGCCTGGGTCGGCGGGCCGGCGGTCAGCGTTGGCATCCATATCGGCGGCGGCCGGCCGCCGCCGCCGCGCTATGGCTGGTATCCGCTGGCGCCGCGCGAGGCCTATCTGCCCGGCTATCGCCACAGCCCGGGCTACTGGCAGCGGGTCAACCGCGAGCACGGCCAGGGCTGGCAGGGACGCCCCGAGCATCGCCGCCATCGCAATATCGATGTGCCCGGCGCCGTCAGCCTGCTGCCCGAGCAAGGGCGAGGCCGGCCTTCGCCCTTCAACCCCGGCCAGATGGGGCCGCTGCGGCCGGTGACCCAGGTGCCCGGGCGTGGCGAACTGCCGCAGTGGCAGGTGCCGCGCGTGCGCCCGCCGCAGGCCATCGTCGAGCCCCGGCCGCCACGCGAGCGCCCCGAGCGCCCCGAGCGCATTGACCGGGTCGATCGAATCGATCGCAACGAGCGCTTTGAACGCATCGAGCGTCCCGATCGGGGCGACCGGGCCGAGCGCGGCGAGCGCTTCGAGCGACCGGGCTGGACGACCCGACCCGGCCGGCCGGCCGATGGCGTGGCGCCGCCGCGCCCGACGCCGAATCCGAATGCGGGGCGCTCTGATGAGCCGCTGCCGTCCCGCGAGTTCCATGGTCGGCCGCCTGGCTTCGAGCCGCGCGTCCCCGGGCGTGTCCAGGAACGCGGCGCCGAGCCCCGGCCGCAGCCCCAGATCGGTATCCCGGCTCCGCCGCGCGGCATCGAGCGGCCGCAGCGTGAGGCCGAGCCGGCGCGGCCGCCGCAGGTGCAGCAGCCGCAGGAGCGCGGCCCGCAGCGCGGGCGCGGCGAATGGACCGGCGGGCCGGGCCGGCGCGGCGAGCAGGCTCAGTGAGTCAGAGCAGCGGCCGCAAGGCCCGCCAGACCTGGCCCAGCATCAGCGGATGGGCCTTGGCCAGCGGGTGGATGCGGTCGCCCTGGAACCAGCTCTCGGCATCCGGCCGGTCGGCCACGCCCGCCAGCAAAAAGGGCGTCAGCGCGGTCTTCTCGGCCCGCGCCACCGCTTCGAACAGCGCGGCGAAATCGCGCCCGTAGCTGGCGCCGTAGTTCGGCGGCACCTGCATGCCGACCAGCAGCACCTTGGCGCCGGCGGCCTTGCCGGCGCGCACCATGGCCTGCAGGTTCTCCCGCGTCATCGTCAGCGGCAGGCCGCGCAACGCGTCATTGCCGCCCAGCTCGATGATCAGGTGCGTGGGTCGGTGCTGGCTCAGCAGGGCCGGCAGGCGCGAACGCCCGCCCGAGCTGGTGTCGCCGCTGATGCTGGCATTGACCACCTGGGCCGCCAGTTTCTCGTCCTTGAGCTTCTGCTCCAGCAGCGCGACCCAGCCGCTGCCGCGCGCAATGCCATACTCGGCCGACAGGCTGTCGCCCAGCACGACGATGCGGCGTGACGCTGAGCCGGCCGCGGTCTGCGCAAGACCTGGCACCGTCATCAGCAAAGCCGGCAGGCTACAGTGTTGAATCCATTGACGACGTTTCATCCCGATCCGAATCCTATGTCTGAAGTGATTTCCGCAGCGATTGTTGAGGTCGACCACGTCGGCAAGCAGGTGCAGGACGCGACCGGCGTGCTGACGATTCTGCATGACATCTCGTTCACGCTGGCCGCGCGCGAGTCGGTGGCCATCGTCGGCGCCTCGGGCTCGGGCAAGAGCACCTTGCTGGCCATTCTGGCGGGCCTGGACACACCCAGCAGCGGCACGGTGCGCCTGGCCGGCCAGGATCTGTTCGTGCTGGACGAGGACCAGCGCGCCGCCCAGCGCGCGCTGCACATCGGTTTCGTGTTCCAGAGCTTTCAGCTGCTGGGCAATCTGACCGCGCTGGAGAACGTGATGCTGCCGCTGGAGCTGCGCGGCGAGCGCGAGGCCCGGGCGCTGGCCACGCAGATGCTGCAGCGGGTCGGCCTCGGCGAGCGGCTCGGGCACTATCCGCGCGTGCTGTCCGGCGGCGAGCAGCAGCGGGTGGCGCTGGCGCGGGCCTTTGTGCAGCGCCCGGCCGTGCTGCTGGCCGATGAGCCGACCGGCAGCCTGGACTTCGCGACCGGCGCGGCGGTGATGGCGCTGATGTTCGAGATGAACCGCGAGGCCGGCACCACCTTGGTGCTGGTGACGCACGATCCGGCGATTGCGGCGCGCTGCCAGCGCCAGCTGCGCATCGAAGCGGGGCGCCTGGCCACGGCCTGATGTTCGATTAGTGCAAGCCTGCAGCGTTTGTGTCCATTGAGAAGCGCGCCGGCGCCGGCTACGCTTGGCCGATGGTGAATCCTCCCGCTGCGATCCGCACCCAGGTCGCCATCATCGGCGCCGGCCCGGCCGGCCTGCTGCTCGGCCAGCTGCTGGCCAAGGCCGGCATCGCCAACGTCATCATCGAACAGCGCAGCCGCGCCCATGTGCTGTCGCGCATCCGCGCCGGCGTGCTGGAGCCGGGCACGGTGGCCTTGCTGGACGAGGCCGGGGTCGGCCAGCGCCTGCATCGCGAGGGTCTGCCGCATGGCGGCTTCGAGCTGTGCATCGGCGACCGGCTGCAGCGCATCGATCTGCAGGCGCTGACCGGCAAGCAGGTGACGATTTACGGCCAGACCGAGCTGACCCGCGATCTGATGGACGCGCGCACCGACGCGGGGCTGGAGATCGTCTACGAGGCCCAGCAGGTCGAGGTGCTGGACTTTGACGGCCGGCAGCCCTGGGTGCGCTTTGTCCAGGACGGCCAGGCCCGCGAGCTGCGTTGCGACTTCATCGCCGGCTGCGACGGCTTTCACGGTGTCTGCCGCGCCAGCGTGCCGCCCGCGCTGCTGAGCACGCACGAGAAGGTCTATCCCTTCGGCTGGCTGGGCGTGCTGGCCGACGTGCCGCCGGTCTCGCCCGAGCTGATCTATGTGCGGCATGAGCGTGGCTTCGCGCTGTGCAGCCAGCGCAGCGCGACACGCAGCCGCTACTACCTGCAGTGCGACAGCCAGGCGCGGGTCGAGCAATGGTCGGACCAGGCCTTCTGGGACGAGCTGCGCCGCCGCCTGCCGGCCGCCGAGGCGGCGCGCCTGGTGAGCGGGCCGGCGCTGGAGAAGAGCATCGCGCCGCTGCGCAGCTTCGTGGCCGAGCCGATGCGCTTCGGCCGCCTGTTCCTGGCCGGCGATGCCGCCCATATCGTGCCGCCGACCGGGGCCAAGGGCCTGAACCTGGCGGCTTCCGATGTGGCCTATCTGTGGCAGGCGCTGGCCGATTCCTACCGGGGCAGCGAGCTGGGCGTCGATCACTACTCGCAGCGCTGCCTGCAGCGGATCTGGAAGGCCGAGCGCTTTTCCTGGTGGATGACCACGCTGCTGCACCGCTTCCCCGATCAGCCGGCCTTCGATGCCCGGCTGCAGGAGGCCGAGCTGAGCTATCTGCTCGAATCGGCCCATGGCCGCGGCATGATCGCCGAGAACTATGTCGGCCTGCCGCTCTGACGAGCACCTCCCAGGAGAGCCAGATGCAATTCAAGCCGGTGCCGGCGGGCGTCTACCCCGCGCTGATCTACCCGCCCTACAAGTCCACGCGCAGCCGCGGGCCCGTGCAACCGCCGCTGCGCATCGCGGCGCCGGCCGTGACGACGCAAGGCCTGACCCTGGCCCGCGCGCTGCTGGGCCCGCTCGACGCCGATCTGACCCGCCAGGGCGCCGCCGCGCCGCTGGGCGAGAAGATCGTCGTGAGCGGCCGGGTGCTGGACGAGGATGGCCGGCCGGTGCGTGACTCGCTGATCGAGGTCTGGCAATGCAATTCGGCTGGGCGCTACTGGCACAAGAAGGACCAGCATGCCGCGCCGCTGGACCCCAACTTCTTCGGCCTGGGCAAGCTGATGACGGACGGGGAGGGCCGCTACCGCTTCATCACGATCAAGCCGGGCCCCTATCCCTGGGGCAATCATGACAAGGCCTGGCGCCCGGCCCATATCCATTTCTCGCTGTTCGGCAATGTGATGGCACAGCGCCTGGTCACGCAGATGTACTTCCCCGCCGACCCGCTGTTCGACCACGACCCGATCTTCCAGAGCATTGCCGATGCGGCGGCGCGCGAGCGCCTGATCGCCCGCTTCAGCATGGAGGACACGGTCGGCGCCGAGATGCTGGGCTATCGCTTCGACATCGTGCTGCGCGGCAGCGCGGCCACCCCCTTCGGCCTGTGAGCCGCCAGGAGCTTGCTATGCCCGACCACGATTGCCTGCTGACCAGCTCGCAAACCATAGGTCCGTTCCCGCATGAGGCCTGGCACTGGGCTGTCGAGGCCTCGGCCCAGCCGGGCGCTGTGGCGGGGGCTGTGGCCGTGGTGATCGCGGGCCGCCTGCTCGACGGCGCCGGCGAGCCCGTCAACGACGGCTGGATCGAGGCCTGGACCCCGGGCGTGGCCGAGGCCGGCCCGCTGCCGGGCTTTCGCCGCGTGCCCACCGGCGAGCAGGGCGAGTTCGTGCTGCGGCTGAGCCCGGCCGTCGGCCATGGCGAGCCGGCGGCCCATATCACGGTGTTTGCGCGCGGCCTGCTGAAGCACCAGTTCAGCGCGGTCTTCCTGGCCGATGCTGCCGGCCTGGCCGACTCGGGGCTGCTGGCCCAGGTGCCCGAGGCGCGCCGCGCCAGCTTGCTGGCGCTGCCCGACGCGGCGCCGGGACATTACCGCTGGGACATCCGCCTGCAGGGCGACGGCGAGACGGTGTTCTTCGACTACCGCTGAGCACGGCGGCGCAGCCGCCGCAGCCGCTCGCCGCGTATCACCGCCCACCAGCCGATATAGACCGCCAGATAGGCCAGCGCGCCCAGCAGCAGGCCGGCCAGCGGCAGGCCGATCAGCAGCGGCTTGCCCAGCGCCTGGATCCAACCCAGCAGGGCCGGGCCCCAGCTCAGCGGCGCGGTCCAGGCTATCTCCAGCATTGCCGGCGTCGCGATCGGTCCATCATGCCCCGAGGCCATCCGGCCCAGCAGGATGGCCAGGCTCCAGATCGGCACCAGCGTGAAGGGATTGGTCAGCCAGGTGGCGGCAATCGCCGCCGCGACATTGGCGCGGCAGGCGATCGCCACGACGGCCGCCAGCACCATCTGCGTCGGCAGCGGGATCACGCCGACCGCCAGCCCCAGACCGACACCCAGCGCGACACGGCGGCGGTGTGCGACCCACAGCCAGGGCCGCGGCGACAGGTAATGGCCCAGCCACTTCAGCCCCGGGGTCTTGGCCAAGGTGTCGGGATGGGGCAGCAGGCGGCGGGCAAGACGGGTGGCGGGCATGGGCTGCGCTTGGGCGGTTCCTGAGACGAAAAAAAACCGCGCTCGCCGGGGGGCGTCGCGCGGTTCTGGCTCAACTCAACTCAGTTGGCGAACTTGTAGTCGGTCTTGGCCTTGGTCTTCAGCTCTTGCTGGAAGTTGGCGATCTTCTGCTGGCTCAGGCGCTGCACGATCTGCGGCTTGACGTCGTCGAAGGCCGGGAACTGGGCCTCGCGGGTGTCTTCCAGCTTGATGATGTGGAAGCCGAACTGCGACTTGACCGGCTCCTGCGTCATCTCGCCCTTCTTCAAGGCCGTCAGCGCCTTGCTGAACTCGGGCACATAGCTGCCGGGGTTGGCGAAGTCGAGGTCGCCGCCATTGGCTGCCGAACCCGGATCCTTGGAGTTCTTGCTGGCCAGTTCTTCGAACTTGGCGCCGCCCTTGATCTGGGCGATCAGGGCCTTGGCGTCTTCTTCCTTCTCGACCAGGATGTGGCGGGCACGGTACTCGGTGCCGCTGTTCTGGGCCTTGAACTTGTCGTATTCGGCCTGGGCTTCGGCGTCGGTGACGCCGTTCTTCTTGCCGAAGTCAGCGAACAGTTCGCGGATCAGGATGCTCTGGCGGGCCAGCTCCATCTGCGCCTTGTAGTCGGCGCTGGCCGGGATGCCGCGCTTCTCGGCCTCCTGGATGAAGATCTCGCGCAGCACGACTTCGTCCTTGACCTGGGCTTCCAGCTCGGGCGTGCGTTGCTGCTGGCCGCTCTTGGTGACCTGGTTGATCAGCAGGTCGACGCGGGCCTTGGGCACCGGCTTGCCATTGACGGTGGCGACGTTTTGCGCACTGGCCGTCACGGGCACGAGCGCAGCGGACAGGGCCGCAACAGTGGCGGCGAGCACAAACTTCTTCATGGACATGGGCAGCAAAGGTAGAAAAATGCGCCTGACGGCGCGGGGTGCGGGAGAGTCAGCTTTCGTCCGGTGCGCGGGCGTCGATCGCCAGCGCATGGATGCCTTGCTGCATCAACTCAGCCAAGGAATGATATACGAGCTGATGGCGGGCCACCCGCGAGCGGCCGATGAAGCGCTCGCTGACGATGCTGACGTGGTAGTGGCCGCCCTCGCGGGCACCGGCATGGCCGGCATGCTGGGCACTGTCGTCGCGCAAGGTCAGCAGGCTGGGTTGCAGGCCCGCGCGCAGGCGGCGTTCGATCTCTTCGAGCATGCTCATGGCTTGGGCTCGGCGCGGAAGTCTATCGAGGCCGAGTTGATGCAAAAGCGCTCGCCGGTCGGCTCGGGGCCGTCGGGGAAGACATGGCCCAGATGCGAGCCGCAGTTGTTGCAGCGCACCTCGACCCGCACCATGCCGTGGCTGCGGTCGACGATGCGCTCCACCACCTCGCTATTGACCGGGGCGTAATAGCTGGGCCAGCCGCAGCCGGCATCGAACTTGGTGTCGGCCTCGAACAGCGGCGTGCCGCAGCCCACGCACTGGTACTTGCCGGCTTCCCAGTGGTCCCAGTACTTGCCGGTGAAGGCGCGCTCGGTGCCGGCCTGACGGGCCACCTGGTACTGCATGGCGTCGAGCTGCTCGCGCCACTCGGCCTCGGTCTTCTTGATGGGGTAGTCGTGATCGCTCATGGTCGCTCCAGTGTAGCCAGCGGCCCGTGCCCGCGCCGCTGCGGGGTCTTGCGGCCTTACTGCAGGCGGAACACCGAGACGACCTCGGTCATGCGGGCGGCCTGGTACTTCAGGCTCTCGGCCGCCGCCGCGCTCTGCTCGACCAGCGCGGCGTTCTGCTGGGTCACCTGGTCAAGTTGGGACACGGCTTCGCCGACCTGGTCAATGCCCTGGCTCTGCTCGGCGCTGGCGGCGCTGATCTCGGCGATCAGGTCGGTGACGCGCTTGACCTGGCCGACGATGTCGCCCATGGTCTTGCCGGCATTGGCGGCCAGCGCGCTGCCGGCCTCGACCTTGGCCACGCTGTCGCCGATCAGGCTCTTGATCTCCTTGGCCGCCTGCGCGCTGCGCTGCGCGAGCGTGCGCACCTCGCCGGCCACGACCGCGAAGCCGCGACCCTGCTCGCCGGCCCGGGCCGCCTCGACGGCCGCATTCAGCGCCAGGATATTGGTCTGGAAGGCAATGCCGTCGATCACGCCGATGATGTCGCTGATCTTGCGCGAGGCGGCGCTGATCTGCTCCATGGTGCTGACTACCTGGCCGACCACCGAGCCGCCCTGAGCCGCGACGCCCGAGGCGCTGGTGGCCAGCTGGTTGGCGGTGCGGGCGGTTTCGGCGTTCTGCTTGACGGTGGCGGTCAGCTCTTCCATCGAGGCGGCGGTCTGCTCCAGATTGGCGGCCTGCTCCTCGGTGCGTTGTGAGAGGTCGGCATTGCCGCTGGCGATCTCGGCGGTGCCGGTGGCGATCGAGTCGCTGCTGGCGCGCACCTGGGCGACGATGCTCACCAGGCTGTCGTTCATGCGCTTGAGTGCGCCCAGCAGCTGGCCGGTCTCGTTCTTGCCCTTGACTTCGATGCGGGAGCTGAGGTCGCCGCCGGCCACCGCCTCGGCCACCTTGACCGCCTCGGCCAGCGGCGTGACGATGGAGCGCACCAGCAGCCAGGCGATCGCCATGCCCACGCCCACCACCAGCAGCGCGCCGATGCCACCCATCCACAGCAGGCCGGCGCGTGCCGCCGCAGCCTGTGCATCGGCCCGCTCGGCTTTTTGCTCCTGCAGCTTGACGAAGTCCTCGATGGCGCCCAGATAACGGCCGACGGCGGGCGCGTACTCGTCGCGGATGATGGTCTGGGCGCCAGCCTGATTGCCGCCGGCGCCGGCCTCGCGCGCCTTCTTGCTGGCGGCCAGCAGCGCGCCGCCATGGCCGACGATGATCTTCAGCTGGGCCTGGTCCTCCGGTGTCTGGGCCTGCTTGGTGATCTCCTCGCGCAGCTTCTGCACCCGTGGGGTGTCGGTGGCCATCGGTTCCTTGAAGAGCTCGCCGACGGCCGGGTCGGCGCTGATCGATGCGGCCATGCTGCGCGTCACCGCGACCTGGGTCATGCCCTGCCAGCGCACCGACTGGCGTATCAGGTCCTGGGCCTGGTCGATCGCGGTATTCGCTTCGCGGGCGATCACCTGGCCGCGGTAGAGGGTCAGGCCTCCGACCAGCAGCATGGCCAGCAGCAGCAGCGCGATGGCGCCGGAGAGTTTGCGGGCAAGGCCCAGGTTGTTCAGGTTCATGCGGACTCCAGCATCAAGGCGTGCACCGATTCTGAGCATGCGCCCCCGATTTGCCAACTCATGGAGGGCAGGCGACGTGCGATGCTCACGAAACGCCGGTGAATACCCCTAGACCACCGGTGCCGGCTGTGTAACTCCGGTGACTATGGCCGGTCGGATGCGAGGTTTAAACTGATCCGAACAGGCCTGCCGAGGCCACACAAAGACAGGAGACCGCTGATGGCGCTGATGGGTCAAATGATGACCATGCCCTTGCTGATTTCGTCGCTGATCCAACATGCGGCGCGGCATTCGGGCGATACCGAAATCGTCAGCAAGCGCTGTGAAGGCGATCTGCACCGCTACACCTGGCGGGATGCCGAGCGGCGCTCGCGCCAGGTGGCCCAGGCGCTGGGCCGGCTGGGGCTGTCGCCGGGCGACCGGGTCGCGACGCTGGCCTGGAACGGCTACCGCCATCTGGAGCTCTATTACGGCAGCTCGGGCTCCGGCCTGGTCTGCCACACGATCAATCCGCGGCTGTTCCCCGAGCAGATCGTCTGGATCGCCCAGGATGCCAATGACCAGGTGCTGTGCTTCGACCTGAGCTTTCTGCCCCTGGTCGAGAAGCTCAGCGCCCAGCTGCCGGGCATCCGCCACTATGTGCTGATGAGCGACCGCGCCCATATGCCGGCCGCCAGCAGCATTCCGAACCTGCTGTGCTACGAGGAGCTGGTCGAGGCCGAGGACGGCCACTACCGCTGGCCCGAGTTCGACGAGAACACCGCGTCCAGCATCTGCTACACCTCGGGCACGACCGGCCACCCCAAGGGCGCCGTCTACAGCCACCGCTCCAGCGTGCTGCATGCCTACGGCTCGGCGCTGCCCGATGCGATGGACTGCTCCAGCAAGGACGTGATCCTGCCGGTGGTGCCGATGTTCCACGTCAATGCCTGGGGCCTGCCCTATAGCAGCGCCATCGTCGGCGCCAAGCTGGTGTTCCCCGGCCCGCATCTGGACGGCAAGTCGCTGTACGAGCTGTTCGAGACCGAGGGCGTGACCTTCAGCGCCGGCGTACCCACGGTCTGGCTGGGCTTGCTGAGCTATGTGAAGAGCAATGGCCTGAAGTTCAGCAGCTTCAAGCGCACGGTGATCGGCGGCTCGGCCTGCCCGCCGGCGATGCTGGCCAGCCTGATGGATGACTTCGGCGTCGAGGTCATCCACGCCTGGGGCATGACCGAGCTCTCGCCGCTGGGCACGCTGTCCAAGCTGACCTCCAAGCAGCTCGCGCTGCCGGCCGAGCAGCAGCGCCGCATCCTGGAGAAGCAGGGCAAGGTGATCTACGGCATCGATATGGCGGTGATCAACGACGAGGGTCAGGCCTTGCCCTGGGACGCGCAGAGCTCGGGCAACCTGGTGGTGCGCGGTCACTGGGTCATCAGCAGCTATTTCGGCGAGTCGCGCTCACCGCTGGTGACGGTGGACGGCCAGCCTGGCTGGTTCCCGACCGGCGATGTGGCCACCATCGATGCCGACGGCTTCATGCAGATCACCGACCGCAGCAAGGACGTCATCAAGAGCGGCGGCGAGTGGATCAGCTCCATCGATCTCGAAAACATCGCGATGGCCCACCCGGCCGTGCATGAGGCGGCGGCCATCGCCTGCGCCCACCCGAAGTGGGACGAGCGGCCGCTGCTGGTGGTGGTCAAGAAGCCCGACGCCCAAGTCACGCGCGAGGAGCTGCTGGCCTTCTTCGAGGGGCGCATCGCCAAATGGCAGATCCCCGACGATGTGGCCTTCGTGGCCGAGATCCCGCACACCGCCACCGGCAAGCTACAAAAGCTCAAGCTGCGCGAGCAGTTCAAGAGCTACCGACTGCCCAGCGCTTGACCCCGGGCAAACCGCAGGCTGCTTTGCCTGCGCCGCCTCTTAAGCTCTACACGCCTTGCAAACCACAAAGGAGACAACGATGTACAGCAGCAAGCACGTCCTGAAGTTCACCGCAGCGGCCGCCCTGGTGCTGGCCGGCTCCGCAGCGTTCGCGCAGAAAGGCGAGACGGTCAAGATTGCCTGGATCGATCCCTTGTCCGGCCTGATGGCACCGGTGGGGCAGAACCAGGTCAAGAGCTTTCAGTTCTTCGCCGAGAAGTTCAATGCCAGTAATCCGGCCGGCGTCAAGTTCGAGATCATCGCGATCGACAACAAGCTGAGCCCGGCCGAGTCGCTGAATGCGCTGAAGTCCGCCATTGACCAGGGCGTGCGCTATGTGACCCAGGGCAATGGCTCGGGTGCGGCGCTGGCCATCATCGATGCGGTCAACAAGCACAACGAGCGCAATCCCGGCAAGGAGGTGCTGTACCTGAATCACTCGGCCGTCGACCCCGACCTGACCAATAGCAAGTGCAGCTACTGGCATTTCCGCACCGACGCCGACACCTCGATGAAGATGGAGGCGATGACCACCTTCATGAAGGACCAGCCCGACATCAAGAGCGTCTTCCTGCTGAACCAGAACTATGCCCACGGCCACCAGGTGGCGCGCTATGCCAAGGAAATGCTGGCCCGCAAGCGCCCCGATGTGAAGATCGCCGGCGAGGACCTGCACCCGCTGGCCGCCGTGCGCGACTTCGCGCCCTATGTGGCCAAGATCAAGGCCAGTGGCGCCGACACCGTGATCACCGGCAACTGGGGCTCGGACCTGGCCCTGCTGGTCAAGGCCGCCAACGAGGCCGGCTACAACGGCAAGTTCTTCACCTACTACGCCGGCGTCACCGGCACGCCCACGGCCTTGGGCACCGGCTCGGCCGGCCGCGTCTACCAGATCTCCTACAACCACTACAACATGGGCGGCCAGATGTCCAAGTGGCAAAAGGAGTTCCAGGACAAGTTCAACTCGGACTTCTACACCGGCAGCGTGATCCATATCTACACCCTGCTGGGCGAGGCCTTCGCCAAGGCCAAGAGCACCGATCCGGTCAAGGTGGCCGCGGTGCTGGAGGGCATGAAGACCAAGAGCTTCAACGGCGAGGTCGAGATGCGCAAGACCGACCACCAGCTGCAGCAGACCCTGTATCTGTCGGTCTGGCAGAAGACCGATGCGAAGAACACTTACAGCCCCGAGAAGACCGGCATGACCTTTGTGCCGGTGCGCACCTTCGAGCCCTATGTGTCGAGCACGCCGACCTCCTGCGAGATGAAGCGGCCGTCCTGAGTAGGCGTGGCGCTTGGCGCAGATTCTGGCGCCGATCCTGGCGGGGCCATCCTTGGGGTGGCCCCGTTCCTGAGATGCCCTGCATTGGCGAGATCCTGTGGACCAATTCCTGATCAATCTGCTGAACGGCCTGTCCTCCGGACTGCTGCTGTTCATGCTCAGCTCGGGCCTGACGCTGATCTTCAGCATGATGGGCGTGCTGAACTTTGCTCACGCCAGCTTCTATATGCTGGGTGCCTATATCGCCTACACCCTGGTGGGCCTCTTGGGCTTCTGGCCGGCGCTGCTGCTGGCGCCGCTGCTGGTGGGGCTGATCGGCGCGGGCTTCGAGCGCATGGCGCTGCGCCGGGTGCACAAGTTCGGCCATGTGCCCGAGCTCCTGATCACCTTCGGCCTGTCCTACCTGATCCTGGAACTGGTGCAGCTGATCTGGGGCCGCACGGCGGTGCCGTTCGCGCCGCCGCCCGAGTTGCAGGGCCCGGCGTTCACCTTCATCCAGAACCCAGCCAGCGGCCTCAGCTTCGCGCTGGGCGAGGCCGGCGCCGGCGTGTGCAGCGCGGCCGGCGTGATCTGTTCCAAGTTTCCGCTGACCCGCGCCTTCATGATGCTGGTGGCCCTGGCGATGCTGGTGGCGCTGTGGCTGCTGCTGACCCGCACCCGCATCGGTCTGGTGATCCAGGCCGCGCTGAAGCATCCCGAGATGGTCGAGGCGCTGGGCCACAACGTGCCGCGCGTCTTCATGCTGGTGTTCGGCAGCGGCTGCGCGCTGGCGGCGCTGGCCGGCGTGATCGGCGGCATCACCTTCGTCACCGAGCCCTCGATGGCCGTCATCGTCGGCTCCATCATCTTCGTGGTCGTGGTGGTCGGCGGGGTCGGCTCGCTGGCGGGAGCCTTTGTCGGCTCCATCCTGATCGGCCTGCTGCAGACCCTGCCGCTGACCGTCGACGGCTCGCTGGCCACACTGTTCAAGCTGGGCCCCGACACCTGGGGCTACCCGGTGCTGAAACTGAGCCTGGCCCAGGTGGCGCCCATCCTGCCTTATCTGCTGATGGTGCTGATCCTGATCTTCCGCCCCAAGGGCTTGATGGGCACGCGAGACGAATGATATGACGACACGCACACGCGCCTCGGGCCCCCACTACCACTTCAAACCCTACAACGTCGGCCGCTGGATCATCTGGGGCCTCTATGCCCTGGTTCTGCTGGTGTCGCCGCTGATCTGGACCTCGGGCCTGTCCCACACCATGCTCTCGCAGATGGGCATAGGCATCATCGCCTGCCTGGCCTACAACCTCTTGCTGGGCCAGGGTGGCATGCTGAGCTTCGGCCATGCGGTCTACAGCGGCCTGGGCTCCTTTCTGGCCATCCACACGCTGAACCAGGTCTCGGCCGGCGCCTGGACTGTGCCGGTCAGCCTGATCCCGCTGGTCGGCGGGCTGGCGGGCCTGTTCTTCGCGGCGCTGTTCGGCTATGTGTCGACCAAGAAGTCGGGCACGCCTTTCGCGATGATCACGCTGGGCCTGGGCGAGCTGATCTGGTCGATGTCGCTGATGCTGCCCGAGTTCTTCGGCGGCGAGGGCGGCATCAGCGGCAACCGCGTGGTCGGCAAGCCGGTGATGGGGATCAGCTTCGGGCCGCAGATCCAGGTCTACTACCTGATCGCGGGCTACTGCTTTGTCTGCACCGCGGCGCTGTTCGCGCTGACCCGCACGCCGCTGGGCCGCATGCTCAACGCCGTGCGCGACAACCCCGAGCGTGTCGAGTTCATCGGCTACGACACGCAGTGGGTGCGCTTTCTGGCCTTCATGATCTCGGGTTTCTTCGCCGGCATTGCCGGCGGCCTGGGCGCGATCAATTTCGAGATCGTCACGGCCGAGGTGGTGGGCGCGCTGCGCTCGGGCGCCTATCTGCTGTTCACCTTTCTGGGCGGCGCCACCTTCTTCTTCGGCCCCATCATCGGTGCGGTGCTGATGGTGCTGGCGGGCGTGTTGCTGTCCGAGCTGACCTCGGCCTGGCTGCTCTATCTGGGCCTGATCTTCCTGTTCATGGTGATGTATGCGCCGGGCGGCTTTGCGGCGCTGATCATGATGAATCTGCGCGTTGCGGCCTTCGGCAAGCTGGGCCGGCTCTGGACCTCCTATCTGGCCCTGGGCGGCACCGCGCTGGCCATGCTGATCGGCGCGGCGGCGATGGTGGAGATGCTCTACCACTGGCAGCTCAATGCCGCGCTGGGCCCGGAGCTGAACTTCATGGGCGTGAGCCTGAACAGCGAGCGCATCGATGCCTGGTTCGGTGCCGCGATGCTGCTGTTGGTGGGCCTGGGTCTGTTTGAGCTGTCGCGCCGGCAGTTCAAACTCGAATGGGACCAGACCCAGGAAGAGATCGAGAAAGAGATCAAGCGCCGGGAGAGCCTGTGAGCAAGAGCGAATTCGCGTTGGAGCTGCTGGATGTGCACAAGCGCTTCGGCAAGAGCGAGATCATCCGTGGCGCGCAGCTGCAGGTGCGCCCCGGCGAGCGCATCGCCATCATCGGCCCGAACGGCGCCGGCAAGAGCACGCTGTTCAATCTGATCAGCGGCCGCTTTGCGCCCAGCAGCGGCGAGATCCGGCTCAACGGCGCGCGCATCGATGGCCGCAAGCCCTATGAGATCAGCCGCCTGGGCCTGTCGCGCAGCTTCCAGGTGTCCAATCTGTTCACGCGGCTGTCGGTGTTCGAGAACATCCGCTGCGCGGTGCTGTGGAGCATGGGCTATCGCTATGCCTTCTGGAAGTTCCTGGCCGATCTGGACGATGCCAATGACCGCGCCGACCGGGTGCTGGAGATGATCAAGCTGGACAAGAAGCGCGATGTGCTGGCCACCAATCTGACCTATGCCGAGGCGCGCGCGCTGGAGATCGGCATCACGATCGCCGGCGGCGCCGAGGTGGTGCTGCTCGACGAGCCGACCGCCGGCATGAGCAAAAGCGAGACCAAGCGCTTCATCCAGCTGATCCGCGAGGTCACCGAGGGCAAGACGCTGCTGACCGTGGAGCACGATATGGGTGTGGTGTTCGGCCTGGCCGACAAGATCGCGGTGCTGGTCTATGGCGAGGTGATCGCCTTCGACACGCCCGAGGCGGTGCGCGCGAACGCGCGGGTTCAGGAGGCCTATCTGGGCTCGGTGCTGGCCGAGCAGCAGGCCGCCGCAGGAGTGCCGGCATGACCCGCGCGCTCAAACTCGACAACGTCCACGCTTTCTACGGCAAGAGCCATGTGCTGCATGGCGTCAGCATGGAGGTGCGCCCCGGCGAGATCGTCAGCCTCTTGGGCCGCAACGGCTCGGGCCGCTCGACCACGGTCAAGACCATCATGGGCCAGGTCGACGGCAGCGGCTCGATCCAGTTCGGCGGCAAGGACTTGCTGGGCAAGAAGGCCTACGAGATCGCCCACCAAGGCATAGGCTATGTGCCCGAGAACCGCGACATCTTCCCCAAGCTGACCGTGCACCAGAACCTGCTGCTGGGTCAGAAGTCCGGCGCGAAAACGCCGCGCTGGGGCTTCGACGATATGTACGGCATGTTTCCGCGCCTGAAGGAGCGCCAGCACACCGAGGCCGGCGTGCTCTCCGGCGGCGAGCAGCAGATGCTGACCCTGTGCCGCACGCTGATGGGCGACCCCGACCTGATCATGATCGACGAGCCCACCGAAGGCCTGGCCCCCAAGATCGTCGAACTGGTGGCCGAATACCTGAAGGAACTCAAGCGCCGCGGCATCGCCGTGCTGCTGGTCGAGCAGAAGCTGGCCATCGCAATGGAAATCTCCGAGCGCTGCTATGTGATGGGCCACGGCCGCATCGTGTTCGAGGGCACGCCGGCGGATCTGCGCGGGAATGCCTATATCCGCAAGGAGTGGTTGGAGGTGTGAAGGTTCGGCTACTGCAGCCCTGGGGAAAGACCTGACCCCACCGAACCGTCAATCGCAGGCGCTTTGGATAAGACAATAGGGCGGATGCAGACCCGAACGCCTCCGACTTGCTTTGTCACCGCCATGGTCGCGGGGCCATGCCATCCGGTGCCACCGGCTGCCCCGGCGCATGAGGGCTGAACGCAGGCGCCCGACGACGGCGCTGTTGCTCTCCCTGCTGATCCATGCGTTGCTGCTGAGCCTGAGCTTCGGCGGCGACGGGCCGGGGCTGCCGGGCCTGGTCTTCCCGTGGCAGGAGCGGCGCGCCGAGGCGCCGGAGTTGCGCGTCGTGCTGACCCAGGCGCCGCAGACAGCAGCGCCCGCGGCCGCCGCTGCGCCGGCCGAAGCTGCGGAGCCGGCCCCTGAACTTGCCGCAGCTCCTGAGCCGGCGCCGCCCGAGTTGCCCGCGCCGGCCCCGCAGCAGACGGTGGCGGCGGTCGCCAGCCTGTCGGTGATGGCGCCCGAAGCGATGGTGTCGGCGGAGCCGCCTGTGGCCGACCCCGGCCCTGATGAGCCTGCAGCAGCTGCCGAGCCGATGCCGCCGACGCTTCTGGCACCGCCCGACGTGATCCGCGCGCTGCGGCCTGACAGCCGCTCCTGGGCCTTGCCGGCCGTGCCGGCGACGCTGCCGCTGCTGCCGGCCATCACAGCGGCACCCAGTGCCTCCAGCCCGCAGACGCGCGAGCTGCATGCGGCTGCCACGATGGCGCCGCTCGTGCAGGTCGATGCGATGGCCGTGACGCGCGCGCCGGAACTTGCAGTGCTAGATCGCGTCGGGGGACGAGCGGCCCAGGAACTGGAGGCCCGGCTGGAAGCCGCGCGGCAGGAAGCCATGCGGGCCGAGGCCTTGCGCCAGGAAGCCATCCGGCAGGCCGCCGCGCGGCAAGAGTCCGCGCGCCTGGAGGCTGAGCGCCTGCAGGCGCGCGAGGCGCAAGCGTTGGCGCAGCGGGCGGCGGCCGAGCAGCAGGCGGCTGCAAGACAGGAGGCTGCGCGCCAGGAGGAGGTCTTGAGGCAGGAGGCCGCACGTGTCGAGGCTCAGCGCCAGGCGACGGCACGTCAGGCTGCGGCTGTGACCGAGGCTGCGCAGGCGGCGCGTGAGGAGATGGACCGCCAGGACGCCGCACGGGTCGAGGCCGCGCGGCTGGCTGCCGCGAAAGCCGAGGCCAAGGCCCAGGCCGAAGCACAGCGCGAAGAGCGGCTGCGGGCGATCGGCCGTCAGCTGAACGAAGAGGCCGCCCGGCGCGACGCCATCGCCGCGCGGCTGCCGCCCTCGGCCAGCAGCATCCGCCGCGGCCGGCTGTTCGGGCGCAGCGATGCCAATGCGGAACTGGTGCTCTACGCCGAAGCCTGGAGTCGCAAGATAGAACTCAACCAGACCTTCGAGCTGGTGCGCGAGGCGGCCAGGCAGCCGCATGCCGAGCCGCTGGTGACGGTGGCCGTCCGCAGCGATGGCTCGGTGGAGTCGGTGAGCTTTGTGCGCTCCAGCGGGGTGCCGGCGATCGACGCTGCCGTCAGGCGCATCGTCGAGAGCCAGGCCAATTACCCGGCCTTCCCGCCGGCCCTGGCGCGCGAGTTCGATGTGATCGAGATCCGCCGGACCTGGCGCTTCGATATGGCGGTGCGGCTGTACTGACGGGTAGCCGCAAGACCTACCAGCGCCAGCCCAGCTGCCACAGCTGGCGCAGCGCCAGCGCCTCGACCTGCTGGCGCAGCAGGGCCGGGGCCAGACCGGGGCGGCCGGGCAGGGCGGGACTGAGCCACAGCGGGCCGCCATCGCGCAGGGTGCGGGGCTGGCCGTGGCGCTCGGCGCGCAGCAGGGCCAGACGCCAGGCCTGCTGCAGGCCACGGGCCCGGTTCTCGTCGGCCAGCAGGCCCAGCCAGTCGCCGGCGGCGATGCGATGGGCGGCAAGCAGGATGCTGCGGGCCAGGTCCGGGCCGCTGGCGAGCGTGCTCACGACCTGACCCTCGGGGTCGCGCAGCAGGCGCGCGGCGGGCTTGTTCAAGGGGCTCAGGCTCGGATGGGAGCGAGCGATCAGGCGATCAAAGCTGGCCAGTTCATGCATGACGAAAAAACTCCGCTGCCCATGGGTGTCACCGGCGTTTGCCGGTCCCGGGGCAGCGGAGCCGCAACGCTTTAGCCGCATTTGTAGTCCGCCCGCAAGTAGTTGGTAAATCGGCGGTGACGTCGTCGATGTTTCGATGGCGTCGGCCGGCATTGTAAGCACAGCCGCAGCAAGCCCCCAAAGCACTTTGTCACGACAGGGACAGATCATCGTCGGGGCACATGCCTAGAATCGAACGACCGTTCTATTTGTAGTCCCCGCCCCGATCACCCCGAGCAAGAGGTCAGCATGACAGCTACTTACGAAGTCCGCGGCAATGTTGCCGTGATCACCTTGAGCAACCCGCCGGTCAACGGACTGGGCTATGACACCCGCAAGGCCACCGCCGCCGGCATCGAGCAGGCCGAGAACGATGCGGCCGTGCAGGCCATCGTGATCACCGGGGCCGGCAAGGCATTCTCCGGCGGCGCCGACATCAAGGAATTCGGCAGCCCCAAGGCCTTGGCCGAGCCGAACCTGCTGAGCCTGATCGCCGTGGTGGAAAACTGCAGCAAGCCGGTCGTCGCCGCGATTCACACGGTCTGCATGGGCGGCGGCCTGGAGCTGTCGCTGGGCTGCCATTACCGTGTCGCCTCGCCGGGCGCCAAGATCGCGCTGCCGGAAGTGAAGCTGGGCCTGCTGCCCGGCGCCGGCGGCACGCAACGCCTGCCGCGTGCCTTGGGTGTCGAGCCCGCGCTGAACATGATCGTCAGCGGCGAGCCGGTCGCCAGCGAGCTGCTCGCCCAGGTGCCTGGCCAGCAGCTGTTCCAGAAGATCATCGAGGGCGACCTGCTGACCGGTGCGATCGCCTTTGCGCAGGAAGTGGCAGAAAAGCGTCCGCTGCCCAAGGTGCGCGAGCTGAAAGCCCGCCATGCCGACCCGGAAGCCTACTTCCAGTTCGCTCGCAATATGGTCGGCGGCATGAGCAAGAACTTCCCGGCGCCGCTGCGCTGCCTGGAAGCGGTGGCTGCTTCGGTCAAGCTGAAGTTCGATGACGGCATGAAGGCCGAGCGCGAGGGCTTTGCCGCGCTGATGCTGACGCCGGAGTCCAAGGCCCTGCGCCATGCCTTCTTCGCCGAGCGCGCCGCCAGCAAGATAGCCGATGTGCCCGAGGACACGCCCACCCGCAAGATCGAGAAGGTGGCCGTGATCGGCGCCGGCACGATGGGCGGCGGCATCAGCATGAACTTCCTGAACGCCGGCATCCCGGTGACGATGCTCGAGACCAAGCAGGAAGCGCTCGACCGCGGCGTTGCAACCATCAAGAAGAACTACGAGGCCCAGGTCAAGAAGGGCAAGCTCAAGGAAGACAAGTACCAGCAGCGTATGGCCTTGCTCAGCACCACCTTGAACTATGCCGACATCGGCTCGGCCGACCTGGTCATCGAGGCGGTGTTCGAGGAGCTGTCGGTCAAGGAGGCGGTGTTCAAGCAGCTCGACGAGGTGATGAAGCCCGGCGCGATCCTGGCCTCGAACACCTCGACCTTGGACGTCAACAAGATCGCGAACTTCACCAAGCGCCCGCAAGATGTCGTGGGCATGCACTTCTTCAGCCCGGCCAATGTGATGAAGCTGCTGGAGGTGGTGCGCGGTGCGGCCACGGCCAAGGATGTGCTGGCCACCGTGATGCAGCTGGCCAAGAAGATCAAGAAGACGGCCGTGGTCTCGGGCGTCTGCGACGGCTTCATCGGCAACCGCATGATCGAGCAGTACAGCCGCCAGGCCGGCTTCCTGCTGGACGAGGGTTGCTCGCCCCAGCAAGTCGACAAGGCGGCCGAGAAATTCGGCTTTGCGATGGGCCCGTTCCGCATGGGCGATCTGGCCGGCAACGACATCGGCTGGGCCATCCGCAAGCGCCGCTATCAAGAGAAACCGAATCTGCGCTACTCCAAGAGCGCCGACCTGCTCTGCGAGCTGGGCCGTTACGGCCAGAAGACCCAGGCCGGCTGGTACGACTACCAGACGGGCAAGCGGGACGCGATCCCGTCGCCGGTGGTGGGCGAGATGCTGGACAAGCACCGCGCCGCCCTGGGCATCACGCCGCGCCAGATCAGCGACGAGGAGATCGTGCACCGCCTGGTGTTCGCGCTGGTCAACGAGGCCGCCCATCTGCTGGAAGAGGGCATCGCCCAGCGCGCGTCGGACGTGGACATGGTTTACCTGACCGGCTACGGCTTCCCGCTGTGGCGCGGCGGCCCGATGTGCTATGCCGACACCGTCGGCCTGTTCAACGTCGTACAGGCGATGAAGCGCTTTGCCAAGAACCCGCTCGATGACGCGAAGTTCTGGGAGCCAGCGCCGCTGATCAAGCGCCTGGTCGCCGAAGGCAAGTCCTTCTCCTGAAACCCTCTTCCTAGCGAGTTGCAATCATGAGCAAAGCAGTCATCGTCTCCACCGCACGCACGCCGCTGGCCAAGAGCTGGAAGGGCGCCTTCAACATGACCCATGGCGCGACCCTGGGCGGCCATGCCGTCAAGGCCGCCGTCGAGCGCGCCGGCATCGAGGCCGGCGCCATCGAGGATGTGCTGATGGGTTGCGCCACGCCCGAGGGCGCGACCGGCGGCAATATCGCGCGCCAGATCGTGCTGCGCGCCGGTCTGCCGATCACGGTGTCGGGCGTCACCATCAACCGTTTCTGTTCCTCGGGCCTGCAGACCATTGCGATGGCTGCGCAGCGCGTCATCGCCGGTGAGGGCGATGTCTATGTGGCCGGCGGCGTCGAGAGCATCTCCTGCGTGCAGAACGAGGCGAACCGCCATATGTATGCCGACACCTGGCTGGTCAAGCACAAGCCGGAGATCTACTGGTCGATGCTGCAGACCGCCGAGCAGGTGGCCAAGCGCTACAACATCGGCCGCGAACGCATGGATCAGTACGGTGCGGCCAGCCAGCAAAAGGCCTGCGCCGCCCAGGCCGCCGGCAAGTTCGCCGACGAGCTGATCAGCGTCACGACGACCATGGGCGTGGCCGACAAGGTGATGGGCCTGATGAGCAAGGAAGTGACGATCAGCGCCGACGAAGGTCTGCGCGAAGGCACGACCTATGACGGCATCAAGGACCTGCGCTCGGCCCTGCCGGGCGGTCTGATCTCGGCCGGCAACGCCAGCCAATTTTCAGACGGCGCCGGTGCCTGTGTGGTGGTCAGCGAGCAGTACGCCGAGAGCCACGGCCTGAAGCCGCTGGGCCGCTTCCTCGGCTTTGCGGTGGCCGGCTGCGAGCCCGACGAGATGGGCATAGGCCCGGTGTTCGCGGTGCCCAAGGTCTTGAAGAAGCTGGGCCTGACGGTGGCCGACATCGATCTGTGGGAGCTCAACGAGGCCTTCGCGGTGCAGGTGCTGTACTGCGCCGACACCTTGGGCATCCCGATGGACCGCCTGAATGTCAACGGCGGCGCGATCGCGGTGGGCCATCCCTACGGCGTCTCGGGCCAACGCCTGACCGGCCATGCGCTGATCGAAGGCAAACGCCGCGGCGCCAAGAAGGTGTGCGTGACCATGTGCATCGGTGGCGGCATGGGCGCAGCCGGCGTGTTCGAGGTGCTGTGAACATCGACCTCGATACCCTGCGCGGCTTCTTCCGCAGCGCACCCTTCATGGTGGACCTGGGTGTCGAGCCGGTGGCGGTGCAGCAGGGGCGGGTCACGACCGAGTTGCTGCTGGCGCCGCGCCATCTGCAGCACACCGGCGTGGTCCATGCTGGCGTGCTGGCCTCGCTGGCCGACCACAGCATGGGCGCGGCGGCGCAGGTGATGACGCCGGACGGCCACTGGATCCTGACGGCCGAGTTCAAGACCAATCTGCTGCGTGGCGCGCGTGGCGACAAGCTGGTCTGCGAGGCCTGGGTGCTCAAGCCCGGCCGGCAGATCATGTTCACCGAGGCCGAGGTGTATGCGGTGGCGGCCGATGGCCAGCGCCAGCTCTGCGTCAAGGCCTCCGGAACGATGGCCGTGACCAAGACCAACTAACGACAAGGAGGCTGCCGTGAGTCAAGCGCTGAGCCAGACCCTGGATTTCCTGCTCTACGACTGGCTCAAGGTGCAGGACCTGAACGCGCGTGAGCGCTTTGCCGACCATTCCCGCGAAACCTTCGATGCGGTGCTGGCCACCAGCGAGAAGATGGCTCGCGAGAAGTTCGCGCCCTTCAACCGCCTGGTCGATACGCAGGAGCCGCATTTTGATGGCGAGCGCGTGCATCTGCCCGAGGCCACCCATGCGGCGATGGCGGCCTTTGCCGAATCCGGCCTGCTGGCCGCCAGCCAGGACTACGAGATCGGCGGCATGCAGCTGCCCTGCGTGGTCGAGATGGCGGCCACCTCCTTCTTCAGCAAGGCCAGCGTCGCGATGAGCGGTTACGCGATGCTGACCAAGGGCAATGCCGGCCTGCTGATGGCCCATGGCAGCGAGTTGCAAAAGGAAGTGTTCGCGAAAAACGAGTTCGCCGGCCGCTGGTTCGGCACCATGTGCCTGAGCGAGCCGCAGGCCGGGTCCTCGCTGTCCGATGTGTCGACGCGGGCCGAGCCGGACGGCGACGACCCCTTGGGCACGCGCTATCGGCTCAAGGGCAACAAGATGTGGATTTCGGGCGGCGAGCACGAGCTGAGCGAGAACATCATCCACCTAGTGCTGGCCAAGATCCCCGGCCCCGACGGCAAGCTGGTGCCTGGCACGCGCGGCATCTCGCTCTTCATCGTGCCGAAGAAAATGGTCGATGCCTCGGGCCGGCTGACCGGCGAGCGCAACGACGTCGCGCTGGCCGGCCTGAACCACAAGCTGGGCTATCGCGGCACGACCAACTGCCTGCTGAATTTCGGCGAGGGCAAGTTCCTGCCTCGCAGCAAGCCGGGCGATCCCGAGAGCAGCGCCCGACCGGGCGCTGTGGGCTATCTGGTCGGCGAGCCCGGCCAGGGCCTGCAGTGCATGTTCCATATGATGAACGAGGCCCGCATCGGTGTCGGCCTCGGCGCCGTGATGCTGGGCTACGCCGGCTATGAGGCCAGCCTGGAATACGCCCGCCAGCGGCCTCAGGGCAGGGCTGTCACCGGCAAAGGCCCCGGCGGCAAGGACGCCGCCGCCCCGCAACTCCCCATCATCGAACACGCCGACGTCAAGCGCATGCTGCTGGCGCAGAAGAGCTATGTCGAGGGCGGGCTGGCGCTGGAGCTGTATTGCGCGCGCCTGGTCGACGAGCTGAACAGCGGCGCGCCCGAGGCCGCGGCCGAGGCCAGGCTGCTGCTGGAGGTGCTGACCCCGATCGCGAAGAGCTGGCCCAGCGAATGGTGTCTGGAGGCCAACTCGCTGGCCATCCAGGTGCTGGGCGGCTACGGCTACACGCGCGATTTCCCGGTCGAGCAGCACTGGCGCGACAACCGCCTGAACATGATCCACGAGGGCACGCACGGCATCCAGGGCCTGGACCTGCTGGGCCGCAAGGTGGTGATGAATGGCGGCGCGGCTCTGCTGGCCCTGGCCGCGCGCATCAACAGCACCATCGAGGCCGCCGTGCAGCAGCCCGCGCTGGCCGAGCAGGGCAACCAGCTGGCGGCCGCGCTCGCCAAGCTGGGCCGTGCCACCAAGAACGCCTGGGCCACCGGCAATCCCGAGGAAGCGCTGGCCAATGCCACGCCCTATCTGCAGGCCTTCGGCCATGTGGTGCTGGCCTGGCTGTGGCTGGACCTGAGCCTCAGCGCTGCAGGCCCCTCGGATTTTGCCCAGGGCAAGCGCGCGGCCGCGCGCTACTTTTATGCCTACGAGCTGCCCAAGATCGATGCCTGGCTGGGCGTGGTCGGCAGCCGCGAGGCGCTGTGCCGCGAGATGCGGGACGGCTGGTTCTGAGACAACCGAGACACAGACGGAGACACGAGCAATGACACAACGCATCCAAGAACTGTTCGATCTGAGCGGCCAGGTGGCCCTGGTGACCGGCGGCTCGCGCGGCCTGGGCCTGCAGATCGCCGAGAGCCTGGGCGAGGCCGGGGCCAAGATCGTGCTGAGCTCGCGCAAGGCGGCTGATCTGGAGGAGGCCGTGGCCCTGCTGCAGGACCGGGGCATCGACGCCCGCTGGATCGCCGCCGATGCGGCCGACGAGGCCCAGGCACGCGGCATCGTCACGCAGACCATGGAGCGGCTCGGCCAGATCGACATCCTGGTCAATAACGCCGGTGCCAGCTGGGGCGCGCCGGCCGAGGAGCATCCGCTCGAGGCCTGGGACAAGGTGATGAACCTGAACATCCGCAGCCTCTTCGTGATGAGCCAGGAGGCCGCGAAGCAGAGCATGATTCCGCGCCGCTACGGCCGCATCATCAATATCGCGTCGATTGCCGGCCTGTCGGGCAACTCGGCGGTGATGAAGACCATCGCCTACAACACCAGCAAGGGCGCGGCGGTCAACTTCACCCGCGCGCTGGCCGGCGAGTGGGGCCCTTACGGCATCACGGTCAACGCGATCGCGCCGGGCTTCTTCCCCAGCAAGATGACCAAGGGCCTGCTGGCCAGCATCGGCGAGGAGACCCTGGCCGCGCACGCCCCCTTGCGCCGCATCGGCGATGATGAAGACCTGAAGGGCGCCGCCCTGCTGTTCGCCTCGCGCGCCGGCAAGCACATCACCGGCCAGATCCTGGCGGTCGATGGCGGCGTCTCGGCCATTCACGGAACCTGATCGACGATGAGTAGTAAAAAGCCCCCGCCGCCGCTGCAATTCCCCGTTCACATCCCCTTTGTCGAGCAGCTGGGGCTGGAGCTGCACAGCATGGGCGAGGGCGAGGCCGAGCTGCGGGTGGACCTGAAGGAGGCGCATCTGAACTCCTGGGAGGTGGCACATGGCGGTGTCATCATGACACTGCTGGATGTGGCGATGGCCCATGCGGCGCGCAGCATCCATCGCGATCAGCCGGGCTTCGGCCCCGGCGTCGTCACCATAGAGATGAAGACCTCCTTCATGCGCCCCGGCGAGGGCGAGCTGCGCGCGATCGGCAAGCTCTTGCACCGCTCAACGACCATGGCCTTCTGCGAAGGCTCGGTACTGGGCGAGGACGGCAAGCTCTGCGCCCATGCCACCGGCACCTTCAAATACCTGAAGGCCTTGCCAGGGCGCGGCCGCAGCCTGAAGACCCTGCAGCGCAGCTGAGGCGCGCGCTCCTCAGGCCAGCTCGGCGCGCAGGGTTACAGCGGCCTCGACCATGCGCCGCAGCGCAGCCTCGGTCTCGGGCCAGGCCCGGGTCTTCAGCCCGCAGTCCGGATTGACCCAGAGCTGCCGGGCCGGGATCACCTCGGCGGCCTTGCGCATCAGCCTCAGCATCTCGGCGCTGGACGGCACCCGCGGCGAGTGGATGTCGTAGACGCCCGGGCCGATCTCATTGGGGTACTTGAAGTCGCCGAAACCGCGCAGCAGCTCCATGTCCGAACGGCTGGTCTCGATGGTGATCACATCGGCGTCCATCGCGGCGATCTCGGGCAGGATGTCGTTGAACTCCGAATAGCACATATGGGTGTGGATCTGGGTCTCGTCGCGCACCGCGCTGGCCGAGATGCGGAAGGCGCGCGCCGCCCAGTCCAGGTAATCGCGCCACTGGGCGCGGCGCAGCGGCAGGCCCTCGCGGATGGCCGGCTCGTCGATCTGGATGATGGCGATGCCGGCGGCCTCGAGATCGGCCACCTCGTCGCGGATCGCCAGCGCGATCTGCAGCGCGGTGCTCGAGCGCGGCTGGTCGTCGCGCACGAAAGACCATTGCAGGATGGTGATCGGTCCGGTCAGCATGCCCTTCATCGGCTTGGGGGTCAGGCCTTGCGCATAGACTGTCCAGTCCACCGTCATCGCCTCGGGGCGCGCGACATCGCCATACAGCAGCGGCGGCTTGACGCAGCGCGAGCCATAGGACTGCACCCAGCCATTGGCGGTGAAGGCGAAGCCGTCGAGCTGCTCGCCGAAATACTCGACCATATCGTTGCGCTCGGCCTCGCCGTGCACCAGCACATCGATGCCCAGCGCTTCCTGCTGGGCCACGGCCAGCGCGATCTCGGCGCGCATCGCCGCGCGGTAGCCGGCCGCGTCGAGCTCGCCGCGCTTGAAGGCCGCACGGGCGGCGCGGATCGCGGCGGTCTGCGGGAAGGAGCCTATCGTGGTGGTCGGGTAGGCCGGCAGCTTCAGGCGCGCCTGCTGCGCCGCCTGGCGGGCCGGGAAGGGCGAGCGGCGGCGGTCGGCATCGGCCGGCAGCGCGGCCAGGCGCTGGCTCACCGCCGCATTGCGCACGCGCGGGCTGTGACGGCGCGCCGCCAGGGCCGCTCGGGCATCGGCCAGCTCGACCGCGACACTGGCCTGGTCGCCCCATAGCGCGCGCTCCAGCACGCGCAGCTCATCGAGCTTCTCGACCGCGCCGGCCAGCCAGCTCTGCAGCTCGGGGTCGAGTGCAGCATCCTCGCGCAGGCTGAAGGGCACATGCAGCAGCGAGCAGGATGGCGCGATCCAGAGCCGGCCGCCGCGCAGCTCCTTGAGCTCGCGCAGCAGGGCCAGGGCCTGGTCGAGATTGCTGCGCCAGATATTGCGGCCGTCGATGATGCCCACCGACAGCTCGCGCTCGCGCGGCAGCCGGCGCGCCACCGCGAAGATCTCCTCGGGCGCGCGCACCGCATCGATATGCAGGCCGGCCACCGGCAGCTCGCAGGCCAGTGCCAGATTGCCCTGCAGCGGCGAGAAGTAGCTCGCCAGCAGGATCTGCTGCTCGCTGTGGGCCAGCGCCGCATAGGCCTGGCGCAGCGCGTCCTGCCAGGGCCGGTCCAGATCCAGGCCCAGCACCGGCTCGTCCAGCTGCACCCAGCTGACGCCGCGCGCCGCCAGCCGGTTCAGCAGCTCGGCATAGGCCGGCAGCAGGCGCTCCAGCAGGTCCAGGCGATCGAAGCCGGCCTGCTTGGACTTGCCCAGCCACAGCAGGCTGACCGGGCCCAGCAGCACGACCTTGACCGCCGCCGGCAGCGCGATGGCTTCGTCGACCTCGGCCAGCAATCGCTCGGCCTGCAGGCTGAACCGGGTCTGGGCATCGAACTCGGGCACCAGGTAGTGGTAGTTGCTGTCGAACCATTTGGTCATCTCCAGCGCGAAGGTCTCGGCCGGGGCGTGGGTGCAGCCCTCGTGGCCCTGGGTCGGCGCGATGCCGCGCGCCATCGTGAAATAGCGCTGCAGCGGCGCCTCCTGCCCCGAGAAGCCGAAGCGCGCCGGCTCGCAGCCGAACAGCTGGATATGGTTGGCGACCTGGTCGTAGTAGGCGAAGTCGCCCACCGTCACAAAGGCCAGGCCGGCCTTGATCTGCAGCGCCCAATGCCGCTGGCGCAAGGCCCGGCCGGTGGCTTCCAGCACCTGCGCATCGATCTCGCCGCGCCAATGCCGCTCCAGCGCCTGCTTCAGCTCGCGCTGCGCGCCCATGCGCGGAAAGCCGAGAATATGAGTCTTGATCATGTTGTTTGTGATGACGGTGAATTTGATTCGTCATCATCGGCAAACCAGCTCTATGATTCAAACGAAACTTTCTTGTGATGACTCTGAATGTCATTCATGCACCAGGTCATGAACTCGCTGCTTGAACTGCGCCATCTGAAGACCCTGCTGGCCCTGCGCGAGGCCGGCAATCTGTCGCGCGCGGCCCAGCTGCTGAACCTGACCCAGTCGGCGCTGTCGCACCAGCTGAAGGGCCTGGAGGCGCACTACGGCATCGGCCTGTTCGAGCGCAAGTCCAGCCCGCTGGTCTTTGGCGCGGCCGGCCAGCGCCTGCTGCGCCTGGCCGATGCGGTGCTGCCCCTGGTCGACGAGGCCGAGCGGGAGGTGCGGCGCCTGGTGGACGGCTCGGCCGGCACGCTGCGCATCGCGGTCGAATGCCATACCTGCTTCGACTGGCTGATGCCGGCGATGGACGCCTTCCGCGCCCGCTGGCCCGAGGTCGAGCTCGACATCGTCTCGGGCTTCCATGCCGACCCGGTGGGCCTGCTGCACCAGGACCGCGCCGAGCTGGCCATCGTCTCCGAGGTCGATGCCGACGAGTCAGGCGTGGCCGTGCATCCGCTGTTCAGCTTCGAGATCGTGGCCCTGCTGCCCAAGGGCCATGAGCTGCTGGCCCGGCCCTGGCTGGAGGCACAGGACTTCGCACCGCACACGCTGATCACCTACCCGGTGCCCGACGAGATGCTGGACCTGGTGCGCCGCGTGCTGGCCCCGGCGGGGGTCACGCCGCCGCGGCGCAGCACCGAGCTGACCGTCGCGATGCTGCAGCTGGTGGCCAGCGGCCGCGGCCTGGCGGCCCTGCCGCTGTGGGCGGTCGAGAGCTATCTGGCGCGCGGCTACCTGGCGCGCCAGCGCATCGGCGAGGCCGGGCTGACCGGCAGGCTCTATGCGGTCAGCACCGAGGCCCTGGCCCGCAAGCCCTTTCTCGCAGACTTCGTGCGCATCATGCGCGAGACCTCGCTGCTGAACCTGCCGGGCGTCAGCCTGCTGTGATGAGGGAGGGCAGCGCATCGCGGCGGCCGCAGCACTGGCAGGGTGGGCTGGAGATTGCCCCGGCCTGCGCGGTCTGGCGCGGTGTGGCCGGTGACAGCCTGCTGCACCGGCACACGGCGGCACAGGCGGTGCTGGCCCGTCAAGGCCTGGCGGTGGTGGAGGACCGGCACGGCCGGCGTTGCGAAGCGGCCTGCGTGCTGATCGAGCCTATGCAATGGCATCGCCTGCCGGTGGGCGCCGACGTGGCCCTGGTGTTTCTGGAGCCCTGGGTGCCGGCCAGCCAGGTGCTGGCCCAATCGATTCTGCCCGCCGGCTTCGAGGCGGTGATGGCCGACGCGCTGCGCCTGAGCGAGCTGGCAAGTCCGGCCCCGCCAGCGTCCTTCTGGCAGCGCTGGCTGGCTCGGCGCGAGCCCAATGGCGCCGATCGCGCCGATGGCGATTGGCTGGCGCGCGCCTGCCACTTCATCGAGCTGCGCCTGGGCGACGGTCGGCTGGCGCTGGACGATCTGGCCGCGCACATGGGTTTGTCGAGCGAGCATCTGCGCCATCGCTTTGCGCAGGCATCGGGTCTGCCCTTCAAGCGCTATGTGCTGTGGCGCCGGCTGCGGCTGGCCGGCCAGGCCCTGGCCGCCGGGCAGGGCGCCACGGCGGCGGCCCATCAGGCCGGCTTTGCCGATGCCGCCCATCTGGCCCGCACGCTGAAGGCGATGTTCGGCGTCACGGCCTCGCAGATCCGGGCCTAGCGCCAGGGCGCCAGCAGCTGCGCCAGATAGCTTTTCGGATAGTCGGGCGCGGTACCGATGCCGAAGTCCCCGGGCCGGAAGCGGCGGCCCGGCTCGTCGTGGGCGCTGCCCAGCAGGCGGTCCCACAGCGTCGTGAACAGGCCGAAGTTCACATCGCCGGTGCCCGCCCATTTGAGATGGTGAAAGCGGTGCACCGGCGCCAGCGCCAGCAGGTGTCGCAGCGCGCCGATGCGCATATCGACATTGGCATGCTGCAGCAGCAATTGCAGCGCCACCGAGAAGGCCAGCAAGGCCGCCACCTGCTGAGGCAGGCCCAGCAGCAGCAGTGGCGCCGTGCCGGCCGCGGTCTCGATGGCCAGATGCACCGGGTGTTTCATCAGCCCGTTGAAGCCATACAGACGCTCGACCGAATGATGAACTGCATGAAAGCGCCACAGCCACGGCAGGCGGTGGCTGGCCCAATGCGTCAGCGTGATGCCGGCATCGGCCACCAGCAGGGCCAGCAGCCATTGCAGGGCCAGCGGCCAGTCCGTCGGCCATATCGAGGGCCAGGGTCGAAGCGCGGCCAGCAGCGGAATGGCCAGCACGCCCATCAGGCTCAAGCCCTCGTTCACCAGGGCATGGGCGGTGTCGCGCCAGCGGTCGCCATGCGCCTGGTTCCAGCGCGGCTCATAAGGGATCCAGCGCTCGGCAAGAAAGGAGCAGGCCACGGCGCCGAGCAGCAGGGGCAGCAGCGCGATGCCGGGCCCGCCTCGCATCAGCAGGGTCAGCGCGGCGGCATTCCAGCCGATCAGCATCAGCGGTGCATAGATCCGCTTGAGCAACAAGAAATTCACGAGACGCTCCACAGGGTTCAGGAGCGCCCATGGTGTCGATGGGCGGCTGCCCTGTCTTGAACGCAGCGGCTGCCTCGACAGGGTCGCCGCACCGGCGGGCTCTGGCTGCGCGCCCGTCCTCAGCGCGTCAGGGCCTCCGGCACCGCTTGCCGCTGCCGGGCCCGCAGCGCGCTGGGGCGGCCCTGCGCGTCCACGGCCACCATCTCGAAGCTGCCGCGCAGCACCTCGCCGGGCCGCGTGCCCGGCGCCGCGTCCAGCGCGGCCCGCACCTCGACCGTCAGCGAGCTGCGGCCGACCCGGCTGACCCGGGCATGCAGATGCAGCAGGGCGCCCACCGGCACCGGGGCGATGAAGTCGATGCGCGAGGCGCCGGCCATCACGACCGCCTGCTGCGCGAAGCCGGCCGCCGCGAGGTAGGCGGTCTTGCCCAGCAGGGCCAGGGCCTGCGGGCCGAACAGCGTGCCGTAGTGGTTGGCCTGGGCCGGCAGCACCAACTCGGTCAGTCGCAGTTCCTTGGTCGGTGTTGCAGCCAGGCCGCTGATCCAGTCATTCATGGGGGATTCCGGGGTTTTGATATTCGCAATATTTGCATTTGGGTATGCTGGCAACAAGAGCTGAACTGGCCAATGTTTGCGATGTGATCTGGCTGAATTTGCAATGTTTGCGAAGGTGAATGACGGTGCGCAAGACCTTTCTCGGTGTGAAGCTGAAGACGCTGCGCGAGCAGCGCGGCCTGACCCAGGCGGCGCTGGCCCAGGCGCTGGCGCTGTCGCCCAGCTATCTGAACCAGCTGGAGAACAACCAGCGCCCGCTGACCGTGCCGGTGCTGCTGCGCCTGCAGTCGGCGCTGGGCGTGGATCTGCAGTTCTTCTCTGAGGACGACGAGGCGCGCCTGACCGCGCAGCTGCACGAAATCGTGGCCGAGACCGCCCTGCCGGAAGGGGTGCCGGATGCCGAGTTGCGCACGCTGGCGCAGCAGATGCCGGGGCTGTCACAGCTGCTGATACGGCTGCATGGCCGGGCGCGGGCCGCCGAGGAGCGCATCGCCACGCTGGCCGTCGGCCTCGGCGAGCGCGGCGAGGAGCAGCTGCCGGGCCAGCAGCCGCATGAGGCGGTGCGCGATTTCTTCTATGCACGTCACAACTACATGGCCGCGCTCGACGAGGCCGCCGAGGCCTGCCATGAACAGCTGCTGGCCGAGGGGCCGCCGGGTGCCGACCTGGCGGCGCTGCTGGAAGCGCGCCTGGCGATGCGGCACCGCGTCAGCGTCCAGACCCTGAGCGCCGAGCAGGCGCCGCTACGCCGCTACGAGCCGGCCCGGCGCCTGCTGCAGCTCAGCGACGGCGCGACACCCGGCCAGCGCGCCTTCCAGCTGGCCACCCAGCTGGCTTATCTGGAGGCCGGGCCGCTGATACAGGCGACCGCCGATGAGGGCCGCTTCGCCAGCGGCGAGGCCAAGGCCCTGGCCCGCATCGGCCTGGCCAGCTATTACGCCGGCGCCCTGGTCCTGCCCTATGGCCGCTTCCTGGCGGCGGCCCAGGCGCTGCGCTACGACATCGCGCTGCTGGCCCAGCGCTTTGGCGTCAGCTTCGAGACCGTCTGCCACCGGCTCTCGACCCTGCAGCGCCCGCAGGCACGCGGCCTGCCGTTTTTCTTTGTGCGGGTCGACCGCGCCGGCAATATCTCCAAGCGCCAGTCGGCCACCGATTTCCATTTCTCGCGCAGCGGCGGCACCTGCCCGCTGTGGACGGTCTACGAAGCCTTTGCCCAGCCGGCTCAGGTCTTGACCCAGCTGGCCGCGATGCCCGATGGCCGCCGCTATCTGTGGATTGCGCGCAGCGAGCGCCGCCAGAGCGGCGGCTACCGTTCGCCAGCGCGCAGCTTCTCGATCGGCCTGGGTGTGGACATCCGCCACGCGGCCCAGCTGGTCTATGCCCAGGGCCTGGATCTGAGCGACCCGGACAGCGCCACGCCGATAGGCCCCGGCTGCAAGCTCTGCGAGCGCCAGGGCTGCGCCCAGCGCGCCTTTCCGGCGCTGGGGCGGCGCCTGCGCATCGACGAGGGTGAGCGCCTGCGCGAGCCCTATGCGGCCGCTTGAGCGGAATCGAACGACCGTTCTTTTTTGTCACCCATGAGACGCCCGAGGTCCGAGCGTCCGTGATTCAATCGGCGCTCTTGCATTCGAGGAGCCCGCCATGACCGTCAACCGCCAGATCCAACTCGCGTCGCGCCCGCAGGGCGAGCCGAGCACCGACAACTTCAAGCTGGTCGAGGTGGCGCTGCCGGCGCTGGCCGAGGGCCAGGTGCTGGTGCGCAACCACTACCTGAGCCTGGACCCCTATATGCGCGGCCGCATGAACGAGGGCAAGAGCTATGCCCAGCCGCAGCCGCTCAATGAGGTGATGATTGGCGGCACGGTCGGCGAGGTGGTCGAGTCGAAGAACGCCGCCTTCAAGCCCGGCGACAAGGTGGTCGGCATGGGCGGCTGGCAGGAGTACCAGCTGGTCGATGCGAGCCAGCGCGGCGTGCTGCAGAAGGTGGACACCAGCCACATCCCGCTGTCGGCCTATCTGGGCGCGGTAGGCATGCCCGGCGTGACCGGCTGGTATGGCCTGGTCAAGATCATCAACCCCAAGGCCGGCGAGACCGTCGTCGTCAGTGCCGCCAGCGGTGCGGTCGGGGGCGCGGTGGGCCAGCTGGCCAAGGTGCGCGGCGCGCGTGCGGTGGGCATCGCCGGCGGCCCTGACAAATGCCGCCAGGTGGTCGAGGAGCTGGGCTTTGACGAGTGCATCGACTACAAGCAGCACCGTGACGTCAAGAGCCTGTCGGCCGCGCTGAAGGCGGCCTGCCCGAATGGCATCGACGGCTATTTCGAGAACGTCGGCGGCATGATTCTGGACGCGGTGATGCTGCGTGCGAACGCCTTCAGCCGCATCGCGATGTGCGGCATGATCTCCGGCTACAACGGCGAGCCGATCCCGATGAGCGCGCCCCAGCTGATCCTGGTCAACCGCATGAAGATCGAGGGCTTCATCGTCAGCGAGCATATGGAGCTCTGGCCCGAGGCGCTGAAGGAGCTGGGCGGCCTGGTGGCCACCGGCAAGCTGAAGTACCGTGAGTCGGTGGCCCAGGGCCTGGATGCCGCGCCTGAGGCCTTTCTGGGCCTGCTGAAGGGCAAGAACTTCGGCAAGCAGCTGGTCAAGCTGATCTGATGGCGATGCGCTGGCATTGCGAGCGCTTCGAGGCGCTGAGTGCATCGGCGCTCTACGCGCTGCTGTCGCTGCGGTCCCAGGTCTTTGTGCTGGAGCAGCGCTGCGTCTATCTGGACCCCGACGGGCTCGACCCACAGTGTTGGCATCTGCAGGGCCGCGGCGAGCAGGATGAGCTGCAGGCCTATGCCCGGCTGCTGCCGCCGCTGCTGAAAGGGCCGCAGCAGACGCTGCCGATGATAGGCCGCGTCGTCACCGCCAGCAGCGCGCGCGGCGCCGGCCAGGGCCGGGCGCTGATGCAGCAGGCGATCGCCGAATGCGCGCGGCTGTGGCCGGGGCAGGGCATTGACATCGGCGCGCAAGCCCATCTGCAGGGTTTCTATGCCAGCCTCGGTTTCATGCCGAGCTCGGCGCCCTATGACGAGGACGGCATCGCCCATATCGATATGAGACGCGCAGCGGGAGACCCGGCATGAAGACTTACCAGGGCCGCACGGCCGTGATCACCGGCGCCGGTTCCGGCTTCGGTCTGGAGGTGGCGCGCCTGGCCGCCGCGCGCGGCATGAATCTGGTGCTCTGCGATGTGCAGGCCGATGCGCTGGACAAGGCCGCGGCCGAGTTCGGCGATCACCCGCTGCTGGCGCGGCGGGTCGACGTGTCCAAGGCCGCCGAGATGGAGGCACTGGCGGCCGCCGTCCGGGCCCGCTTCGGCGCGCCGCACTTTGTCTTCAACAATGCCGGCGTCGGTTCCGGCGGCCTGGTCTGGGAGAACAGCCTGGCCGACTGGGACTGGGTGTTGGGCGTCAATCTGATGGGCGTGGTCCATGGCCTGCGCCTGTTCACGCCGATGATGCTGGAGGCCGCCGCCGCCGACCCGTCTTACGAGGGTCATATCGTCAACACCGCCTCGATGGCCGGCATGCTCAATGCGCCGAATATGGGCGTCTACAACGTCTCCAAGCATGCGGTGGTGTCCTTGAGCGAGACCCTCTATCAAGACCTGGCCCTGGTGACCGAGCAGATCCATTGCTCGGTGCTGTGCCCCTTCTTCGTGCCCACCGGCATCTCGCAAAGCCATCGCAACCGGCCCGGCGAGCTGGCCTCGGCGAAGCCAACGAAGAGCCAGCTGATCGGCCAGGCGATGAGCGACAAGGCGGTGTCCTCCGGCAAGATCACCGCCGCCGAGGTCGCGGCCATGGTGTTCGCGGCGCTGGACGAGGAGCGCTTCTATGTCTTCAGCCACCCGCGCTCGCTGGCCGGTGTGCAGACCCGCATGGAGGATGTGATGCAGCTGCGCAATCCGACCGACCCCTTCAAGGACAAGCCCGAGCTGGGTCAGCAGCTGAAGGCGGCGCTGCGCCAGGCGTGACATTGTTGCCGCTGGCGCGGCGCTGAACACCGGCGGTCCTGGCCGACCGACGCCCTCGGGCCGCACAATCGGGCCGTGCAGGTCCGCTCCCTTGTTCCCTTTCTCGCTCTGGCCGCCCGGCTCATGCTGCTGGGCGGGCTGCTGCTTGGCGGACTGGCGGCCCTGGCCGAGGACAGACCCTGGCTGACGGCCGAGGAGCGCGCCTGGATTGCCCAGCAGCGGGTGCTGCGGGTCGCCAGCACGCCCAGCTACGGGCCCTTCACCTTTGTCGATGCCGAGGGGCGCTTGCGCGGCCTGTCGGTCGACTATGTCTCGCGCCTCAACGAGCTCAGCGGCCTGCGCCTGGAGTTTGTCGCGCCAGAACCCTTTGCCCGCAATATGGAGGCGCTGCGCGCCGGCGAGCTGGACCTGCTGATGTCGCTGCGCGAGACGCCGGAGCGGGCCGAGTTCATGGGTTTCACCCGTCCCTATGTTTCGGTGCCGGTGGTGCTGTTGCGCCGGGTCGGCAGCGAGCGCCAGGCGCTGGTGCCGGGCGAGCCGGTCTCGGTCGGCCAGGGTTTTGCGGCGGCCGACTTCCTGCGCCAGCGCTATCCCGACAACCCGCAGCAGGTCGAGACCGACGACAAAAGCATGCTGCGCCGGCTGGCCAGTGGCGAGATCGACGCGGCCGTGATGGACCTGGCCAGCGCCACCTTCCAGATTCGCGGCGAGGGCATAGGCAATCTGCGCGTGCAGGGCGATGTCGGCTATGCCTACGAGCTGGGCATAGGCTACCGGCGCGAGCTGGCCCTGCTGGGCCGCATTCTCGACAAGACCCTGGCCCGCATCGACGCGGCCGAGCGTCAGGCCATGGTGGACCGCTGGATCTCGCTGCAGGCCGAGCGCAGCCCCTGGCAGCGCCGCCTGCTGCTGGCCGCCGCCGCGGCGCTGGCCCTGGTGCTGCTGGGTCTCGGCCTGGTGCTGCTATGGAGCCGGGCGCTGCAGCGCCAGGTGGTGGCGCGCACCGAGCAGCTGCGCGTCGAGCTGGCCGAGCGCCAGCGCCTGCAAGCCGCCGACCACGCCCGGGCGCTGGCCGAGGCCGCCAACCAGGCCAAGACCGAATTCATGTCCCAGGCCAGCCACGAGCTGCGCACGCCGCTGAACGCGGTGCTGGGTTTCGCCCAGCTGCTCGGCGGCGACGCCCAGCACCCGCTGGACGCGCTGCAGCGCGAGCGCGTCGGCCATATCGATGCGGCGGCCCGCCATCTGCTGATCCTGATCGAGGACATGATGACCCTGTCGCGCCTCGAGTCCGGCAGCCTGGCGGTGACGCCGCTGCCGCTGCAGGCCGGCCCGCTGCTGCGCCGCTGCGTCGAGCTGGCCCGGCCGGCCGCTGCCTCGGCCGGCATCGAGCTGCGACTGGACGAGGCCCCGCTGCCGCTGGCCCAGGCCGATCCGGTGCGGCTGGAGCAGGTGCTGCACAACCTGCTGTCCAACGCGATCAAGTACAACCGCCCCGGCGGCTGGGTCCAGGTGCGGGCCTGGGCCGAGCCGGCGCGCGGCCTGCTGATCCAGGTGGCCGACAACGGCCTGGGCCTCAGCGCCGAGCAACTGGCCCAGCTGTTCCAGCCCTTCAACCGTCTGGGCCGCAGCGAGCAGCAAGGCACCGGCATCGGCCTGGTGATCAGCAAGCAGCTGATGGAGCGCATGGGCGGCCAGATCCGCGTCGAGAGCCAGGCCGGCCAGGGCAGCCGCTTCATCCTGGAGCTGCAGGCGAGCTGATCTGGCACACTGCCGACCCCGCCATCCGACCGTCCGCCCCCATGCCTATTGCCCCCAACACCTCCCGCCGCGCCCTTGTGATCGGTGGCGGCCCGGCCGGGCTGATGGCGGCCGAGGCGCTGGCGGCGGCCGGTGTCGCGGTCGATGTGCATGACGCGATGCCCTCGGTGGGTCGCAAATTCCTGCTGGCCGGCAAGGGCGGGCTGAACCTGACCCACTCCGAGGCCTTCGAGCCCTTTGTGGCGCGCTTCGGCGAACGCGCCGAGGCCATCGCCCCGCTGCTCAAGCGACTCGATGGCCCGGCGTTGCGCGAGTGGGCGCAGGGCCTGGGCGTCGAGACCTTTGTCGGCAGCTCGGGCCGGGTCTTTCCGGTCGATATGAAGGCCGCACCGCTGCTGCGTGCCTGGCTGACGCGGCTGCGCGCGGCCGGCGTGCGCTTTCATCAGCGCTCGCGCTGGCTGGGTTGGGGCGAGGACGGCGCGCTGCGCTTTGCCGGCCCCGAGGGCGAGATCCAAGTGCAAGCCGATGCCGTGGTGCTGGCGCTGGGCGGGGCCTCCTGGCCGCAGCTGGGCTCGAACGGGGCCTGGGTCGAGAGCCTGGGTGCGCGCGGCGTCGAGATCGCGCCGCTGCGCGCGGCCAACTGCGGTTTTGATGTCGGTGCCACCGCCGCCCATGCGGACGGGCCGGGCTGGAGCGCCGTCTTTGCCGAGCGCTTTGCCGGCCTGCCGGTCAAGCCGGTGGCCCTGCATATCGAGGGCGCCGGCGGGCGCCGCTTCGAGCGCCAGGGCGAGTTCGTGATCACCGCCAGCGGCATCGAGGGCTCGCTGGTCTATGCGGCCAGTGCGCTGCTGCGCGACGAGATCGCCGAGCGCGGCCAGGTCACGCTGCATCTGGATCTGCTGCCGGATCGCGAGGCGGCCTTTGTCGCGGCCGAGGTCGCGCGCCCGCGCGGCCCGCGCTCGCTGTCCACCCATCTGAAAAGCCGGCTGGGCATCGAGGGACTGAAGGCCGGCCTGCTGCACGAGATGCTCAGCAAGGCCGAGTACGCCGACCCGGCCGTGCTGGCCGCGCGCCTGAAGCGCCTGCCGCTGACCCTGGTCGCGGCCCGGCCGGTGGCCGAGGCCATCAGCACGGCCGGCGGCGTGCGCTTCGAGGCCCTGGATGCCGGCCTGATGGTCAAGACCATGCCGGGCCTGTTCTGCGCCGGCGAGATGCTGGACTGGGAGGCCCCCACCGGCGGCTATCTGCTGACCGCCAGCATGGCCAGCGGCCGCGTCGCGGGGGAGGGCGCGGCGGCCTGGCTGGCGCAACAGCGCTGATCAGGGCTTGTTCAGGTGCTCGCCCAGAAAGCGCTCGACGCGGCGGGCGAAATCCACCTGGGTCGAGACCTGGCGCCAGCTGTGGCCCTCGTTGGCATAAGTGACCCATTCGGGCGGGCGGCCGGCCTCGGTTAAGGCCTGGCGCAGGCGCTCGCCATGGGCCAGCGGCACGCGCAGATCGGCCTCGCCAAAGGCCAGCAGCAGCGGCGCCTTGATGTGCCGGGCCTGGGCCAGCGGTGAGGCGGCGCTCAGCATCGCCGCATCCTTGTCGGCGTCGCCGACCAGCTCGGGCAGCATGTGGCGGCGGCCCTGGCCGCTTATATCGTCGTCGACCCACCATGAGCCCTTGAGATAGAGGAAGGGGTCGGTGATCGCGACCCAGGCGATGCCGCAGCGGTAGAGCTCGGGGTGGCGCACCAGGCCCATCAGTGTCGAGTAGCCGCCATAGCTGGCGCCGGCGATGCAGGCCCGGTCGGGGCTGGCCAGGCCTTGCTGGCGGGCCCACAGCAGCGCGTCGGCCACATCGTCCTGCATGGTCTGGCCCCATTGCTTCCAGCCGGCTCGGTAATGGGCCTCGCCATAGCCGCTGCTGCCACGGAACTCCGGCGCGATCACCAGATAGCCGCGCGAGGCCAGGAATTGCTCCATCGCCTGCCAGCGCCAATGCCCGCCGCGCACCCAGGGGCCGCCATGCACCAGCACCACGGCCGGTGCCGGCTTGCCCGGCTCGACACCGGCCGGCATGGTCAGCCAGACCGGCAGGTCACGGCCGTCGCGGGCCTTGATGCGCTCCAGCGCCACGCCGGCCATGCGCTGCGGGTCGATGTCGTCGAGCAGGCGGCTGACCGGCTGCCAGCGCTGGCTTGCCGCCTCGTAGATCCAGAGCCGGCCCGGGTCGCGGTCGGCGAAGGAGCGCACCAGCAGCACCATATCCTCGGCGCCGCAGCGGCTGCAGCTGAGCCGGTTGATGCGGCCCGGCAGGCGTTCGTCGGCCAGGGCCTGCATGCGCTTCATCGCCGGGTCGAACCAGACCGTCTGCTCGGCATCGGTCTCGACGCGCACGCCCAGCGCCCGCGAGCCGGCGCGGTCCAGCACCAGGCTGCCGCTGAAATCGAAGCCCGGGGCAGAGACCAGGGCCGGGGTCTGCGGCTTGCCGGCCTCGAAGTCGTAGCGCGTCAGCACCGCATAGCCTTCGGCACCGCTGCGCTGGGTGATGTAGAGCGTGCCACTGTCATCGACAACGCTGGGGTGGAAGGGCTCGCGCAGCAGCTCGCTCTCGACAAGCTGGCGCCACGAGTCCTGGCCCGGGCCGCGCCAGTGCAGGCTGCTGCGGCCTTCGCTGCGCACGCTTGCCAGGCGCGGCTGGCCCTTGCTGTCAAACAGCCAGCCGGTGGCATTGCGCGGCGCATCGCCCAGGCCCATGGAGCGGGTGCGCCCGTTGCGGACATTGAGCCACATCGGCGTGATGGAGAGCAGGTCGCGGCTGGAAAAATTCATCGCGCCGATGACGATCTCGTCGGGCTTGACGCCGTCCTGCTGCAGCGGCACATGCAGCAACAGGTGGTTCCATTCCAGCGCCTTGTCACGCGTGCTGCCGTCGCTGATGAAGGGCAGGCCGCGCCGGCGCACCAACATGCGAAAGTCGCTGCCATCGGCATTGATGGCGTAGAGCCCGGGGGCGGCGCGTCGGTCCTCGCCGCTGCCGGCTTCCAGGTCCAGCACGCTGAAGACCAGGCGCTCGTCGCTGACCCAGTCGAAGCGCACGATGTCGGCGTCGGAGAACAATGCCGCACGCCTGGCCTTGGGCTCGGCCTCCAGATCGATGACCGCCAGGCCGACTCGTGCCGACCCCCGCGAGGTGCTGACCGCCAGGCGCTTGCCCGAGGGCGAGAGCTTGGCTTCCAGCACCGCCGGGCGCTGGAAGAAGCGTTCCAGCGGGATCGACTGCTGCGCTTGTGCCGACGCCTGTTGCATCGACAGGGCCGCGGCGAGCGCGGCCAGACTGAGCCAGAAACTCTTCATCCATCCTCCCTGCCTGTGGCAGTTTTTTGATGGGCGAAGAATAGCCTGGGCTGTCAGTCGGCGCCCAGGAAGGCCTGCAGCCGCGCGGCCAGCGCCTCGGGCTGGTCATGGTGCAGCATATGGCCGGCGCCCTGCAGCCGCGCGCGCTGCAGCTGCGGCACCGCGCCCAGCCGGGCCTCGAAGTCCTCGCGCGGGTAGCGGTCGCCCCACCACTGGCTCATCTGCGTCTCGCTGCCCTCGACCCAGAGCACCGGCGCGCTGATGCGGCGCCAGCAGGCCAGGATCTCGGCCTTGCGGTAGAGGATGGGGTTGGCGCGCTTGTGGGCCGCATCACCGAGGATGTGCCAGGTCTTGCCCTCGGGGCCGTCCTGCTCGCGCGACCAGTGCGGCGCCAGCCAGGCGGCCTTGTCGGCGGCCAGGCGCGGGTTGGTCTTCATCAGGCGCTGGGCCACGCCGGCGAGGCTGTCGTAGTGCTTCAGGCTTTGCGGCGTCTTCAGATCGTCCAGCCACTCGATCAGGCGCGCCGGCGCCATCTCGGGCTGCGTCTCGGGCAGGCCGAAGCCTTCCAGATTGACCAGGCGGCGGATCCGCTCGGGCCGCAGCCCGGCATAGCTCATCACCACATTGCCGCCCATGCTGTGACCCAGCAGATCGACCGCCCGGGCCGGCGCGACGGCGTCCAGCAGCGCGTCGAGATCGCCCAGGTAGTCGGGGAACCAGTAGCTGTCGGCGCCGCTGGCGTCGCTGAGGCCGAAGCCGCGCCAGTCCATCGCGACGATGTGGCGCTCATCGGCCAGCGCATCGACGACGAACTGGAAGGACGCGCCCACATCCATCCAGCCATGCAGCATCAGCAGCGTCGGCCGTTCGGTGGTCGCGAGCTCGGGCCGGCCCCAGCTCAGGACGTGGTGGCGCAGGCCCCGCAAGGAGATGAACTGGCTGCGGTGCGGGCGGCGTGCGGTGTAGGCGATGGGCATCATGCGGGCGACTGTAGGACAAGCAGTGCCGGCAGGCTGTCGGCCCGGCGACAAGCTGCGTGGACAATGCGGCCATGAGCACCTACACGATACGCCCCGCCCAGAGTAGCGATGTGCCGGCCATCGCCGACCTGATCGCCGAGCTGGCCGAGTTCGAGAATCTCACGCATATGCTGCAGCTGACGGCCGACAAGCTGCACCCGCATCTGTTTGGCCCGAAGCCGGTGGTCGAGGCCCTGGTCGGCGAGATCGACGGGGAGATGGTGGGCTTCGCGCTGTTCTTCACCAACTTCAGCACCTTTCTGGCCAAGCCCGGCCTCTATCTGGAAGATCTCTATGTGCGTCCCGCGCATCGCCGCAGCGGGCTGGGCAAGGGCCTGCTGCAGCGCCTGGCGCAGATCGCCGTCGAGCGCGACTACGGCCGCTTCGACTGGACCGTGCTGGACTGGAACGAGGACGCGATCCGCTTCTACGAGAAGATGGGCGCCAGCGTGCTGCCCGAGTGGCGCATCTGCCGCATGACCGGCGAGGCCTTGAGCTCGTTCGCGGCCCGCCGCTGACCCCTCGCAACGGGGGATCAAAAGAGGGCCCCGGCAGGCCGCGACCGTCATAGACTGAGGCATAGCGACCAGGGAGCGGTCAGTTTTCAACGGTGGCCCTATGCAAGCAGGCCAGGCGCGTGAATTCTGGGGGCATCTCTCGACCGAGCCGGCCGGGCCGCGCGAGTTCCGCGCCGCGCTGGGCCTTGTCGCCCTGTCGGCCATGGTCTTCGTGGCGGCGCTTCCCTTTGCCGCCACGCCGCTGGCCAAACTGCCCGCCTTCATCCCTATCTATGTCACCGCGCTGGTGATCTGCGATCTGATCACGGCTGTGCTGCTGTTCAGCCAGTACCGGGCCTTGCAGTCGCTGGAACTGCTGATCCTGGGCGGCGGCTATCTCTTCACCGCCGCCGCCACCGCTGCCTATGCGCTGATCTTCCCGGGCCTGTTCGCCGCGACGGGCTTGCTGGGCTCGGGGCCGCAGACCTCGTCGGCCCTGTATATGTTCTGGCATGGCGGTTTTCCGCTGATGGTGATGGCCTATGCGATGGCCAAGACCAGCGGCCCCGGTCGGCCGCGCTTCAGCCGTGCGCGGCGCCTGCGGGCACTGATTGGCATCGTCCTGATGGTGGTGCTGGTGCTGGCCCTGGTGGCCGGATTCACGGCTTTTGCGACCGCAGCGCACGAGCGTCTGCCGGTGTTTCTGCAGGGGGACCGGACCACCGCTGCCGGGCGAGCCTTCCTGCTGGGCGTCTGGACCCTGAGCGTGCTGGCGCTGGCCATGGTCTGGTGGCGCCGGCCGCGCACGGTGCTCGATGTCTGGCTGCTGGTGGTGATGGCCGTGTGGCTGTTCGACCTGGCGCTGGCGGCCATCCTGAACACCGGCCGCTACGACCTGGGCTGGTATGCCGGCCGCATCTACGGCCTGCTGGCGGCCGGCTTTCTGCTGATCGTGCTCCTGAGCGAGAACGCCCGGCACTATGCGCGGCTGGTGCGGCTGTCGGCCGATCTGAGCGCGGCCAACGACCAGCTCTGGCAGCTGTCGCAGCAGGACGGGCTGACCGAGCTGGCGAACCGGCGCGCCTTCGATCGCTATCTGGCCGAGCAGATGGCGGTGGCGGTGCGCCACAAAAGAGCCCTGGCCCTGGTGCTGATCGATGTCGACCACTTCAAGGCCTATAACGACCACTACGGCCATCATGCCGGCGACCAATGCCTGAAGCGGCTGGCGGCAGCGCTGCAGGCCTGCTGCCGCCGGCCGGCTGACATGGCCGCGCGCTACGGCGGCGAGGAGTTCGCGCTGATACTGCCGGACACCGACCTGGCGGGCGCCCGGCACACCGCCGAAGCCGCCCGGACCGCGGTCGCGGCCCTGGGCATCGAGCACGGAAGCTGCTCCACCGGCCCGCGCGTCAGTGTCAGCATCGGCCTGGCCGTGGTCGACCCGTCACAATCAATGACGATGGCACAGCTGATCATGGCCGCCGACGGCGCGCTCTACCGGGCCAAGGACGGCGGCCGCGACCGTGTCGTTGCCGGGCCGCCGGGCCGCTAGGTCGGCGCCATCGACACCAGCGCGGCCAGACGGCTCTGCTCGCAGGCGTTCTCGGCCTTGCAGACTTCCTGGACCGCGCGCAGGCCGGCCTGCACGATGGCGGCGGCGTCGACCTCGAAATGCGCGCGCAGCTCGGCGCGCGAATCGCTGCGGCCGAAGCCGTCGGTGCCCAGGGTCAGGTAGCGCCGCCCCGGCGGCAGGTAGGCGCGCACCAGTTCGGGCAGCGCGCGCACATAGTCGCTGGCCGCAATGATGGGGCCGCTGCTGGCGCGCAGCTGCTGTTCCAGCCAGCTGTCGACCGCCGGCTTCAGGCCGTGGCGCCACAGCCGCTCCTGCTCCGCGCCCTCGCGCGCCAGTTCGATATAGCTGGTGACGCTCCAGACATCGGCGGCGATGCCATGCTGTTCCTCCAGTTGGGCCGCGGCCTTCAGCACCTCGCCCATGATGGCGCCGCTGCCAAACAGCTGCACCCGCTGCGGCAGCGCGGCCGGGCCGCTGCGCAGCCGGTAGATGCCGCGCAGCACGCCGGCATGGTCGGCCTCGGGCAGGCTGGGGTTGACGACGTTCTCGTTGGTGACGGTCAGGTAGTAGAACTCGTCGACCTGCTGCTCCAGCATGCGGCGCATGCCGTGGTCGATGATGAGGGCCAGCTCGCCGGCGAAGGCCGGGTCATAGGCGCGGCAGTTCGGCACGGTGGAGGCGAACAGCGGGCTGTGGCCGTCCTGGTGTTGCAGGCCTTCGCCGCCCAGCGTGGTGCGGCCGGCGGTGGCGCCGATCAGGAAGCCGCGCGCGCGCTGGTCGGCCGCGGCCCAGATCAGGTCGCCGACCCGCTGGAAGCCGAACATGCTGTAGAAGATGTAGAAGGGCAGCATGGCCAGCCCGTGCGTCGAGTAGCTGGTGGCCGCCGCCGTCCATGACGACAGCGCGCCGGCCTCGCTGATGCCCTCTTCGAGAATCTGCCCGCTCTTGTCCTCGCGGTAGGCCAGCATCGAGCCGGCGTCCTCGGGCTGGTAGAGCTGGCCGAAGGGGGCGTAGATGCCGACCTGGCGGAACAGGCTGGCCATGCCGAAAGTGCGTGCCTCGTCGGCGACGATGGGCACGATGCGCGGGCCCAGGCGCTGGTCCTTGATCAGCGCCGCCAGCTGGCGCACAAAGGCCATCGTCGTGCTCATGCTCTTGCCGTCGGCTTGCAGCGCGAAGCCGGCCGTCTCGGCAAGACCTGGCACCGGCAGCGGCGGCGCCAGCGTCGCGCGGGCCGGCAGAGAGCCGCCGAGCGCCGCGCGGCGCGTCTGCAGATAGCGCATCTCGGCGCTGTCCTCGGCCGGCTTGTAGAAGGCCGCCTCGGCCACCTGGGCGTCGCTGAGCGGCAGCGCAAAGCGCTCGCGAAAAGCCAGCAAATCGTCCGTGCCGAGTTTCTTCTGCTGGTGCGAAGTCATGCGGCCCTGGCCGGCGGTGCCCATGCCATAGCCCTTCATGGTCTTGGCCAGCACGACGGTGGGCTGGCCGCGATGAGCGCGGGCGCGCGCGAAGGCGGCGTGGATCTTGACCGGATCATGGCCGCCGCGGCGCAGCCGGTCTATGTCCTCGTCGGCCAGGTGGGCGACCAGGGCCTGCAGCTCGGGCGACTGGCTGAAGAAGCTGCGGCGGTTGAAGGCGCCGTCGTTGGCGCTCAGCGTCTGGAACTCGCCGTCCACGGTGCGCGCGAAGGCCCGCGCGATCGCATGAGTCTCGTCGCGCGCCAGCAGCTCGTCCCACTCGGAGCCCCACAGGCATTTGACGACATGCCAGCCGGCGCCGGCGAACAGCGCTTCCAGCTCGTCGACGATGCGGCCATTGCCGCGCACCGGGCCGTCCAGGCGCTGCAGATTGCAGTTGATCACGAAGACGCAGTTGTCGAGGTTCTCGCGCGCGGCCAGGGTCAGCGCGGCGATCGACTCCGGTTCGTCCATCTCGCCGTCGCCGAAAAAGCCCCAGACCTTGCGCTGCTCGGTGGCCTGCAGGCCGCGGTCGGCCAGATAGCGCNTCACGAAGACGCAGTTGTCGAGGTTCTCGCGCGCGGCCAGGGTCAGCGCGGCGATCGACTCCGGTTCGTCCATCTCGCCGTCGCCGAAAAAGCCCCAGACCTTGCGCTGCTCGGTGGCCTGCAGGCCGCGGTCGGCCAGATAGCGCATGAAGCGGGCCTGGTAGATCGCATTGATCGGGCCTATGCCCATGGACCCGGTCGGGAACTGCCAGAACTCCGGCATCAGATAGGGGTGCGGGTAGGAGCTGAGTCCCTGGATCCCCTGCTTCTGCGCGCTGAGTTCCTGGCGGTAGTGGCGCAGTGCGTCCTCATCGAGTCGGCCCTCCAGAAAGGCGCGCGCATAGACGCCCGGCGCCGAATGCGGCTGGAAATACACCAGATCGGCCCCCTGCGGCGCTGCGGGGCCGCGGAAGAAATGCTGGAAGCCGACCTCGAACAGATCGGCCGCCGAGGCGTAGCTGGCGATGTGCCCGCCGAGCTCGCCGTGCGCGGCATTGGCGCGCACCACCATCGCCAGTGCGTTCCAGCGCAGCATGGCCGAGAGCCGCTGCTCGATGGCCAGGTCGCCGGGGTAGGGCGGCTGCTGGGCCAGCGGCACGCTGTTCAGATAGGGCGTGACGGCGGCCGGCCGCCAGGGCAGCTGCTGCTGGCGCGCATGCGCCAGCAGGCCGTCCAGCAGGGCCGCCGCACGTTCGCGGCCTTCATGCGGCCCCCAGGCGGCGAGCAGGCCGTCCAGCGCCGCACACCACTCCTGAAGTTCCTCGTCGACATCGGTCGGGTGCATGCGCTGGCTCCTGTCTGCTGATGTCAACCGTTGCGGAAGAGGAAGCTGTAGGCGTTCAATGCGGGGACGCCGCCCAGGTGGGCGTAGAGCACCCGCGAGCCTGCGGGGAACTCGCCCTTGCGCACCATGTCGATCATTCCCTGCATCGACTTGCCCTCGTAGACCGGGTCGGTCAGCATGCCCTCGGTGCGCGCACACAGGCGTATCGCTTCCAGCGTGCCCTCGCTGGGCAGGCCGTACTCGGGCCCGCCGTAGCGGGTGTCCAGCACCACGTCGGCGGCCACGATGGGCCGGCCCAGCTCGACCAGCTCGGCGGTGTGCTGGGCGATGCGCAGGATCTGTGCATGGGTCTGTGCCGGCTTGGCCGAGGCGTCGATGCCGATCACCTTGTCGGCGCGGCCGTCGGCCGCGAAGCCCACCACCATGCCGGCCTGCGTGCTGCCGGTCACCGAGCAGACGACGATGTAGTCGAACTTGAAGCCCAGCTCGGCTTCCTGCGCGCGCACCTCCTCGGCGAAGCCGACGAAGCCCAGGCCGCCGTAAGGGTGCTCGGAGCAGCCGGCCGGGATCGGGAAAGGCTTGCCGCCGCGCGCCTTCACATCGTCCATCGCCTGCTGCCAGCTCGGGCGGATGCCGATGTCGAAGCCGGCCGCGTCCAGGCGCACATCGGCGCCCATGATGCGCGACATCTCGATATTGCCGACCCGGTCGTAGACCGCGTCCGAGTAGTTGACCCAGTTCTCCTGCACCAGCACGCACTTCATGCCCAGATGGGCGGCGACGGCCGCGACCTGGCGGGTCTGGTTGGACTGGATGCCACCGATCGAGACCAGGGTGTCGTAGCCGCCGGCGATGGCCTCGGGGATCAGGTACTCCAGCTTGCGGGTCTTGTTGCCGCCGAAGGCCAGGCCGCTATTGCAGTCCTCGCGCTTGGCATAGAGCTCCACCTCGCCGCCGAGCGCAGCGCTCAGGCGCTTCAGCGGCTGGATGGGCGAGGGGCCGAAGGTCAGCGGGTGGCGGGGGAAACGTTGCAGATTCATGTGAAGACTCCGGGGAGAGAGGGAAGAGCTTGGCTGCGCTGGGAATGTTAGGAAGAATGCCTGTACACAGGGTTGCAAAGATTGATGGGCTGGCAAACTTCTTGCTGACTGTTTGCTCATGATGTGGCTTCCTATTGCTGGATAATTGAATTGAGCACAACAAAAGTTCGTGGCCAGGCGAAGCTCGCGGCCCCCGAGGCGATCGCGCTGGATCGCACCGACAAGACGCTGTTGCGCGCGCTGCAGCGCGACGCCTCGATCTCGAATGTGGCGCTGGCCGAGAAGGTGCATCTGAGCCCGCCGGCCTGCCTGCGCCGGGTCGAGCGCCTGCGCCGCGCCGGTCTGATACGCGCGACCGTGGCCCTGCTGGACCCACCGGCGCTGGATGCCGGCATGCTGGTCATCATCGGCGTGGTGCTGGACCGCTCGACGCCGGAGTCCTTCGCCGCCTTCGAGAAGTCCGCCGCCAAGATCTCCGGCTGCATGGAATGCCATGTCGTGACCGGCGAGTTCGACTACTTCATGATGCTGCGCACCAAGGACAGCGACAGCTTCAACCGCCTGCATGCCGAGCAGCTGCTCTATCTGCCGGGCGTGCGGCAGATCCGCAGCTTCATGGTGCTCAAGCAGGTGCTGTCGACGACGGAGATTCCCTTGTAGCGTCATGTTCAGAATAAAAGTTCTAGACAATGTTTTCTAGAAAAGTTATTCTGAATTCATGGCTCGTTCATCATCACTCCCCAAACCCACCGCCGCCGAGCTGGATCTGCTGCGCGTCATCTGGCGCGAAGGGGCTTGCACGGCCCGCCAGGCGCATGAGGCGCTGAAGCTCGAGCGGCCCGAGATCACCGAGGCCAATGTGCTGCGCCAGCTGCAGCTGATGCACAGCAAGGGCCTGCTGACGCGCGACGAGGGCCAGCGCCCGCAGGTCTACGCGGCCGCCCACGCGCAGCACAAGCTGCAGCAGCAGCTGCTCAAGGACATGGTCTCCAAGCTCTTCGGCGGCTCCGGCAAGGCCCTGGTGATGGCCGCGCTGAAGACCCAGGTCAGCTCGCAGGAGCGCGACGAGATCGCGCAGCTGCTGAGCCAGGGCGATGCGGCCGGCAAAGGCAAGCGCTCATGAGCGGCACGGGCTGGACCCTCTGGGGGCAGCCGCTCAGCGACACCTTGCTGCAGCTGCTGTGGCAGCTCGGTGTGCTGGGCGCGCTGGCCGCGCTGTTGCTGCACATGCTGCGCCACAGCGCCGCCCGCCTGCGCTATGCGGTGTGCGCCGTGGCCCTGCTGCTGAGCCTGCTGCTGGCGGCGCTGCAGTTCGGGGCGCGCTGGGCCGAGGCGCAGACCCCGCCGGCCACACCGGCGGCGCAGCCGCTCTGGGGCGGCGGCGCGCTCAAGGCCCAGAGCCACGGCGGCGTGCAGTCACAACAGGCCGAGGAGCCCGATCGCTGGGCGACGCAGACGCCCTGGCGCCAGGGCCTGGCCTGGGCCTGGTTGCTGGGCGTCGCGCTGATGAGCTTGCGCCTGCTTGCCGGCCTGGCCTGCGTCGCGCGCTGGCGCCGCCGCAGCCGGCCCGCGCCGGCGCTGTGGCAGACCCGCCTGGATCAGCTGGCCCGCCGCATGGGCCTGGGCCCGTCGGTGGCGCTGCGCGTGCTGCCCGCCGCGGTCGACGTGGCCGCCGGTCCCTTCACCGTCGGCTGGTGGCGGCCGGTCGTGCTGCTGCCGGCCGGCCTGCTGACGGGCCTGCCGGCGCCGCTGCTGGAGGCCTTGCTGGCGCACGAGCTGGCCCATGTGCGGCGCTGGGACTATCTGGCCCATCTGCTGCAGAAGGTGGTGGAGGCCTTGCTGTTCTTCCACCCCGTCATCTGGTGGCTGTCGCGGCGGCTGCGGATCGAGCGCGAGCTGGTGGCCGACGCGCTGGCGGCCGAGCAGCTCGGCGCGCCGCGCCAGCTGGCCGAGGCCTTGCAGGCGCTGGCGCTCGGTCCGCAGGCGCCGGCGCTGGCTGCGGCGGCCCAGGGCGGAGAACTGCTGCAGCGGGTGCACGCCCTGGTCCGGCGCGCGCCGCCGGCCGGGGAGGGGCCGCGGCTGCTGTCCGCGCTGCTCTTGCTGGGCCTGCTGGCCGGCGTGCTGCCGCTGGCCGGCGTGCGCAACGCCACGGCGCAGGCCGGCGTGGCAAGCGCAGTCCCTGCCAGCGCCGGCCCTCACTTGCCCACCAACCTGGCGCTGGCCTCCAGCCATGCGCTGGTGCTGGATGCCGATTCCGGCGAGGTGCTGCTGGCGCGCAACGCGCAGCAGGCGGTGCCGATTGCCTCGATCAGCAAGCTGATGACGGCCCTGGTGGTGCTGGACGCGGGGCAGGACCTGCAGCAGCAGCTGAGCGTCTCGCGCGAGGATGTGCGGGCCAGCCCCTTCAGCAGCGCGTCGCTGCGGCCGGGCCAGCGGCTGAGCCGCGAGGCGGCCCTGACCTTGATGCTGCAGTCCTCCGACAACCGCGCCGCCCAGCTGCTGGCGCGCCACTATCCGGGCGGCCTGGCCGCCTTCGAGCAGGCCACGCAGGACAAGGCCCGCAGCCTGGGTCTGCAGACGGCAGAGTTGCGCCACCCGACCGGCGTGCCGTCCAGCAGCCGGGCCAGCGCCGCCGATGTGGCCCGTCTGCTCGAGGCCGCCGCCAGCGAGCCGCTGATACGGCAAGCCGCCGGCGCGGCGCGGGCCCGCGTGCTGGTCGATGGCAGGCCGACGGAATCCCTCCACAGCAACCCGCTGGTCGGCGCCCCCGGCTGGCCCATGCTGCTGGCCAAGACCGGCTTCACACAGGCGGCCGGGCGCTGCGTGGCCCTGCAGATGCGCCTGCAGGGGCGGCGTCTGAGCGTGGTCCTGCTGGGGGCGCCGGACGCCGCGCAGCGCGAGGCCGATCTGGAGCGCATCCGCGCTGCGCTGCAGGGCTGAGCCAAGAACATCTATCCCGTGGAACCAATACCGATGAACAAGCTCTCTCGTCGCCAACTCTTGCTGCAGGCCGGCGCCTCCTCGCTGCTGCTGGGCGGCCTGCCCGGCGTCGCCAATGCCGTGGTGACGGCCCATGCCCCCTTTGCCGCGCTGGAACACAGGGCCGGCGGCCGGCTCGGCGTGGCCGTGCTGGACTGCGCCGATGGCGTGCTGATCGGCCACCGCTGGCAGGAGCGCTTTGCGCTGTGCTCCACCTTCAAGCTGCCGCTGGCCGGCGTGGTGCTGCGCGAGGCCGACCAGGGTCGGCTGCAGCTCGATCGGCCGCTGCGCTACGGGCCGGCCGATATGGTGCCCCATGCCCCCGTCACGTCCAAGCATCTGGCGGCCGGCCGCATGAGCATCGCCGCGCTGGCCGAGGCCACGCAGACCACCAGCGACAACGTCGCCGCCAATCTGCTGCTGCGCGAGCTCGGCGGCCCGGCCGGCCTGACGGCCAGGCTGCGTGAGCTGGGCGATGACGAGACCCGGCTGGACCGCTACGAGCCGCAGATGAATGTGGTCGATGTGGTCCACGCCGGCGAGCTCAGGGACACCAGCACGCCGCTGGCGATGGCCCGTACGACCGACCGGCTCTTGAATTCCGATTGGCTGGCGCCGGCCTCGCGCGAGCGGCTGGCCCGGTGGATGATCGCGACCGACACCGGCCTGAAGCGCCTGCGCGCCGGTTTCCCGCCGGGCTGGAAGGCCGGCGACAAGACCGGCACCTTCACGGGCCCGGGCATTGCCGACAAGCTCAACGATGTCGCGATCGCCTGGCCCCTCGGCCGTTCGCCGCTGATCGTGTCGGCCTACTACGAAGGCCCGGGCCAGCACGATCGCATGCGCGATCAGGACCAGGCGGTGCTGGCCGAGGTCGGACGGCTGGCGGCGGCCTGGTGGCTCTCGCGCCAGCCGCGCTGAACCCTCAGCGCAAGGTCCGGTTGAACAGGGCCAGTGTGCGCGCCCAGGCCTGCTGCGCGGCATTGGCGTCGTAGCGCGGCGTGGTGTCGTTGTTGAAGCCGTGCTGGGTGCCGGCGTACTTGAAGGCCTCGTGCTTGGTGCCGGCGCTTTTCAGTGCGGCCTCGTAAGCGGGCCAGGCGGCGTTGATGCGCTCGTCGTTCTCGGCAAAGATGATCAGCAGCTCGGCCTTGATCTGGCCCACCTGCTCCGTCGCGGCCGGCGCGCCGTAGAAGGCCGTGCCGGACTGCAGCTCGGGCAGCCGCGTGGCCAGGAAGTTCACCATGCCGCCGCCATAGCAGAAGCCCACCGCGCCGAGCTTGCCATTGCCGCCGGTGACCGTGCGGGCAAAGCCGGCGGCGGCGACGAAGTCCTCGCGCGTCTTGGCCTGGTCGAGCGTGGCGAACAATGTGCGGGCCTTGTCCTCGTCGCCCGGATAGCCGCCCAGCGGGAACAGCGCATCGGGCGCGACCGCGATGAAGCCGTCCAGCGCCAGGCGCCGCGCGATGTCCTCGATATGCGGATTCAGGCCGCGGTTCTCGTGGATCACCAGCACCACCGGCAGCGGGCCCGGCGCCTGGGCCGGCCGCGTCACGTAGGCGCGCACCTTGCCATAGCCGGCCGGCGATGCGAACTCGACGAACTCGGCCTTGACCCGCGCATCGCCCGGCGCCACCTTCTGCGCCTGTGCGAAGTCCGGGCTCAGCGCCGCCAGCAGCGCCGCTGCGGTGGTGCCGCTGGCCAGCGCGAAGCGCGCCGCCCGGTCCAGAAAGCCGCGGCGGTCGATGTCGCCATGCACATACTGGTCGAACAGGCACCACAGCTCGGGGTCGAACTGGGCGGGGTTGAGGGCGGGCGCGGTTGCGACGGCTGCTGTTGGCATTGCTTCGTGATTCATGGCTGAGAAACCTCGGCGTGTTGACGACAGGATGGGCGAGGCTGCCTTTTACACCGCTCGGCCGGACGGCGTGAGTCCCGGGGTTTCCCGCAGGCGGCCGGGCGGCAGCAGCGCATCAAGCGGGCTGCGCACGGCGGCGCCGCCGACCTTGAGCACATGGGTGTAGATCATGGTCGTGGCGACGTCGGCGTGGCCCAGCAACTCCTGAACCGTGCGGATGTCGTAGCCGGCCTGCAGCAGATGGGTGGCGAAGCAGTGGCGCAGCGTGTGCGGCGTGGCCGGCTTGGCGAGGGCGGCTGCGATCAGCGCACGCTTGAAGGCCCGCTGAAAGGTCTGGTCGTAGAGATGGTGGCGGCGGATCACGCCGCTGCGGGGATCGGTGGACAGATGGTCTTGCGGGAAGACCCAGAACCACGCCCAGCTGTGCCCTGCTCTGGGGTACTTGCGCTCCAGTGCATGCGGCATCTCCACGCCGCTCTGGCCGGACGCAGCATCGGCGGCCCAGAGCCGGTGCGCATCAGCGAGCTGGGCGCGCAACTCGGCATGCAGGGTCTGCGGCAGCATCACCACGCGGTCCTTGCCGCCCTTGCCCGAGCGCACGATCAGCGCCTGGTGCTCGAAGTCCAGATCCTTCACGCGCAGTTGCAGGGCCTCGCTGATGCGCAGCCCGGTGCCATAGAGCAGCTTGGTCAACAGCAGATGCTCGCTGCCGCCGTCGGCAGCAGCAGCCGCCGCCATCTGCGCGAACAAGGCCTGCACTTCTTCGACCGACAAGACCACCGGCAGGCGTCGCTGCGTCTGCGGCCGGCCGATCTCGGCCATCCAGGGCAGGCTCAGGCCCAGCACCTTGTCATAGAGAAAGAGTAGGGCGGACAGCGCCTGCCTGTGGGTGGACGGTGCCAGGCCGCGATCGGCGGCCAGATAGGCTAGAAAAGCCTCCACCTCGGCCCCGCCCATCTCGGCCGGGTGGCGCAGGCCGTGCCAGCGCACGAAGGCGCGATATCAGAACACATAGGCCTCCTCGGTGCGCCGGCTGTAGTGCAGATAACGTATGCGTTCACGCAACTGGTCCAGCAGCTTGGTCGACCGCAGCGGCGGCAGGGCCGCCGTCGCCCCGTGCGCCGCCGACGGCCTCAGGGTTTTGCGTGCTGGCAACGACCCGGGCGATGATGGCAACATAAAGCCTCCAAGCCCCGGCGCAGAGAACAGAGGTAAGACGCACAAAACAAGCCGCCGGACTTGCAGGAAATTTAGTGCTGTATGCGCATACAGTCAAAGGGAGAAAATGAAATCACAGCAAAGACTTGGACGGCATCTGCTGCCCGATGTTATTCAGCACGTCCCGGCGTTAGGGCGCAGTGCCTGTCTCCCTACAACACGTTAGGCGTCACATGGACGAACTGGTCGCGTTTAGAGATGAGGTGGCGAGGCGCGGTGGCAGCACTGCCGAAGCCGACCGCTTGGTCGAGCGAATTGCACTTTCCGAGAATGAAGCACTGCTTCCTCCACTCTTCGCGCGCCTGGACGCGGCGTCCGATCAGCTTGGATGGTTTCGTGACTGCGACTACGCGGCAGTCGCGCTTCAGGCTGCATTGGCGCAGGCCAGCTCACCGAGCATCCACAATGCAATGCTTGGCTTCGCTCTAGAGCGAGCTAGATGGTGCGCTAGTTGCGCGACCGCTGGGGGCGAAGGCTTAGCCCGTTCCATTCACGTTCACGAGCTCGAAGCGGTGGCGAGAAAATGACGCCTAACCTGTCGCTCGAGCCGACTCGCGTCGGCAAGCAGCCGCTCGCGGCTCAGCTTCAACGTTGAGCAGCAAAGAGTACAGGTTATGCCGTCGCCCTCTACCCTTCTCTATCTGGAGCGCCCGTGGTCGGACGCGGTCCGAGAGGATGCATCCGCAAGTAGCGCAGCGTTTCTCATGGGCCTTCGCTATCCAGGGCCCTACTGGGTTGAACGGGCTATTCAGTGGGCAGAGCAGGGGTGCCCGCTGACTGCGGAGGCAGCTCACGAATTGCAGCGAATCGCGGGCAGTTCTACGAAGCAGTTCCCGCAGCAAGTTCGTCAGCGTGCCGCAGCGGCGCTTCGCCTATCGCAGGCCAACCTCGCTGCCCAACCGGTCGCTCCAGCGGACGGCTTCGCCGCCCGCTGAGCTTCGACGTTCAACAGCAAGAAAAACCGCTGGAGCTAGCACCGCACTATGAGGACACTTGTCATCCCCCCATCCGCGCAGCGGGACGAAAACTCCGTGCAGATGCTTAGCGCATGGATCGCAGAGCAGGGGCTTCACTGCACACTGAATGTTGGGTTCTTTGAAGCTGCTGGGCACGCTGAGGCTAAGGCCTGGGGAATTCTTCTGGCCGACCTTGTGAGACACATCGGCAATGCAGTAGCTGAAAATCGTGGCACGCCAGCGAGCGAGACAGTTGCGGCTGTCATTGCCTCCATGCATGCGGAACTCGATTTGCCTTCGTCGGGCGCGGTCGGCGAGTTTCATGTTGGCCATGCATAGTCCCGCACTTCACTCACCGCACTCCTTGCGGTTGAACCTGTCGTTCGAGCGGACCGCCTTCGGCGTCCACTCACCTCTACGTTAGACCGCACACCATGAGCACCGTCTATCGGTTCATCGAAGACCCTGCGGCTACGAGCTCTGTGCGCCAGTGGTTCAAAGCTTTGCCCGTGCCTCCAGAAGAAACCGAGACTGATCGAGCTATCGTTCTTTACTTTCGTGCCTTCGGCCAGCTTGCATACACCGCAGCTGGCGCGATTGACCCCAAAGCCTCACCCGTTGTAATGCTCTATCTGCCACGTGAAGTACGTGGAGCATTGTGGTCTGTCGGCGAAGTTCACTTTCTCTCGTCAGCATTGAAAGCAAGTTTCCCAGAGCTACACAAAATCAATACGGCATTCGCCAAGTGGTTACGGCAATTCGAGACTGTGTTCTCAAACAAGCCTGGTGGGCCGAGCGACTGGAATTACTATCTTGAAGGCTATGTGAAGAACTACGACCCACCGGTTTTTGGTCTTCCGAGCGGCTACCACGCCATTCAAAATGGTCAGTACTTCATCTCTGACGGAGAGAGCGATGCAGTCGTTGATAGAGTGTGTTCGTCTCTCAGACTTCGTGGGGTCGATTGTGCGTAATCGGTCTAACACTACAGTCGAGCGGGACAGCCACAAGCTGCGCTTTTGGTTCCCTCCGCTTCGCTCCGGCTGCCCCTCACTTCCACGTTAAAGCGCAATGTCCGAATCCTTCGCCGCCGAGATTCATCT
>NZ_JBDPLH010000020.1:0-16201 GCF_040187885.1 Roseateles cavernae
GGTTATGAGCCCAACGAGCTACCAGACTGCTCCACCCCGCGACTGTTCTTGCTTAACGTCGGACCCGCATATCGCGTCTACCGCGCCGACAAAAAAAGCCGCTCAAAGACAAGCGGCTCTTCTTAATGTTCCCTGGTTGCGGGGGCAGGATTTGAACCTACGACCTTTGGGTTATGAGCCCAACGAGCTACCAGACTGCTCCACCCCGCGACTGTTCTTGCTTAACGTCGGACCCGCATATCGCGTCTACCGCGCCGACAAAAAAAGCCGCTCAAAGACAAGCGGCTCTTCTTAATGTTCCCTGGTTGCGGGGGCAGGATTTGAACCTACGACCTTTGGGTTATGAGCCCAACGAGCTACCAGACTGCTCCACCCCGCGACTGAAGCTAGCAGTATAGCGCAGTTCGGTGACTTCGTCACCATTGCTGCGGGTACAGACGTAAAAAAGGCCAGCATCAAGCCGGCCTTCTCTGGGCGAACGCTCCGACCGGGGCGGCTGGAGCGCAAGCGCTGTCGATTTACTCGACGGCTTCGCCGGCGGTCTCGCCTTCGGCGCGGTCAACCAGCTCCACATAGGCCATCGGCGCGTTGTCGCCAACACGGAAGCCCATCTTCAGGATGCGGGTGTAGCCGCCCGGACGCGCCTTGAAACGCGGGCCCAGTTCGTTGAACAGCTTGGTGACGATGTCGCGGTCACGCAGACGGTCGAAAGCCAGGCGGCGATTGGCCAGCGTGGGTTCCTTGGCCAGGGTGATCAGGGGCTCGACGACGCGACGCAGTTCCTTGGCCTTGGGGACCGTGGTCTTGATGGCTTCGTGCTGCAGCAGCGAGACGCACATATTGCGCAGCATTGCCTTGCGGTGTTCGCTGGTGCGGTTGAGCTTACGGAGGCCGTTACGGTGACGCATGGTGCTATTCCTTTCCTAGAGTAATCCCAGCAGCCGTATCAGGTACTGCCCGGGTGCACCGGATGAAGCGGGTCAGCGCCCCATCCTTCTTCTTCAAAAACTAATTAACGCTTGTCCAGACCTTGCGGCGGCCAGTTTTCCAGGCGGGCGCCCAGAGTCAGACCGCGCGAAGCGAGGACTTCCTTGATTTCGTTGAGCGACTTGCGACCCAGATTCGGGGTCTTCAGCAGCTCGGTCTCGGTGCGCTGGATCAGGTCGCCGATGTAGTAGATGTTCTCGGCCTTCAGGCAGTTGGCCGAACGAACGGTCAACTCGAGCTCATCGACAGGGCGCAGCAGGATCGGGTCGAAGCTGCTGGAGCGCTGGGCCGGCTGGTCGAAGGCATCGACCAGGTCGGTGCCCTGCAGCTGTGCGAACACGGCCAGCTGCTCGACCAGGATCTTGGCCGAAGCACGGATCGCTTCCTCGGGCGAGATGGCGCCGTTGGTTTCGATTTCCATGACCAGCTTGTCCAGATCGGTACGCTGCTCGACGCGGGCGTTCTCGACGGCGTAGCTGACGCGGCGCACGGGCGAGAACGAGGCGTCCAGCACGATGCGGCCGATGCTCTTGGTCGGCTCGTCGCCATAGCGGCGCATCGTACCCGGCACATAGCCGCGGCCCTTCTCGACCTTGATCTGCATATCCAGCTTGCCGCCTTGCGACAGGTGGGCAATGACGTGCTCGGGATTGATGATCTCGACGTCGTGCGGGGTCTGGATGTCGGCAGCCGTGACCGGGCCTTCACCTTCCTTGCGCAGGACCAGGGTCACTTCTTCACGGTTGTGCAGGCGGAACACCACGCCCTTGAGGTTCAGCATGATGTGAACCACGTCTTCTTGCACACCGTCGATGGCCGAGTACTCGTGCAGCACGCCGGCAATCGTCACTTCAGTCGGCGCGTAACCCACCATCGAGGACAGCAACACACGGCGCAGGGCATTGCCCAGGGTGTGGCCATAACCGCGCTCGAACGGCTCCAGCGTCACCTTGGCGCGATGGCCGCCCAGGGGCTCCACATTGATGGATTTGGGTTTCAGCAGGTTTGTTTGCATGAGGTCTTTCTTTCAATACCCTCGGTTCGTTACACCGATAAGGCTGAGGGACCAACCGGGCGCGGCCGGAACGGGCCCGGCCCGGACGAGATAAAGCCGAAGAAAACGGCAAGGCCGAGCGCGCTCCTGACGAGCCGCCCGGCCGGAGCACTTCGATTAACGCGAGTACAACTCAACGATCAGCGATTCGTTGATCTCGGCGCCGAACTCGTCGCGGTCGGGAGCCTTCTTGAACACGCCTTCCAGCTTCGTACCATCCACCTGCACCCAGGCAGGCATGCCGATGGACTCGGCCAGCTTGAACGCGTCAACGATGCGCAGCTGCTTCTTGGCCTTCTCACGCACGGCAACGGTGTCACCGGCCTTCACCAGGTAGGAAGCGATGTTGACCACTTCGCCATTGACGGTGATGCCCTTGTGCGAGACCAGCTGACGCGCTTCGGCACGGGTCGAACCGAAGCCCATGCGATAGACGACGTTGTCCAGACGCGATTCCAGCAGTTGCAGCAGGTTCACGCCGGTCGAGCCCTTGCGGCGCTCGGCTTCGGCGAAGTAGCGGCGGAACTGACGCTCCAGCACGCCGTACATGCGCTTGACCTTCTGCTTTTCACGCAGTTGCAGACCGAAGTCGGAGGTGCGCTGACCGGAGGTGCGGCCGTGCTGGCCGGGCTTCGAATCAAACTTGGCCTTGTCGCTGATCGAGCGGCGGGCGCTCTTCAGGAACAGGTCAGTGCCTTCGCGGCGGGAAAGTTTGGCCTTGGGGCCGAGGTAACGTGCCACTTTGCGTGTCCTTGTTCAATCTGACGCACAAAATCCGTCGACTTGTGCGCGAGTCTGGCCAGTGTTTTTATCAGCTCAGACGGTGGGCTTATTGAAGTGTCGGCCTGCACTCAGGCGAGGCCTCGACTTCAGCAAAACGGCCGGCTGGCACTCGCGCGCCAGCCGGCTTGGGAAAATCTAATCGGCGATTATCGCACTAAACCAAAAGGTTTAGATACGACGACGCTTTTGAGGACGGCAACCGTTGTGCGGCACCGGCGTCACGTCAGAGATCGAGTTGATGCGGATGCCCAATGCGGCCAGAGCGCGCACCGACGATTCGCGACCCGGGCCGGGGCCCTTGATCTTGACGTCCAGATTCTTGATACCCTGTTCTTGAGCAGCGCGGCCGGCCACTTCGGCAGCCACCTGGGCAGCGAAGGGGGTCGACTTGCGCGAGCCCTTGAAGCCTTGACCACCGGAAGAGGCCCAGGACAGAGCGCCACCTTGACGATCGGTGATCGTGATGATGGTGTTGTTGAACGAAGCGTGGACGTGCGCAACGCCGTCGGCAACGTTCTTGCGAACCTTCTTGCGAACGCGCTGGGCAGCCGAGTTATTAGGTGCTTTTGCCATGTGAACCTTCTTTCAATGCTGTGGCAGCGTGATCACTTCTTGCCGGTCGCAGCCGACTTGCGCGGACCCTTGCGGGTACGGGCATTCGTGCGGGTGCGTTGACCGCGCATCGGCAGGCCACGGCGATGACGGAAGCCGCGGTAGCAGCCCAGATCCATCAAGCGCTTGATGTTGATCGACATCTCGCGGCGCAGATCGCCTTCGATGGTCATGCGGCCCACTTCTTCACGGATCTTTTCCAGATCAGTGTCGGTGAGGTCCTTGACCTTCTTGTCGAACGGGATGCCGCAAGTTGTGCAGATCTTCTGTGCGGTCGTACGGCCAATGCCGTAGATCGAAGTCAGACCGATCTCAGTGTGCTTTTGCGGCGGAATGTTGATACCAGCAATACGTGCCATGTGCGTCCTCTAATTCGCTCGTGTCGTGCAGCAATCAGCCCTGGCGCTGCTTGTGGCGGGGATCGGTACAGATCACACGCACCACGCCCTTGCGGCGGATGATCTTGCAATTGCGGCACATTTGCTTAACGGATGCCGAAACTTTCATGGTCTGCTCCTTGACCTACTCTAAATCGCTCAAACAGCGCGTCCGGGGAATGAACAAGCTCACTTCGCCCGGAAAACGATGCGAGCACGACTCAAATCGTAGGGCGTGAGTTCCACCGTCACTTTGTCTCCAGGCAGGATGCGGATGTAGTGCATCCGCATCTTGCCGGAGATGTGACCGAGGACCACATGCCCGTTTTCCAACTTCACACGAAACGTTGCGTTGGGGAGATTTTCTTGGATCTCACCCTGCATCTGAATGACGTCGTCTTTCGCCATGCCGTTCAGGTTCGGTTGGAACCGTTGGTATTACCTCAGCTTGTCAGCTGGCCTTGAAATTTGCCTTCTTCAGCAGCGACTCGTACTGCTGACTCATCACATAAGACTGCACCTGAGCCCAGAAGTCCATGGTGACCACGACGATGATCAACAAGGAGGTACCGCCAAAATAGAACGGCACGTTGTACTTCAGAACCAAAAACTCAGGCAGCAGACAGACGGCGGTGATATAGATGGCGCCGGCCAAGGTCAGTCGCGACAAGATCTTGTCAATATGCTTGGCGGTCTGATCGCCGGGACGGATCCCGGGGATGAACGCACCACTCTTCTTCAGGTTGTCTGCGGTCTCACGGCTGTTGAACACCAGCGCCGTGTAGAAGAAGCAGAAGAACACGATGGCAGCGGCGTACAGCAGCACATAGATCGGCTGGCCCGGACGCAGCATGTCAGCGAGGTCTTTCAACCAGCGCAGGCCATCACCGGTAGCAAACCAACTCACCACGGTGGTCGGCAGCAGGATGATGGATGACGCGAAGATCGGCGGGATCACGCCCGACATGTTCAGCTTCAGCGGCAGGTGCGAGCTTTGACCGCCATAGACCTTGTTGCCGACCTGGCGCTTGGCATAGTTCACCAAGATCTTGCGCTGGCCACGTTCAACAAAGACCACAGCGTAGGTCACACCGATCACCAGGGCCACGATGAAGATAGAAGCAATGATGCTCATTGCGCCGGTCCGCACCAGCTCCAGCAACCCGGCCACCGCACCCGGCAGACCCGCAGCGATACCGCCGAAGATCAGAATCGAGATGCCGTTGCCCAGACCGCGCTCGGTGATCTGCTCACCCAGCCACATCAGGAACATCGTGCCGGCCACCAGGCTGGTCACCGCAGTCATGCGGAAACCAAAACCAGGATCAATCACCAGACCCGGCGAGCTCTCCAGCGCCAGAGCAATGCTCAGCGATTGGAAAATGGCCAGACCCAGAGTGCCGTAACGGGTGTACTGCGTGATCTTGCGGCGCCCTGCTTCGCCTTCTTTCTTCAGCGCTTCCAAGCTCGGCACCACATGCGTCATCAACTGCATGACGATGGAGGCCGAGATGTAGGGCGTGATGCCCAGCGCCAAGACAGCGAAACGGGACAGCGCGCCGCCCGAGAACATATTGAACAGGCTCAGGATGCCGCCCTGCTGACCCTTGAAGAGCTGCTGCAGCTGGGCCGGGTCGATGCCGGGCACGGGGATATGCGCCCCGATCCGATACACCACCAGCGCCAGCAGCAGGAACACAAGCCGACGACGGAGGTCGCCGAACTTGCCGCTCTTGGCCAGTTGGTTTGCGTTGGTTGCCACTGTGCCTATCCTGTAGCTCGTTTAAGCGACCGTGCCGCCAGCGGCTTCGATGGCTGCCTTGGCACCCGCCGTTGCGCCCACGCCCTTCAGCGTGATCTTGCGGCTGATGGCGCCCGACAGGATGACCTTGACGGTCTTCGCCAGTTCGGGAACCAGGCCGACGGCCTTCAGGGTCAGCACGTCGATCTCGTCACCGGCCAGCACCTGCAGATCGCTCAGCGTGATCTCGGCGTTGTACTTCAGCGATTGCGACTTGAAACCGCGCTTGGGCAGGCGACGCTGCAAAGGCATTTGACCGCCTTCGAAGCCCACCTTGTGGTAGCCACCGGCACGCGACTTTTGACCCTTGTGGCCGCGGCCAGCGGTCTTGCCCAGACCGGAGCCAATGCCACGACCCACGCGACGCTTGGCGTGCTTGGCGCCAGCGGCAGGCTTGATGGTATTGAGTTGCATCTTCTAGTCCTCAGTTCGTGTGGCGCTTACAGCACCTGCACGAGGTAGGCGATCTTGTTGATCATGCCGCGCACCGCCGGCGTGTCTTCCAACACGCTGGTGCTGTTCAGCTTGCGCAGACCCAGACCAACCACGGTGGCACGGTGCGAGGCACGGGTACCAATGGGGCTGCGGACCAGCTTGACCGTCAAAGTTTTCTTGTCAGACATCAGTCTCTCCAGTGCAGCTTCAGTTGAGGATGTCTTCAACTGTCTTGCCGCGCTTGGCTGCGACTTGCGCGGCCGTGGTGGAACGCTTCAGAGCGTCCAGCGTGGCGCGAACCATGTTGTAAGGGTTGGTCGAACCGTGGCTCTTGGTCACGATGTCGGTCACGCCCATCACTTCGAAGACGGCGCGCATCGGGCCGCCGGCGATCACGCCGGTACCGGCCTTGGCCGGAATCATCATCACGTGAGCAGCACCATGGTCACCGTTCACGCTGTGGTGAATCGTGCCATTGCGCAGATCGACCTTGACCATATTGCGGCGGGCGGCTTCCATTGCCTTTTGCACGGCGACCGGAACTTCCTTCGCCTTGCCCTTGCCCATGCCGATACGGCCATCGCCGTCGCCGACCACCGTCAGTGCTGCGAAGGACAGCGTACGACCGCCCTTGACCACCTTGGTGACGCGATTGACCGCGATCATCTTTTCCTTCAGGCCGTCGTCATTGCCTTCGGTCTGCGCGCGGGGTTGAAATTTTGCCATTTCGTATTCCTTGTTGCGTCAGAACTGCAGGCCGGCTTCGCGGGCTGCTTCGGCCAGTGCCTTGACTCGGCCATGGTAGGCAAAGCCCGCACGGTCGAAAGCCACCTTCTCGACGCCGGCAGCCTTGGCCTTCTCGGCGACACGCTTGCCCACCAGGACGGCGGCAGCGACGTTGCCGCCCTTGCCATTGCCACCCAGTTCGGCGCGGACTTCCTTCTCGGCGGTCGAAGCGCTGGCCAGCACCTTGGTGCCACAGTCGGAAATGACGCTGGCGTAGATGTGCAGGTTGGAGCGGAACACCGTCAGGCGTGCCACGCGCTGGATTGCAATCCGGGCGCGGGTTTGACGCGAGCGACGGATGCGCTGTTCTTTTTTGGTCAACATTGCGCTGCTCCTTACTTCTTCTTGGTCTCTTTGAGGGAGACCTTCTCGTCGGAATAGCGGATGCCCTTGCCCTTGTAGGGCTCTGGCGGACGGAAGGCGCGCACTTCAGCGGCGATCTGTCCGACCACTTGGCGGTCCGCGCCCTTGATCAGGATTTCGGTCTGGGTCGGGCACTCAACCTTGATACCAGCCGGCATGTCCTTCACCACAGGGTGAGAGAAACCGATCTGCAGGTTCAGCTTCTGGCCCTGAGCCTGGGCACGGAAGCCCACGCCCACCAGATTCAGCTTCTTCTCGAAACCCTTGCTCACGCCGTTGACCATATTGGCCACCAGTGCGCGCATCGTGCCGCTCAGCGCATCGGCGTCAGCCGATTCGTTGGCGGGGGCGAAAGTCAGCTTGCCTGCTTCGTTCTTGATGGTGACCTGGGGGTTGGCAGCACGCACCAACGTGCCCTGGGCACCCTTCACGCTGATCTGCTCAGCGGTGATCGTCACGTCCACACCAGCGGGGACGGCGACCGGCATTTTTCCTACGCGGGACATTGTTTAAATCTCCTTGCGCTTAGGCGACGTAGCAGAGCACTTCGCCGCCGATACCGGCTTGACGTGCTTTGCGGTCGGTCATCACACCCTTGGGGGTGGTGACAATCGCCACACCCAGGCCATTCATGACCTGCGGGATGTCGTGGCGGCCCTTGTAAATGCGCAGGCCGGGACGGCTCACGCGCTCGATGCGCTCGATCACCGGGCGACCGGCGTAATACTTCAGCGCAATCTCCAACTCGGGGCGGGCGGCTTCACCGCGCACCGCGAATCCATCGATATAACCCTCGTCCTTCAGGACCTTGGCGATCGCGATCTTCAACTTAGACGAAGGCATCACGACGCTGGCTTTCTCAACGCTTTGGGCGTTGCGAATGCGAGTCAGCATATCGGCGATAGGATCACTCATGCTCATATGAAAATCTCCTAAACCTGCCGATTACCAGCTGGCCTTGACGACACCGGGGATGTCGCCCTTGAAGGCCAGCTCGCGAATTTTGTTACGGCCCAGGCCGAACTTGCGGAACGTGCCGCGGGGACGGCCGGTCAACTCGCAGCGGTTACGCAGGCGGGTCGGGTAGGCGTTACGGGGGAGCTTTTGCAGCTCCAGGCGGGCTGCATAGCGCTCTTCTTCCGACTTCTTGAAGTCGTCGATGATGGCCTTCAGTTCCGCATACTTCTTGGCGTACTTGGCGACCAGTTGTTCGCGCTTCAGCTCACGTTGCTTAATCGAGAGTTTTGCCACAGGTCACCTCAGTTCTTGAACGGGAACTTGAATGCAGCCAGCAGGGCCTTGCACTCATCGTCCGACTTGGCCGTGGTGGTGATGCTGATATTCAGACCACGCAGCGCGTCAACCTTGTCGTAATCGATTTCCGGGAAAATGATCTGCTCTTTGACGCCGATGTTGTAGTTACCACGACCATCGAACGAGCGACCCGAGATACCACGGAAGTCACGAACGCGCGGCAGCGCGACCGTCACGAAGCGGTCCAGGAATTCATACATCTGAACGCCACGCAGAGTGACCATGCAGCCGATCGGCACCTGCTCACGGATCTTGAAACCCGCGATTGCCTTCTTGGACTTGGTGACCACGGGCTTTTGGCCGGCGATCTTGGTGAGGTCGCCGACGGCGTGATCCATCACCTTCTTGTCCGCAACCGCCTCGCTCACACCCATATTGAGCGTGATCTTGGTGATGCGCGGCACTTCCATGACCGACTTGTAGCCAAACTTCTCAACGAGGCCTGGCACAACTTTTTCGCGATAAAACGCTTGCAAACGAGCCATGTCGGACCTCTTAAGCCTTGATCTCTTCGCCGGTCGACTTGTAAACGCGCACCTTCTTGCCATCGGCGAGCAACTTGATGCCCACGCGATCGGCCTTGCCGGATGCAGCGTTAAAAATCGCCACGTTGGATTGATGGATCGGCATCGTCTTATCGACCACACCGCCGGTGGTGCCCTTCATCGGGTTGGGCTTGACGTGCTTCTTGACGACATTGACGCCGTCCACCACGAGGTGGGCGTCGTCGACACGCTGCGACACGGTGCCGCGCTTGCCTTTGTCGCGGCCGGTCAACACGATGACCTGGTCGCCTTTACGAATCTTGTTCATGGCAATACCTTTGTCTGTGGCTGTGCTCAGAGCACCTCAGGCGCCAGCGACACGATCTTCATGAAACGCTCGGTACGCAGTTCACGCGTCACCGGGCCGAAGATACGAGTGCCGATGGGCTCCAGCTTGGCGTTCAGCAGCACGGCGGCATTGCCGTCGAACTTGACCAAAGAGCCGTCTTGGCGGCGCACGCCCTTGGCAGTGCGAACCACCACCGCGCTGTAGATCTCGCCTTTTTTGACGCGACCGCGCGGAGCAGCTTCTTTGATGCTGACCTTGATGATGTCGCCAATGCCGGCATAACGACGCTTGGACCCGCCAAGCACCTTGATGCACATGACGGATTTAGCGCCAGTGTTGTCCGCGACGTCGAGCCGCGATTGCATTTGAATCATGTCTGTCCCCAACTTTTCCCTCGTCCAGCGCTGCAACCAATTTGCAGCCACCTTCAGCGGTCAGTCTTGGGCCCGTGGACCGTTCGCTCGGATCTATTCAGACCCTTGCGCCCGGCAGTTATGGGCGAACCCGAGGCCATAACGCACTAGAAAGTGCGCCTGACGTTCGGCGAAGCTTTGGATTATGCGTCAGGGCCTACGCTCATGTCAAGCGTTAACCCCGAAGAACTTTGCGAGCTGGTATCGCGAACCCCGCGATGCCAACCCGATCCGCGAAAGTTCAGAGCGCCTTGGCCTGAGCCAGCAAGGTAGCAGCATCGCTGACCTCGAACTTGCCCGGCGCCTCGACATTCAGCGACTTGACGACGCCGTCAACGACCAGCATCGAGTAGCGCTGCGAGCGCAGACCCATGCCACGCGCGATCAGGTCCAGCGTCAGGCCGGTGGCCTTGGCGAAGTCGGCGCTGCCGTCAGCCATCATGCGGACCTTGCCGGCGGTCTGCTGTTCGCGGCCCCAAGCGCCCATCACGAAGGCATCATTGACCGACACGCACCAGATCTCGTCGACACCGGCCGCCTTGAAGGCCTCGGCCTGCTGCACATAGCCCGGCACATGCTGGACCGAGCAGGTGGGCGTGAACGCGCCAGGCAGCGCGAAGATCGCAATTTTCTTGCCAGCAGTAGCCTTCTCGATGTCAAAGCTATTGGGGCCTAGCGAGCAACCATTGCCCTCGACCTCGATGAACTCATTGAACGTGCCCGCAGGCAGCTTGTCTCCGACTTTCAGCATTGTTGATCTCCTTGTTCACAACGAAAAACGGCCGGACGCCAGTATTCCAGCGTTCCGGCCGTCTGAGCCATCGCGGAGCACAAAACCCCGCAACAGCCTGGACTTCAGCGGCGATTAAACGACTTGCGCCTTCTCGACCAGGCGGGTCACGACCCAGCTCTTGGTCTTGGACAGCGGACGGCCTTCGGCGATCTCGACCACATCACCCATCTTGTACTCGCCCTTTTCGTCGTGGGCGTGGTACTTGCGGGAACGGGCCACGATCTTGCCGTAGAGCTCATGCTTGGCACGGCGCTCGATCAGCACGGTCACAGTCTTGGAGCGCTTGTCGCTGACCACGCGACCGATCAGGGTACGCGTGTTCTTTTCTTGAGCTTGCGTAGTCATTTCGCGGCTCCCTTCTTCTTCTCGGCCAACACGGTCTTGACGCGAGCAATGTCACGGCGCGTATTGCCCAACACGGTATGGTTGGTCAATTGTTGCGTCGCTTTTTGCATGCGCAGGCCGAAATGGGCCTTCAGCAGGTCGGTCACTTCCTTTTCCAAGGCAGCGACATCCTTGCCACGCAGTTCAGATGCTTTCATGGTGTCTTTCCTCTTCAGCTGCCGACCTGGCGGGTCACGAAGGTGCAGCTCAGCGGCAGCTTCGCAGCAGCCAGCGTGAACGCTTCGCGAGCCAGGGCTTCCGGCACACCGTTGACTTCATAGAGCACCTTGCCAGGCTGAATCTCAGCGACGTAGTACTCAGGGTTGCCCTTACCGTTACCCATACGGACTTCGGCGGGCTTCTGGGAGATCGGCTTGTCCGGGAAGATGCGGATGAAGATACGACCACCGCGCTTGATGTGGCGCGAGATCGCACGACGTGCAGCTTCGATCTGGCGGGCCGTCAGACGACCACGCTCAGTTGCCTTCAGGCCGAAATCGCCAAAAGACACGGCAGCGCCGCGGGTTGCAACACCGGTGTTGCGACCCTTTTGCTCCTTGCGGTATTTGCGACGAGCTGGTTGCAGCATTTTTTATTCTCCTTTGGGCTCGCCGGCCACGGGGGCGGCGGGCTTGCGGACGACGCGCTTGGCGGCGGGCTGACCGGCTGCGCCTGCGTCAGCTGCCGGGGCGGCGTCACGCGGACCACGATCACCACCGGGACGGCCACGGCCGGTCGGCGCACCCGGACGGGTGTTGCGACGCGGACGACGGTCGTCTTCGGCACCTGCCGGCGTATTGATCACCGGCGCTTCGCCATTGGCGAGGCGGTCACCACGGTAGACCCAGACCTTGACGCCGATGACGCCATAGGTGGTCTTCGCTTCGGAGAAGCCGTAGTCGATGTCAGCCTTCAGGGTGTGCAGCGGCACACGGCCTTCGCGATACCACTCGGTACGAGCGATTTCGATGCCGTTCAGGCGGCCGGCAGACATGATCTTGATGCCCTGGGCGCCCAGGCGCATCGCGTTCTGCATCGCACGCTTCATGGCGCGACGGAACATGATGCGCTTTTCCAGCTGCTGGGTGATCGAGTCGGCGATCAGCTGAGCATCGATTTCGGGCTTGCGCACTTCTTCGATGTTGACTGCCACCGGCACGCCCAGACGCTTGGTCAGTTCGGCCTTCAGGTTTTCGATGTCCTCGCCCTTCTTGCCGATCACCACGCCCGGACGTGCCGAGTAAATGGTGATGCGGGCGTTCTTGGCGGGGCGTTCGATCAGAATGCGCGACACGGCGGCACTCTTCAGGCGGGCCTTCAGGAACTCGCGAACGCGCAGATCTTCAGCCAGCATCGTGGCGAAGTTCTGGTTCGACGCGTACCAGCGCGACGCCCAATTACGGGTGACGGGCAGGCGGAAGCCGGTTGGGTGGATTTTTTGTCCCATAGTCTTCTTTCAGCCTTCAGTTGCCGACCGACACGAAGATGTGGCAGGTGGGCTTGCTGATGCGATTGCCGCGGCCCTTGGCACGAGCGGAGAAACGCTTCAGAGTGGCACCTTGCTCCACATAGATCGTGGTGACCTTGAGTTCATCAATGTCAGCGCCGTCGTTGTGCTCGGCGTTGGCGATGGCGCTCTCGAGCGCCTTCTTGATGATCACGGCTGCCTTCTTCTGGGTGAATTCCAGGATGTTGAGCGCCTGGTCCACCTTCTTGCCGCGGATCAGGTCAGCCACCAGGCGACCCTTGTCACACGAGAGGCGAACGCCGCGAACGATTGCTTTGGTTTCCATCGTTGGCATCCTTACTTCTTCCCGGCCTTCTTGTCGGCCGGATGGCCTTTGAAGGTGCGGGTCAGTGCGAATTCACCCAGCTTGTGGCCGACCATCTGGTCAGACACATACACCGGCACGTGTTGCTTGCCGTTGTGCACAGCGATCGTCAGACCGATGAACTCGGGCAGGATCGTCGAGCGACGCGACCAGGTCTTGATAGGCTTTTTGTCCTTGTTGGCAACCGCCTTGTCGACCTTGGCCAACAGGTGATGGTCAACGAACGGGCCCTTCTTCAATGAACGAGTCATGGCCTACCCTTTACTTCTTGCGACGCGAAACGATGAACGTCTGCGTGCGCTTGTTGTTACGAGTGCGGTAGCCCTTCGTGAGGGTGTTCCACGGCGACACAGGCGCTTGGCCTTCGCCGGTACGACCTTCACCACCACCGTGCGGGTGATCCACCGGGTTCATCGCCGTACCGCGGACGGTCGGGCGGATACCCTTCCAACGGATCGCACCGGCCTTGCCGTACTGGCGCAGCTGATGCTCTTCGTTGCTGACCTCGCCGATCGTGGCGCGGCAGTCGATGTGGATGCGGCGCACTTCACCCGAGCGCAGGCGCAGCTGGGCGTAGACACCTTCGCGAGCCATCAGCACCACGGACACGCCGGCCGAACGCGCGATCTGCGCACCCTTGCCAGGCAGCATCTCGATGCAATGGATCGTCGAGCCCACCGGGATGTTGCGGATCGGCAGGGTGTTGCCGGCCTTGATCGGGGCTTCCGCGCCGCTCAAGATCGTTGCACCAACCTCCAGACCACGCGGAGCGATGATGTAGCGACGCTCGCCGTCGGCATAGCACACCAGAGCGATGTGGGCCGTGCGGTTCGGGTCGTACTCGATGCGCTCAACCTTGGCCGGAATACCGTCCTTGTTGCGCTTGAAGTCGACCACGCGGTAGTGGTGCTTGTGACCACCGCCCTTGTGGCGAATCGTGATGTGACCGTTGTTGTTACGGCCAGAGTTCTGCTTTTGCGGCTCAAGCAGCGACGCCTCGGGCGCGCCCTTGTGCAGGTGCTTGTGCACCACCTTGACCACGGCACGGCGGCCGGGCGAGGTCGGTTTGACTTTAACGACGGCCATTACGCAGCCTCCCCGGAGAAGTTGAGCTCTTGGCCCGCCTTCAGCGACACATACGCCTTCTTGACGTGGTCGCGGCGACCGATGGAACGGCCGAAGCGCTTGACCTTGCCCTTGACGTTGACGACGTTCACAGCCTCAACCTCGACCTTGAACATCAGTTCAACAGCGGCCTTGATCTCGGGCTTGGTGGCGTCACGCAGCACCTTGAACAACACTTGGTTGTGCTTCTCGGCAACCGCCGTGGCCTTCTCGGACACGATGGGAGCCAGCAGCACGGAGGCCAGACGGCCTTCGGAATACTTGGTGGGGGCGCTCATGCCAGCATCTCCTTGAGTTGCTCCATCGCAGCCTTGGTCACCAACACCTTCTTGTAGTGAACCAGGGACAGCGGATCGGCGTAGCGCGGCTCGCAAACCAGCACGTTGTGCAGATTGCGCGAGGCCAGCAGCATGTTGTCGGAGACTTCGTTGGCGATCAGCATCACCGACTCCAGACCCATGGCCTTGAACTTGGCAGCCAGCAGCTTGGTCTTCGGGGCTTCGATATCGATAGCCTCGACCACCGACAGGCGGCCTTCACGAGCCAGCTGCGAGAGGATGGCGGCCATACCGGCGCGGTACATCTTCTTGTTCAGCTTGTGCGTGAAGTTCTCGTCCGGCATGTTCGGGAAAATCCGACCACCCCCGCGCCACAGCGGCGAGGACGTCATACCGGCACGTGCGCGGCCGGTTCCCTTTTGACGGAACGGCTTCTTGGTCGAGTGCTTGACCTGTTCACGATCCTTCTGGGCGCGGGTACCTTGGCGGGCATTAGCCTGGAAGGCCACGACCACCTGGTGCACCAGGGCTTCGTTGTAATCGCGAGCGAAGACGGTGTCAGGAGCATCCACCTTGGCGGTGGCCTGACCTTGCTCATTCAGGAGCTCGAGCTGCATCAGTTGGCCCCTTTCTTGAGCTTGACCTTGACAGCAGGACGCACGACCACGTGGCCGTTTTTGGCGCCCGGCACAGCACCGCGGACCAGCAGCAGCTGACGAGCTTCGTCAACGCGCACGATGTCCAGGTTCTGGGTGGTCACGGTTTCGTCGCCCATATGGCCCGACATCTTCTTGCCAGGGAACACGCGGCCCGGATCCTGCGCCATCGAGATGGAGCCAGGAACATTGTGCGAGCGGCTGTTACCGTGGGAAGCGCGTTGCGAACCGAAGTTGTGACGCTTGATCGTGCCCTCGAAGCCCTTACCGATGGACGTGCCTTGCACGTCAACGGTCTGACCGGCAGCGAACAGCGAGACCGGCACCTGGGCGCCTGCCTTGTATTCGGCAGCGACGGCGGCGTCGACACGGAATTCCTTCAGGATACGACCGGCTTCAACGCCCGCTTTCGCGAGGTGACCGGCTTCCGGCTTGGTGACGCGCGAAGCTTTGCGCGTACCGAACGCCACTTGAATGGCGCTGTAGCCGTCGTTTTCTACGGTCTTGATCTGGGTCACGCGGTTGTTGGACACATCCAGCACCGTCACAGGGATGGCGTCGCCATCGTCCGTGAAGATGCGCATCATGCCCACCTTGCGGCCCAGCAATCCGAGACGATTGCTTAGACTCATGGTTATTTCTCCAGCCCTCTAAGGTTTCCCTCAAAGGCTATTGCGAACACCCGACATCGATTGGCCGGGCTGACCAGTGCACCGCAAGCGCCCAATAAAGCAGCGTTTGCGATGCGCCAAACCCGCGCAGGCAAAAGCATGCGCGGCAAAAGCTGGCGAGTATAGCGTGAACCCTAGGAAAGGCGCAAGCGCTGTCATGCGCTCGTCAAGAAAAAGGGGCAACCTTACGGTCGCCCCTTCTTTGATCGCCGTTTGCTGGGATTCAGCAAACCGCGCCTTGCTTACTGCAGCTTGATTTCGACGTCGACGCCGGCGGGCAGGTCGAGCTTCATCAAGGCGTCGACCGTCTTGTCGGTCGGGTCGACGATGTCCATCAGGCGCTGGTGGGTGCGGATTTCAAACTGGTCGCGCGAGGTCTTGTTGACGTGCGGCGAACGCAGGATGTCGAAACGCTCCATGCGCGTCGGCAGGGGCACGGGACCCTTGACGATGGCACCGGTACGCTTGGCGGTTTCCACGATTTCAAGCGCCGACTGGTCGATCAGCTTGTAGTCGAAGGCCTTCAGGCGGATGCGGATCTTTTGCTTTTGCATGACTATTCCTTCAAAGAGCGTGTGGCCGAGGCCACGAGGTTTGTGAGGCCCGAACCCTCAACAGGTCCGGGCCGGTCACGCAAAAGACTTAGGCGATGATGGTTGCCACGACGCCGGAGCCGACGGTACGACCGCCTTCACGGATGGCG
>NZ_JBDPLH010000021.1:0-12944 GCF_040187885.1 Roseateles cavernae
CAGTCGCGATGGGTCAATTCAAGATGGGATGGCCGGACGCATACCATCCATGCGGCGCACTCGCTGGCGGCGCTGGCCGGCCAGGTCACGGTGATCGCTGTGGCGCCGTGCTGCAGCTCGATGCGGATGTCCGCAATCGGGACCGGCGCGGCGGGAGCCGGTAAGTTCAGCGGCACAAACAAGGTCTTCGATGCCGGCGCCATGGCAACAGGCGCGGCTGCCGTTCTGACGATGCCCGCTGACGGCATCATCTCTGCCTCCTGCACCCAGCGGCGAAGCAGGTTGGCATTGATGCCATGTGCCATCGTCACGGCCGCCATCGACATGCCCGGCCGCATGCAGGCGGCCACAGCGTTGACCTTGAACCCGTCGTTGTGCTTGCGACGCCGCCGGCGTGCGCCGGCTTGGTTGTCGGGGATAGTGTTCACGTGTCCACCAAGAGTTGAGGTGGACACGAGGCTCCTATGCCGCGGGGCGGCATTCAAGATGGGCAGGCCGGACGCTCACTGACTGCATTATCTAGCTGATGCACAAGGAATGCATAAATTCCTTATACATCAATAACTTAGCTAGCACTTTTCCGTGGAGAAGACCATGATCTTGAGGGACTGGATCGTCACGATGTAGCCTTCCATCAGGACGTCTCCGTTGCCGTTCATTCATCGCGGTAGACCAAAGTTCCGTTGGCTAGGCGCACTGGACAAGCCACCCCCCAGGCGTGGCCAAGATCTCTGCCCAACTCACAGTTGAGCTTCATCAACACTCCGACGTACCCTTCCTGTGTTCTGGGCGGCGACTTCAGCTTGGCTCTGCAATGCTCCGCCACGCTAAGAACGATGTCCCGTTCTTCACGGTACAGATTTCGCAAGAAATCGGATGGCGTCGCTAGAAGTACGCCGGTAGCCCCAAACGCTTCAGGCGGAAAGTCCTTGAGGTTCTCCGTGACAAGAACAACGTTGTCCTCTTCGTCGCCGCGCAGCTTGAACGCAGCTGCGGCAACGTGGCGATCTTTGGGGTGGACGCCATCAAAGCGATCCGTGTGGACTTCGTAACCCGTCACCTCCCAATCTGGAATTGCACCGCGCATGCCGTCTCGGCGCCTGTAGATGCCAGCTGCACCGCTTGACGATTTCAAGATGGCATTACGCGTCCACTCATCGTCGATTTCTGACGTCCAGTGGATGCGAATTACGCCTTCCAAATGAAGATGCACGAACAGATCGCAGAGTCGCGGCGCAAAAAATACGTTGGCATCGATGAGGGCAACACGAGGAATGGATTCATAGAGACGTCCTGCCATGAGCTCACCGAACCTTCCGCTGCGGAATGCCTTCCATTTCGTCATCGTAGAGTCCCAACTCTTGCGATGCCTCGACCATGTCGGAAATGGCTTTCTCTTGCTTGCGACGGCTCTCCGCCTTGTAGGCAAGCACAACAGACTTTGAAACGCGCCGATGGCCGCCTTCTGTACGCTCAACTGCACCAAGCTTGCCGGAGTCGGCAAGGACGTTGAAGTACGTTCGAGAAACGTTCAAGAGTTCGGCTGCTTGCGCGCTTGTCAACGACTCGTCGAGGAATGGCTCCCTCTGGGCAGGCGCCGCTGCCACTGCAACTGGAAGGCCACTGGCCTCCGATTCCCCCTCGTCCGCGTCCTCGTCGTCGTCTTCGTCAAGACTTTGAAGATTCAGTACAGACAACGCGTGAAGGAGGCGAGCCCGCGTGATGGCGGCACCCTTGGTGCCGACGGCACGGAAGAAATGCTTCTCAAGGATGTGAGGGAACAGGTCACCGAGCGTTTGCTCGATTCGTACCCCCTTACCTCCAGAGTCATCCAAATGTGAACGTAGCTCGATGGAGATGGATTTGCCCAGCTCCTGAGCGAACTCATGCAGTTCCCGGACCACCTGAGGGTCTTGGACTGACGGGGCGATGTTTAGCTGGGACATGGTTGTGCTCCTACGGATGACTCGATAGTACAGGAAAACGTCTAAATCGTCGAAAATACAACCTACGGCATTGTGAAGATCATGCGCGGTAGATTGCCAAGCTGTGCGGCAGAAGGCCCCACCTCCTTCGATTTCTGCATTTTCTTCGTTTTGTATATGATGTGCACAAGGAGTCCTCGTCATGAGCCAACCAAAGTCCGTCACCCAAAGAGCTACAGCAGCAGCTCGATACATCGCCGTTCAGGACATTCCAGATCCGATTTCGCCGTTGGCAGACGCTGTTGTGAGTGGCATCAAGGAGGTCCTGAGCGACGAGGACCGAACTGATGTCGTCCTTGAACGCATTCGCGTTCGGGTAGCCCGGGCGCTGGAGGATTCTCTGGCGCAGGGGTCCTCCAAAGGGAAAGCTCTACGCATGGCGCTCATTACCAAACTTGCGTCAGATGAAGCCGGCACGGGTGAGTTGACGTCCGCGAGCAAAGTAGAGGATTTGGCAGCGCCCGTGTCGACTGTGGAAGCAGCCAAGATCCTGAACATGAGCAGACCGTACGTCATCATGCTCTGCGACGCAGGCAAGCTCGGTCCGATCGAAGTCACCGATGGTGGCCATCGGCGTATTCCGCGTGAAGCCGTGGAGCGCTATCGGCTGCACACGCTGACTCAATACGACGACGCTCCCACACCGCGGCAAGCCGGTGTCGAAGCCGGACTCTATGAGCATGAAGACAGTCACTACACCAACGTCACGAGGGGAAGAGATGCTGTTGCAGTGACGTCAGGCAAAGAAGCAAAGACAGCAGCCAAGAAGGCTCGCCCGTGAATCGCGAGGACACGTTCGTTCTCTTCGATACCTGTGTTTTGCTGAAACCGCGCATGTCGGACGTGATCATGGATCTTCGGGCCGAAGACGTGATGTCGGTCCACTGGACGGAAGCGATCGATGAAGAGTTCCTGAAAAACTCAGTCGAACAGTTTCAAGTCAGTCCGACGGCAGCCGAGAGACGTCTGCGTGCGTTCAAATGCAGATGTCCCGAGTGGCAGGTCTTCTTCACGGATGTCCATGAGACCGCCGTGCCGGATGCTGTGGATCTCAAGGATCGCCATGTGGCGGCCGCAGCGCTCGCGCTTCGTGCGTACGCAGAAGGCTGTGTTTGAAGCGGCTGAGCACCGCATGCACCTCGTCGAGTGCCACGGCGAAGAGTCCGTCGGCCTCGACCACCATGCACGGGCGGGTGTTGCGGGGCTGTCTCGCACGGTTGCTCTGGCTGACCTGATCGTCTGCGGAACAGGCAAGAGCCGACTCCGGCCGTGCCGAAAACAGCGCATCGACATCCAGTCGGCGCACATGACGTGCGTCGGCGCTGCCGGGCGCCAGCACCCATTGCGCATCGAGGAGGCCCGCAGATGTTTCACCATTGGCTTGGTTGGCGGGGAGGCAGCCGGCCGCAGCTGCCGGCGGCTGCACCAGCCCGCCTTGGGCATGGACCAGTAGCGCCAACGCGCGGACCTCATCATCATGGAGCACCAGCACCCAGGGAGCCTGCTCAGCGTCCGGCGGATCGCCGAGCAGGCAGGCCAGTTCCAGCAGGGCCATGCTGCGTCCGCGCCAGTCGAGCAAACCTCGGGTCGCACCACCCACTGGCCAGTTCATGCGCAACGCTGGAAGGCCCGCTCAGCCTCGGCGCTGAGGCGTCCGCCCTCGTTGACCCGGCCGACCATCTCGCCGATCAGGCGGGCGATCTGGCGTGCGGCCGTGCGGGACTTCTCGGCCAGCTTGCTCACCTCGTCAGCCACCACCGAGAAGCCCAGGCCGTGTTCGCCGGCCCGGGCCGCCTCGATGGCTGCGTTGAACGCCAGCAGATGCGTCTGGTTGGCGATCTGGTCTATGACGTCCACGATGTCGTGGATGTCGGCTGAAGAACGCTGGATGGTGACGATGGCTTCGCGCGAGCCGGTCAGCAGGCGGACGCCCTCGTCGGCTTCGATCAGCGTCTTGTCCGCCTCATCGCGGGATCGCTCCGAACTGGTGGTGATGTGCTGAACCGAGGCCGCCAGACCGTCCAGCACCCCACTCATCGCCTGAATGCGCTCACGGATGCGTTGCTCGCGTTCTACCCTTGATGTCACGTCGATGGCGAATTTGACGATCTTGGCCGGACGACCATCAAGGCCCATGATCGGGTTGTAAGTCGCCTCGATCCAGACCACCGCACCATGTTTGCCGCGCCGCTCAAAGCGACCGCTGGCATATCGCCCCTCGTTCAGATCTGCCCAGAAGTTGCGGTACTCAGCCGTTTGCACATAGCCCGGATCACAGAACATGCTGTGGTGCTGGCCCTTGATCTCAGCCAGCGTGTAGCCGATGGTGCGCAAGAAGTTGGCGTTGGCCTCCAGCACATGGCCCTGCAGATCAAACTCGATCACCGCCTGCGAACGGGTCAGCGCATCGAGCTTGCCCTGCGCGTCGCTGGCAAGCAACTTCTGCCGGGTCACATCCATGGCGAACTTGACCACCTTGACCGGCCGGCCTTCTGCGTCCAGCACCGGGTTGTAGGAGGCCTGGATCCAGACATCGCGGCCCTGCTTGGATACGCGCCGAAATTCGCCGGCCATGTGTTCGCCGCGCCGCAGTTGCTCCCAGAAGTGGATGTACTTGGCGTCCTGGATCAGCGCGGGGTCGCAGAACATGCGGTGATGCTGGCCGACCACCTCCTCGGCCGAGTAGCCGAGGGCCGCCAGGAAGTTGTCGTTGGCCCTGAGCACCCGGCCCTGCAGATCGAATTCGATCACCGCCTGAGACCGGCCAATGGCGTCGTTCTGGGCCTGGAAGTCCAAGTCGCGCAACTTGGACGCCGTCACGTCGGTCGCGATCTTCACAATGCGGCAGGGCGTGCCATCCCGGCCAGGCACCGGTGTGTACGAGGCCTGCAGCCAAAGCGGGCTGCCATTGCGGCTTGTGCGGCGGTACTCGCCGCTTTGGGACTCGCGTGGCGCAGGCGGGTCCAGAACATGGCATAGGCCGGTTCGGCCACGAGCCCGGGTGGGCGCAGCAGCGAATGATGCTGGCCAATCAATCCAGTGTGCTCGAACCCGACCAACGCAAGGAATCGATCATTGGCCTTGAGCACGCGCCCGTCGAGGCTGAACTCCACTACGGCCATCGACTGATCAATGGCCGAGACCAGCGCCTGCATGGCTTGATCATCTACATGGCTGTCGAGATCGACGGCCAATGGCTGTGAACCGAAATGTTCCACTCCTTCCATGCTTTGCCTCACAATCATTAAATTGATTGCGATGATATTAACGATAATTTCGTTATTTTCAGCAAATTCACCGATCAGGCACGGCTTGGGCCGGCAACTACGTGAACTATTTGGGTTGGCGCTACTCGTTAGGTCAATGGCACTGCCATCGCAGATGAGTCGCCGAAGCGGGGCGGGTTTGCCCATCATCAACCGACGCCGAAGGCTGCTTCGGATGGGGGCTCAGAATGGCTTGGCTCGCTGCACTGTGTATAGGCTTGCCTCTGATGCTCGGCCAGGGTACGAGCATGGCGGCAGAGCCGCTGCGCCTGCTCAGCGAAGAATTCCCACCGATCAACTTCACACAGGATGGCCAGCCGCAAGGGCTATCTGTCGACATCGTGCGCGAGATCCAGAAGCGGCTCGGCCAGGACCATGCGATCGACTTCATGCCCTGGGTGCGGGCCTTTCGCGCCGTGCAGGAAGCCCAGGAACCGACGGCCTTGTTTGCCATGGCGCGCACGGCCGAGCGGGAACAGCAGTTTCAGTGGGTCGGCCCCATCGTCGTCTTCTACAGCGCCCTTTACGCGCCCAATGGCGGGGGGCTGCGCCTGAAGTCGCTGGACGATGCCAGGCGCGCCAAGGCGGTGCTGGTCGTGCGCGGCTGGTACACGGCAGAGGAACTGGGCGGTCTCGGCTTCAGGAATCTGGTCACCGTCAATGATCCGGCACAGGGTATCAGGATGTTGCTGGCCCGCCGTGCGCCGCTGTTCGCCACCGAGCGCATCAGCATGCCGAAGATCATGGCCAAGGCCGGCGTGGCGCCCGACGCGTTGGAGATTGTCTACAGCTATGCCAGTTCCGAAGGTTTCATCGCATTCTCCAGGAACACCGACGCGACACTGGTCGCCGCCTGGCAGGCCAAGCTCGATGAGATGAAGCGCGACGGCAGCTTTGCTGTGATCTACAGGCGCTGGTTGCCCAATGACAGTCCACCGGTGGCTACTCCGTAGCGAAGCGGGACTGGTGAGACGTTCCGACGGCGATCAACCCAGGCACAACAAGCACCAGACGGAGCAACCAAAGCGTCTATCTGGCGTTGGCGTCGGCTCGGCCGCAGGCGCCTGTACTCGAGGCCACCGCGCTCATCAACAACGGGGATGGCACGCACCCCGGGGCATCATGCGGACAGGCGCAAGGAGCCGAACAGCCCCTGGGTTTCCTCGCCTGGTCCGGCTGCGAAGTACAGGGCGTTGCGGTCCCCCAGGCTGGCGCCGTTACCGAACTGCAGGCCCCACAAGCCTGCGATCTCGACACGCGCTCCGTCCGGGCGGCGCAGGTAGTCGATGAAGCGGCCACTCGCGATGTCGTAGGCCGCGATACGCCCCGCGCCACCGAAATTGCCCACCAACAGCGCGCCTGACGCGCGGCCGAAGTTCGGCGGCGCGATCGCCAGGCCCCAGGGCGCGTTCAGCCGGCCGTCGTCGGCGAAGGCCTTCAGCAAGCGGCCACTCGTATCGAACATCACCACCCGGCCGCGCGATGGGCGCTCGCCTTCAGCACCGGCAGCGATCGCATCCTCCTCGGCGGCGTAGAACTTCGTCGGGTCGGCCGGGTCGGGCTGCGACTTGGCGTAGGCGACAAAGACGAAGGCGGCACCGTTCCACTCGAGCACCTGCACATTGAAGGGCACATAGTCGCCGGGTGTCGGCTTGGTCTTCGCACCGATGAAGGGATTGGCGAAGGCCGCGCCGAGCGCGATCGGCTGCCACTGTGCATCCCAGGCGCGCAGCTGCGGGTCGGCACCGAAGTCGGCGGCCCACAGGACGTCCCATGTACCGGGCTTGATGGCAAGGCCGAAGTAGGCGTGGCCGTCAGCGCTGTTGTCGATCACCGCTACAGCCAAGCCGTCACGGCGCACGATGCTGCCGTCGGCTGCGTCGCGCTCGGTCCAGGCCGAGACCAGGCCGGAATCGGTGCAGAATACAAAACGTGCCGAGCCCGACAGCGTGCGCGCGACGCCATCGACCTGCACCGCCTGCCCAGTCACTGGAAAGCTGCTGCCGGTGAGCGGCGCGCCGTTGAAAACGACGCCGGTCGTGAACCCGATGAACTTGTCGGTGTCACCGACCTCCGGTTCGCCGTCGAGTGCGCCGGCGCCGGGAATCTTGACGATGGCCAGCGCATCCTGGAACAGCGGGTGCAAGGCGCTATCGGACGAGGCCTTGACGTCGCCGACAAATTGGTAGGAGTAGCCGCCCGCAGCCACCCAGAAGTGGCCGCCGGACCCGGCAGGTCGGATGGCGATGCCCCAGGCGTTGCGGAACTCCAAGGCCTGCCGGGTGGCTCCCAGCGCCGGCTTGAAGGTGGCGGCCGACCCGGAGTCAGACACGAGGTTGGCTTGGATGTAGCGGTTGGGTGCTTCGGCATCGCCGCCACCGCATGCGGCCAACAGGGTGGTGGCGCTGGTGGTGATCAGGAACTCTCTGCGTTGCATGGGGCTTCTCGGGTGTTGGGTCTTCGGGCGCGGGCAACGGCTTCGCGGCGAACGCGGTCCGGGCTAACGCGCGGTCACGCTAGCGGCCCTGTTCAAGGGCGACTAGAACGGTGGTCCGCACGATCTGCTGCACACCGTTCTCGGTACAAGGTATGAAGCGCACCGTCGCAGGGGTCATGACATCCGCGCGGCCGGACCCGGAGTCCTTGCTCGATAACGCCAGTTCTGCCTTGCGCGGATCGAGATCATTTCGATTGCATGATTATAAATGCGAATGAATCTCAATTGCAAATATGCAGATAAGTCTGCACGACCGTTGTGCCAAACCTTCGTCGGTCGGATCGGCACGCCAGATAGGGGCAGGCCCTGCGGGCGAGGCGCCAGAAGGCTTGCTGCAGCGCAAGCATTGCCACGAACCTGACCAACAGCTGTCAAGACCGCGGCGCGCCCCAGAGTGCGTTCAAGTCCTTGAAAGGCCAGTCGTCCGGCGACTCACAGGCGATCACCTTGTCCTGGCACCAGGGGCCTGCAAGGTCGATCTCCTGCGGCTCGATGCGAAGATTGGACTTGGTGCTGAAAAACACCTTGACCTTCGGCGCCAGCAAGGATCGCGGATCCTGCGACATCACCACGGCGAGCCGCCCCGATTGCAGCCGCACCAAGGAACCAATCGGGTAGATCCCGACAGTCTTCACAAAGGCCTGAAAAATACGCGGCTCGAAATGCCCTTTCCATTGGGCCATGCGCCGCAGTGATTCGCCGGGATCCCAGCCGCTCTTGTATGGGCGCACCGAGGTGATGGCGTCATAGACATCGCAGACCGCGCCCATCTTGGCGAACAGGCTGATCTGCTCGCCGACCAGCCCATGCGGATAGCCGCTGCCGTCAATCTTCTCGTGATGGTGCAGGCACACATCCAGCACCAACGGGCCGGCGCCGGAGCCCCCCAGCAGCAGCTCATGTCCGCGCTCCGGGTGGCTTTTCATGATCTCGAACTCGGCATCGGTGAGCTTGCCGGGCTTCCTGAGCACATCCAGCGGCATGAGTGCCTTGCCCAGATCATGCAGCATGCCGGCCAGCCCGGCCTTCTTGAGCTGATCGCCCTCCAGCCCCAGTTGCCTGCCCAGGGAGACCATCAGCGCACACACGGCCACCGAGTGCATATAGGTGTATTCGTCGCGTCGCTTCAATCGTGCAACGCTGATCAAGGCGCCGGGGTTGTGCAACACCGAAGCCGAGATCTCGTCCACCAGCGCACCACATTGCTCGATGCTGATGGCCTTGCCAAGCCGTGCTTCACCAAACAACGCCGTGATCTTCGGCACCGAACGACGGTACAGGGCCGCCGCCTTGGCCAGCGCAGCTTCTCCCGTCTCGATGACATCGAGCTCCATGGGCATGGTCGCGGCACACTCCAGCTCGCGCTCCACCTCCTCGGCCACTGCCTGCCGCGTGACCACAGGATGATGGCCCTCGGCATGCTCGACATCCAGGCCTTTGGTGGTGTCGATCCAGAGTTCCTTGATGCCCCCTGAAACGACGCGCTGGCGCTCCGTTTCACTGCGCAGCATGAACTTGGCCCGCCAGAACGGATGGTCCATCCATGAGCCGCAGAACTCATGGACATGCATCCCCAGACGCAGTTGGTCAACGTGGATTCTCTTGATCACCGGAAGCCTTTGTTCGTAACCCGCCTGTATCGACTCGAGCGGCCATCCGGGCCAGCTTGGCGGGCTTGCGCTCAGAAGCCAAGCGATGCCATCAAGTCGTCCACTTCGCCTTGCTTGAGGGCCTTGTCCGGCACTTGTGGCCCCGTCAGCATCGGTGCAGCACTGCCGTTATGCACCGCTGCGCCGATCGGCGCCTCAAACACTTCGGTCAGATGAGCTTCGGCGTTCTGAATCAACGCCACAGCCTTGCCAATCACCTGACCCGACAAGTCCTGAAAATCCTGTCTCAGCATGATGTCACCAAGCGCCGCATGCTGCGCCCCGGCAAAGACCCCCATGCGCGCCACCATGCCGCTGCACAGGCGCACGATGGAGCGCGCCCGATCGATCGTGAGGTCCTGCGACGTGGCCAGTCGGTCCAGTGCTGCGCCCATGTCGCGGCACTGCGTCACCATGCGCTGACATTCGGGCTGAGCGCTTTCCACGATCCCCAGCACTTCATGTGCAGCAACTTCGGTCATGCGACTCGCATAGGCCAAGCGTTCGCGCGCGTCGGGCATTTCCTGCAACAGATGTAGAACGCTGGTCATAAAAATGCTCTCCGGTTCAAGACTTCACACCTCGGCACGACAGGATGCCAACGACGACTGACGATGGACTTAGTCGTTATGCCAATCCTGCGACGATGGCAGCAATGATAGTCAAATGATTAAATTGAAACAATACCGGGTGAGGGCAATGTCGAGGAGAATTCACGCGCTCGGCAAGGTGCCCGAGGGTTTCGATCCCGCAGAGTCATGGCGTTTGGCACCGATGACGCAGGGCGTCTGCAGAATGCCTTGCCTATCTGGCTTCGCAGGTCAACGTTGGCAAGCCTCAGTTCGGCACGATGTCCGACAAACCATGGCGCTGGGCTGCGGCCCGCAAACGACCATCGCGCTTGATGCAGACGACGAAGCGATCAAGTCGGGCCTGCCAACGCGTGTCGCCGAGCTTGCTGGCATACCCATAGGGCAGCACAAAAATGGGTTCAGGCGGAGAAATGAGGCGAGCCCAAGTGACGCGGCTCAGCAAACGCCGGCTGTAGGGGTAGTCGGTCATGAAGACGTCGACACGCCCCGATTCCAGCGCCTGCTCCCGCGTCGCCGGTGCACGAACGACGACAATCCTCGCCTGCTTCAGCCCCCCCATCATGACTGGCGCCAGGACAGTGCCGGCCTGGACCGCCACGGTGACACCGGGCCTATCGATGTCGCTCCACTGCCGCACCTTCCAGCTTGCGCGCGGCGCCACGCCGTAGATGTCGCTTTGCAGATAGGGTCGGGTGAAGGCCAGCAACTGCCTGCGCTGGTCAAGCATGCCCACGGCAAACATGCCAACGTCGCAGCGCTGCGTTTGCAGATCCTCCACCAGCCGCGCAAACGAGGACTCGACATACTCCAGCGAGACCTTCAGCTCCCGCGCCAACTCGGTCGACAGATCAATGTCGATGCCGCTCAGCTGCTGGGTACGTGGGTGGCGGTACGTGATGCCAAAATAGTCCGGCCAGATGCACACGCGCAGACGACCGCTAGCGCTGATCCGGTCCAAGGCCGAGTTGGTACTCGGGCCGCCCTGGGCCAGTCCCGGCACCACATGCAAAGCAAGCATCAGCGCAGTAATCACTACCCATAGGATTCGTGGCATTTTCATCGAAGCCCCCGTGTGATGTGAGTCGCTAGACGGCCTCGATCAAGCTCTCGAAACTCGGAGGTAGGCGATTGATCTGATCCCGTAACGCCACCAGATCGGCCGCATGCTCAAGAAAGCAATCGACGATGCGCGGATCGAAGGCCAGGCAACGCTGGGCGCGCAGCATCTCCAGCGCCACCTCGTCATCGAAGGCATCGCGGTAACAACGATCCATCGTCAAGGCGTCGAAGAAGTCCACCACGGCCACGATGCGCCCCGATAGCGGAATGGCCCCGCCGGCGAGACTCAAGGGATACCCGCCACCATCCCAGCGCTCGTGGTGCGTCATGGCCACTTCGGCCGCCAACTGGAACAGCGGAATGCAGGAACGCCCGAGTATCTGAGCGCCAATGAGCGGATGCCGATTCATGATCTCGCGCTCCTGCGCGGAGTAGCTGCCGGGCTTCTTCAGCACATGGTCGGGCACGCCGATCTTGCCGATGTCATGCATAGGCGCGGCCCGCCGCAGCATTTGGGCAAACAGCGTGGGCGCCCCCAGCAGCGTAGCAAGCCTCTCCGCCAGATAGCCGATGCGCACGATGTGCACGCCGGTATCGTCATCTCGCATATCCGCTGCCAGTGCCAAGCGCAGCAGCGCCTCGTGGTGCGCCCGGGTCACCTCCCTCAGCGCATCGTTGCGCTCGCGGTACATACGACCGAGATCGGCGACAACGCGTTCCATTTGAGAGAACGATGCCTCATACCCACATGCCACAGAGTGCATCTCGGCCGTTGTCATTTGGGTCCCCTTTCAGGCATGGCCACCACAGCCCCAAGCTGATGAAGAGCGTGGTGATGTCCGATCCCCACGGTCAGCCGGCCCCTCCTGTGCAGGGCCGCGCAGTCATCACCGATCAAAACACTCTCCATCGCCGGACTCCTTGTTGCCATTTTTTCAAATGATACATTTGGCGCAATTGATACCAATGCCTTTAGGAGGTGATTTTTCACGCCAGCCCCGAAAATCGGCACGGATGGTGCGGGGGTAGCCCGCTGCAACAAGAGAGCGCAGATCGGGCTCAAGTCCTCGTCATCGCCGGTCGATACAGTCAGAAGCACGCTCGCCGGAACCAAGCCTGTCTCAGATGCAGGCCCGGGCTTCGGGCGGCCACTCAGGGAGTGAAGACCATGTTGCTCGACGCCTTGTTTGCGCGCATCCCCAGCGTGCGCGCCCGCCTGACCCTGCTGACCGCCGTGCTATGCCTGCTGATGGCCGGGCTAGCGCTCGGCGGCATGGCGATGCTGGCCAGCTCCAACGAATCCCTGCGCACGGTCTACGACGATCGGGTCGTGCCGCTGCAGCAGATCAAAGCGGTGGCCGATGCCTATGCCGTCACCGTGGTCGACAGCACGCACAAGGTGCGGCTGGGTCAGCTCGGTGCCGCCGCCGCAGCCCGTCAGATCGAGGCCGCCGGGGAGGTGATACGTCGACAATGGAGCGCCTACAGCCAGACCTATCTGGTGCCAGAGGAGAAGGTCCTGGTGGCTCGCATCACGCCCTTGCTGTCCCAGGCCGAGAGCTTGCGCCGCGCGCTGCTTGCCGCGCTGGCGGCCGGCGACGNTCAGCTCGGTGCCGCCGCCGCAGCCCGTCAGATCGAGGCCGCCGGGGAGGTGATACGTCGACAATGGAGCGCCTACAGCCAGACCTATCTGGTGCCAGAGGAGAAGGTCCTGGTGGCTCGCATCACGCCCTTGCTGTCCCAGGCCGAGAGCTTGCGCCGCGCGCTGCTTGCCGCGCTGGCGGCCGGCGACGAGGCCGCCCTCACCCGCCTGGCCGGCCAGCAGCTCTACCAGTTGGTCGATCCGCTCGGCGATCAGCTCAACGCGCTGGTGGCCGTGCAGCTGGACGTGGCCA
>NZ_JBDPLH010000022.1:0-11559 GCF_040187885.1 Roseateles cavernae
GCTGCTGCGAATCGCGTTGATGTCGCTGATGTCGATGGCGCCGTTTTGATCGATGTCGCAACTCTGGTTGGCACTATTGATCGTCAGGTCATAGAGGATCGGGGATTCGTTGTTGTCGTTAGCAATCAGCCGGGTGCGAACCTGAAGATACCGGCCACTGCCTGTGAAGTTCGTGTTCTTGCTGATCGGCACATAGGGCTGCAGATCAAGCGACGCAGCCACATCGGCGCTGCGCGTGGCCACTTCAACCGACGCGCCGCTGGGCACCGTGTCTGTCCAGTTCACCTTGCCCCAGGGTGTCGCACTGGCTCCGCTGTCATAGACCACGGTCCATGTGCCCTGCTTGTTGTTGGTGGTGTTTTTGGTGGTCAGGCCGGAGCCGTCGGTGTAGACGTAGGGAAACGCGCCGGTAGGAAACACACCCAGTGAAGCCCCGTCCGTACCGCGGTACTTGGAGACGTTGTTGCTGCTGATGTTCATGACCCAGACATCGTTATTGCCATCGACCATGACGCCGTAGGAGTAGGACGCGCCGGGCTGAGGCCCCTTCTGCCAGAGCAGCGTGCCATCGGGTGCAAATTTGGCCACGCCGCTGGTGTCGGTTGATAGGATGTTCCCCGCGCCATCCACCGCAATGCCGGAGCCGGAATAGGACACTGTCGGCGGCCTGCTGAAGGTATTGGTCGCCGGGTCGAATGCAGTCCATGCATTGCCGCTCAGATTGGCCTGGTAGATCTTGCCATTGCCTTGTGCAATGCCGTAGTCAAAGCCGAAGGGATTCGGGAAATTGCTGGCCGCCCCGGTGTTGGTATCCACCCGACCCAAGCCGCCCGATCCCAGCGTCGCGCTCCACAGCACACCATTCTTGTCCACCGTACAGCCATAGGGATTCCAGCCACTGAGCTGCACATACTGCCCGCCCACACCACCAACGACGGCGGCTTGGCTGCCATCCGCCGGGTTGACCCGGAAGTAGCGCGCCTGGTCCCACATGCCGACCCAGAGCTTGCCATCGGGTGCGATGCAAAGGGCACGGCCGAAGGTGTTGCCCGCCGGACCGATGCGCTGGGCCCAGGCCACGCGCTCATCGCCAAGACCCGCGTTCGTATTGGCCGACATCGGCTTCATCTCGGCCGCCGTGATGACCCCGTTGTTGTTCAGGTCCGATGAGGTATCGATCACGCCATTGCTGTTGCGGTCCACGGCCGTGTCGACAAGAACCTTGATCAGCAGTGGTGGCTGGCCTGAGCTAGGTTCACGATTGAGCACATAGGCATTGCCGTCGACATCGATCGCTATGCGCGATGGATTGCCGCCTACCCCACTGCCCAAAGGCCCCGCATAAGTCTTGTAGCGCGCCACCTCCTTGTTGAGTTCGGTGTCGTACTTGGACACCGAATCCTCATCATGGTTGGCAATGAAGATGTACTTGGATCCAACACCCACCAGATTGAGCTGCAGCTGATTGCTGTTGGGTGCGGTGAAATTGACGTTCTCAAGAATCCCGAGTGAGAAGTCGGCGTCCAGGGTATAGGTCTTGCTCGCAGCGTTCGAACCCAGGGCGAGCATGGCGAGGCTGAGAAGACTGAGCTTGCAGAGGCAAGCAGGGCGTGTGAGAGCGCGATTGCGGGTTGTCATAAGACCTCCATCTGGCATGTCTTGCGGGTGGGGCTGGTTGTCGCCGGGTTGATGTCCTTACTTCATGCCTGCCAGTTGCACGCGTGGCCGGCTGCAGCACATGGCAATACCGGTGTCGTAGCTCTGGTCGGTCGACAACAGCCGGACCTGCCGGCCCTCGCTGTCCGCCGAGAAAATCTTGCCACCGCCGGCCAGGAACTTCACGAAGAAGATGCGTTGACCGTCCACCGACCAGCGAGCCAGCAGATGCTCGGCCCCGTCATCGGTGAGCCGCTTGAGTTCCTGTCCGCCGTCCAGCTTGATCGTGTAGATGTCTTGCCGTGAGGCCCCATCACGCATGGCCAGAGTAAGGAGCCGCGAACCATCGGGAGACCACTGAGGATCGTTGTAGCGTCCCTTGCCACTGGTCAGCGCTTGCTTGTCTGAACCGTCCGGCGACATAAGATGGATGTGGTTGCTGCGATTCTTGCTGACGGTATAGGCAAGGCGTTTGCCGTCAGGAGACCAGACCGGGCCCTGCTCGGCCGCAGTGGGAGGCTCTGCACTGAGCAGGCGAGAGGCCCCGGAGCTGAGGTCCAGCACCTTGATCTGGGGCATGCGGGGATGCTTCAACACGACATAGGCCAGCCGTTTTCCATCGGGAGAGAACGCCGGCCCAGCCTCTTCCTCCTCGGACTCGGTCAAGCGCTTGAGATCGCTGCCATCCGCTTTCATGATGTAGAGCTTCGCGCTCTTGTCCATGAAGGAGCGAAAGGCGATGAAGCGACCGTCGGGACTCCATACCGGCGAGCTGTTCAACACCTCACCCCGGGTCAGCCTGCGAACATCCCCGCTGACCAGGTCCGCGACATGGATCTCGACGCCTCGGCCGCGGCTCGCCGTGAACAGCACTTTGCTGCCGTCTGGCGACCAGCTCAGCTCACCAGCCTCCAAAGGCTCCTGCGTCAGCCGATGCGTCTGGGTGCCGTCCGGCCGCATGCGATACAGCTGAAACAAGCCTCCTGCACGGTTGGAAGTAAAAACGATGTCGTCCGGCCCTGCCTCGGCAGCAGCGGCCGCGAGTGGCAGGCCAGCCAACAAGACAAGGCTGCATGCAGCGGCCAGTCGAGGCAGAGTCCTCAGCTTCATCACTGTCTCCTTGCAAATCTTGAGGTACGGCCCGCCCAGAGAATCGGACCGGAGCGAGACGCTCAGGGACGCGCGTTCAGGACCGCCTTGGCCAGCGAACGGCCGGTGCTGTCCGTCACGGTCAGCGCGTACACACCGGTTGCGGCCGGCACCAAGCTGTAGCTGAGCGCGCCTTCAGGCGTCGCCACCGCGCTGAAACCGGCCTCTGCACCGCCCGGCCGTTTGACCAGGACTGTCAAAGCGGCGTTGGGGACAAAACCTTTGCCGGAGAAGACGGTGGCCTGCGAGACCCTCCCGACCGACGGCCCACTGAAGCTCGGGGCCGCCAGCGCTGCGCTCGAAACTGATAGCGCAGCACAAACAAGGAGCGAGTTGAGGGGTCTGCAAAACCGGCTCAATACGGGAGAAGCAGAATCCGACAGTTGCGGCATGGCGGGTCTCCGTGATGCTTGTCTCGGACCGGGTTGTATCCCCGGGGTTGCCGCCATTCTTGGTAACAAAGCGCGCCATGGCAATGCAAGCGGCCGCGCGAAAAGCATCCAAACGTCCCTCACTCAGGGGGCGAAAAACGCATGCCCCCTAGGTTGAATAGCAATTTGCGCACGTAAAGCTAATGCAAGTCAGTCTCACCCTGATTCCACGCCGGAAGCGGTAGAGAGCGCTCGTGAGATCAGGGCTTGCGCATGGCCCGTGACAGCATGATCACCGGAATCAGCCCGACCAGCACGATGGCCAGCGAGGGCAGCGCGGCCTCGCCCAAGCGTTCATCGCGCGCCAGCTGATAGGCGACAACGGCCAAGGTGTCGCTGTTGAAGGGGCGCAGCACCAGGGTGGCCGGCAATTCCTTCATCACGTCGACGAACACCAGCAGCGCTGCGGCCCAGGCCGAGCGCGCCAGCAAGGGTGCATGCAGTTCGAGAAACATCCGGGTGCGCGAGGCACCCAGCATGCGAGCGGTCTCGTCCACGGTCGGCGAGATGCGGGCATAGCCCGCCTCCAGCGACTGCAGGGCCACGCCGGAGAAGCGCACCAGATAGGCATACATCAGGCCGGCGATGGTGCCTGTCATCAGGCTGGTCAAGCCCAGCTGCGGCCAGCGTTCCTGCAACCAACCCAGCGGCAGTAGGATGCCGATCGCGATCACTGCGCCGGGCACGGCATAGCCCAGCGAGACGATGCGGGTCGAGACACCCAGCAGGGCCGAGCCCGAACCGCGCACCCGTCCCAGGTAGGCCAGCACCAGGGCCAGCAGCACCGCCAGCAAGGCGGCCAGACCGGACAGCTTCAAGCTGCTCAGGCTCCACTGCGCAAAGCGCGCCAGCGGCAGACCCAGTTCAGCATGCAAGGCCTCTTGCCACAGCAGTTGCAGGAGCACCAGCACCGGCACGACAAAGCCCAGCAGGATGGGCAGCGCGCACAGCAGCACCGCCGCCAGCGCAGCGCCGCCGTGCAGCGGCAAAGGGCGCGCCTCGGCCGCATGCAGCGCGCCACTGCGGCTGCTCGCAAAACGCAGCTTGGCCTGGGCGCGCCGCTCCAGCCACAGCAGGGCGCCGACCGCCAGCAGCAGCACCGAGGCCAGTTGCGCTGCGGCGGTCTTGTCATTCATCACCAGCCAGGCCTTGTAGACACCGGTGGTCAAGGTGGTCAGTCCGAAATAGGCCCCGACGCCGTAGTCGGCCAGCGTCTCCATCAGCGCCAGCGCGATGCCGGCGGCCAGCGCCGGACGGGCCAGCGGCAGCGCGACCTCGCGCACCCGGCGCGTGGTGCCGGCGCCCAGCATGCGCGCCGCTTCCATCAAGGCCACGCCCCGCTCGCTCAGCGCGGTGCGGGTCAGCAGGTAGACATAGGGGTAGAGACACAGCACGAACAGGCCCACCGCACCGGGCAGGCTGCGCACATCGGGCCAGAGCGCACCCTGCGCGCCGGTCAGCGCGCGCAGCCAGGTCTGCAAAGCGCCGCTGTACTGCAGGGCATCGGTGTAGGCGTAGGCGGCCACATAAGCCGGCATCGCCATCGGCAGCAGCAGACCCCACTCGAAGAAGCGTCGGCCCGGAAAGTCAAACAGGCTGACCGCCGCCGCCGTGGCGCCACCGATCAGCGCCACACCGATGGCCACGCAGACCGACAGCAGCAAGGAGGCCCAGGCGTACTCGGGCAGCACGGTCTGCAACTGGTGCTGCAGGATGGCCAGGGCCTGCGCATCCAGCGCCAGCCAGGAACCCAGGATGCCCAGCACGGGCACGGCCAACAAAAGGCAGACAACAGTGATCAGGCGCAGCATGCGGTGGTTGGCGCGGACGCCAACGCGTGGCAGGCCAGCTCTTGATATCGGTCAAACGAGAACGATGCGCATTCGAATGCGCATTCCAGCCCGGTATCATAGGTCCATGTTTCTTGCACTTGATCAGGTCGGCCTGCGCTATCCCGGCGCCGCCGGCGGGCCCGCCGGCAGGGCGGCGGTGGACGGCGTCTCCTTCGGCCTGGCACGCGGCCAGATCGGCGTGCTGATCGGCCCTTCGGGCTGCGGGAAGACCTCGCTGCTGCGCAGCATTGCCGGCCTGGAGCGGCTGCACAGCGGCCGCATCCTGATCGACGGCGAAGCACTGGCCGATGCCTCCACGGGACTGCACCTGGCCCCCGAGGCGCGCCGTATCGGCATGGTGTTTCAGGACTACGCCCTGTTCCCGCATCTCTCGGTGGCCGACAACATCGGCTTCGGCCTGCGCCATCTGGCCCGCGAGCCGCGCCAGCAGCGCATCGCCGAGGTGCTGGACCTGGTCGGCCTGGCCCATGCGGCCAAGCGAGCACCGCACCAGCTCTCCGGCGGCCAGCAGCAGCGTGTCGCGCTGGCGCGGGCGCTGGCCCCATCGCCGCGCCTGCTGCTGCTCGACGAGCCCTTCTCCAGCCTCGACGTCGATCTGCGCGAGCATCTGTCTCAGGAGCTGCGCGGCATCCTGCGCGCCAGCGGCACCACGGCGCTGTTCGTCACCCACGACCAGGGCGAGGCCTTCGCAATCGGCGATGTCGTCGGCGTGATGCAGCATGGCCGGCTGGAGCAATGGGACGAGTCCTACAGCGTCTATCACCGCCCGGCTACCCGTTTCGTTGCCGATTTCATCGGCCATGGCGTGTTTGTTTCCGGTCGCATCGTCCAGGGCAGCACCGACCCGGTGGTGCAGACTGCGCTGGGCGACCTCAGCGATGCCGGCGAATGCGCGCTGCCCTCGGCCTACCCGGGCGGCGAATGCGAGGTGCTGCTGCGCGCCGATGACATCGTGCATGACGACGACGCGCCGGTGAAGGCCCGGATCGAGCGCAAGATCTTTCGCGGCGCCGAGTTCCTCTACACGCTGCGCCTGTCCAGTGGCGAGCAGTTGGTCGCCCATGTGCCCTCACATCACAACCACCAGGTCGGCGAGTGGATAGGCATACGCGCCCACGTCGACCATGTCGTGACTTTCGGCAGACCCAGCCCTGTGGCCGCAGAGTAGGCCCGAGCAAACTTGTGTAAAGCGGCGGTATTTAGACGCAAAGAACGCTTGAATGCGCCGAAATAGCCCAGCAAATGGGGGCCTCTACCGAGGCTTGCTGTCAAGCAGCGCCCTATACTCGCTGCAAGGTCTTCGCTTCTGGCTTAGCCTGTGGCGCAAGCTCTGAATGGCTGTATTTCACCGATAGGACACACCGCATCATGGGTGCCAAACTTAAAGTAGCAGGCTGGGTCGCGTTGGGCGCCCTGGCGGGCGGAATGACCACGATGCAGTTGCAGGCCAACGCCCGCAGCAGCCTGTCGCCACTCCCGCTGGAAGAGTTGCAGCAGCTCGCGGCGGTGTTCGGCATGGTCAAGAGCGACTATGTCGAGCCGGTCGATGAGAAGAAGCTCATCAATGACGCGATTGCCGGCATGGTCTCCGGACTCGACCCGCACTCGCAGTTCTTCGACAAGAAGAGCTTCAAGGAATTCCGCGAGGGCACCAGTGGTCGCTTCGTCGGCGTCGGCATCGAGATCGGCATGGAAGACGGTCTGGTCAAGATCGTCTCGCCGATCGAAGGCTCGCCCGCCTTCCGCGCCGGTCTGAAGAGCGGCGACCTGATCAGCCGCATCGACGACACGCCGGTCAAGGGTCTCGGGCTCGACCAGGCCGTCAAGCGCATGCGCGGCGAACCCAATACCAAGGTGCAGCTGATGATTTTCCGCAAGGCGGAGAGTCGCAGCTTCCCGGTCACGATCACCCGCGAGGAAATCCGTGTGCAAAGCGTGCGCGGCAAGGTTGTCGAGCCCGGCTATGCCTGGCTGCGCGTCAGCCAGTTCCAGGACCGCACGGTCGACGACTTCGTCAAGAAGCTCGACGAGATCCTCAAGCAGGAGCCCAATCTGAAGGGCCTGGTGCTTGATCTGCGCAACGATCCCGGCGGCCTGCTGGAAGCCTCGGTGGCGATCTCGGCCGCCTTCCTGCCCAAGGGCGTGGATGTCGTCTCCACCAATGGCCAGATCGCCGACTCCAAGGCCAACTTCAAGGCCGATCCCGACTACTACCAGCGCCGCGGCGGTACCGACCCGCTGAAGAAGCTGCCGGCCTCGCTGAAGAGCGTGCCGCTGGTGGTGCTGGTCAACGAAGGTTCGGCCTCGGCCAGCGAGATCGTCGCCGGCGCACTGCAAGACCACAAGCGTGCCGTCGTGATGGGCGCCCAGACCTTCGGCAAGGGCTCGGTGCAGACGGTGCGCCAGCTGAGCCCCGAAACCGCCCTGAAGATCACCACCGCGCGCTACTACACGCCCAGCGGCCGCTCGATCCAGGCCAAGGGCATCGTGCCCGATGTGCTGCTGGACGAAACCGCCGAAGGCAATGTGTTCGCCGCGCTGCGCATGCGCGAGGCCGATCTTGAGAAGCATCTGAACAACGGCCCCGAGGAGAAGGACGAGGCGCGCGAGAAGGCCCGCGAGGAAGCACGCCAGAAACTCGAGGCCGAGTTCGCCAAGAAGAACGAGCCGCCCAAGCCCCTGCCCGAGTTCGGCTCGGCCGAGGACTTCCCGCTGGCCCAGGCCTTGAACCAGCTCAAGGGCAAGCCGGTGGCCGTCTCGAAGACCGCGACCGAACGCAAGGCCGAGGCCAAGATCGACTGAGCCCGACCCACAGCGCATGAAACGGCCCGCTTCTGGCGGGCCGTTTGCATGGTCGGCGCTATGCTTGGCGCATGAACGACGAACAGCTGTTGCGCTACTCGCGCCATATCCTGCTGGACGAGATCGGCATCGAGGGCCAGCAAGCCCTGCTGCAAAGCCATGCGCTGATCATCGGGGCCGGCGGCCTGGGCTCGCCGGCGGCGCTCTACCTGGGCACGGCCGGCATCGGCCGGATCACCCTGGTCGACCACGACACGGTGGACCTGACCAATCTGCAGCGCCAGATCGCGCACAGCCTGGCGCGTGTCGGCACACCCAAGGTCGAGTCGGCCGCCGCTGCGATCGCGGCGCTGAATCCCGAGGTGCAGGTCCGCACCGTGGCCCAGCGCGCCGATGCGGCCCTGCTCGACGAACTGGTGGCCAGCGCCGATGTGGTGCTGGACTGCAGCGACAACTTCGCCACCCGCCAGGCCGTCAACCGCGCCTGCGTCGCGCACCGCCGGCCGCTGGTCTCGGGTGCGGCGCTGGGCTTCGATGCCCAGATCAGCGTCTACGACAGCCGCAACCCCAACGCCCCCTGCTACGCCTGCCTCTTTCCGCCCGACGCCAGCTTCGAGGAGCAGCGCTGCGCCACGATGGGCGTGTTCGCGCCACTGGTGGGCATCATCGGCAGCCTGCAGGCGGCCGAAGCCTTGAAGCTGGTGCTGAAGCTGCCCGGCCTGACCGGGCGCCTGCAGATGCTGGAGGCTCGGAGCATGGATTGGAGCGAAATACTTGTGCACAAAGACCCGGCATGCCCGGTGTGCAGCACTATAAATCGTGATATCACCGAATAAATACCAGTTTTACTAGAAAAGTACGCAAGAAAATTCTCCGCAGCCTGACCTATGCTGCGCCCCGGGCGGCCCGACCGCCCTCCTCCAGACTGCCCGTCGGGCAGCTTTCCAGATGAACAAGCGCAACCAGCTCACCGCCCGCAATTTCCCCAGCGCCAAGGAAGAGGCCAAAGCCCTGGCTCAGTCGCCGCCGCCGGGCGACTATGACGGCCCGCAAAGCGCCTACCGTCTGGCCTTCACCGACACCGACTTCCTGCTGCGCGAGGACATGCGGCCGATCCGCATGCAGCTCGAGCTGCTCAAGCCCGAGCTGGTGCAAAACGAGCTGGGCATCAAGGCCACCATCGTGATGTTCGGCAGCGCCCGCATCCCCTCGGACGAGACCGCACGCGCGGCGCTGGCCCAGGCCAAGCTGGGCGGCGACGAGGCCGCGATCAAGCGTGCCGAAGTGCAGCTCAGCATGAGCCGCTACTACGAGGAGGCACGCCGTTTTGCCCATATCGTCACCAAGGCCTCGATGGAGCGGGCCAACCCGATCTATGTGGTGACCGGCGGCGGCCCCGGCATCATGGAGGCCGGCAACCGCGGCGCCTACGAGGCCGGCGGCAAGAGCATAGGCCTGAACATCGTGCTGCCGCACGAGCAGCGCCCCAACCCCTACATCACGCCCGAGCTCTGCTTCCAGTTCCACTACTTCGCGCTGCGCAAGATGCATTTCCTGATGCGCTCGGTGGCCCTGGTCTGCTTCCCAGGCGGCTTCGGCACGCTCGACGAGCTGTTCGAGACCATGACCTTGATACAGACCGGCAAATGCCGGCGCCGCCCCATCCTGATGTTCGGCCGCGAGTTCTGGACCCGGCTGATCAACTTCGAGCTGCTGATCGAGACCGGCATGATCAGCCCCGGCGATGAGCAGCTGTTCCATTTTGTCGAGAGCGCCGAAGAAGCCTGGGAGTTGCTGGCGCGCGAGTACGAACTGAGCCAGGCCGGCAGCACCTGATATCGCGAATCACTGAAAGAAAGACACCATGACCACACTCAGAGCCGTCTCCCTGATTGGCGCCCCCACCGATATCGGCGCCGGCGCGCGCGGCGCCAGCATGGGGCCCGAGGCCTTGCGCGTGGCCGGTCTGGGCGCGACCTTGGAGAGCCATGGCGTCGAGGTGCTGGATCGCGGCAATCTGCTGGGACCGGCCAATCCCTGGCTGCCGCCGGTGGACGGCTACCGCCACCTGAGCGAGGTCGTCGCCTGGAACCGCTCGGTCCACGAGGCCGTGCATGCCGAGCTGAAGCTGGGCCGCATGCCCATCCTGCTGGGCGGTGATCATTGCCTGGGCCTGGGCTCGATCAGCGCGGTGGCCCGCCATTGCCGCGAGACCGGCAAGAAGCTGCGCGTGCTGTGGCTCGATGCCCATGCCGACTTCAACACCAGCGCGCTGACGCCCAGCGGCAATATCCATGGCATGCCGGTGGCCTGCCTGTGCGGCTTCGGCCCGCAGGCCCTGATCGAAATCGGTGGCCAGGTCCCGGCCATCAACCCGAAGTGGGTCCGCCAGATCGGCATCCGCAGCGTCGATGCCGGCGAGAAGCGCTTTGTCCACGAGCAGGAGCTCGAGGTCTTCGACATGCGCTATATCGACGAGATGGGCATGCGCCACACGATGGAGCTGGCCCTGGCCACGCTGGATGCCAACACCCACCTGCATGTCAGCTTCGATGTGGACTTCCTGGATCCCGAGATCGCACCGGGCGTCGGCACCACGGTGCCCGGTGGCCCGACCTACCGGGAAGCCCAGCTGTGCATGGAGATGATTGCCGACACCGGCCGCATGGGCTCGCTCGATGTGATGGAGCTGAACCCGGCCCTGGATGTGCGCAACAAGACCGCCGAGCTGGCGGTGGACCTGATCGAGTCCCTTTTTGGCAAGAGCACCTTGATGAGGAAATGAGCCCGCGCTAGGGCTCCAGTACCGCGAGCAGCGCCACCAGCCCCGCATCCAGCGCGCGCAGCTCGGCGGCCTTCAGCGGCGCCAGGATGGCGTGCTCATTCTCCACATGAGCGGCCACCGCGCGGTCGATCAGGGCCAGGCCTTCGGGCGTCAGCTGCACCAAGAGGCTGCGCGCGTCGGCCGGATTGGGCAGGCGCTGCACCAGGCCCGCCGCTTCGAGCCGCTGCATGCGATGGGTCATCGTGCCGGAGCTGACCATCAGCTGCTGGAACAGCGCCGTCGGCGCCAAACAGAAGGGCGCGCCGGCGCGCCTGAGCGTGGCCAGCACATCGAACTCCCAGGCACTCATGCCGAAGCTGGCGAACACCTGATCCAGGCGCTGCTGCAGCAAGGCAGAGCAGCGCTTGACCCGTCCGATCGTGCCCATCGGCGCCACGTCCAGATCGGGCCGCTCACGCCGCCACTGCTGCAGGATGCGGTCCACCGCATCGGCTGGTTTGGCGAGGCTCACTGCGGGCTCCACTTGTCTCGATGTCGAGATTATCCCCGGGAACTCGGGAGCTTCAAGGCACGCGCAGCATATCGCGCTCGTTCACCCTCACCTGCCGGACATCGCCGCCTTCCGGTGCATAGGTCAGCGTCAGCGTCTTGCGTCGACCGGGCGCCGGGTCGCTGCCGGCCAGGCTGTTGTCCACCCGGAGTTCCAGGCGGTTGCGCCGGACCAGCTCGCGCAGACGGTCGCTGACATCCACGGTATTGCCGCCATAGCCATAGCGGGCACTGATGATGCGCAGCCGCGCGCCGCCGGCCTGGGGCTCATCGCCATCGTCGCGGCCACCGCCCCAGCCGCCCGACCAGCCGCCGTGGCCCCAGTCGCCGCGCC
>NZ_JBDPLH010000023.1:0-7771 GCF_040187885.1 Roseateles cavernae
CCCAGCGCGCCGGCGAGGCCGCGCGCGAGATCAAGACCCTGATCAACGACACCACGGAGCGCACCGAGGCCGGCTCGCGCCAGGTGCACGAGACCGGCCAGACTCTGCAGCAGATGGTGGCCGAGATCCAGCAGCTGAGCGGCCTGATGCTGCGCCTGGACCAGAGCTCGGGCCAGGACGGCCAGGACATCAGCGAGCTGCAGCTNGACCGGCCAGACTCTGCAGCAGATGGTGGCCGAGATCCAGCAGCTGAGCGGCCTGATGCTGCGCCTGGACCAGAGCTCGGGCCAGGACGGCCAGGACATCAGCGAGCTGCAGCTGCAGCTGCAGGTGCAGGAACTCGACCGGGTGGCGCAGCAGAACGCGGCCCTGGTCGAGGAGATGGCGGCATCCAGCGAGCAGCTGAAGGACCAGGCCGGCCGGCTCGCGCAGGCGGTGCAGGTCTTCAGCGTCTGAACCGGTTCAACCATCAGCCGATTCTGCCTCGACCGATGCGGCAGGCAGCCTTGCATGACTGCGGCATACTGCCACCTCGTTTGCGCGCCGTCATGCCCCTCACTTCAGTTTCGCCCCCCGCCCCCTTCACCCGAAATGCGCTGCCCCAGTTGACGCTGCTCGGCGGCTTCGAGCTGTGTGACGCCGATGGTTCTGCGCTGCCCCTGCCCTATGACAAGGTGCGTGCGCTGCTCGCTCTGCTGGCCCTGCAGTCCGGTCCGTTGACGCGCGAAACACTGGCCGAACTGCTATGGCCCGATTCCGAGCTGGCCCAGGCCCGCGCCAATCTGCGCCGCGCGCTGTTCGATCTACGGCTGAGCCTGAGCAAACTGCTGCCCAAGCCGGCACTGGAAACGCTGCTAGTGGCCGACAAGAAACACATTCAGCTGCATGACAGCCCGGCGCTGGTGATCGACTGCCGCGAGTTCACGCTGGCCCAGCTTGACGCCGCGGCCCCCCATACCGAGGCGCGCCGACTGGCCTTGGAGCGGGCTCGGGCGCTTTACCGAGGCGAGTTGCTGATCGGTCTGAGCTTGAGCGACGCGCCTGGCTTCAATGCCTGGAGACCTTGGCCGAGATGCTGGAGCAGACCAGCGAGCACGCAGAGGCGCTGAGCTGCGCACAGCAGGTGCTGGCCTTGGACCCCTGGAATGAAGCCGCGCTGCGACGCTGCATGCGGATGCTTGCGATCTCTCGGCCAGATCAGGCCTTGGATCTCTATGACGAGTTCCGCAACCGATTGCAGCAGGAGCTGAAGTTACTACCGCGGACCGCCACCGAGACCCTGGCCCAAGGCCTGCGCCGACAGGCCGCGCCTGCACCGGCGGTCGCCCAGGGCACCCAGCGCCGACGCGTCGTGGCTCTGCTGTGCGAATGGGAGGTGCATGCTGATGCAGGCAACACCGATGACGCCGAGGCGCTGAGCGCCCAGTTGGCCAACAGGCTGGACCGCGCTCGCGCCGACCTCCAGGACCAAGGCGCCTGGGTGCAACGCGCCGAGAGCGGTGAACTGCTGGCCTTCTTTGGCCATCCTCGCGCGCTGGAGCAGGCGCCGCGCTTGGCTCTGGACGCTGCACTCGGGCTGCTGGCACCGGTCGAGGACGGCAAGGCCATGCTGGTTCCGCGCCTGGGCCTGCATGTAGGCTGGGGGCGCAGCCTGCCGGACCAAGCCTCGCCCGACAGCGTCGGCGCCTTGACTCGCGAGGCGCGTCGCCTGGCTTGGTTGGCCCGGCCGAGCACGGCCCGGGTCAGCGTCGAGCTGCGCCAGCAAAGCCTGCACCACCATCGCTTCCTGGCCACCGAGGCTGATGGCAGTGCTGAGCTGCTTGATGCACTGAGTGCCTCCGCCCAGCTGCGGCAAATGCAGCCCATGGTCGGCCGCGGCGCCGAACTGGCAGCGCTGTTGGCCCATTGGGCCGATGCCCAGCATCACTCCCGCGCGATTTGGGTGCAGGGCGAGCCAGGCCTGGGCAAGACCCGGCTGCTTCAGGCGCTACGCCGCGAGATCGCAGCGAGCAGCGGCGCCACGACACGGCGACTGCAGCTATTCTGCCAACCGGAGTTCGGTCACAGCCCCTGGCATCCGGTGGTGGCCGCGCTGCAACGCAGCCTCGGTCCCCTGGCAGACCGGCATCGCGCGCAAGCGGCGCTGCAACAGCTGCTGTTGCAGGCCGGCCTCGATCCGAGGGCCAGCCAGGAAGCACTGAGCCAGTTGCTGCTGTCACAGGCGACCGACGGTCCGCTCAACAAACGCGCGCTGCAGACCCTGCTGATTGATCTGTTCGAAGGCCTGGCCCGGGGTCGGCCCCAACTGGTGACGATGGAGGACCTGCACTGGGCCGACCCCTCGACGCTGGAGCTGCTGGCCTTGTATCTGCAGCGGGCCGCGAGCGAGCGCAGTCCCAGCCTGATCGTGATGAGCTCGCGCGAGCCGCCTCCGCCGGCTCTGGCCGGCGCACTGCAGCAAGTGCTGAACCTGCAAGCACTGCCCGAGGCCGAGATGTTGCACCTGATCGAGCAACTGGAGCTGGCCCCAGACAGTGCACTGGAGCGCCAACAGGTGCTGCTGCGCGCCCAGGGCGTGCCGCTGTTTGCCCAAGAATTGGCCCGCTCGCTACGCCTGACTCCACAGGAGCGCGTGCCCGCCACGCTGTGGGACCTGCTGGCCGCCCGGCTGGATCGCCTACCCGCCACAGCCCGGCGGCTAGCCCAATGCGCAGCGGTGCTGGGCAGCGACTGCGACGAAGCCCTACTGCTGGCCATGCAGGACGAGAGCTCGCGGCCGCTGCAGCTATCGGCGGGCCTGGGCCAGTTGGCCGGCGAAGGCCTGCTGCAGGCCTGCGCCAGCGGACATTGGCAGTTCCGCCATGCACTGATCCGGGACGCGGCTTACGAATCGCTGGGGAGCAGCGAACGGTGCTCCCTGCATCGGCGCGCGGCCGATGCGCTGATGGGCATGTTCGCGACTCGCGCAGCCGACGAACCCGAGTTGCTCGCCCACCATCTGCAGGCCGCCGGCGACCCGGTGGCCGCCCACTACTGGCTGCAGGCCGGCTGCCGCGCCGCCGGCCAGTCCGCCCATGTCGAGGCCCGCCATCTGCTCCAGCAGGGTCTGCAGGCCCTGACCACGCTCTCAGCGCCACCGGATCTTGTACAGCGCCTGAAGCTGCCTTTGCTGCTGCAGTTGGGCAACAGCCTGCTGGCCCTGGAGGGCTATGGCTCGGGGGTGGCGCGCCACTGCTTCGAGCAGGCCCTGGCGGTCTGCCCGGCGGAGAGTGTCGCAGGGCCGCGCTTCCAGGCCCTGTGGGGCCTGTGGCTGGGCAGCCGCAGCGGCCCCGGCGAGGTGCCCGCCCTGCAACTGGCCGAGCAGTTGTGCGTTGAGGCCGCGCGCACCGGCGACCAGGCCGCCGCGGTGCAAGCCGCCTATGCCCTGGGCAACAACCTGTTCTTTCTTGGCCGGCTGGAGGCCGCCGACCAGGCACTCGAGGCCGCCGCCAAGGCCGGCGACCGGCTGGCGCCGGAGCTGCTGACGGCGCGCTACGGCGAGCATGGCGGCATCGCCGCCCGCGCGATGCGTTGCTGGCCGCTGGCCCTGCAAGGCCACGCGGAAGCGGCACAGTTCCATGCCACGCTCGCACTGACCCAAGCACGGGTCCTGGGGCATGCCCAGACCCTGGCCTTCGTGCTGACCATGGCAGCGGTGATGCATCGTCATTTGCGCCAGCCCGGCCCGGCGCTACCGCTATGCCAGGAGCTGCTGGCCCTGGCCGACAAGCATGGCTTGGCGCTGTGGCAGGCGGTCGGCGCCCTGGTACTGGGCTGGGTGCAGGCCGAAGGCGGCGACCCGGGTGGCCTGTTGCCGATACGCCAGGCGGTCGCTGCCTCGGCCGTGGCCATGCCCAGCACCGAGCCGACCTTTTTGTCCTTCCTGATCGAGGCGCTGCTGCGCCTGGGCCAGCATGAGGAGGCCTTGGCCCGCAGCGACGAGGCCATGGCCAAGGCCCGTGAGCGCCAGGAACTCTATCTGCTGCCCGAGCTCTGGCGCATGCGCGCCGAGGCCCAGGCGCGGCTATGCCACCCCGCCGCCGCAAGCGACGCACTGGCGCATGCCCACCAACAGGCCTGCAGCATGGGCGCCAGTCTGTGGCAACAGCGTTGCGAACAACAGGCCACCAATCCGCCAGACCAGCCTCCCCCCCATCCGGGGAGGGGCCTTTCAACGCTGCATCAACGCTAGGGCGCCAGCATCGGGCCGCGCCCCTCCTGAAAGAAGGGACCATCCTATTCAAGGAAAACCCCGACCATGCAGCGCACCAGCCCGTCCCAAGCCACTCACTTCCAGCGACACCTGCCGCGCCGCCTGGCCCTGTGCAGCGCCCTCGCCTTGGCCTTTGCCGCCCCGGTAAGCCCGGCCAGCGGTGCCACCGTCATCGAGCTGGATCCGCAGCAGCGCCATCTCATCGCCACCCCGCTCGACACCGACCTGGGCAGCCTGCTCGGCGACGTGGTCTACCAGGGCCTGGGCGTGCTGTCCAAGACCGGCCCGGGCACCGTCTCCTGGGGCGCGCACAGCGCCACCTTTGCCCTGCAGGCCGGCAGCTGGATAGACGTGGCGGCCGGTCGCTTCGTCGGCGGCAGCAGCGCCAATGAGAACTGGACGCGCAATCTGTCGGGCCTCAGAGTCGCCGCCGGCGCGGTGTTCGAGGGGGTGGAGGCCAATGTGCGGGTGGATGCGCTAACCGGCAGCGGCCGCATCAGGTCCGGTTTCACCGACGGCGGCTGGCGCGCGGGCTACGAGACCTTCACCTTCGGCGTGGCCAATGGCAGCGGCAGCTTCGCCGGCGCGCTGATGGACGGCAACTCGCCCGGCCACTTCACCAAGGCCGGCAACGGCACCCAGGTGCTGACCGGCAGCAGCAGCTACACCGGCGGCACCCGGGTGGCGGGCGGCACGCTGGCCATAGGAGACGGCGGCAGCAGCGGCGCCATACTCGGCCCGGTGCGGGTCGATGCCGGCGCCACGCTGGCCTTCAACCGCGCGGACGAACACTCTTTTGCCGGCACCGTGCAGGGCGAGGGCCGGCTGCTCAAGCAGGGCGGCGGCAACCTGCTGCTCAGCCAGAGCGTGAACCTGCAGCAGGGCATCGACATCCAGGCCGGCACGCTGACCCTGCAGGGCAGCGGTCTGACGCTGCAGGGGCCGATCCGCAACGACGGTGTGCTCGTGCTGCGCAACAGCGACAGCTACGCACCGCTGCTGCTGGACGGGCCGCTCCGCGGCACAGGCGTGCTGCGCATCAGCACGGGCGCGGTGCATGCCCTGGGCCAACTAGCCCCGGGAGGGGGCACCCAGATCGCCAACGATGCCCGGCTGGTGATGCTGCCGGGCAGCGCCCTGCAGGGGCCGCTGCTGTTCGACACCAGCACCAGCAGCATCCTGGAAGTGACGCCCGGCACGGAGCTGGCGCTGCGCGACGGCATCAGCAACCTAGGCTTCGCGGGCGGCACGATTGACCACCAAGGTACATCGCTGGCCCTGAGCGGCTCGGTCAAGTTCAGATACCTGCAGCTCACCCAGCCCGATCCCAGTCTGCCGGCGCCCAAGCTGCTGCTGGGGGAGCTCGACAAGCCGTCACACATCGACATCGCTGCAATCTACCTGGGCAACGGAAGCCAAGTCGACATTGCCGGCCGCCAAACGGTGGTGGGCAGCGCAGGGTCGCCCAACAACCTGCGGCTGGACCGCTCAGACCCGGCGACGCCAGCCACCGTCACGGTGCGCGATGGTGCCCGCATGTTCGTGTCCAGTGCCTCCATTGAGCAGGGCGGCATCTGGCAGTTGCGCGATGCCGGCACGTCGGTGAAGGTCAGCGGCAATGCCAAAGTGAGCGACGGCAGCGCCATCCGGCTGAGCAGCGGCGCCCAGATGGACGTCGCCGCCCTATTGCATCTGACACGGGGCAGCTCGGTCAGCGTCGAGGGCGAGCGCACGAGCCTGTCCGTCAACAACCTGAACACCGGATTCAACAGCATCAACGTCAGCGCCGGCGCCACGCTGCAGACTGCCCAGGCCAGCCTGAGCGGCACGGTCCTCAGCCTCAGCGGCGCCGGCACGCGCTGGGTGAACGACGCCACGATCAAGCTCGACATCAACGGCAGCCAGCTGCAGCTGCTGGACGGCGCCCTATTGCGCGCCAACGCGCTGGTTGACACCGACGGAGAATCCCGGCTGCTGCTGGACGGCGGCGTGCTGGAGCTGGCCCAAGCCAGCAGCATCGGCGCGCTGGACTGGCGCAGCGGACGGGTGAGTCTGGGCCTGGACAGCCACCTGGGCCAGGGCCTGCTGGCGGCCAATCTGGCGCTGGCCGACGGACGCGAGCTGAGCGTGCAGGGGACGTTGAGCGTGGGCGCCGGCCAAAGCCTGCAGCTGGGTCAGGGGGGCAGCCTGCAGGCCGAGCGCCTGCTACTGACCGGTGGCAGCTTCGAGGCACTGAGCGGCGCCGACTTCCGCTCGGTGCTGGACTGGCAGCAGGGTACGCTGACGCTGCGCGGCGCAGCCCAGTTGGGTCAGGGTCTGGCCAGCTTGCCGGCCCTGGACGCCAAACGCTCGCTGCGGGTGCTGGGCACACTCGGTAGCCACGCCGGCGGCCCCGGCCTGACACTGCTGAACGGCGGCAAGGTCGAGGTGCACGGGGGACTCCAGCTGGACGGCGCCATCGAGATCGCCGCCGGCGCAGACCTGCTGCTCGCCGAGGGCAGCGCGTCGCGCATCAGCGGCGGCCTCAGCAGCGACGGCCTGCTGACGCTCCGCCAAGGCACGCTGACGCTGAGCAATAGCAACCAACTGGCCCGTCTGAACCTGGGCTCCAACAGCGAGCTGCGCGTCACCGGTGCCGGCAGCCAGACGCAGCTGCGCGATCTGCTGCTCAGCGGCGATGCCAGCGGCAGCCGCATCAGCGTGCTCGATGGTGCCCGGCTGGAGGGCCCCCAGAACTTCAAGCTAACCGGTGCATCGGGCGTGCCGAACACCGATGCCCCGCTGCTGCACATCGCCGGCTCAGGCAGCCGTTTCGACGCGCAGGTGCAGTCCTACCAGGGCGCCAGGGTGCTGGTCGAAAACGGCGGCAGCCTCCGAGCCACCGAACTCACGCTGCTGCCGCAGGCCAGTCTCAGGGTCCAGGGTCCGGGCAGCTTCGTGGATGTGGCCAACCTGCATCTGCATGCGCGCAGCAGCATCGAGCTGCTGTCCGGCGGCGCGCTGCGCAGCGGCAGCCTCGAGCTGCAAACGGGTGCCGAGCTGGTGCTCAACGGCGGCTCGCTGCAGCTGGACCGGCCCGGTGCCAGCTTCACCGCCGGACTACGCTGGCAGCAGGGCCTGCTGAGCCTCGGAGCGGACACGGCGCTGAATCAGGGCCTGCTCGCCGCCGACCTGGTGCTGGACAGTGGGCGCGCGCTGGCGATCAAGGGGCAACTCCAGATCCAGCAGGGCCAGAGCCTGCTGCTGGGTGTCGGCGGACGCCTGCAGGCCGAGCGCCTGATGCTGGCCGGCGGCAGCCTGAGCGCAGCCCCAGATGCTACGTTCGACGGCCGGCTGGACTGGCAGAGCGGCAGCCTGAACCTGCTGAGCGACGCACGCCAGGGCCAGGGCCTGCTGGCCATGATTCCGGCCAGCCTGGGTGGCGAGCACAGCCTGCGCGTGCAGGGTGTGCTGACCCTGGACGCTGCCGCGCCGCTAGCAGGCTGTTGAAATTCGCCGCATTTGAGCCCGGCCCTCACC
>NZ_JBDPLH010000024.1:0-7466 GCF_040187885.1 Roseateles cavernae
CAGTCGCGATGGGTCAATTCAAGATGGGATGGCCGGACGCATACCGATTTCACCGAATTCAATGCCACGTACCTCGAGCACTTTTCTGCGCCGTTGCCGACGCGCACCACCGTCATTGCGCAGTTGGCGTTGCCGGCGGTCCGCGTCGAGCTCACGGTGGTCGCCGCCGTACCTACAGGCGTCTGAGATGGCCAAGGAGATCGTCGTCGTGGGGGCAGGCATCATCGGCACCTGCACCGCCTTGGAACTCCGCTTGCGCGGCCACCACGTCACCCTGGTAGACCGCCGGCCCCCGGGTGGCGAGACCTCGTATGGCAATGCCGGCGTGATCCAGCGTGAGGCGGTGGAGCCCTACGGATTCCCGCGCGACCCGATGACGATGCTGACCGCTGCATTGAATCGCCGACTCGATGTTCGTTATCACCTGGCCGGCCTGAGGATTGCCTGGCCCTCGCTGCTGCGCTACTGGTGGCATTCGGCACCGCGCCGCCACCGCGTGATCAGCCAGGCCTACGCATCGCTGATCGCTCACGCAACCACCGAGCACCAGCGATACGTCACACTGGCGGATGCAGAGGACTTGGTGCGAAGAGATGGTCTGCGTATGGTGTACCGCACGCCCGCTGCGCTCGATCGCGCCATCGCCGAATCGGCGCGCCTGGCCGACGAGCATGGCATCGGCTACATGGCGATGGACTCGGCGGCACTGGCAGGCGCTGAGCCGGCCCTGCAGCTGCGCTCGCTGGCCGGGGCGGTTCACTGGACGGACTCCTGGAGCGTCGGCGATCCGGGCGCCTTGGTCGAACGATATGCGGCGCTTTTCTTGGAGCGTGGAGGTCGATGGCTGCTGGCCGATGCCGACAGCCTGCGAGAGACTGCCACGGGTTGGCGCATTGACGCACGCGAGGGGGCGGTGCATGCGCAGCACGCGGTCATCGCTCTCGGGCCGTGGGCCGGCCGACTGGCTCACCGGCTGGGCTACCGACTGCCGCTTTTTGCCAAGCGTGGCTACCACCGCCATTACACCGGCGGCGCAAGCGTCGCGGTACCCACCCTGGATGCCGAGCGCGGCTACGTGTTGGCACCGCAGCTCCGTGGGCTGCGGCTGACCACTGGCGCCGAACTGGCCGCACTCGACGCACCGCCCACACCGGTGCAGATGGGCCTTGCCGAAACACAGGCCCGGCAGCTGCTCGATATCGGCACGCCGGTAGAGGCTACGCCCTGGATTGGCGCTCGTCCCTGCAGCGCCGACATGAAGCCGCTTATCGGCCCAGCATCCCGCCATCGCGGGCTGTGGTTCAACTTCGGGCACGGCCACCAAGGCTTCACACTGGGACCTGCGAGCGCCCGACTGCTTGCCGATTTGATGGAATGCCAAGAGCCATTTCTCGACGCGAAGCCATTCTGTCCCAGTAGATTCGATTGACCGGGATTGCCCGCTCGGTTTCTTGATCTGAGCTGGTGCGTGACGGAAATCCCGGAATTTCGGGATTCAAGATCATGCTTCTCCTTAGCGACTTCAGGGTGCTCCGATGGGGCGACGCGATCGAAGGCACTACCGATTCGCAGGCACGGAAGACTGGGACCGGCGACACGAGCCCTCCCGCACCGCGCAACGCCGATAACTCTTCCGGCAGCTCAACCTGCCGCTTGCAGCGTGTGGCGCCGCAGTGACGCAGATTCCATGTCGGCACGGGACATGCACGATCCCACACAAGATGCCGGATACACGACTGCAGGCGCTTCTCCCAGCAAGTCACTATCGGTCAGGCCTTTGCCGTTGTGGGGGAGTCCATATATGAATTGTTAGCTGCCAAACCTGTACTGCTTGCGCGCCAACGGCACCGCCATGATTTACTTCCAGTACTCGATGATCTTCGCAACTTTTGCATCACGGAACTCGAACACCGCGAGATGCTTTTTTGTTACCCCTTTGTGGGTCTCTTGACGCTCAACGGCAATGCCGTTGTAGCCCGGAATCGTCGAAACCAAAGTGTAGCGAGGCTCGGTCTTGCTGTAGATGCCGCGCTTCAACAGCCGGACGGTGTTGCCGTAGAGCTCGTCCCTTGTGTACGTGCCGCCATATGCCGCATGGATGTAGGTGAAGTCGTCGGCGTACAAAGAAAAGAGTTTGTCCACGTCTGCCACAGTCGAACCATGCATCATGACCTTGTTCTGAGCGTGCGTGACCTCAATCACCTTGGCCGTTAGCTCGTCGGCGGATAGCGAGAGAGAGTCCGCCGCTTGGGCGAAAGGCGCGGCCAACATTGCCAGAATAAGAACTAGCGATCGCATAGAAGTCTCACGTGCTGGTGGAAGAGGCTGGGATGCTAGCGCCAAAAGCGTACGGACAACCTTGCGACAGTCTTCACTTGGCAGCTAACGTTGAAGCTGAGCCGCGAGCGGCGGCTTGCCGACGCGAGTTGGCTCGAGCGACTGGTTAGCCGGCTCTTCGCAGTACAGCATTTTGGAGAGTGTCAGTTTCGGGGTAGACCGCCAGAAAGCGCGCCTCGGCCGCTGCCGGAAGACCAACCAAGATGGTGGCACTGCTGTCCCAGCACGCGATTTCAAAGACTGCCTCGGGCAATTGCGGCCGGACTTCGGAGCCTGCCCAGCAGTCCGGATTTCCTTCAATGTACGGTGCAGCAAGAACGGTGGGGCGATGGCCGACCGGCACAGCGCTGAAGACCGCCCAGATGAACTGGATTTCGTTGCGCTCGAGCAAGCGTTGAAGCTCATGACCTGAGATCCATTGGTCGTGTGACGCGAAGTCCTCACCGTAGTAGTTGGTCTCGACATCGCTCAGATACCAATCGAAGTCCGTTGCGGCGATTCCCAATGCGTCCAGCGTGGCACGCATGTCGGTAAAGAAGGGAACTTTGACGGCTCTCTCAAGGATGAGATTCATTGGTCATCAAGCCAAGACGGCTAACGTGCAAGCTCGGCGGACGGCGAAGCCGTCCGCTGGAGCGAAGGGTTATGTCGCTGCGCGACGGGGCACCAAGTCAGTTTGCTCATGTTCTCGATTCCGAGGACTGGACACCGCCGACAAATCTGCAGCACCACAGTGCGTTGCGCGTCCATTCACCATTGATCGTCGGATCGTTCCGTTCCGCATGCCCGCTAACGTACAGGTACTCGGCTGTGCCATCGCCATACGCGTTGCGCTCAAACGCGATTACCGCCAGTCCGGCCTCCAGCATGACTTCTCTTCCATCGTCACATTCGACACGATCGGTCTTCGAGAGCAGCACCAGCCCCGAGCCGACGAGTTCGTTGAAGTCAACGCGAATGCGCGGCGGTGATTCAAGCGACATAGCGTCAAAGGTCAGCGGGCGGTGAAGCCGTCCGCTGCAGCGAAAGGTTGTGCGTCACTTCCACGAATCAACCTTAGTCGTGCTTGAGAAGGAGCCATTGAAGCGCGGCATGTGCATCACCGCCAAGGCCTGCTGTTTGATGGCGCTCTTCAGTTCACAATTCGGCGACGCACGCAACTCGTAGGGGCCACCGGGAAGCGCCCAATCGAACACGTAGAAGCCGGCGTCGGCGTAATCGAGCCAGACTTCGGCCGTACCAACCCGTGGGGCTGGCAGCGATTCGGCGAAAGCAGAGTGCATCTCGTGGTTCTCCGCGACGCCCGCCGGCAAAAAGCCCTCTCCGGCGGTCGCAAAGAGGGCCACGTTCCCCTCGCTATCGGCGGCAAACCAGTCGAACTCAATTCCCCTCAGGTCAGCGAGCATGGTGTTCCTGTGATGCACAACGTGAAAGCTCAGCGGGCGGCGGAGCCGTCCGCTGCAGTGAAGGGTTGAACCGGACCCTCTGCCACGGCAGATAGCCTCTGTGAAAAGCTCTCCCCGCACAAACGATCGACTGACGCGATTGCCGCCGCAGCCTCCGCTGTACTGAAAGTCCTTCCCTCAAGGATGGCCAGCGCTTGGTTGTGCAACGCATATGCAAGATGTGCCGCCGCCCGAAGCGCGGGATCGGCCGTTGCATTGCTACCGAGATGGCCCGCGAGCAGCAGACGCAGTTCATAGACGGCGAACGCCAGAATTTTTGTCTCGTCGAGGTTGGAAGGCATGGCTGCAGGTGCGGTTCAACGTGAAAGCTCAGCGGGCGGGGAAGCCGTCCGCTGCAGCGAAGGGTTGAGCCTCACAGCCGCATGCCAAGCCATATGACTGCCTCGGTTGATGCAGCTACCACTGGCGTTAGCAACCGGACCCAGCGGCGGCTTGCCTGCCCCTCGATATGCGCGGCAGAACTGTCATGGTGCTGCTGCTCTTCCTGCACGATGGAGCTGATGGCTTTGACCGCCTCCTCATCAACGGCGTGAAGCTCTCGGAGTTGGTGTTGCAAGTGGCGCAGAACCACCCGCTCAACCGCGACCGTTGTAGCAGCGATTGCACCGCGGCCGAAGATCGCAGTTACGAAGCCGAGCACGAAGCCGCCGGCCCCGCAAAGGTGGTAGCTGCGGCAACGCCGAACGCCGCGTCGCTGAAGCTCGGCTTGAAAAATCGAGCGGTGTCTGCGCTCGTGCGATTGGAACTCAGCAAGCTCGCGCAACATGCTGCGAGCCGTAAGCCGAGCGACCAAGCGCTGCCCCGCGTAGATATTGACCGCGCCGTGCTCGCCCGCATGGTTGACCTTGAGGACTCGCTCGGCGAGACCCTCGGCGGTGCGAAGTGGCGCGATCAATTCCATGAGGCTCAACGTGCAAGCTCAGCAGGCGGCGAAGCCGTCCGCTGCAGCGAAGGGTTGAACCGATTCATCGAACGTCCACCCGCATAAAACTGAACTCGACTGCCCCTTCACAAGGGACATCGCCGACATCGATGCGGAAACCTAGAACTTCAATGATGCCGGCCGGTTGATCCACGACATGGCCGACGCCTCGATACGCATACGGGCCAATCTTCTCGATCCGCTCGGCTGATCTTTGCGCTTGCATATCCTCGGGCCAATCCGAGAGACATGCAGCTTGGATCTCCGCATCCACAGCAAACAAGGCGTTATCGACATGTTGACCTTCAACTAAGTCGCGCATAAAGCAGAAGGCGTCGATCAGGCCGTGTGCGCTGCGCAGCCTCACCGAAGAACTCTCATCACCGGGCGCGTAAGGCTCGACGCGATCAACGAGCAGCGTTTGCATAGCGGTTCAACGTGAAAGCTCAGCGGGCGGCGGAGCCGTCCGCTGCAGTGAAGGGTTGAACCGGACCCTCTGCCACGGCAGATAGCCTCTGTGAAAAGCTCTCCCCGCACAAACGATCGACTGACGCGATTGCCGCCGCAGCCTCCGCTGTACTGAAAGTCCTTCCCTCAAGGATGGCCAGCGCTTGGTNTCGCGGTAAGCGGACCAGCCAGCGCAGCTGGCGCAGGTCCGCTTGACCAAAAGGTTAAAGCGCAAACCACCTGCCGGCCGCGCACTCATACCGAAATGACCTTGCCTTGCTGACCCGTCACCAGCGTCAAGTTTTCAAGCATCTCGGTCAATAGTTGAAGTTCTTGCTCCGCCGAAAAGACATCGTCCTCGAAGACCACCTGAATTCCAGGATCCTCGTACGAGAACGAGATTTCGCAACCGGACACGTCGATGCAGAAGTCACCGTAGCCATCGGCGACGGCGCGCCAAGGTAGTGATTTCGGCACGAGCGTTCGCTCGTAGTCCTTCCGATCGAGGTCGAACCAATTCCCATCGGTACGTTGGATGAGGTACTCGCCTGACATTGCGCTTTAACGTTGAAGCTGAGCGGCGAGCGGCGGCTTGCCGACGCGAGTCGGCTCGAGCGACTGGTTGGGCGGCGTCCTTGCAAAACGAATCATTGAATTCATTCGTGGTCTCTGAGGCGCGTTGGGTTGCCCGCCTTAAGCAGCTTGCCATTGAAACGAACATGCCAGTCTGGATCAAACGCGCGGCATGCATGAATTTGGTAGCCCCCATCAACTGGTTCGATGCTCAAAGGCAGCAAATCATCGGTTGGCTTCGCGACAAGATCAACCGAATGGCCCGGAGCCAGGATTACCTCTTCCGGAATCAACTCCAAATGAAGCGTCAGATCGGAAGTTGTTTCGTTCTTGAATGAGCCGACGATCGGATACTCGGACGGATTCATAAGACGCCTAACGTTTGACTTGAGCGGCGCCGCTAGGCGCCCGCTCGAAGGAAGGGTTAGGCCGCATCGCTTGGCCCCGGTACGGTGCCCGCCTCGCAATAGCCGACAGGTTTCTCAGCGCCTGCCTCAAACATCTCGCTGAGCATTTTCCACGCTCGCACGCGCGCGCGCTCCGACAGATCGGTCGCCCGAGCAAGCGAATTCGCTTGAATCTCTCGTTGGACAAGAGTGTTCAGGTGATTGATCGATAGGCATTCATCGGCCCATCGGGTCAACTGCTCGGACGTGATGATTGGGGTGGTCGTCGCCATGATTCGAACTGAAGCTAGTTGAGTAGGGCCTAACGTGCAAGCTCAGCGGACGGCGAAGCCGTCCGTTGCAGCGACAGGTTGGGCCGCACCACGTTAAACATACGAGTGATTGAGTTCAATCGCGCCCGCGACCCTATCCGCAACTGCCAGCAAGGGGCCTGACGATAGTGTGTAGTCCTTGATGATTGCGAACTCGCTCGGCCCGTCACACCATCGATTACCCGCCCCGAGTTCCTCGAGTTGGTCAGTGGGATCAAAGCGGAAGGTGAGACTCAGTTGGCTGATCGCGTCGTCTCCCTCGAGATCTTCCTCGATGAACTGCCGAGTGATGTTCAGCTCGAAATGACGGCCTGCGCCCCAGTCATAGGTCCCCCATTGAAACAGCAGCATGTCGCCATCTGGACCATCACATCCGACTGGCTTCACCGATTGATAGAAGGCGAACATCATCTCGACTCCTCGACGAGGGGTGCAGCGCGAGATGCTTTCGCCCTGCAACGCGGCGAAGGATTCGAAGGCGGCTGGCGATTCAGATGGCGTCATGGTCGAGACGGCTTAGACGTGCTGCCCAACGTGCGCGGTAAGAGGACCAGCCAGCGTAGCTGGCGCAGGTCCGCTTGAACAAAAGGTTATAGCGCTGCATCGCGAACCCAGTAGTAGTTTGTGGCATCGCCCGCAGCGGCGTCGAAGTATGCAAGCCCATTCGCTGGTGATTGCGCAGGCTCGATCTCTTCGGGCCGCAATGGCCGCCAGCCCGGAGCGCGAAGGATGGTGCCGACAACGGAAACACCCACGGGAAATCTTTGAAGGGCAAGCAACTGGCTTTGGACGAGGCTTCGCTTGTTAGCTCCGCCGCCCATTGCCGGGTGGGCAAGCTGCACGTGATCATCTTCCCAGCCGCACAAATCGCAGATCTCGTAGCTGCCAGGCGGCTCGCCGAAGACGAAGAACCCGCAGCTTGGGCAAGGGAAGGACTCTTCACTCATGGCGAGCGCTATAACGTACAAGGTAAACGGACCAGCCAGCGTAGCTGGCGCAGGTC
>NZ_JBDPLH010000025.1:0-5905 GCF_040187885.1 Roseateles cavernae
ATAGACGGCCAGCGGCAGGCAGCGCTCGGCGCAGTTGCTGCAGATCCCCGGCACATCGCGCGGGTGCCTGGCGGCCAGCTGGCGCTGCCGCAAGAGCGCAGCCTGCAGGTGCTGCTCCTCGCGCAGCGTGGCCATGTCGTCAGGGCTCAGCCGCTCTGTGGTGTCGTGGCCCTCGGCCAGATCGGCGCGGGTCATGGGTTGTCCCATCGGCCATCGGCGCGCGGGTTCTGCCCCTCGGGCATGACCTTGCACAACCAGCCGGCGGCGCGCAGCTCTGCGGCCAGGTCGACCGCTGCGGCCAGCGGCTGCGGTCCAGGGATCTCCCACCACCAGTCGGCAGGCGGGACGCCACAGTTGAGGTCGAACCACACAACAAACAGCCCGAGCGGCGGCACCTGCTCGTCCGGGGCGGCGAGCGCCTCGCGCTCAATCACGGTGGCCGCCCTCACGCTCTCACCTCCAACGGCAAGGGGAGCTGCACCGTCCCGGGCAGCGCATACACCGGCACCGGGCGCTTCACGCCGGGCTCGCGGCGCGGCTCCAGCTGCAGGGCCTTGCGGGCGCGCACCATGTTGTCTAGCGTGTGGCGCGTGGCGGCCAGGCCGGTGCAGGCCACGCGGGCCAGCTGGCGCGTGGTGCCGGGGCCGTGCTTGAACAGGGCGCGCCGAAGCGCGATGTGGATCTCGCCGGCGGGCCTCATGCCGAACCTCCCAAGCCCGCCCGCTCGGCCGCCGGCATGCCAGCCCGGTGCAGACCCGCCAGGTGGGCGCGCATGGCCTGCATCTGCGCGATCGCGGAGGCGAGCTCGTCGTCGACGGCTTGCAGCTCATTGGCCGTCACGCGGCCATCGGCCAGCGTGCTGGTGCACTCGGTCAAAAACTCGCTGAACTCGCGCACCGTGCCGTTGATCAGCTGGGCGGCCTCGTCGCTGCTCAGCGCCGCCGGGTTGCGCAACAGCACATAGCCCAACACAGCGGCGTCCACCTGCAGCGCGCCATGGTCGCCCGTCTCCAGCTGCAGTTGCAGCGCCTCCTCGGGCGAGAAAAACTGCTTGCTGTCGTGCGGGTTCGCCTTATGCCGCAGCGTGGTGGGGCTCATGTCCATCAGCGCGGCCAGCGCCGCCGTGCCGCCGGGGTAGTGGTCGACAGCCCGTTTCAGGGCCCGGGTGGTGTCCATCAGAAAACTCCTCGTCGAAGCAAACCGCGCACGCCGCTGCTTTGCCCCGCCGCGATCGAGCGGCCAGACTGCAAGACATGCACCAAGGGAAGAAAAGACCCACCCACCCGCCGACGCGCCAAACAAACGCAGGGAGGGGTACGCCGCTGGCCAACCGGTGCCAGAGGCGCGCCGACGAACTGCCGGCGGCTGGGGTAAAGGGGTGGGCGCCCGGCCCTGGGGGATATGCTGTTGGCTCTCACACGCAACAGCCCAGGGAGGGCACCCATGGAAAAAGTCAACCTCGCATCAAATCTCGTCATCACGCTGACCTTCAGCCCAGACGATCTGGCTTGGCTCCAGGCGAATCGCTTCGAGGTGCCGGCGTTCTGGTCAGGGCACCTCGCAGCGCCCGCGCGAGGCGACGTACTGCGCTTCGCAGGCCATCAGTTCGTGATCGCCGCACGGGTGTGGGAGCACAACGGGGACGCGGCTGTGCTTCGTCTGTACCTTTCGGACCGAGTGGCTCAGACGGACGAAACGCTGCACTGACGAGCGCCAGGACGGCCGCCCGGTCAGTTCGTGAGTCCACACGAATGACCAGACCTGTCGCACCCGCTCCGCAAGAAGCTGGACCCGGAGCAGCCCTTGAGCCGGCGGCGACAGCACTCAAGTACGCATCGAGGGCGGGATTGCTCCGCCGTGACGACAGGAGGAGCGTCGCCCGCCTGATGTTCTCGATCTGGCTTCGGCGATCACGCTGCATGGCGCGCCTCCTCTTCAGCCTGGGGGATGGGGGGGGCGCCTTCGGTGCCGATCACGGCCGGCCAGATCATGTGCCAGTCGTCCGGACACAGCTCCCAGCACCGGACGGCGAAATCTGTGGCGCGTTCAATAGCTGGCACGTAGCGCGGCATCACCTTCTTCGTGCCAGCCGCCACCTGGGACAGGTAGCCGGACTGAACGCCCACAGCGAGGGCCACCCGACTGAGGCGGCCACGCTTCGCTTTGAAGTAGTCGGCAAGTTGCATGCCATCAACTCTACCTGCGGGTATATCTTCTGTCTATACCCATCGGCAATTTACCTGAGGGTATTCTTTGGCCATGGTTCAACGCAGCATCAGAGACACACGACAAGAGCAGCTCGAGCACCTGCTGGCCGAGCATGACGGCGTGCAAGTCGATCTCGCAAAGACGCTCCGGCGGCCGCCAGCCCAGGTCAACCACTGGCTCACGGGTCTCAAGGCAATTTCGGAGGATTCAGCACGCGACATTGAGCGCCGCGCTCAGAAGCCTGAAGGCTGGCTCGACCGACGCACCGCCGAAGCGCTCAAGCAGGTCGGCACAGCCGAGCCACCGCCCGCCGTTTACGCCATCGGCTCAGACTGGCCCCTGCCTGGAATCAGCCCCCACCAGCTACGCCGGCTCGCGCCTGCTGACCGGCAGTTCGTCGCCGACCACATCAAACTCGTCCTACACAGTGCCGAGCGGCGAGCACAGGAAGTGCCGAACTGGCGCGAGGTGGCGCTGCGCCTCGCCGCAAACGCAGACCTCCAAGACGGTGCACGCGACGCCTTCACCCAGTTCTGCCTGGCCGTTGACCGCCAGCACGCCGTGGAAGCCGCCCGCCCCAACGCCAAGAGCAAGCGCACAAAGCCCATCCACCCGAACTGATCACGGTGCCATGTACATCGAAATCAACGATCCAACGCATTGCACCTTCGTGCACCAGCCCCCGGGTGCCCAGCTTCATCCGACAGAGGAACAGTCACGCTCGTGTCCCCAATGCAGCCAGGCGACTTGGGCTCACACCTCGCGCTGCATGTGGTGCGGGTTTGATCGCTCCGCTCGCCTGGCGCGCTTGGCAACTGCGGCAGCGCTCGTTCTGGGGGCGTCCCTCGCCCTTCTGTCGGCCTGGCCGTTGTTCGGGTAGGGGAAACCCACGTTACAAACAGTGACATTGCCCCTTAAAACGATACGTTCTTTGGGAGCAGTAAATGAATGATCAGTACAGCCAGGCTGCGGCTGACTTGCTCAAGCGCGTCGCAGCCCGTAGCCGCAGCGAGCAACCGACCGCAACCCCGCAGATTGACCAAGTCGTCATCAATAGACCGGTGAATTGCACCTTCGTCTTCGGAGGCACCTCGGCGCCGGCCTCGCCGGGAGAACCGGTACCGAAGCAACCCGGCCGCAAGAACGGCCGAGCCTGAAGCACGCCTTAACTGCAGGTGGATATGACACGATCTGGACCGCTTCTAGGTGGGGCCGCCGTACTGGCGGCATTACTGTTTGCTGGATGCGCAGCAACGAACTCAGATCTGAGCGCAGACGATGTCGCTCAACTTGAGGAAGCTCTTGAGTGCGAGAACCAAGCTGACTGCGCTCGCTTGTGGCGCAAAGCACAGGCCTGGCTCGCGATGAACTCCGGGTACAAGATCCAGGCCTCGACCGAGATGATCATTCAGACCTATAACGCACAGCCCGGCTCGCGCACATGGGCATTCATGTTGACCCGCATCCCACTGGAGCGCGACCGCGAGCGGATCGTCCTTGAACCATCGTGCGGGCCAGGCTATGTCACGTTTTGCACCGAAAGCCCCAGCAAAGTCGTTGCACGATTTCGTCGCGCCATGCGGTCAGCCTAGTTCTGCGCACTGGAGAGGCGTCGCTACCCCTCGCTAGAAAAGCCGGCACCTTGCCGGCATTCTTTCGCCCAATAAATATACCCGTAGGTATTGCTTAAACATTTACCCTGCGGTATCTTCGCCTCCATCCCAACCGGAGGCGACCATGCAGACCACCCCATCCCAGCACCCCAGCCGCAGCGCACCGCTGTGCAAGGATTGCAAGCACCTGCTGCGCGAGCAGCGGAGCGCTTCCCGCTGCGCACACCCGCGCGCCGAGGTTGATCTTGTGTACGGCTACCCGGTGCGATGGGCGGAGCACATGCGCACCGACGACCGCTACTGCGGCCACGAAGCGGCATGGTTCGAGCGCAGCCCGAGCGCGGGATGCACCACCTGCCATGGCAGCGGCACCCGGCTGGAGCTGATCGACGGCAAGTCTCAGAAGGTGTCTTGCCCCGCTTGCCTGATGGCCCCGATGGCGGTGGCCACGGCCACCACGACCGCAGGCGCCACCGGCTCGGCAAACCGCGCCTGACAGACCAGCACCGCCAGGTCCAGCCGGGTCAGCAAGCCATGCACCGCACTCGCTTCACCAGCTCGTTCGTCATTGCTGCCGTCCTGCATCGAGCTCAGCTCGCGCTGCAGGCGCTCCTCGGCCAGGACCTGTGCCGGCGTTTCTTGAATGTCCATGAGAGCTCCTTTGTTCGTTCGTTAACAGTCGTTGGGTGGAACCACGATTGTGCGGCGGCAAGGGGCTCTCGCCCTCTCTGATTCATTGGAGGCGACCATGCAGCAAGCACTTCCCGCAGCAGCTCCCCACACCTTCCACTTCAGCTGCCAGCCTGACATGCTGCCCAACTACTTAGTCTGGGAGCATGGCGACGATCTGGGCCCGAACCGCTGTCGCTCGATGCACGGCGTGCACGATGACTTCGGCGCCCTGCAGACCCAGCCATACGGCGCGCTGCCGTTGGAGGTGTATCCGTTCCCGCATGAGGTCGACGACGAGGCCATGGCGGCTTTCTGGCCGCATGACATGCTCGGCCGCTTCGCCCCGCCGGCGCCACCCCAGCCGCCCCGCATCCGCGCCGAAATCCTGCCGGCCGACGAGGGCGATTTCATCGGCTACGCCGCCGAGATCAAGATCAGCACCGCCCGCCCGCTGGAGGGCGAACCCTTCTACCTGCTCAACATCGGCAGCAACGACCTGGTCTACGCCACCCGCAGCGAACTGCAGGGCCTCGTCGCCGCCGCTGCTGCGGTGCTGAGCCTGCAGCTCACGCCCTGCGCCGGTGATGTCGACCTGGTCGACGACGCCGACACCCTGGCCGCTCTCGCCGAGGTGCTGCAATGATGGGCGCGCTGGTCAACCTCAATCGCGGCGACGACCCCATGACCCGCATCAGCGAGGCCGAGCTGCTGCGCCTCATCGCCGAGCGCGCCGACCACGACATCGAGGGCAGCGGCTGGGGCGACTTCAGCCACGGCCACCTCGCCAGCCAGCCGCAGCCCGCCGAGGCCTGCANGCGAGGCCGAGCTGCTGCGCCTCATCGCCGAGCGCGCCGACCACGACATCGAGGGCAGCGGCTGGGGCGACTTCAGCCACGGCCACCTCGCCAGCCAGCCGCAGCCCGCCGAGGCCTGCACCGAGCTGGGCGCCGACAGCCCCAGCCCCGCCGCTGCCGAGGCCTGCCTGCTGGCCCGCTGGTTCGCCCGGTGGCCGCGCTTGGCGCCGTGGGTGGTGTCGGTGGGCATCGTGCTGCTGATGGGCCTGGCCGGCAGCGGCGACCCCGAGATCGAGCAGCTCAGCGCCGAGCGCGCCGAGGAGCTGGCCAGCGCGCAGGAGCTGCAGCCGTGATCAGCGTTGTCACGCCGATCGCCACGCACCCCTGCGGGTGCAAGTGCCTGCGCTGCACCGGCCTTGAGCGCTGCCCGGTCTGCCAGCGGCAGAAGCTGGACATCGACTGGTGCTGGTCCTGCAAGCGCCTGGTGCTCGCGCCCATCAGCCGGCAACCCACCAGCACCGGAGCGCGTCCATGACCCCCGCCCTCGCCACCATCGCCCAGGCCTGGCGCGAGGCCGAGCAGCGCCAGTACAGCGCCTGCAACCACTGCGACCACCAC
>NZ_JBDPLH010000026.1:0-5677 GCF_040187885.1 Roseateles cavernae
ATAATCTCGCTTCTGTGCTGATCACTGATCGGTGCCAGACAGGGGAAAGAAGCCCGGTGGGTTTTGAGTAGATTGTTTGAAGTTCTTTAATAATTCACAGCCGATAAGCGTGGGCGTTTGAAGGTGAGTTTTGATGCTCGGTGACGAGTATCAAGTCTCTTAGACTTTAAACGCTCACGGAAATTAAGATTTGAACTATGCAAATGGTTTAAGTCGATTCCGTTGAGTAAATCAAGATCGAACTGTAGAGTTTGATCCTGGCTCAGATTGAACGCTGGCGGCATGCCTTACACATGCAAGTCGAACGGTAACAGGTTAAGCTGACGAGTGGCGAACGGGTGAGTAATATATCGGAACGTGCCCAGTTGTGGGGGATAACTGCTCGAAAGAGCAGCTAATACCGCATACGACCTGAGGGTGAAAGCGGGGGATCGCAAGACCTCGCGCAATTGGAGCGGCCGATATCAGATTAGCTAGTTGGCGGGGTAAAAGCCCACCAAGGCGACGATCTGTAGCTGGTCTGAGAGGACGACCAGCCACACTGGGACTGAGACACGGCCCAGACTCCTACGGGAGGCAGCAGTGGGGAATTTTGGACAATGGACGCAAGTCTGATCCAGCCATGCCGCGTGCGGGAAGAAGGCCTTCGGGTTGTAAACCGCTTTTGTCAGGGAAGAAACGGTCTGGGTTAATACCTCGGGCTAATGACGGTACCTGAAGAATAAGCACCGGCTAACTACGTGCCAGCAGCCGCGGTAATACGTAGGGTGCAAGCGTTAATCGGAATTACTGGGCGTAAAGCGTGCGCAGGCGGTTATGCAAGACAGATGTGAAATCCCCGGGCTCAACCTGGGAACTGCATTTGTGACTGCATGGCTAGAGTACGGTAGAGGGGGATGGAATTCCGCGTGTAGCAGTGAAATGCGTAGATATGCGGAGGAACACCGATGGCGAAGGCAATCCCCTGGACCTGTACTGACGCTCATGCACGAAAGCGTGGGGAGCAAACAGGATTAGATACCCTGGTAGTCCACGCCCTAAACGATGTCAACTGGTTGTTGGGAGGGTTTCTTCTCAGTAACGTAGCTAACGCGTGAAGTTGACCGCCTGGGGAGTACGGCCGCAAGGTTGAAACTCAAAGGAATTGACGGGGACCCGCACAAGCGGTGGATGATGTGGTTTAATTCGATGCAACGCGAAAAACCTTACCTACCCTTGACATGTCAGAGATCCCGAAGAGATTTGGGAGTGCTCGAAAGAGAATCTGAACACAGGTGCTGCATGGCCGTCGTCAGCTCGTGTCGTGAGATGTTGGGTTAAGTCCCGCAACGAGCGCAACCCTTGTCATTAGTTGCTACGAAAGGGCACTCTAATGAGACTGCCGGTGACAAACCGGAGGAAGGTGGGGATGACGTCAGGTCATCATGGCCCTTATGGGTAGGGCTACACACGTCATACAATGGCCGGTACAGAGGGCTGCCAACCCGCGAGGGGGAGCTAATCCCAGAAAACCGGTCGTAGTCCGGATCGTAGTCTGCAACTCGACTGCGTGAAGTCGGAATCGCTAGTAATCGCGGATCAGCTTGCCGCGGTGAATACGTTCCCGGGTCTTGTACACACCGCCCGTCACACCATGGGAGCGGGTTCTGCCAGAAGTAGTTAGCCTAACCGCAAGGAGGGCGATTACCACGGCAGGGTTCGTGACTGGGGTGAAGTCGTAACAAGGTAGCCGTATCGGAAGGTGCGGCTGGATCACCTCCTTTCTAGAAGAGATCGAGCCACGGTTGAGTCACTAGTGACTGAGCATGAGCGAGATCCACATGACTCATTTTTAAGCGCCCACACTTATCGGCTGTAATTCAACTGCAAGAGTGAATAAAGCGTGAGCCTGCCGAGCTGGCCTGGTCAGTGAGAGACGGGGCAAGCGAGACTGAGACGGGCCATGCGAAATAACGCGTGGGTCTGTAGCTCAGTCGGTTAGAGCACCGTCTTGATAAGGCGGGGGTCGCTGGTTCGAATCCAGCCAGACCCACCACGGATTTGAAAAGATCCCGGGGGATTAGCTCAGCTGGGAGAGCACCTGCTTTGCAAGCAGGGGGTCGTCGGTTCGATCCCGTCATCCTCCACCATTCACTCTGAACGATCTGGTTGACAAACCAAAGTATCCACAAGCTGAGAAGAGTTGTGGTTGTTCTGGTTTGTCAGTCAATATTGGCTGTTGTTCTTTAACAATTTGTAGAGTCGAATCAGCGCTGCTAGCGGAAAGCGAGATCTCGTAAAGGGGATTGAGCACCGTGCCGCTAGTAGCATTTTGATTGCGTCAACATAGACTTCAACTGAGCAAGAAATTGTTTAGGTATGAAGAACGGCGTAACGCGTGAATACTCAATAACGTATGGACCGATGAAACGGGTCTGTACGAGTTCTTGACCGACAGTGCAGTCAGCGCTGTCAAAGTTATAGGGTCAAGTGACTAAGTGCATGTGGTGGATGCCTAGGCGATTACAGGCGACGAAGGACGTGATAGCCTGCGATAAGCTTCGGGGAGCTGGCAAATTAGCTTTGATCCGGAGATTTCCGAATGGGGAAACCCACCCCGCGAGGGGTAACGCATACTGAATACATAGGTATGCGTGGCGAACCGGGTGAACTGAAACATCTCAGTAGCTCGAGGAAAAGACATCAACCGAGATTCCGAAAGTAGTGGCGAGCGAAATCGGAGTAGCCCTTGCGTTTTAGCAGTTGGCATATCAGAACGGAATGGAAAGTCCGGCCATAGCGGGTGATAGCCCCGTATGAAAAATGTTGATTGTGGAACTAAGCGCAAATAGAGTAGGGCGGGACACGTGAAATCCTGTCTGAATATGGGGGGACCATCCTCCAAGGCTAAATACTCGTAATCGACCGATAGTGAACTAGTACCGTGAGGGAAAGGCGAAAAGAACCCCGGGAGGGGAGTGAAATAGATCCTGAAACCGCATGCATACAAAAAGTAGGAGCCCGCAAGGGTGACTGCGTACCTTTTGTATAATGGGTCAGCGACTTACATTCAGTGGCGAGGTTAACCGAATAGGGAAGCCGTAGAGAAATCGAGTCCGAATAGGGCGAATTAGTCGCTGGGTGTAGACCCGAAACCAAGTGATCTATCCATGGCCAGGATGAAGGTACCGTAACAGGTGCTGGAGGTCCGAACCGACTAATGTTGCAAAATTAGCGGATGAGCTGTGGATAGGGGTGAAAGGCTAAACAAACTTGGAAATAGCTGGTTCTCTCCGAAAACTATTTAGGTAGTGCCTCAAGTATTACCATCGGGGGTAGAGCACTGTTATGGCTAGGGGGTCATGGCGACTTACCAAACCATTGCAAACTCCGAATACCGATGAGTACAGCTTGGGAGACAGAGCACCGGGTGCTAACGTCCGGACTCAAGAGGGAAACAACCCAGACCGCCAGCTAAGGTCCCCAAAATTGGCTAAGTGGGAAACGAAGTGGGAAGGCTAAAACAGTCAGGATGTTGGCTTAGAAGCAGCCATCATTTAAAGAAAGCGTAATAGCTCACTGATCGAGTCGTCCTGCGCGGAAGATGTAACGGGGCTAAGCCAGTTACCGAAGCTGCGGATGTGCAATTTATTGCACGTGGTAGGAGAGCGTTCTGTAAGCCTGTGAAGGTGGGTTGTGAAGCCTGCTGGAGGTATCAGAAGTGCGAATGCTGACATGAGTAGCGTTAAAGGGGGTGAAAAGCCCCCTCGCCGAAAGCGCAAGGTTTCCTACGCAACGTTCATCGGCGTAGGGTGAGTCGGCCCCTAAGGCGAGGCAGAGATGCGTAGCTGATGGGAAACAGGTAAATATTCCTGTACCGATCTGTAATGCGATGTGGGGACGGAGAAGGTTAGCTCAGCCGGGTGTTGGATGTCCCGGTTCAAGCGTGTAGTCGTGCTCTTTAGGCAAATCCGGAGAGCTTAGATGAGGCGTGATAACGAGTCTGCTTGCAGACGAAGTGAGTGATACCCTGCTTCCAGGAAAAGCCACTAAGCTTCAGTTACAGATTGACCGTACCGCAAACCGACACTGGTGCGCGAGATGAGTATTCTAAGGCGCTTGAGAGAACTCTGGAGAAGGAACTCGGCAAATTGACACCGTAACTTCGGAAGAAGGTGTGCCTCTAGTCAGTGAACCATTTACTTGGGGAGCTAAATGAGGCCGCAGAGAATCGGTGGCTGCGACTGTTTATTAAAAACACAGCACTCTGCAAAGACGAAAGTCGACGTATAGGGTGTGACGCCTGCCCGGTGCTGGAAGATTAAATGATGGGGTGCAAGCTCTTGACTGAAGTCCCAGTAAACGGCGGCCGTAACTATAACGGTCCTAAGGTAGCGAAATTCCTTGTCGGGTAAGTTCCGACCTGCACGAATGGCGTAACGATGGCCACACTGTCTCCTCCAGAGACTCAGCGAAGTTGAAATGTTTGTGATGATGCAATCTCCCCGCGGAAAGACGGAAAGACCCCATGAACCTTTACTGTAGCTTTACATTGGACTTTGAACAGATCTGTGTAGGATAGGTGGGAGGCTTTGAAGTAGGGACGCTAGTTTCTATGGAGCCAACGTTGAAATACCACCCTGGTGTGTTTGAGGTTCTAACCTTGTCCCGTTATCCGGGATGGGGACAGTGTATGGTGGGCAGTTTGACTGGGGCGGTCTCCTCCCAAAGTGTAACGGAGGAGTTCGAAGGTACGCTAAATACGGTCGGAAATCGTGTTGATAGTGCATTGGCATAAGCGTGCTTGACTGCGAGACTGACAAGTCGAGCAGGTACGAAAGTAGGACAAAGTGATCCGGTGGTTCTGTATGGAAGGGCCATCGCTCAACGGATAAAAGGTACTCTGGGGATAACAGGCTGATACCGCCCAAGAGTTCATATCGACGGCGGTGTTTGGCACCTCGATGTCGGCTCATCTCATCCTGGGGCTGTAGCCGGTCCCAAGGGTATGGCTGTTCGCCATTTAAAGAGGTACGTGAGCTGGGTTTAAAACGTCGTGAGACAGTTTGGTCCCTATCTTCCGTGGGCGCTGCAAGATTGAGAGAGCCTGCTCCTAGTACGAGAGGACCGGAGTGGACGCACCTCTGGTGTATCGGTTGTCACGCCAGTGGCATCGCCGAGTAGCTAAGTGCGGAAGAGATAACCGCTGAAAGCATCTAAGCGGGAAACTCGTCTCAAGATGAGTCTTGCCGGGGCCTTGAGCCCCCTGAAGGGTCGTTCGAGACCAGGACGTTGATAGGCTGGGTGTGGAAGCGCAGTAATGCGTTAAGCTAACCAGTACTAATTGCCCGTGAGGCTTGACCCTATAACTTTGATTGTGCTCGAGCTTTTAAAAGCTTGGCTGTCAAAGAGAACAGGTTGAGTAAACACAAGTTATGCTGTTCTTCAGAAGTCTGAATTGAACGCAATCAAAATACAAAGCTGATTCGACGCGCAGTACACCAAAACTTGGTATACTGCGCAGCTCTACAAATTGGGCCTGTTGTTCACCTCGGAACAGCAAGCCAACCAGTTAAGCCTGATGACCATAGCGAGTTGGTCCCACTCCTTCCCATCCCGAACAGGACAGTGAAATGACTCAGCGCCGATGATAGTGCGGATTCCCGTGTGAAAGTAGGTCATCGTCAGGCTAATATCC
>NZ_JBDPLH010000027.1:0-5675 GCF_040187885.1 Roseateles cavernae
CTGCTCCTCGCGCAGCGTGGCCATGTCGTCAGGGCTCAGCCGCTCGGTGGTGTCGTGGCCCTCGGCCAGGTCGGCGCGGGTCATGCGCGAACTTCGAGCGGCAGCGGCAACTGCACCGTCCCGGGCAGCGCATACACCGGCACCGGGCGCTTCACGCCGGGCTCGCGGCGCGGCTCCAGCTGCAGGGCCTTGCGGGCGCGCACCATGTTGTCGAGCGTGTGGCGCGTGACGGCCAGGCCGGTGCAGGCCACGCGGGCCAGCTGGCGCGTGGTGCCAGGCCCGTGCTTGAACAGCGCGCGGCGCAGCGCGATGTGGATCTCGCCGGCGGGCCTCATGCGGCACCCCGCTGCAGTTCGTCCAGCGCGGTGGGCTGCAGGCCCTGGCCACCGTGGCGCAGGTTGTTGGCAGCCAGCGCGCGGAACAGCCTCGGCCCCAAGGCCAGCAGCTCGGCCCACTGCTTGAGGATCTCGGCCAGCTCGTTGTCGCTCACGGCATCGTCGCCGCGCAGCGCTCGCGCGATGCTGCGCACCACATCGGCCGCCTCGTCCATCACGTCCGCCGCGCAGTCTGAGATCGCTGCGTCTGTCCCCAGCGCGCCAACAATCGGCACGGCCATGAAGCCGCAGTTCTGAGCGAACGCGAGCAGGATGCGATAGTCCCGCGCCTTCTGGGTGATCTCTTCCGCCGTGAGCAAGCCCAGCTTGGCTGCGCTGCCCTCCGGTGGGTTCAGCTCGTGCGACAAGCTGCCCGGGGCCTTGCCCAGCCGCGCCGCCATGGCCCTGGCGCCACCATAGTCGCGCACCACCAGGCCGGCCACGTCCACAAGATTCATGCCGGCGAGGTCGGCCGCCTCGCTGGCTGGTTTCGTCATTGCCACGATGTCAAACCCCCGTTGATGTTGTGATGGTTCGAGCCCGCTTGCGCCGCGAGACTTGCGGCATGCGTGACACGAGGAAGAAAAGACCCACCCGCCTGCCGACGCGCAACACAAGCGCAGGGAGGGACAACACCGCCGGCCGCAAAGGCCCGGGGCGCGCCGGCGTACTGCCAGCGGGTGGGGGAAAGGCGCTGCTGAAGGCGCACTGCAAGGGGTGGGCGCCCTGCCCTGTGGGATACGCTGGGGGTTCCGCAACCAACCAGCCCAGGGAGGGCACCCATGAAAAACCTGCAAGAGGCCACAGAGAAGATCTGCGAACTCAAGGGCACGGTGCTGGCGTACCAGGCCGCACTCACCGCGATACTCCGAGCGCTGCCAGCAGACGCTGCGCAAGCCGTGATGCAAGAGCTGCGCACCGAGCAAGAGATCTGCACCACGGTGCTGCTGAACCATCTGGTGTCGGAGCACACTCGGACAGCGTTCGACCGCGACATTCAGCCACTGTTTGCCAGTCTGAAGCGGACGCTGCCCCCAGAGCCGCCCGATACGCCGCCTCACGCCTGGCGCGGTCCGCAGGGCTGACATCACGCTGCATCGCCCTGCTCCTTCGTTTCAGCCGGCCCGCACACCAGCTCCAGCCGGCGCACGCACTCGGACACCTGGCCCGCGTCGCGGATCAGGTAGGTGGCTTCGATCAGCGGCGGCTTGCCGGGCAGCAGCGTGAGGACAAGCTTGATTAAGCCGGCCGTCTCGACGCCCAGCGCCTGGGCCAGCAGCGCGTTCGGGCTCGGCTTAGGCTGCATGGCGCGCCTCCTCTTCGGCCGGGGGGATGGGGGGAGCGCCTTCGGTGCCGATCAGGTGGGGCCACTGCTCCCACCAATCCTTCGGGCGCAAGTCCCATGCCCTCACCTCGCCGCCGCTCAGCCGCTCGATGGCTGGCACACAGCGCGCCGGCACAGGGCGCTCGCCCTTGCTCATCTGCGACACAAAGGCCGGAGACCGCTTGATCTCCCGGGCGATGGCGGCAGCCCGGCCGCGCGACTGATCGAGGTACTCGTTGAGCTTCATGCGCATAGCATAAAGCATTGCTTTAATGAAAGTAAAGCATTGTCCTCGCGTCTTTGAATCTGGACGATAAGCAATGCTTAAAGAACAACAGATGAAGGACACAGACGCGATCCGCGCCTGGCTGGTGCCGGCCGTTGATGCGGCGCTCAAGCGCAAGGCCACCAAAGCCGAGATCGCCGCCGCCTGCGGCGCCTCTCCACAAGCCCTGGCCGGCTGGCTCAAGACCGGCCGCATCACCAAGGCCAACCTGAAGCGCGCCGAGGCCTACTTCGGCACGTCACCCAGCTTCACCAGCGGCGAGCCCCTGGCGGCCGGCGAACCGGCGGCAGGCGCTTGGCCCTTCACGAAATTCAGCCGCCTGCAGATCGTCCAGCTGCCGCCCACCGCGCGCGAGCTGATCGAAGACCATGCCGCCCTGGTCATCAAGTCCGTGCAAGCCCATGCCGCGCCGCCGGCCAGTGGCGGACTCGACTGGCGCACCGTGGCTCATGAAGTCTTGGAAAGCCTCGACCAGCACGGCAAACGCCAGCGCTCGGCCGCAGAACTCGTGGCGATGATCGATGCCCACTTCGCCGCCCACCAGGCGGCCTCGCGCGGTAAGGCGACCCGCTCAGCCCAGAAGTCAAACGCAGATACGTGACGTAGTTCACGCGCAACGCGGGCCAGGCGGGGCCCCTGTAAGGCCTAGCAATTGGCGACCTGCGCACACTCGTGGCACAACCTGAGCAGCAGTACCCATGGACAGCCAAAAGCCACCAGACTCCGTCGTGATGAGCGGAGAAAACAATACAAACGCCTACACCGCAGAGGGAGATATCTTGATCGGCCAGTCACCACCGCCACCCGAAGAAACCGCGCAGCCATGCACCAAATGCGGCCATCCGAACTGGCCAGGCTGGCAGATCTGCCGGGTCTGCAGGTTCGACCGCCTGGCCTGGCTCAAGATCACACTCCAGTGCGCCACTCTCGCCCTCGGACTCGGTGCCATCCTGCTGCTTACCCTGATCCACGCCAAGCTCTGAACCACACGAGCCGGGAACAAACCCTGATTGCCCTTGTAACAATGCGCAAACCAACATAGGCACCATTCCAGGGAGAAAACGTGTCACCGAAGAGCTTGCCACCCACACTGCGACAAACCATAGACGCCGGTATCCGCGCTGCCGACCTCGACGGGCTGCCCGAGGGCCGGCCCGTCGTCATCTTCAGCGGCACCAACAACACCAACGTCTACGCCCCGGAAGCCGCCGGTGGCATCACCATCACGCCCCGTGCCACCGAGCGCAAGCGAGCTGACCCCGCCTGACATGGGCCTGCGCATCATTGGCGACATCCTCGCCTGCATCGGGCTCCTGTCTCTGCTCGCCTCGTGCGTGATGGGCGTGGGGCTCGTGACGCCGATCTGGGGCTTTGGCCTCCTGATCGTGGGCCTGCTGATGATCATCGCCGGCCGCAAGGCCCCCGCCCCAGCCAGCTCGGTCGACACGCCCCATCCCAGCACGCATGTGCGCTGCCCCGACTGCCGCGAGCTGGTCCGCATGGATGCCAACAAGTGCAAGCACTGCGGCGCCAAGCTGATCCCCACCCGCGAGGCCGAGCCCATCATCCACAACCCGCCGCGAGGCATCGGGTTCGACAGCGTCATCGGCACCATCGTGCTGATCATCATCGGCCTCGCAGTGCTGAGTTACCTCTTCTAGAAGCGGCCCAGCGCCCTGCACGCAAGCGCCCATGAGGCGCTTTGCTTTACCCACAAATAAAGCATTGCTTGCTTTTCATTTTCAGCAATGCTTAAATCGCCTCCATCCCAACCGGAGGCGACCATGCAGCAAGCACTACCCGCAGCAGCTCCCAGCAGATTCGAGCAGCCGTACCCGACCCGACTCGGCACCTACTCCGTCTGGGAGTTTGGCGAGAACCTCGGCAAGCACGGCTGCACGCTCCATCGAGATCTGGTGCATGACGAGTTCGGCCACCTGCAAGCTGTCGACCTCCACGGGGCCGCGCTGCATAACTGGGCGAACCACCACCCGCACGAGGTCGATGACGAAGCCATGGCCGCCTACTGGCCGCACGAGATGCTCGGCCGCTTCGCCCCGCCAGCGCCACCCCAGCCGCCCCGCATCCGCGCCGAGATCCTGCCAGCCGACGAAGGCGACTTCATCGGCTACGCCGCCGAGCTGAAGATCAGCACCGCCCGCCCGCTGGAGGGCGAGCCCTTCTACCTGCTCAACATAGGCGCCAACGACCTGGTCTACGCCACCCGCAGCGAACTGCAGGGCCTCGTCGCCGCCGCTGCTGCGGTGCTGAGCCTGCAGCTCACGCCCTGCGCCGGTGATGTCGACCTGGTCGACGACGCCGACACCCTGGCCGCTCTCGCCGAGGTGCTGCAATGATGGGCGCGCTGGTCAACCTCAATCGCGGCGACGACCCCATGACCCGCATCACCGAGGCCGAGCTGCTGCGCCTCATCGCCGAGCGGGCAGACCACGACATCGAGGGCGCCGGCTGGGGCGACTTCAGCCACGGCCACCTCGCCAGCNCCGAGGCCGAGCTGCTGCGCCTCATCGCCGAGCGGGCAGACCACGACATCGAGGGCGCCGGCTGGGGCGACTTCAGCCACGGCCACCTCGCCAGCCAGCCGCTGCCGCTGCAGCCCGCCGAGGCCTGCACCGAGCTGGGCGCCGACAGCCCCAACCCCGCAGCGGCCGAGGCCTGGCTGCTGGCCCGCTGGTTCGCCCGGTGGCCCCGCCTGGCGCCCTGGGTCGTGTCGGTGGGCATCGTCCTGCTGATGGGCTTGGCCGGCAGCGGCGACGACGAGATCGAACAGCTCAGCGCCGAGCGCGCCGAAGAGCTGGCCAGCGCGCAGGAGCTGCAGCCGTGAGCGCCGCGAAGCAAGCGGCGCGGCAGCGCTACTCGCCGATGAATCCGCCGCGCCTGCAACGGCCAGATGAGTCACTCTCCGCCTACCGCATCGAGATGGGCTGGGACCATGCGCCCGCGCGCCAGTGCGTGATTTGCGAAGGCTTCTGCCTTGAGCAGGCAACGGTCGATCAGGCCATGACCGCACTGGCCACGGCGCGAGGCAAGCGTGAGCACCTCGCGGCTTACGAGGCGCTGGTCATTGCCGCGCGGACGGAGATCGTGCGACTTCGCGCCGAGATCGCCGGAGGTGCAACGTGAGCCCGCGCAAGCCCCAAGCCATTGCCGTGGCTCCAGTCCAGCATGGGTGCGCCGTTTGCACCACACCGCGCCGCTGCGGAACGCCGGCCTTGCGCACGATCAAAGGCCCGCACTGCGTCGGCCGGGCTGACGGGCCAGATGAGTGCGACTGCCTAACCGCCTGCGGCGATGACCCGTGGCTGAAAACCGGCATGGCGCTGCCTTGCACGGAACGGCTCGCCGCGATGGTGGCCGAGTTGGACCGCAAGGCTGCGCAACTGCAGCTGGTCGCTGACCTGCAGGATGCGATCGCTCTCGTCGACGGCGACCGCATGGCACTCGTGCTCTGCCACTCCAAGCCGCCCCAGCACGATCACATTCCTGCCGATGAGCCGGGCGCGATCGCCGCCGAGGCAGCCTACCAGCGGGCGCTCAAGGCCATGCGCACTGTGCATGCTCAGTTGGTGCGGAGCAGCGCTGTATGACCCCCACCCTCGCCACCATCGCCCAGGCCTGGCGCGAAGCCGAGCAGCGCCAGTACAGCGCCTGCAACCACTGCGACCACCAC
>NZ_JBDPLH010000028.1:0-4290 GCF_040187885.1 Roseateles cavernae
TGCATCGCGTACATCTGGCCGTAGTGCGGGTGGGTGGCGATGATCTTCTTCATGCTGTGGCCTCCGGGAATCCGTCATGCGTGCGGCCATCGAGCAGGCGGCCAGCGGACTTCTTGCCAACGCGGATCGCGTACTGATTCGCGCCGATCCATTCGAGGGGGGCATTCTCTGGCGTGCCGCACGGCGGCGCGTCTGGCAACCACTCGCCCCACTGCTTGAACAGGAACGGCACGCCAGCAGCCTCGCACTGGTCGCGCAGGCCTCGGGCCCAGTCAGGGTGCATGGGTCGCGCGTGCGGCCCGCTCTCGCCGCCGGCGATGACCCAGTCAATGCCTGGGCGGATGGGCGCCTTCTCGTGCGCAGCCAGCGGCTCTCCGATGCGCCAGATGCCTCGGCTCTCGCACACCTCGCACTTACCGTCTGCATCGAGCGCGCCCCTGTGGCGCTCGCAGTGCGGGCTGGTGTAGGGCCAGATCTGCACGCTGCCCAGCAGCGGCTCCATGCTCAGAAACCGCTTGCGCGCCGGCACCGCCAGCAGCTTGGGGATATCGCGGTCGGCCTCGACCTGGTTGACCACGGTGGCGCCGAGCCAGACGTTCGGCCAGGGCCATGTTGCGGGCTCGGTGTTGGAGTGCAGGAACAGCCCGCGCAAGGCTTCCATCACCATGCGCTCCGCGTTGCCAATGCGCTTTGTCAGCAGCAGCCAATCGAGGTTGGGTGTTCGCGCGATCAGGTCGAACAGATCGCGGCGCCACTCGGCCGGCACCTTGTTGTCAAACACATCGGCCAGGCTGGCGCAGAACACCCGGCGGCGTCGGCCGTGATCGGCGAAGAACGCCGCATGCTTGGCGTCCCAGGCGAGCGGCTGGCGCCAGTTGGCGGCGCTGGTGCGCTGGCGGCGGCGGAAGTCATCGCCGAAGCGTTCGACCCAGCGCTTGGCATAGCAGAGCTTGCAGCCCGGCCCGGCGGGCTCGCAGCCCATCCAGGGATTGAAGGTGGCGTCGGCCCATTCGATGGCGGTGGTGTCAGCCATGGTTACTTGCTCCGATCTCGATGCGACCCCGAAACACAAACACCGACGGCGCGCGCAGCTTGAGTCGCGCTTGGTAGCGCTGCCGGCGCTGGTTGGCGCTGAGGCGGCGATAGCGGCTTGTCTCTGTGGGCTTGAGGGTCCAGCGCATCTGGGTGCGCTCGTTGTTGGGCACGCCGCAGACCTTGCCGCGTGCGTAGATGAACTTGGCGTCGCGCAGGCGGATCAGGTTGGTGGCCACACAGCGCAAGTCAGCATCCAGCTCGTCGACCAGGTCGCAGGAGCGCAGATCGCCGAGCGTGTGCAGAGCCAGCAGCATGCGATGTGCCATGGTGCCGAAGCGAAGGAAGCCTTGCGACAAGCCGGGGTTGCGGCAGGGCGGCTTGTAGGGCCAGGCGGCGGCGCTCATCCTGCAATCCCCGTCCGGCGCTGCTCGGCCATCATCAGCACCGCGTCTGTTGACATGATGACCTGAAGCGGTAATTGGTAGAACGCCGGCGAGGCCTTGATGGTGTTCAGGAGCTGCACCGCCTGCTGTTCGAGAACGGTCGCCTTCAGCTTCGGCTGGCCTGCGGCGTCAAGAGCCAGGGTCGGTGGCGCAGGTTGGGCTGCGAGCAGCGCCTCGATGCGCGGGAGGTTCAGCCAGCCCCCATCGGTGCGGCACTGTTCCGGTTCGAGCCCGAGGCGACGCAGCAGCGCGTCGGTGTCGGCACATTCCTTGCGCCAGCCCGCTCCGTTCCACTGCGCGAGCGGCCCAGTCTTCGGCAGCGCCGCCAGCCGCCGATACTTCTCCGGCGTGTCGTGCCCGTCCCATTGGCCCGCGTAGGGCGGCAGGCCCTCGAAGAGGTGGGCCTCGCGGTCGTGGTAGTGCCAGCTGGCCTGGCCGGTGGGCAGGTCGATGTAGACGCAGCCGTGCCACTCGGGCGCCCAGCCCTCGATGGCGGTGCGGGCGATGCCGGACGGGAAGCACTTGGCCAGGGCGGCCACCACCTGGTTGCGCTCCAGGTAGACGGCGTCGCAGACCGTTTCGGTCCTGGCCACTTGCTGCTTGAGGAAGAGCAGCTGCTCGGCCGCGCTCTCCAGGCTGTGGCGGGCATCGTCGGTCATTTCCAACGAGTGTTCGTTGGAGATCTCGATCAGGCGCTGGGCCAGCTGTTGGGTGTAGTCGCCGCTCATGCCTGCGGCTCCTTGCGATGCGGCCAGACACAGATCACCGGCTGATGGTTGCCCATCGCCAGCGGCGCGCAGGGCTGGCGCTCGATGGTGACGACGACGCCGAGCTTCTCGGCCTCGCGCAGCAGCGCTTCGGCCAGCGCCTGGATCAGGGCCTTGTCGGCCAGGGTGGGGATCTTGGTGGGTTGCATGGTGTTGGGCTCCTCAGAGCAAGAAGTCTTCGAGCCGGCCGCCTTCGGCGAGCCGGGCCTTCAGCCACTTGGGCTGCAGGCCTCGGCCGCTCCAGGTCTCGCCGGTGGCGGGGTTGCGGTACTTGACCGTGCCCTGCTTGGCGGCGGCCGGGTCGCTGAGCTGCGAGCGCACCCAGGCCTGAGTGGCGTCGGGGTCGTCGAGCGTGGCGGGGTCGATGCCCAGGCGGCGGGCCTCCTCGTTGAACACCTGGAGGCGGGCGCCATCGGTGGCGTCGACCTCGATCGCGTCAAGGTCGAGCCCGAAGTGATCGGCCAGCGGCGTGGCCATGCCGTCGTGGCGATCGCGCAGCTCGTCGGCGTCGATGTTGCTGTCGGTCAGCTCCTCGGCCACCAGGCACAGCGCCAGCGTCTCGCCCAGGCGGCGGCCGTCGAGGCTGTTCAGCACGGTGTCGAGGTAGCTCAGCAGGTTGCCGGCGCGCTGGTCATAGGCGCTCTCGGGCAACTCGATGCCCAGGGCCTGGTACACCGCCAGGATGGCCTCATAGGAGGCGATCTCCAGCAGCTCGGTGATGGCCAGGCGCAGCACGATCAGCGGCAGCTCCTCGGCCGCGACCAACTGGTCTTGCAGCGCCTTGAGCACCAGCTGGCCAAACAGCTCGCTGCGGCGGGCGGTGATGTTCATCTGCAGCTGGGCTTTGCTCAGCGGCGTTGCGGCCTGCTTCTGCGGCTCAGGCGCGGGCGCGCTGGCCGGCGTCTCATAGGCGGCGTCGCTCAGGGTGGCGGCGGGCGGCTTGGTCTTCTGAACCGGGGGCTCGGGCTTGAGCAGGCCCTTGGCCTTGAGCAGCTTCTTGGCCGAGGCCTCGGGCACGATGGTGACAATCTGGCCGCCGCCCAGCTCGACGGTGATGGCGTCGCGCTGCTTGGCGCCGAAGATCTCGCGCAGCGGGCGCTCGTCGGTGGTCAGCGTGGGGGCGGGCTGGTCGAACCACAGATGCCCGTGCGGCAGGTAGTGGATCGTGGGCATCAGCTGCATGGCGGCCGAGCCGCTCAGCACGGTGTGGCCCGCGTCGCGCGCGGCCTGCAGCTTGGCGGCGCGGGCCTCGCCGGTCTTGGCGTGAAAGCAGGCGCGGTCGTGGCACATGTCGCCGCGCTTGACCTCCTCTTCGCCGAACAGGTCGGCGTTGGCGCCGGTGCGCTTGGGGCAGGCCGTGCAGGGGCCGGCGATCTCGAAGGGCGCGGCGATGTCGAACGGCGCGGCGTCCAGGCGCAGCATGTACTTCTTGCGCAGCAGGTCCATCGCGGCCCGGAAACTGAAGGGCTCGCCAGCCCAGCCGGCGGCGATCTCCTCGGCCGCGTCCACCTGGCCTGACGGCGCCGGGATCGTGGCGATCGCTGCCGCGATGGTGGCCTTGAACTTGTCGGCCAGGAACAGCTCGCGGGCCTCGGGGGCCAGCTCCAGCAGCGTCAGGCGGCTGAACACCCAGCGGCGGCTCTTGCTGAGCATGTGGCCCACCTCTTCGGCGGTGGCGCCGGCTTCTTCCATCAGCCGCTTGATGCCCTCGGCCTCCTCCAGCTCGTGGAGGCTTTCGCGGTCCACGTTCTCCTTCAGCTGGATCTGCAGGGCGGCGCGGTCGCTGAGGTCGCGCACCAGGGCCAGCACCGTCTCCATGCCGGCGATCTTGCTGGCGCGCCAGCGGCGCTCGCCGGCGACGATCTCATAGCGCGGCTGGCCGTTGCCGTCGCTGTGCGCCGGGTTGGGCCGCGCGAGGATGGGCTGGAACACGCCCTCGGTCTCGCGGATGCTCTCGGCCAGCTCCTGCAGCTTGGCGGCGTCGAACTTGCGGCGCGGGTTGGTGGGGCTGGGCGCGAGCAGGCCCAGCGGGATGTGCAGCGCGG
>NZ_JBDPLH010000029.1:0-3520 GCF_040187885.1 Roseateles cavernae
CACTGGCGGGTGCTTTTGTGCCGGCACTTTGGCGCCGGCGTCAGATGGCTGCTCCCGACAGCACCGTCGCGAGTTAGTTCATGACAGGTTCGGCACAAGCCTGCCGGACCTTCTGATCCCTTCCGTGGTCATCGGTTGATTGGCCTTATGCATTGGTTTGGCGACTGTTTGTCGACCCTGCGGTGCAGGCAGGCGCTTGACCAAAGAAGCCAGACTGATAACGAATTTCATTCATGCCGTTCGACTAGGGGGGTGAGCTCAACTATCCCCCTGAACGCGGGGTGCTCGATGTCGGGTTTCGCCGTTTCTGCAGTTGCAGGCGGAGGCTTCTAGTGAAAGTATCGGTTTCACGCGACGGGCGCATATCGCCCAAAAAGCGAAGGAGACAAGCATGTCCCATTGGATTCTCGGTCTGGCCTCTGGCCTTCTGTGTGTGAGTCTGGGTGCCTCCGCCCAGTCTCCATCCCCGGCATCAGCAACCGCCAGTCTCTCCGGCCCCTCGGTGCTGAAGACCACGGAACCCGCGATGCTCAAAGGCCACGGTTTGCCGGCCGGCGCTGCCGTGACGGTTTTCGTTGCGGCGCCTAGCGGACAGACTGCTGGCTACAGCGCTGTCGTGGATGGCAACGGGCAGCTGAGCTATCGCCTCGTCGCTTCCCTGCCCGGCAGCTATCGGGTCACGGTTGCCGACACCGGCGGCCGCGCCTTGGCTCAGGCCACCGTCAACTTTGCTCAGTGAGGCCACGCCATGAAGCTGCAAGGGTTCATGTCGCTACTCGTGGTGTTGTGTGCAGGTGCGGCCTCGGCCTCAACCGTGTCGGATGAACTGCTGGTGATCAGCAGCCGCAACGGGGCAGCCGAGCTCTATCACCTGCGCCAGCAGGGGCAGGATGTGCAGAAGATGCGGGGAGCCCAGCCGTCGGCGGTGTTTGATGCGCGCTGGTCCCCCGATGGCCGGCAGGTCGCTTATGTTGCTGCTGCCGGGGCCTATGCGCATGTGTTCATTCACGACATGCTCACAGGCAGCCACCGACAACTGACCCAGGGCAATCACCTGAACGACAGTCCGCGCTGGTCGCCGGATGGTCGCCATCTCGTGTTCGTCAGTCATCGGGACGGCAACCAGAACATCTATCGCATGGATGCGGATGGCAAGAACCAGCAGCGCCTGACCGAGTATGCAGAAGACGATGTGGAGCCGGTCTGGTCGCCCGATGGCAAGCGCATTGCCTTCATGCGTAACGAAAACCGGCGCGATGTCTGGGTCATGAACGCTGACGGCAGTGCTGCACTGAACCTGACACGCTCGCCAGGTCGAGACGACAGTCAGCCTCAGTTCACGCCCGATGGTCTGCGCGTGCTGTTCACCACCCGGCAGAACAGCGTGGCCGAGATCTTCTCGATCGCGCTGGATGGCAGTGATCGACGCGCCCTCACCGACAACAAAGCCTACAACTCCGCGCCGCGCTTCTCCCCCGATGGCCGACACCTGGCCTTCTTGAGCAACGCTGGCGGTGAGGGGGTAACCCGTCTGTGGGTCATGAACGCCGATGGGACGAAGGCGCGCGCGCTGAGCGATTCCCAGCTGGACGATATGTCGCCGGAGTGGTCCCTCGACGGACTGCGCATCTACTTTGCCAGCACTCGCGAGGTGCGCACATCGATCTACAGCGTGGCGCTGCAAGGGGGGGCCGTCGAACGATTGACGCACGGCATCGGGCAGGACATGTTGCCCCAGGTTCGCCCGACTGCTGCCGCCTCTCGCGTGGCCCAGGCACGCTGAGGTGATGGTGGCCAAGGCCCCACGCATCCATTGCGCCAGAACAACCATCAGGAGACCGTGATGACACAACAAATCCGTTTCCCGCAGGCCATGCAAAGCCTGCTTGCGGCCGCCATGCTGCTGCTTCCCCTTGCGCTGTCGGCGGCGACCAAGACTTACACCACCGACACCGACTTTGATCTCGGTGCTCTGGACGGCGTCAACCACGATGCGCCCAACAACAACCAGCTTCAACTCAACCGCATCGGCACCACCTTCCCGGTGTTGTGGATTGCCAATGCCGGTGAGGACACGGTATCCAAGATCGATACCAACAACAACAAGGAGATCGCTCGCTACCGCACAGGATTCGGTCCTTCGGGTCAGGCCGGCTTCGTCTCGCACCTGGGCAATGCCTACGCCGGGCCCGCTCCTTCACGTACGGCGGTCGACATCCAGGGCAATGCCTATGTGCTGAACCGGCACTTCGACGGCAAGTCGGCCGTGCTGATCAAGATCCTGGCCGAGGGCGGGGTTGATCGCAATGGCAATGGCTCCATCGACACGTCCAGCGACCTGAACAACAACGGCATCATTGCTGGCGCCGAGATCCTGCCGATGGCTGACACCAACGGCAACGGCTATATCGATGCTGCCGAGTTGCAGGACGAGCGCATTGCCTGGGCGCGCCGCGTACCCGATGGGATTGCGGCTCCCTTCCGCAACGGCGCGCTCGGGCGCTCACTTTGTATCGCGCCGGACGGCAATCTGTGGGTAGGGCTGTTCAATGACGGCACCTACTACAAGGTGGCCGCCTCCGACGGCAGCACCGTCAGCGGCCCGCACAGCATCGGCCTGACGCCTTATGGCTGCCTGGTTGATCGCAACGGCATCCTGTGGAGCGCAGATCTGGGGTCCAGGCTGGGCAGGCTGGATACGAGCAACCCATCCAGCGTGGCGACCTTCTCATTCGGCATGTCGAACTACGGCATCGCGCTGGGCAATGATCGCGTCTATCTGGCAACCTACAGCGGTGCCAGCGGTCGACCGTTTGCCCGGTTCAACCCCGCCACCAACAGCTTTGATGCCCCGGCGGCCGCGAGCCATGGTGCCCTGGGCGTTGCTGTCGATGGCAGCGGCAACATCATCGCCGGCAATTACTCCTCGGGCGGCGTGACCAAGTTCGCCGCCGATGGCACCGTACTGTGGCAGCGGCCGGCGCAGGGCGGGACCGGTGAGGTTCGCGGTGTGGCTGTCGACGCGAACAACGATGTCTGGCTGATCCACCGCACCTCGGCCAATATCTCCAAGTACCGTGGCAGCGATGGCACGCCCTTGGGCGTCTTCCCGATCGGCAACGAGCCCTACACCTACAGCGACGCCGCCGGTTTTGCGGCCCGCAACATCACCAACAACACCGGCACCTGGACGGCGGTGTTCGATGGCGGTGCGGTCGGGACGGCATGGGGCAAGGTCAACTGGGCCGATCTGGTGCCGGCCGGTGCCTCCATCGGTGTCCAAATCCGCAGCGCGGACTCCGTCGCTGGTCTGTCCCTGCTGGCGTATCAGCCCATCGGGAAGAACGTCCAGTTCGCCGCCAGTGGGCGCTATATCCAGGTTCAGGCGAGGCTCAATGCGAACACCGCCGGCGACTCTCCGGTGCTCTATGACCTGACCGTCAACAGCAACAATCTGAGCTGCGACATCGATCAGAACGGCGCCATCGACATCAGCGACATCAACGCGATTCGCAGCAGC